>NZ_JBQCHP010000079.1:0-14963 GCF_051954575.1 Dyella sp. | reverse complement strand
AAGTCCGGTTCTAGCACGCCCCCATAAGTGTCTTAGTGAGCGCCACGTATCGGCCCGTCATCCGGGCCTTCCTTTACACAAGCTACGTTGGAGGAATCATGCGTTTCAAGACTAAGTTCTTCACCACGGCGCTCGCCTTGGCTTCGCTCGGCTGCGCGCCCGTCGTCACCCAAGCCCAGACAGCGCCATGGACGCTGAGCGGCGCGCTCGTCACCCACGATCCGGACATCCAAAAGGAGGGCTCCACCTACTGGATCATGGAGACCACCGCCAATGGCGGCATCGGCGTGAAGTACTCGTCCAACGGCACCACCTGGACGCAGGGCACGCCTATTTTCGGCAGCGGGCTCAGCTGGTGGAAAGCCTATAACCCGTCGGCCGATCCGGCGCAGGTCTGGGCGCCCGGCTGCATCAACTACAACAATACGACGGCCTGTTACTACGCCGTGTCGACCTTCGGCTCGCAGACCTCGGCGATCGGCCTCACCACTTCCGCAGGCGGTATCGCCGCCGGCAACTGGGTCGACAACGGTACCGTCGTCACCTCCAACAGCAGCAACGCATTCAACGCCATCGATCCGCAACCGGTGGCCGACTATTCCGGCAATCTCTGGCTCAGCTTCGGCTCGGCCTGGGGCGGCATCTACATCCGGCAGGTCAGCAAGTCGACCTTCCTGACGGTAGGATCCTCCACCAATATCGCGCGCGACACCTCGCAGGTCGTCGAGAACTCCTTCATCGTCAAGCACGTCTTCAACGGCACCAACTATTACTACCTGTTTCTGTCGAAAGGCTCGTGCTGCAGCGGCGCCAGCAGCACGTATCACATTGTCGTAGGTCGCTCGACCTCGATTACCGGCCCCTATGTCGACAACAACGGCAACTCGATGATGAACCCCGGCTCCGGCCTGACCATCGCATCCTCCGGCTCGCGCTTCATCGCGCCGGGCGGCGAAAGCGCCATCGGCGACAGCATCATGGCCTGGTATGCGCTGGATTCGCAGAACAGCTACACCCCTGTGCTGTTCATCAACAACCTGACCTGGAATTCCAGCGGCTGGCCGAATGCGCTTTGGTAAGTCGCTACGCCTTGGATTTGCCGTCGGCAAATCCGGGGCACATTTCACGGTTCGCCGGCAGTTTCGTAGGTTGGGTTAGCGCAGCGTAACCCAACAAATGGCGTGACGAAATGGATCAGCGCCACTTATCGCACGAATCACTAAGTAGCGCTGATCCAGTTACACCAAGCAACTCATCCACAGCGACCCGTGAGGCCCGATACAGCCATGCCGCCATTGCGAGCAACGTAGCGCTAGCGATGGCGTCTATCCACGCTCCTAACCGTGCTGAGGTAATCATCGTGGCCTAACGCTGGAGTTAAGCGGCGGCGAAGCCGTCCGCCTTGAACGAGATGTTAGGTGTGCTACTCCGTAACTCGCAAGCGAATTTGCGTGCCATCGGGAAGGTCTTGTATCTCTTTTGCCAAATGGCCTGAAAACGCGATGAGATCTCTAAGCGGGACAGTTGCTAGGTTGGAGCCGCCGTACTCGCCACCGAGCACGCCAGGAATCTTGAGACAGTATTTGTACCCTGGCCGAAGCGCACCTAATTGATCCTTGGCAGCGGCTACGAGGCTGATCATGCTCCAGTCTTCTAGGAATTCTTGGTTTTGCAAGAGTGTGTCGAGCTCTGCGCGGGTATTTGCTATCACCTTGCAGTAGATATCTTCTGGACACAGCCGCCAATACAGTCCCACCTCGTCTTTTATGAGGAGGTTACCAAAACTGTTGTCGCCAACAATCTGCGCAGGCTTGATTCCGACCCAGCCCCATGCATCTTGAATTGTGGTAACGATTTCCATGGCACCTAACGTCTGAATTAAGCCAAGCCGCGAAGCGGCTTCGGCCTGATGAATTGTTAGGCCTCATCGCCATTGCTGCTAGCCGCCTTAAGACCTGCTTTGTGGAGAGCATCATTGGCGCGAAACCGAACGCGGCCACGATGCTCACGAATTTCCTCGGGCGTGGAATCTGAGACGAAGTGGGTCAGAATCACTTATCACACGAGTCTCAGATGGCTCTGACCCAGTAACATGTCTCGAACATAGGATTCATCGGTGAAAGGACAGCCGCCTTCATAGTTCTGCGTCGAGCTCTATGGATTTGATGGCGACTTCATGCCGGATGATCTGTCCTGTTCGTCGGTTGCGGATCTTAAATTTCAGCATGACCTTCTCCGATCTACCGTCTCTTTGCACGTCCTGTTGCGTCACATGCAACTCCGGATCTGCGAGCTCAATCTTGAATCTCGGAGCGATTCGCATTGGTACCGAAAAGATCAGTCGAATGTTTCCTTCACCGTTTGGATGGTAGAGCACCATCCCATCTGACCGCGTGAGGGCCCGATGGTAGGAGATCATTGCTTGATCTTCCGCCACTTGCTGATCAAGGAAGATGCCTCGCTCAGGCGTTAGAGTTATGAAGTGATCTTCATACCCCGAGGGAACGGGTGTCGGTACGGCGTCTACTGCAATGGTTAACGAGTAGCCCTCCACATCGTAAGCAAGCTTAACGGCTTTTCCAGGCGGTACCAGAGAGGATGGGCCTATAAAGACCGAAAAGGACACCGGACCATCGCCCAAATCGGAAAGCTCAAAGATTGCATCTTCGTCGCCCGCCTCGTTCGGGTGCAGGTTCAGCTTCTCAAGAGCAGGAACGCGGTAGGCGTACACGCAAGTAGCTTGGCTCGTGCGAGTAAGTGGCTCAATGAAGATCGAGTTACCGTTTTCGTGGTAGTTCACGCGACCCGACTGATGAATCGTTATCCGCTTGCTCTTCTGGCGAGGTTCTCCAAAGTCAACCTGCTTGAGATCATGTTCTCCCGGCTTAGTGCTCCAAGTGGTGCGTGATGCGCCAATACCTTCCCTCCTCATCACGAGCGTCAGAGAGCCATCTCGGTCACTGGATTCGACAACCACAAACTTTCGCAAAAAGCCCTTATGTCGGACGAGGATTCGCATTGAACTATGTCTAACGTTAGAGTTAAGCGGCCCGCGGTTTTTCGCGCGTCCGATTGGACGAGATGTTAGGCCCCTCGCTGCGCCCAAGGAGACGAGCCCAGAACCAAAGCTCGCATGCAGCACCGACAGCAAAGAAAACGGAAGCCCCGGTAACCATGCCGACGCTATAGAGGACGAAGGCAGCGGGAAGGATTGCAACCGTGAAGAGAGGGCGCTTCATGTGACCTCAGACGAGAGCCTATGGCAATAAACTGGAGCAGATACCTTGGTAAAAAAAATACGCCCTTTTCTTTAGTTAGGTGACCGAATTCTGGCGAGCATGACTGTGTTTCGCCTCCAGCAAACGCTCAAGCTCCTGAATGTGCTCAATGCGAGATTGCAGTTCGGACCTACTCAATTCCAGTACACGCGCCACCGTCGGCAGAGTGTGCCACTCGAAGTAACGATCCAGCTCCCGCTGCATAGTTGAATGTCGAACGTGTGCATAGAACGTAGGAAGGCTAGGGTAGTGCTTTCCGTCTTCGGTAAGTTCACGCCACACGTTCTTCTTTGTCTTGCCATTGAAGTGTCTATTCCAGCGTTCTACGAACTCAGTTCTCGCGTAGACAGACAGGGCTTCCTTTGATTGCGCAAGTTCAGTGGCAGCAATTGACAGTTCTTGGAGAACTACACGTGAGAGCCAGCTGTAGTGCATAGTTGCCAAGCCTTTGCGGTTGGAATCGTACGCGTACAGGCCGTACTCAACCGAACACGATCGGCATTGCATTTCCCACCGCTCTTCAAACCTTCCCCAGTCGTCGGACCGGCTGATTACCAAGTAATGGCCATTGCCGCACGGACAAATTCGCTCGATGGGCGGGCTCTCTTCCCAGGACATGCGATGTGCCTTTCAGGTCCTAATTTCTATTGGACCCCAAAAATGAGGTATTGCGCGGAGTATGCGGCGGCCGGCAAGGCTCCTGCAAGCGACAAATTTCCACTTCAAATCAAACATCTAGCCCGCAGATTCGCCCGCCATGGGATACCCGGGTACCGTTGTTATCAGGCGTCTTTGCGGGTGTGTGAGTTACGCGGGCAAAATTTCGGTGTAACGCGTATGCGATGGTGAACTAAAGACGCTGGGTCACGGCCTTTCCTTACTCCTCAAATACAACATGCATGCGACGTACGAGTCATAAAGTTGGATACCTCACGTCGATGCTGATTGGAAGGAAACGCCACCCGTCGTGTGGTCAATGTCCCAACGCCTTCTGCTCCACCACCGGCCAATCCTGCGCATCCCACGTCATCGGCAAAACATGCAACTTCGGCAAACCGCCATCCTTGCCGTCATAGGCATGGAACACCAGATAATCCTTCCCGTTGAAGGTATACGCACTGTTGTGCCCAGGACCGGCCCAGCGCGCAGTGCCGTGCAACACTTCGCTACCACCGCCCTGATCCAATCGCTTTCCGTCCTTGTCCACATATGGCCCCTGCAAATCGCGTGAGCGGCCGACCATGATGTGGTAGTTGCTCTGCATGCCGCGGCAGCAGTAGTCCCAGGACATGAAGAGATAAAACCAGCCGTTCTTGCGGAAGATGAAAGGGCCTTCCAGGGCCGCAGGCCCTGGATTGGCATCGTCGAGCAGAACTGAGCGCTCGCGTTTGGCGATCGTGTACCACTGCTGTGGCTCGGCCAGGTGCAACCGATCGTCGCTGAGGCGCACCAGTTTCAGTCCGCCCCAGAACGAGCCGAACGTCAGCCACGGCGTGCCGTCGACGTCGGTGATGAGATTGGGATCGATCGCGTTCCACAGGTCGCGTTGCGGTAGCGAGCGAATGAGGATGCCGTGGTCGACCCATTTGAAATTTGGGCTGGACGGATCGAGCGTCGTATTGGTGGCCACGCCGATTGCCGAGGTGTTCTTGCCGCCCGAGGAAATAGCGTAATACAGCGTGTAGACGCCGTTGTGGAAGGTAACGTCCGGCGCCCAGATGTGGCCATTGAAATTCGGCACCACCTCGTACGCCCAGGCGGGAATCTTCGGGAACACCGGTGGTTCGGCCTTCCAGGTCTTCAGGTTCTTAGAGCTATAGACCGGTATGCCGGGGCCGGTGATGAACAGGTACCAGGTGTCACCTTGCTGCGCGATCACCGGATCGTGCGCCAGCACGTCGGCGGAATAACCCTTGTGCGGCTTGGGCGCGGGCGGCGCCTGCAGCATGTCGTGCTTCGACTGATCCGCTGCGCACGCAACACTCGCGACAAGCATCAGCACGGCTGCAAGCACGCGCTTGAAACTCATGCGGTGACTCCCGCAGACCATTCCACTTCGCGCTGCGGGCGACCGAATACCGGCATACCTTGCGCATCCCACGAAAGCGGCTGCACGCGTGCATGGCGGTCCGGATTCCACAGCGGATCACCTTCGATCTGGCGATAGTCGCGGGCGTGGTAGATCATCAAGTCGGTATCGCCATCGACGGTGAAACTGTTATGGCCGGGACCGAACACCTGGCGTTCGACATCGGTGACGAATACGGGCGTGGGCGATTTATGCCAGTTGCGCGCATCGAGCAGGTCCGCTTCGGCATCCGCCCACAGCAAGCCCATGGCGTAGCGTTCGTCCGTGGCGCTGGCCGAGTAGGTAATGAACACCTTGCCGTGACGAATCAGCATCGCCGGCCCTTCGTTGACCGCAAAGCCCTGCACTTCCCAATCGAGTTCCGGGCGCGTCAGCAATACAGGTGCGGCGGCCAATGCCGTGGGTGTCGCCAAGGGTGCGATGTAGAGATTGGAATTGCCGGGAATATCGGGATGTTTTTGCGCCCACACGTAATAGTTCTGGCCGCGATGACGGAAACTGGTGGCGTCCAGGCAGAAGGCGTCGATGCCGCTGTCAACCTGGCCGACAAACTGCCACTCGCCGGTGGTGGGGTCGGTAGCCGGATTGCGCAGCGCGTACATGCGATGCTGGAACAAGCCATCCTTGATATCGCGCGACGGCGCCGCCGCGAAATAGACATACCAGGCATCCTCGAAGCGGTGGATTTCCGGCGCCCAGATCAGCGCACTGGCGGGACCGCTTGCCGGTGCACGCCACAGCACGAACTCTTCCGCTGCCGCCAGTCCTTCGAGCGTTGCGGAACGACGGAGAATGATGCGGTCGTATTCAGGCACCGAAGCGGTGAAGTGGTAATACCCATCGTGACAGCCGACAAAAGGATCGGCGCGCTGGAGGATGAAAGGATTGGCAAGTTTCATGGCAAGCATTCCGTGGTGCGGGGGCCAAGCAGATGCGCGCGTTGCGCGTCGGAAGGTTCGGGAACTTCCTCGACGATCTGCCCTTTGAACTGGTTGTAGTACGCATCGGTGATGCGGTACAGGTACATCAGCCCGCCCATCAGCACATGGAACGCGCCGGGGATGATGGTGAGCATCAAGGCGATACCGGTCAGCGTGAAATGGCTTTGCGGGCGATCAGGCACGTAGTTGAAACCCGCCAGCAACCAGCCGACGATCGCGCCGGCCACGCCCATGCCGGCCTTCTGGCAGAAGGAGATGCCGCCGAACGCCAGGCCCGACACACGCTTGCCCTCGCGCATGTGACCATAGTCCACCGCTTCGGCGATCGCCGACCAGAACACCGGCGCGTGCAGGTCGACCACGAACGAGATGAGGAAATACAGCACGAAGGCCAGCGTGACGTCGCCCGGCTTCACCAGCACGAACATGATCACGCTGAGCACGCCCACCACCAGCTGGCTGTAGCGGAACAGCTTGACCTTGCAGTACACCTTGGTGATCCAGGTCGACGCCACCATGGCCAGAATCGCCGCGGTGACGCCGGTGGCCATGAAGGCGGACATCATCGCAGCATTGCCGTGCAGGTAGTACTTGGCGTAGTAGGCCGCCACCGAGCCGCGAATAACGTAGCCGATGGTGCCGACCACGCACACGATCGCCAGCACCATCCATTGATCGTTGCGCAACAGCAGGCGCAACTGCTCGCGCAGCGGCTTGCGATCGACCTGATGCTGGATGCGTTCGGTGGTGCTGAAGAAACAGAACAGAAACAGCAACGCAGCCATCAAGCCCATCAGCCCCATCGCCCATTTGTAGCCATCGGCCAGGCGCGTGCCGCCCCAGACCACGGCAAGCTGCGGCACCACGATGGTGACCAGGAAGGCGGCGACCTTGGCGAAGAACAGGCGATAACCGTTTGCCGACAGACGCTCCTGCGGATCGGCGGTGAGCACGCCGATCAGCGAGATATACGGAATGGTGACGGCGGTGAAGATCAGCATCACCAGCAAATAGGTCGCATACGCCCATACCAGCTTCAGGTTGTAACCGAGATCGGGCGTGGTGAAGGTCAGGAACACCGAGATGCCGAACGGCAACGCCATCACCAGGAAATACGGCCGATAACGTCCCCAGCGCGTGGTGTGGCGGTCGGTGAACCTGCCCATCATCGGATCGGCCACGGCGTCGACCATGCGTACGAGAATGAACAGCAGCGCGACGTCTTGCGGCCTGAGGCCGTACACGTCGGTGTAGAAGAATGTGATGATCAGCATCATCGAGGAGATGACGACGTTCACCGCCATGTCGCCGGCGCCGTAGCCGAGTTTTTCGATCACGCTCAGTTTGTGGTGGTGCATGACGCTCTCCCCTTGATGGCGCGCACTTCCTAGGACATGGATATCGCACAGCTTTTCGAAATGTCCGAATGACACCTCACCGTCATTCCGGCGAACGCCGGAATCTAGTCTAAATACGCTGTGCGAAGCATTCAAAATCGGCTCTGTGTCCTTCGGACGCCGTATTTGAACTGGATTCCGGCGTTCGCCGGAATGACGATGAGGCATGATCCAGCTTTGGATGAATGTAGTCCCTCATGCTTCTCATCCGACTTCAGCCTGCCCCGGCGCACGGCGAACCAGCAGCCGCTGCAACAGACAAAACACTAGCAGCAGCAGACCGATGGCGATGCGCGTCCACCAGGAACTGAGCCGGCCGTCGAAGGCGATCATGGTCTGGATCAAGCCGAGGATCAGCACGCCGCACAGGGTGCCGGCGACATGGCCGCGACCGCCGGTCAACAGCGTGCCGCCAATGACCACCGCGGCGATCGCGTCCAGCTCCAGGCCCAATGCATGCTGGCTGTAACCGGACAGCATGTAGAGCGCATAGACCACGCCCGCCAGGGCCGAGCAGAAGCCGCTCAGCGCATACACGCGGATCACCGTGGATGCCACCGGCAAACCCATCAGGCTGGCCGATTGCGAATTACCCCCGATGGCGTAGACCGCGCGTCCGAACCTGGTGAAGCCGCCCAGCACGACACCCACTGCCACCACCGCGAGCGCCACCAACGCGCCTACCGACAAGCTTGCACCCGCAAACAGCGGAATGCGGACGTTTGCCACCGCCACCATCAACGGATGATCGATGCCGATCGAATCGACGCTGATCAGCGTGGCCACGCCGCGCGCGAGGAACATGCCGGCCAACGTCACCACGAACGGCTGCAGCGCAAAACGCTGGATCATCAAACCCATGCATGCGCCCAGGCTGGTGCCCAACAACAGCACCAAGCCGATCGCCGCCAGCGGAGGCCAGCCGTGGCGTTGGATCAGCGCCGCCTGCGCTACGGTGGAAAGCGCAATCACCGCACCCACCGATAGATCGATGCCGCCGGCCAGGATCACAAAGGTCAACCCGACCGCAACGATCAGCAGGAAGGCATTATCGATCAGCAGATTCGCGAACACCTGCGGCGCCAGCAGGCCGTCGTAGAACACGCCGCCAACGATGGCCATCGCCACGAACAGGCACAGCGGAACCCATAGCGCGAGCTTTCCTGCATCGCGTGCGATACCGGCAAAGACGGCGATCGGCCTGGGCGCATTCATGCCCGCTTCCCCGTACGCGGCAGGCATGCGCGAACCAGGCCGCGAAACTCGGCCGACTGCAACAGCATCACCAGGAACACCAGCACCGCCTTCACCACCAGGTTCAGTTGCGGCGGCCAGCCAACCGCATAGATGGTGGATGTCATGGTTTGCAGGATCAGTGCGCCGACCAGGCTGCCGGCGAGGCTGAAACGTCCACCATTGAGCAAGGTGCCGCCAAGACTTACCGCGAGAATCGCATCCAGCTCGAACAACTGGCCGGCATTATTGGCATCGGCGCTGTTGACGTTCGCACTGACCAGCACGCCGGCCATGCCCGCGCTGAAACCACAGAACACATACGTGGCGAGAATGATGGCGCCGGCGCGCACGCCTGCCACCTTCGCCGCCATCGGGTTATGGCCGATGGCGCCGACGAATAAACCCAGGGCACTGCGGCGTAACAACAGATGCAGGCCGATAAACACCGCCGCCACTACATAAAGCGGAAACGGCAGGCCCAACAGGAATCCATTGCCAAGAAAGCTGTACGGCGCGTAGTAGATGGTGATGATCTGCCCGCCGCTGATGAGCTGCGCCACACCGCGGCCGGCCACCAT
Organism: Dyella sp.; assembly: GCF_051954575.1. Classification (GTDB taxonomy): domain Bacteria; phylum Pseudomonadota; class Gammaproteobacteria; order Xanthomonadales; family Rhodanobacteraceae; genus Dyella_B. The sequence goes on along the minus strand of NZ_JBQCHP010000079.1, from coordinate 5,444 downwards.
CAGGATCAAGGTGGCGACGATCGGCTGCATGCCGATCTTGACCACCAGCATGCCATTCCACAGTCCACACAATGCGGCCACGGCGAGCGCGGCAACAACGCCTATCGCAAGCGGCCAAAGACTGCTGCCTGCGTTGCCTGCCTGTACTTGGGAAAGCGTCCACGCCGCCACTGTGGCAGCCATGGCCAGCACCGCACCCACCGAAATATCCAACCCACGCACCGCGATCACCAGCGTCATGCCCAGCGACACCAGGATCAGCGGTGCAGCCCGATTGCCGATATCCACGAGGTTGCCGTACAGATGGCCGTCGCGCCAATGCAGCGCGAGAAAGCCTGGATTGAACACACCGTTGCCCAGCAACAGCAACACCAGCGTCAGCAGCGGCCAGAACAACGGCTGGCTGGTGCAACGCCGCAGCCAGGGTTGCGTGGCGACGGATGTGGAAACGGGAGCCATCGATTCGCTCACTTCACGCAACCTCGCCTGCAATCAGCTCCAGCACATCCTGTTCGCTGCAACCGCCAGGCAATTCGCCGACCTTGCGCCGCTCACGCAACACCGCGATGCGATCGCACAGGCGCAGCAATTCTTCGATCTCGGCGGAAATGAAAAGCACCGCCATGCCCTGCCCGGCCAACCGCACCACTTCGGCCATGATGTCCTGCTTGGCGGCGATGTCGATGCCGCGCGTAGGCTCGTCCAGAATCAGCAAGCGCGGTTCGGTTGCCAGCCAGCGTGCCAGCACCACCTTCTGCTGGTTGCCGCCCGAGAGCTGGCCTGCCAGGGTTTCGATGCTGGCGGTCTTCACGCCCAGCGCCTTCACCAGTTTCGTCGCGAGCTCGTCCTGTTGCGCGCGCGATAGCGCGCGCCGCCAGCCCATGCGTGTCTGCAGGGCGAGCACGACGTTCTCGCGCACTGACAGTTCCGCAATGATGCCTTCGGTCTTGCGCTCTTCCGGACACAGCGCCACGCCCAGCGCGACCGCATCGGCCGGATGATGCAGCTCGATCGCTGCGCCCTGTATTTCCAGCCTGCCTTCACCGGCGCGATCCAAGCCGAACAGCAAGCGCGCCAGTTCGGTACGGCCGGAGCCGAGCAAGCCGGCGAGCCCCAGCACTTCGCCCTGGCGCACCTGCATGTCGGTGGCGTGCAGCTTGCCGCGCTTGCCCAGGCCCTGCGCCGACAACACCACCGGCGCATCCGCTGCCGGGCGATGCTGGTTATCGCGGCCCTCGGCAAGCGTAACGTCACGGCCCACCATGGCCGCCACCAATGCCGGCTGCGGCAATTCGCTGGCCGGGTATTCACCGATGCGGCGACCATTGCGCAGCACGGTAATGCGATCGGATACCGCGTAGACCTGATCGAGAAAATGCGTGACGAACACGATCGCCAGACCCTGCTCGCGCAGGCGGCGCATCACCTTGAACAGCTCTTGCACTTCGCCTTCGTCGAGACTGGAGGTAGGTTCGTCGAGGATCAGCACGCGCGCCGATACACCGATCGCCCGCGCGATCGCCACCATCTGCTGGATCGCCACCGAATACGTCGCCAGCGGCCGATGCACGTCGATATCCAAACCCACCGTGGCAAGCAGGTCTCGCGCGCCGCGACGCACTGCGCGCCAATCGATAAAGCCGAATCGGCGCGGATAGCGGCCAGCGAAGATGTTCTCTGCCACCGACAGGTTCGCGCACAGGTTCACTTCCTGGTACACCGTGCTGATGCCCAGCGCCTGCGCCTGCACGGGCGTGGACGGTGCGATACGCCGGCCTTCCAGCGACACTTCTCCACTATCCGGCGTTATCACGCCGGTAAGCAGCTTGATCAGCGTGGATTTGCCGGCGCCGTTCTGACCCATCAAGGCGTGGACTTCGCCGGCGCGCAGGCATAGTTCCACGTCGTCGAGCGCGACGGTGGCGGCGAAGCGTTTGCTGAGGCCGGTGGCGTGGAGCATGACTGGGTTCACAGTACAAGCTCCGTGGAGGCGTGCGTGACGCCTCTTTGGGAACAGACGTTTTCAATTGCGTATTGCTGATCTATTTCCTGTAAAGCACAGATGTTCCTCACCGTCATTCCGGCTTTCGCCGGAATGACGGTGCGGTGGGATGTAGCATTTCGCAAAGTTGAAGTTTCCGGCGCGCACTCACCATGTTCTCTGCACAAAGAAGAGAGAGCTGCATCGTGAGCAGACAGCATCAAAGCACGCCTCAGTATTTACGCTTCGGCAACTCAGCCGCCGCCTGATCCTGGGTAAACACACCCTCCTGCACCACCACGCGTTTGGGCACCGGCTTGCCGGCCGCCACGTCGCGAATCAGTTGCGCCAGCTGCGGGCCGAACAGCGGATTGCATTCTACGGTAGCGTTGAGCTTGCCGTCCTTCATCGCCTCGAACGCGCCGCGCACGCCATCGATGGAAACGATCTTGATGTCCTTGCCCGGCTTCAGGCCAGCCTCTTCAATCGCGAGAATGGCGCCGATCGCCATGTCGTCGTTGTGCGCGAACACCACGTTGATATTGCGATCGGCCTTGAGGAACGCCTCCATCACTTCCTTGCCTTTGGCGCGGGTGAAATCGCCGCTTTGCGAATGCACCACCTGGAAGCGCGGATCGGCGTCGATGATTTCGTGGAAGCCCTTCATGCGGTCGATCGCCGGCGCCGAGCCGACCGTGCCTTGCAATTCCGCAATACGGATCGGGCCGGGCTGACCTTTGCTGTCGTCGACCAGCCAGCGCGCGGCGCGGCGGCCTTCCTCGACGAAGTCTGAGCCGATCAGGGTGACGTACAAGGAATCGTCGGGCACCTTCACTGCACGGTCCGTCAGCACCACCGGAATATGCGCGGCCTTGGCTTCATTCAACACTGGCTCCCAGCCGGATTCGACCACCGGCGAGAACGCGATTACGTTCACGCGCTGGGCGATGAACGAGCGGATCGCCTTGATCTGGTTTTCCTGCTTCTGCTGCGCGTCGGAGAACTTCAGCTTGAAATCGTCGCCGCCGAGCGCCTCCTTGATCGAGTTGGTGTTGGCGGTGCGCCATTCGCTTTCCGCGCCGACCTGGCTGAAGCCGACCACGATCGGCGCCTTGCCTTGATGGCCGGCTTCTTTGTTCGAGCACGCGCCAAGCAATACCGATACGGCCAGCAGCGCACACGTTACAAGACGATGCTTCATGTTCCCTCCCTCTCGCACGCGTGGACGGCCCCTCTGCCGTGCCACACTGCCTGGTTTTTTTTAAGCGGCGGTGTAGGCCGTCTTGACAGTCGTATAGAACTCCACCGCATAGCGACCCTGCTCGCGCGGCCCGTAACTGGAACCCTTGCGGCCGCCGAACGGCACATGTGGATCGACGCCGGCAGTGGGCAGATTGACCATCACCATGCCCGCTTGCGCATGCCGCTTGAAATGCGTGGCGTGCTTGAGCGAGTTGGTGACGATGCCGGCGCACAAGCCAAAACGGGTGTCGTTGGCCAGGGCGAGCGCGTGTTCGTAATCGTCGGCGCGCAACAGCGCAGCCACTGGACCGAAGATTTCCTCGCGCGCAATGCGGTGCTCGGGCTTGGCCGCGAACAGCGTGGGCTCAAGGAAGTGTCCGCGCGTGGCGATCTCGATGCGTTCGCCGCCGAACAATAACTCGCCGCCGTCTTCGTGACCGGCCTTGATGTAGGAGAGATCGGTTTCCAGCTGCGCCAGACTGGCCACCGGGCCAATGTCGATGCCCGCTTCCAGCGGATTGCCCACCTTGATCTGCGCAAGCCGCTTGCGCATGCGTGCGGCGAATTCATCGTAGACCGCGTTTTCGACGATCAGCCGGCTGGACGCTGTGCACCGCTGGCCGGTGGAGAAATAGGCGCCGTTCACCGCGCACTCCACCGCCTTGTCGAGATCGGCGTCCGCCAGCACCACCAACGGATTTTTGCCGCCCATTTCGAGCTGGATCTTCAGGCCACGCGCCGCGGCCTGCCGCAGCAAGCCGTTGCCGGTGGGAACCGAACCGGTGAAACTCAGCGCATCGAGCGAAGGATGCTCGACCATCGCCGCGCCCACGACGCGCCCCGCGCCGATCACCATGTTGAACACGCCCGCTGGCAAGCCCGCACGGCTGAGTATTTCGGCGAGCGCCCATGCGCAACCCGGCACGATCTCCGCGGGCTTGAACACCACGGTGTTGCCATAGGCCAATGCAGGCGCGATTTTCCACGCGGGAATCGCCAACGGAAAATTCCACGGCGCGATGATGCCGACCACGCCGACCGGTTCGCGCGTGATTTCCACATCCACGCCAGGACGAGTCGACGCGAGTTTTTCGCCAGGGATGCGCAAGGCTTCACCGGCGAAGAACTTAAATATCTGTCCGGCGCGCGCGGCTTCGCCGATGCTTTCGGGCAAGGTCTTGCCTTCTTCGGTGGCCAGCAGCCGGCCCAGTTCTTCCTTGCGCGCGAGGATTTCGCTGCCGACTGCATCGAGGATGTCCGCGCGTTGTTGCGGCGTGCTCAACGACCACTTCGGCCACGCCGCTGCCGCCGCCTCCACCGCCCGTGCGGCCAGCACCGCATCGGCCTGGCCGTATTCGCCTACCGGACGATCGAGATCGGATGGATTTTCATCCGGCTCGCTGCCGTTGCCGGCGATCCACTCGCCGTTGATGTAGCTCTGGAAACGTTGACTCATGCGTGGGTTCCTGACGGTGACGGCGCCGCTTACAACGCGCGGATGCCACCGAGTGCGAAGTTGGCTGCGACGGTGCCCAGCGGATTGCTCAGCGGCGCGCCGAGCGCCGGCAGATCGATCTCGAAGCGGTCGCCCGGCTGCGTACGCACGCCGTCGGCAAAGCTCAGCGTGGCGGTGCCGAAGAAATGCAGATGCACGTCGCCGGGACGGCGATGCGCGGCGTATTTGAAATGGTGATATTCCAGGTTGGCCAGCGAATGGCACATGTTGGCTTCGCCGGTGAGGAAGGGTTTCTCCCAGATCACCTGGCCATCGCGATGCACGCGGCTGGTGCCACGCAGATCGGCCGGCAGTTCGCCGGTGCGCAGTTCCGGGCCAATGGCGCAGGCGCGCAGCTTGGAATGCGCGAGATACAGGTAATTCTTGCGCTCGGTGACATGGTCGGAAAATTCGTTGCCGATCGCGAAACCCAGGCGATAAGGCTGGCCGTCGTCGCCGATCACGTACAGGCCGACCAGTTCCGGTTCCTCGCCGCCATCGAGCGCGAAGTCGGGTGATGGCAAGGTCGCACCCGGCGCCACCACGATGCTGCCGTTGCCCTTGTAGAACCATTCCGGTTGCGCGCCGGGCTGGCCGTCGCGCGGGATGCCGCCTTCGACGCCCCACTGGAACATCTTCATCGAATCGGTCAGTTCGTGATCGGCTTTTTGCTTGAGCTGCTGGTGCATCGCGTCGCGCGCGGCGGCGCTGCCCAGATGCGTCAAG
>NZ_JBQCHP010000078.1:0-47878 GCF_051954575.1 Dyella sp. | reverse complement strand
ATAGGTTGTCAACCCACCTCCATCTTTCCAAAAACAAATTTTGTTTTCCCCTCATTTCCTTTTCAAAACCCGCCTCCGCTTTCGCGGGAATGACGGCATTTCGGGCACATATGCACCAAACGAAAAAACGTGGGGATATATCAGGGTTCGCACCCCATCCTACGGATCCGGATAGTTGACGCCGCCGCACGCTGTTAAGCTTGCGCCCCATGTCCCGCATCCGTCCGCTTCCTCCCGAGCTCATCAACCAGATCGCCGCCGGTGAAGTGATCGAGCGGCCGTCTTCGGTCGTCAAGGAACTGGTCGAGAACAGTCTCGACGCGGGTGCTGCGCGTATCGAAGTGGACATCGAACTTGGTGGCGCGCGATTGATTCGCGTGCGCGATGATGGCGACGGCGTCGCGGCCGACGATCTGCCGTTGGCGGTGGCCTCGCACGCCACCAGCAAGATCGGCAGCTTCGACGATCTGGAACACGTGGCCAGCATGGGCTTTCGCGGCGAAGCGCTGGCCTCGATGGCATCGGTGGCGCGCTTTGCCATGACCTCGCGCCTGCGCGGTGCAGACAACGCGTTTCGCCTGGAAGTGGACAGCGGCCGCATGCAGGACGTGCGTCCTGCGCAGCATCCGCAAGGCACCAGCGTGGAAGTGCGCGACCTGTTCTACAACGTGCCAGCGCGGCGCAAATTCCTGCGCGCGGAACGCACCGAGTTCGCGCATATCGACGATCTGTTGAAGTCGCTCGCACTTGCGCGCGGCAGCGCCGAGTTCCGGCTCAGCCACAACGGCAAGCTGGTGCGCGTGTGGAAGGCGGCGCGCGATGAAACTTCCATGCTCGCGCGCGTGGCCGACATGCTGGGCGAATCCTTTCCGCAGCAGAGCCTGCATATCGATCATGCCTCGGCGGGCATGCGCCTGTCCGGCTGGGTGGGCCTGCCGACGGCTTCGCGCCCGCAGGCCGATGCGCAATATTTCTACGTGAACGGCCGTCTGGTGCGCGATCGCGTCGTCGCACATGCGGTGCGCCAGGCGTATGCCGACGTGCTGTTCCATGGCCGGCATCCTGCGTTCGTGCTGTATCTGGAACTCGATCCGGCGGGCGTCGACGTGAACGTGCATCCGGCCAAGAGCGAAGTGCGTTTTCGCGAGCAGCGCCTGGTACACGATTTTCTGTTTCGCACGCTGCACGAAGCGCTCGCCGAAACGCGCGCCGGCCTGCACGTGCCGGTGGAAGCGGCCACGTGGCCCGCCGATACCGGCGTGGCTTCCGCGGTGGTGCAGAAAGTAAGTCGCCAGGCAAGCAGCCACTGGCCCAGCTATGCGCCGCAAAGCCGGCTGCAACTGGGCGTGCGCGAAGAACCGCTGGCGGACTACGCCGCCTTGCTTGGCACGGCTGAACCTGCGCCCATGGCGGCGCCGAGCATGCCCGCCGCCGACACCAGCGAAGCGCCGCCACTGGGCTACGCCATCGCGCAGCTCAAGACCATCTACATCCTTGCCGAGAATGCACACGGCATGGTGCTGGTCGACATGCATGCGGCGCACGAGCGCATCACTTACGAAAAACTGAAATCCGGCCGCGTGTGCAGCAACCTGCGCTCGCAGATCCTGCTGGTGCCGCTGTCGGTGCCGGTCAGCGCGAAGGAAGCCGCCGCCGCCGAAGAACACGGCGAAGCGCTGGCCGACTGGGGCCTGGAGCTTTCGCGCAGCGGGCCGTCCGCGGTGGTGGTGCGCCGCATTCCGGCCTTGCTGGAAGGCGCCGACGTCGCCGAGCTCACCCGCAGCGTGCTGGGCGAGTTGGCGCAGCACGGCAGCTCGCGGCAATTGCAGGAACTGGAAAACGAATTGCTTTCGACCATGGCCTGCCACGGTTCGGTGCGCGCGGGAAGGCGTCTGAGCCTGCCGGAAATGAACGCGCTGCTGCGTGAAATGGAAGCCACCGAGCGCTCCGGACAATGCAACCACGGCCGTCCCACCTGGGTGCAGTTGGGCATGACCGAACTGGATAAGCTTTTTCTCCGTGGTCGATAGGGCAGGCGGTATCGTTGGGCTACGCTGCGCTAACCCAACTTACGCAAGCTTGTATTGCGCGGAGCGAAACCCATGTGGCGTAACGTCCTGGCTGGACTGATCTTGAGTACTGGAGTCGCCCTCGTGCATGCCGATACCGTTCCCTCCAACACCGCGCCCGATGCGTACCAGCAAAGCATCGAGAAATGGCGTGCCGAACGCGTCGAACGGCTCACCGCGCCGGAAGGCTGGCTCAGCCTGATCGGGCTGGAATGGTTGCAGGAAGGCGCCAACAAGGTCGGCAGCGCATCCGATAACGACATCATCCTGCAGGCCGGCCCTGCACACCTGGGCGTGGTCACGCTGGACAAATCCGGCCAGGTGCATATCACGCTGACCAAGGAGAGCGGCGCGACCATCGACGGCAAGCAGGTCGCACAAGCCGCGCTGGTCGACGACATGCACGTCAGCGGCAATGCATCGCCGACCAAGGTGGCGTTCGGCACGGCGAACTTTTTCGTGATCGATCGCGAAGGCCGCAAGGCGCTGCGCGTGAAAGACACCCAAGCCGCCTCGCGCAAGCATTTTCTCGGCATCGATTATTTTTCGATCGATCCGTCATGGCGCATCGTGGCCGATTGGGTGCCGTTCGATCCGCCGCATGATCTTAAGATCGGCTCGGTGATCGGCACCATCGATACGGTGAAGGTACCGGGCAAGGCCGTGTTCACGCGCGACGGGCATACGTACGAATTGCTGCCGTACCAGGAAGAACCGGGCGGCGAGTTGTTCTTCGTGCTGGCCGATCGCACCTCGGGCCACGAAACCTATGGAGCCGCGCGTTTCCTCTATGCCGCGCTACCGCAGAACGGCAAGGTGGTGCTGGATTTCAACAAGGCCTACAACCCGCCGTGTTCGTTTACGCCGTTCGCGACCTGCCCGCTGGCGCCGCCGGAAAATCGCCTGGACCTGCGCATTACCGCGGGCGAAAAGAAATACCGCGGCGGCCACTGACGTAGGTTGGGGTGCAAACCCCAACATTGCCATCGACACAGACATGGCGACGTTGGGGTTTGCACCCCAACCTACGCTCTGCTGTAACGATTCCCGATTTACGAACCCTTGAACGTCGCCTTGCGCTTTTCCAGGAACGCACTCGTTCCTTCTTTCATATCTTCCGTCGCAAACATCAACGCAAACGCCTGCGTTTCGAACTCCAGGCCTTGATCCAGCGAGGTTTCGCCGCCCTGCAGCACGCAGTCGAGAATGCTCGCGGCAGCCAGCGGCGCGGCGGCGGCGAGCTGGTCGGCGAGGGCGTTGACGGTTTCATCGAGCGCCTCGGGCGCCACCACGCGGTTGACGATGCCCAGCTCATAGGCGCGTTGCGCGGTAATGGTGGCGCCGCTCAGGCACAGTTCGAGAGCGGCGCTGCGGCCGGCCAGGCGCAATAGCCGTTGGGTGCCGCCGAAGCCAGGGATCAGGCCGAGGTTGATCTCCGGCTGGCCGAACCTGGCTTTCTCGCTGGCGATGCGCAGGTGGCAGCACATCGCCAGTTCCATGCCGCCGCCCAGCGCGAAGCCCTGGATGCGCGCAAGCACCGGCTTGCCGAGCCGTTCGATGCTGCTCATCAGCCGCTGGCCGGTGCGCGAAAAGCTCTGCGCTTCGATCGCGGTGTAGCCATTCATCTGGCTGATGTCGGCGCCGGCCACGAACGCCTTGTCGCCGGCGCCGGCCAGCACCACCACCCGCACGGCATCGTCCTGCGCGGCCTGAGCGAAGGCCAGGGTCAGTTCGTTCAAGGTTTCGCGATTGAGCGCATTGAGCTTGTCCGGGCGATTGACGGTGATGGTGCGCACGGCACCGCGATGGCCGATCTCGAGGTTGCGGTAAGCCATGGTGGACTCCGTATCAGCGGAAAACGCCGATTTTAGCAGCGGGAACCTTTGTTGCCGCCGGCTTTCTCAATGCCAGCCCCGATCATCCAGCGGTTGGCGGATCGCCGCGCCGGCCCCGTGGCATGGCTGCATCAAACGGCCGAACCGCTTAGGATGACCGCTTTCGCCGTATGCTTGGAGTCCGCCCCCATGCCTCGAAGTCATCACGCCGGTTCTGTTTGCTCGTCGGGCAGCCGCTTGTCCAGCACGCGACCTGCATGAAGTCATTGGGCGGCACTGCATCATGGAGAATGTAATGAGACGTATGCGTTGGCTGCTTCCGCTTCTCCTGCTGCCCGCCGTGTTTGCGGTCGAGGCGCAGGGGACGAATGCGTCCAGCCCGTCGCAGAAGCAATCACCGGTGGTGAAGCTGGACAAGCACAAGCTTTCCTACGCAATCGGCTACCGCATCGGCGCGCAGTTCGCCGACGGCGATTTCCCGGTGGACATGGCCGTGCTGCAAAAGGCCATCGAAGATGCGTACGCCAAGCGCGCGCCGGCGGTGCCCAAGGAAGACATGTACAACCAGCTGGTGAGCCTGGGCGAGCGCATGCACGAACAGGCGATGGCGGAATTCAAGCACATTGGCGCCGAGAACGCGAAGAAAAGCGCCGAGTACATGGGCCATAACGCCACCTTGCCCGGTGTGGTGCAGTTGCCGTCGGGCATCCAATATTCGGTGATCAAGAAAGGCAACGGCACCGCCACTCCCGCCATCGACAGCATGGTCACGGTGAACTACCGCGGCATGCTGATCGACGGCACCGAATTCGACAGCACCTGGGCGCATGGTGCGCCGGTCACGTTCCCCGTAGACAAGGTGATCCGCGGCTGGCAGTACGTGATCCCGCGCATGCACGTGGGCGATCGCTGGAAAGTGGTGATTCCGCCCTCGCTCGCCTATGGCGAACAAGGCTTGCTGCCGCGTATCGGCCCGAACCAGGCGCTGGTGTTCGATATCGAACTACTGGACATCAAACCGCCGAATCCGCAGGCACCAGGCCCCCTGCTCGACGAACGCAGGTAGGGTGCAAACCCAACGGGGCTGGTGAGCGCGTTGGAGTTTGCACGCCACCTACACTCGCTTCGCCGCTTCCATTAGCATGTCGGGCGCATGTCTACGTCCGTCACTTTCCCTCAGCAAGCCATCTTGAGCCCCTGCGTCGGCATCTGCCTGCTCGACGCGCGCGGCTTTTGTGAAGGCTGTTATCGAACCGGCGATGAAATCGCACGGTGGCGCAGCATGAGCGACACCGAACGTTCCCACTACATGGATGTGCTGCTTCCCGCGCGCGAGAGCGCATGATGGAAGCCCTGCAGCGCGCCCTGCGTCCGCTGTCGCAGCCGCCGTCGCCGCCGGGCTGGAACCATGCGCTGATGAACGAGCTGATCGGCGAAATCGAGCGCCGCTCCGCCGCCGTGCTGATCGGCGTGCGCGATGGAAGCGAGCAGAGCATGATTTTCACGGTACGCACCGATCACTTGAGCTCGCATGCCGGGCAGGTTGCGTTTCCCGGCGGCAGCGCCGACCCTACCGACGCCGACGCATTGACCACCGCCTTGCGCGAAAGCGAAGAGGAAATTGGCCTGCATCCGTCGCTGGTTACGCCGATGGGTTATCTCGATTGCTTTGAAACCATCAGCGGTTTCTGCATCACGCCGGTGGTGGCGCGCATCGCCGCCGAGGCGCAGTTCCTGCCGGCGCCCGACGAAGTGGCGGAAGTGTTCGAAGTGCCGCTGGCGTTCCTGTTGAACCCCGCCAACCTGAAACGCTACGAGATGGATTACCGCGGGCATCGCCGCGAGATGGTGGAGTTCCACTACCAGGGCCATCGCATCTGGGGCGCCACGGCGGCGATCTTGCAGCATCTTTTGCAGAGGATGGAGTAGCCATGAAAAGCACCTTGATCAGTGCCGAAGAATTGGCCGCATTGCCACCCGATGGCGTGCTGATCGTCGATTGCCGCCATGAACTGGCCGACGCGCAGAAGGGCGAGCGCGAGTACCTCGCCGAGCATATTCCGGGCGCGGTGTTCGCCGATCTGGATCACGACCTGTCCGATCTCACGCGCGTACCGCAAGGCCTCGGCCGGCATCCGCTGCCGACGGAAGAAGCGTTCTCCGCCGTGCTCGCCCGCTGGGGCTGGCGCCCTGGTTTGCAGGTGGTGAGCTACGACGCGATCAATGGCGCATTGGCCGCCGTGCGCCTGTGGTGGCTGCTGCGCCTGTGCGGCGTGCGCGAGGCCGCCGTACTCGACGGCGGCTTCGCTGCATGGAAGGCGGCGAACCTGCCGGTTACACAGGCAATTCCGCAACGGCAGCCGACGCAAGTGCAGTTGCATTACGACGCCGCCATGATGGTGCTCGACCACGCCGCCGCCGCCAACACGCCGGGCGATCATCTGTTGCTGGACGCGCGCGCCACTGCGCGCTACCGCGGCGAAGTGGAGCCGATCGATCGCGCCGCCGGGCATGTGCCGGGCGCGGCGAACCGTCCGTTTACCGAGAATCTGCAAGCCGATGGCCGCTTCAAATCGCCGGCTGAATTGCGCGAGGCATTTCGCGCGGTGATCGGTGATCGCGCGCCGGAGCAGGTGGTGCATATGTGCGGCTCGGGTGTGACCGCTTGCCACAATATGCTGGCGATGGAACATGCCGGGTTGGCGGGTTCGCGCTTGTATCCGCCGTCATGGAGTGGTTGGGTCAGCGATCCGTCGCGGCCGGTTGCGACGGGGAATGCGTAGCAGGATCTACTCCCTTCCCTACGTGTAGTAGGGAAGGAGGGTTGGGGTGGGGTGAAGCAATCTTGCGACGGACTTTCACCAAATAGTCGGCAACGCGCAGATCGCTAAAAAATCGAGTCGTCATTCCGGCGAACGCCGGAATCCAGTTTGGATATATCGTGCGAAGCACACAAAACCTCTTACATCGTGTGCTTCGCACGTCATTCTTGACTGGATTCCGGCGTTCGCCGGAATGACGATGAGGTGGTTTGAAAGTCCTGTGCAGCGCGTACAGCCTCATGGCTTCGCTGAAATCATCAAGCGAAAAACCCAGCGCACGTCAGCGTGCATTGCCGCGTTATTTAGCCTTGTTCTTAAGCCGGTCCACCAGGGCCTGCAACGCCACCTGCGTCTGCGGGTGAAAAAACGCATCCACAAACCCATCAATCGGCAGCGCATCCACATCCGCATACGTGCGCGTCAAATCCGCCCGCGCGATCTTGCGCGTCTCCAACATCGCATGTGAAGGCAAGGCCAGCGTTTCGTTGAGCCAATGCAGCGCACGCGTGGCCACTTGATCCACGCCCACCAATTCATCCACAAAACCATACGCCAGCGCCTGCTCTGCATCGATCAGCGCACCCGACACCAGCAGGCGTTCCGCGCGATACGCACCCACCACGCGCCGCAACGCCATCTGGATGCAATCGGGCGCAACCAGCCCCACCTGCACTTCGTTCAAGCCGATGCGGTACGGCCCTTGCGCCATCACGCGGTAATCGCAGAACAGCGAAAGCACCGCGCCGCCTGCGGGACTGTGTCCGGTGATGGCCGCCGCCACCGGCACCGGCAAATGTGCCAGCGCGGCGCAGGTGACGAAGAACTCGCGCCAGAATTCGCGCACACCGGCGCGATCGCGCGTGAGCAAGGCCGGTACGTCCACGCCGCCGGAGAACATGCCTTGCGCGCCGGACAACACCACGCCGCGCGCGCCATCGCGCACGGCGTTCGCCAGCGCTTCCTGCAAGGCGCGCAGCAGCTCCAGGTTCAGCGCATTGACCGGTGGACGGGCCAGCTGGATATCGGTTACGGCGTCGTGTTTGGTGATGGTAAGCATGGACGTTCCGACTGGAGGGTTAGGATCGAATAGTACTCATTTGAACCCATACAACCTGTTGCGTGCCGCGATCAGCTCCCTCCCCTGCGAAGTAGGGGAGGGTTGGGTGGGGTGAAGCAACCTCGCTATGAATTCCAATCGTGCCGCCAGCTCGTGCAACCCCACCCCGGCCCTCCCCTGCACGCAGGGGAGGGAGCAATCATCGCGTAGTCAGGATTGCGGCTGATCGTCAGCCGCCCAGGTATAGCGCACGGCATAGTCGAGCACGGCCTTGCCGTTGGCCGGTACCTCCACCTTGAACTCCAGTGTGTCGGTGGTCTGCTTGCTCGGCTTTACGCTGGACGAAGTCACCGTCCATTGCCGCCAGCGATTGGGATGTTCGCGTACCGTCACCGTGCGTGCGCTGTCGCCGGCGTTGGTCAGCGTGATATGGAAGGCTTCATCCAGCGTGCGGCCGGCCTTGTCCACGTGAAAGCTGCTGCGTTCGCGCTGGCCGCGCAGGTCGAATGCCGTGCCCAGCGTGATGGTGGCGTCGCTGCCTTTGGGCGTGTCGTTGATGCGTCCTTCGCCGATGAATTGCGGCACGCCGTTGCGATCGGCCGTGAGCACGCGCAGATAACCGGCCGGCAGGCTGTCGAAGGCCTGGAAGCGCAGCGTGCTGATGATGCTGGTGTTGTTGTCGGTGTTGAATTCGCGATTGAGCATCGGTTGCGGCGGCATCCAGTTGCCGCCGTTCTCGTAAAGTGCGGTGCGTTCGCAACTTACCGTGCGCGGGGTATAGAGCGGCACCTGGCTGATGCTGCCATCAGGCAGGTCGATCGGCGTGGGCAGTGTGTAGCTGCGGTAATCGCCCATCGAGGACTGTTCGGGCATCGCCTCCTTTGCTGCCGGCGCGGCCATCGCGCGCATCATCATCGGGCGGGGGGCGGTCTCCTTGGCGAAATTCGGTTCGCCGGCGATCAGGGTCAGGTGGATGTCCTGCCAATCGCGGCCGCTGCGGTTGGCAATGCTGGCGCGTGACTCGAACTGCATGCTGCAGGTATTGCCTGGCTGCAACATAGCCACGTAGGACGCACGCCAGCCGATGCCCGAGGTGGGATAACTCAGCAGGGCCTCAGCCTGTCCGCCCCGTGCGGCATCCACGCGCAGGCGCAGGCTGGAGCCGGTAGGGAAGCTTCCTGCTTGCGTGTTCACCGCGGCATATTGGTGGATCAACGTGGTGCCATTGCTGCCATGCACGACCAGCCCGTCGCCACCCGCGCGCAACAAGGTTCCGCTCGCCAAGGGTTGGCCGTTGTCGCCCAGTACGCTGATGCTGCTACCGGTCAGACCGGTTAGCGCCGCGTTGGGGCCCTGGCCAAGCAACAGCCGTTGCGAAACCACCTTCGCCTCGCCGCCGGGAAAGCCCAGCGCCATCGCTTCGGCATCCAGATGGTTCGGCAGATCGCCCAGCACCACGTCGTGCACACCCGATTGCAAGCTGACGCTGCGCCGCTCGCGCACCACCGCGTAGCCCTCGTCGGCATTGCTCTGGCCGCTGCTGGCGTACAAGCTTGGGCTATCGCTGCGATACAGCGTGATCGAGGCGCCATCGGCGGCCTTAGCCTGCGTGGCGCCCCCCAGCGCGGCGATCGCCACGGCCAGCACGGTTCGATAGTTGATCGGCATGACGCACTCCTTTGACGACAGTGAGGCCGATCATAACGAGTGCACCCAAGCAGTGTATGCGCGCCAGCCCCAGGCCATTCGCGCGCGCTTCAGGCGGCGGTGGCCATGCCGCATGCCCTGGCCAAACTGGCGTACCATCGGCGTTTGCCGGTGCAGCGCCGCCGGATGCTTCATGATTGAATGCGCAACGGACTCAAAGGCCGCAAATGGATGGCTTCTCGCTAAGAGTGGTGCTTGCGGACGATCATCCGGGAATGATCGCCGGCATCGAACACAGCCTGTCTTCCGTCAGCACCATCCGATTGACCGGCACGGCGGGCAATTCCACCGAACTGCTACGCATCCTGGATGCGGGCCATTGTGATGTGCTCGTTTCCGACTATTCCATGCCGGGCAACGAGCATGGAGACGGCATTGCGCTGTTCTCGTTTCTGCAGCGGCGCTATCCATCGGTAAAGCTGGTCGTGTTGACCATGCTGGACAACCCGGCCGTGCTCGGCGCCCTGCAGAAGCAGGGCATCTGCTGCATCGTCAGCAAGTCCGATGCACTGAGCCATCTGGTGCCCGCCATCCACGCCGCGGCAACGGGCGGCACCTACTATTCGCCCAGCGTGCAGAAAAGCCTGCACATGCGGGATATGAATCGCGGCGGCCAGGCGCTGCAGCCGTTGAGCAAGCGCGAGCTGGAGGTGGTGCGGCTCTATGCGAGCGGCCTTACCGTCAACGAGATCGCCGAACGCGTCAGTCGCAGCAAGAAGACCATCAGCACGCAGAAGGCGCGCGCCATGCAGAAGCTGGGTATCGAGCGCGATGTGGATCTGTTGCGGTATGCGATGGAGCACGGGATGGTGGCTTCGTCGTCGCAACCGGATACTTCTGGAAGCGCGTAGGTCGGGTGCAAACCCCAGCATCGCCATGTTCATGGGCATGGCCGTGTTGGGGTTTGCACCTGATATATCCCCATTTTTTTCGTTTGGTGCATATGTGCCCGAAATGCCGTCATTCCCGCGAAAGCGGAGGCGCTTTTCAACAGCGAATGCTGGTCAATCCATCTTTGCTTTTGCATCAGAGCAGATGGATTGACCAGCATTCGCTGTTGAAAAGCGCCTCCGCTTTCGCGGGAATGACGGCATTTCGGGCACATATGCACCAAACGAAAAAACGTGGGGATATATCAGGGTTTGCACCCCAACCTACGCGGCCGATTCCACTTCGGTGATAACGGGGATGTCGAACACCTGCCGCAAGTAAGCGATATACGCTTCGTCATCGCACATGTTCTTGCCCGGCGAATCGCTGAGCTTGGCCACCGGCTGGCCGTTGCAGCGAACCATCTTGATCACGATATTGAGCGGCGCGGGGCCGACGTCGTTGGTGAGGTTGGTACCCACGCCGAACGCCAGCTGGCAGCGTCCGTGGAAGTGCTTGAACAGCCGCATCACCTTGGGAATGTCCAGGCTATCGCTGAACACCAGGATCTTGCTGCGAGGATCGACTCGGTTGGCCTGGTAGTGCGCCAGCACGCGCTCACCCCAGGCGAACGGATCGCCCGAATCGTGCCGCGTGCCGTCGAACAGCTTGCAGAAGTACATGTCGAAATCGCGCAGGAAGGCGGTCAGGCCGTAGACGTCGGACAGGGCGATGCCCAGGTCGCCGCGATATTCCTTCGCCCAGGCTTCCAGCGCCGCCACCTGTGAATCGCGCAGGCGCGGCCCCAGCGCCTGGTGCGCTTGCAGGTATTCATGCGCCAGCGTACCCAGCGGACGCAGGCCCAACTCCCGGGCCAGCCACACATTGCTGGTACCGGCCAGCTGCATGCCCAGGCCTTCGTGCAGCGTCGCCACCACTTCGCGATGCCATTGGCGCGAAAAGCGCCGGCGCGTCCCGTAATCGGCAATGCGGCACTCCTGGTAGCCCGGTGTGCTGGAGAGCAGCGCGATCTTCTCCTGCAGGCGGCGGCGCCCTTCGGTCAAGTCGTAGTCGGGACAGCTGTTGCGAAAGTACACCTCATTGACGATCGCCAGCAGTGGCACTTCGAACAGGATGGTATGCAGCCAGGGCCCGATGATGCGGATTTCGATTTCGCCATTGCCGAGCGGCGAGGGAAATATCTCTACGTACTTGGTGTTGAGCTGGAACAGCGCGAGAAAGTCGACGAAGTCGCTCTTGATGAAGCGCCAGCTACGCAGATGGTCCAGCTCCGGCTCGGTGAAGCGCAGGCTGCACAGCGCCTTCAGCTCCGCCTGAATTTCGTCGATGTACGGCACCAGGTCGACGCCGGGGTTGCGGCACTTGAAGCGGTACTCCACTTGCGCCGCAGGGTATTGATGCAGCACCACCTGCATCATTGAAAATTTGTAAAGATCGGTGTCGAGCAGGGAACTGACGATCATGGAGCGTCCATGTCGGAGAAGAAACGTCGCGCACGTGGCACGCTGGACGCCGATTATCCTGCCGAAACGGCAGCCGTGAACAGTCGGTGATAGAACCGCTGGCGATTTCGCACAGGAAGAAAAGATAAAACCCCGGCAGCCAGGGGAATAACTGCCGGGGTTTGTTAGGTCGCGTTCCGGGGGGAGGGTAAACTGGGAACCGACCCCTGGATGCCACGATAAGCTGTGGCATCCGCTCGTCGCCTCACGGCGATACGGAATCTTAGTGTGGCCGCTACCAACGAAGTTCAAGACAACGATTGCTTTGGTTCAGCTTTCCGATAGCTAGGGCAAGACCAACTCGACAGATCGCCAAAGTTTCATTTGCATCTTTTCCCATTGACCTTCAGTACAAGGCCATCCGCATGTTAGTTCGCTGCATTGCCCTGCTCGCACTGTGCTGTGCCCTGCCGCTGCACGCCGCCGACCTGCGCATCGACACCGGCCATGGCGCACGCATATGGACCACTGGGCAATTGTTGGCTCGCCCGGATGTGCAAAAAGTGAGCATCCCCGATGACGTCGCATTCCATCGCGCCATGCAGTATCAAGCCGTACCGCTGCGTGCGCTGTTGCCTGGGCTTGCGCATGGCGAACGTTTGAAATTCGTTGCGAACGACGGCTTCTCGGTCGACATCGCCGGCGACGCCATCCTCAACCAGGCCGGCGCGCAGGCGTGGCTGGCGATCGAAGACCCGCAGCACCCCTGGCCGGCGCTTCCCGGCAACAAGGGCGATGCCGGCCCGTTCTATGTGGTGTGGACGAACCCGGCCGCTGCGCAGATCAGCAGCGAGCAATGGCCCTACCAGTTGGCGCGAATCGATGGGACGCAGGATATCGCCGCGCGCTTTCCCGCCACCGCGCCGGCTGCATCCGTGCCTGTGGACAGCCCCGTACGTCGCGGCTATGCAGTGTTCCAGCGCACCTGTTTCGCCTGCCATACGCTCAACGGCGAGGGTGATGCGCGCTTGGGGCCGGATCTCAATATCCCGCACAGCCCTACCGAATACCTCAGCCCGGCCATGCTACGCGCCTTCATCCGCAATCCACAATCGCTGCGGCGCTGGCCGGAAGGGAGGATGACCGGCTTTCCCACGCAGGCGTCGCTGTCGGATGCGGACCTGGACGCGGTGATGGCGTATCTCACGTATATGGCGAAGCACAGGCCGGCGCGATTACCGTAGGTTGGGCTGAGGCGAAGCCGAACTCCAACCTACGACGCGATCACGGGATGCATACGGTTTACAGCAACGCGCGCAGCGTGCTTTCCCGCTGCGCCTTCGGCTCCTTCGCCAACGCACGCACGCACGCATAGAACGCCGGCCACTGTCCACCCGCCTGCGTGAACAAGGCCGCAAACGCCGGTGTCCATTGGTCGTACAGACCGAACGGCAACAAAGTGGCGTTGTTGATCGGTTGCGCCACCCACTTGTCGTAGCGGTGGTCGTTCGGCCAGTGCTGGTCGCGCCACGTGGCGTAGCGCGCGCGGAAGGCGTCGATCTCGCGTTGCTTGGCTTGGGCCATCGCTTCTTCGCCTGCGCCGCTGGCGTAGAGCTTTTTCAGGCGCTCGCGCAGATCGAGCACCAGCCTGGTGAAGCCATCGTCCATCGCCTGCGTGTGATCGTCGCCGGCCGGCTCGCCGCGCGAACGATGCCAGGCGCGCAAGCCTTCTTCCTCTACGAACATGGCATAGCTTTCGTTGAACGCGGTATCGCCTTTGAGGTAGATCTTCTGGTGTGCCAGCTCGTGGAAGATCGTGCCGACCAGTTCGTCGTCGTCCCAGCGCAGCATGCTGCTTAGGATGGGATCGGCGAACCAGCCCAGCGTCGAATAGGCGGATACGCCGCCGACATAGACATCATCGCCTTGCGCGCGCAGGCGCTCGGCACTCGCCCTCGCCTTTTGCTGGTCGAACCAGCCGCGATAGGCCACGCAGCCGGCGATCGGAAAACATTGCGGCACCGCCTCCACCGAGAAGCGCAGCGTGGCATAGACGTTCCACACCACGTACGGACGATGCAGTTGCACGTAGTAGGTGTAGCTTCTGTTGTGCGGCAGATCGAGCTGATCGGATGCAAACTGCCGCGCCTGCTGCGACAAGCGCAAACGCGCGGCCAGTTTCGGATCGGTCGCGGGATCGGCCACCACCTTGCTGACGGAGCGGCGCTGTAGCAGCAAGGCGCTTTCGCCATGCGCCACATGCGCGTAGTAGCGAAGATTGGCGCAGGCACCGAGCATGGCAGCCATCATGACGCAGGCCATCGCGCGAATGGCAAACAATAAAATGCGGGGATGAATCATCCCCGCATTCTGCCGCAGGAAGCGCGCTCAGTGCCGGTGGTGATCCCAGCCGCCGTGGCCGCCCGACCAGCCATGTCCGCCGCCGCGCCAACCGTGGCCGCCGCCATGCCAGTCATGGTCGTGATCATGTCCCCAGTAACGCCCGCGACCGCTGTAGTAGTAAACCCCGCCGGAATAACCGTACGGGTAATAGCCATAGGGATAGCCGTAGGCCGGGTAGTCGTAGACCACCGCCGGCCCGCTACCGTAATAGGCGTCCCCGGCGTAGCCGTTGCTACGTACGTAGCTGTAATCCGGTGCCACGTAGCAGCCGGAAAGCAGGCTGATCAGGCCGACCAGCGTCACGCCGGCAAGCACGCGTTTGGATGAGATGTTCATGGTGGGGACTCCATGTGATCTACGCAGCCACGGTAGTCCTGTCGGGCTAAATGCGCACTGAGCAAAATATGAGCAACCAAAACAGAGGCCGGTCGCAGATGCAACTGGCCTTTGGATAAAAAACCGCTAAAACGGCCTCACTCAGCTCTTGCCGCCCTTGGATTGATCGCCCCGCGCGTGCGGCAAATGATGCTGCGGCCCTTGCGCCTGCGGGCCGCCGTGCGGCGTGCTGCCGTTGACCGCCGCGGGAGCCGTTTGAGCGCCAGGCCAGGACGGCCCGTGTTTCACGCGGTCCTGCTTTGCCCGCAGCAAGGCCTGGATATGCGCCACCGCATCCTCGGGGCTGATATGCGCGACTTCGCCCGATCCATCGCTCGCAATGGGCGCCGGCGTCCGCGGCTCTTTCGCGGGTTTACTGGGTGCCTTGCGCGCCACGGCCGGCGCTGCAGGGCGAGCGGTTTTCGCAGCCGGCGCCTTGCTGGCCGTCCTTGCCGCTTTTTTCGCCAGCGGCGCTGCCGGTTTGCGGGCTGCGGTTTTCTTTGCGGCCTTCTTGGCGGCCGCCTTTACCACCTTGGCTGGCGCCTTCTTGGCGGGAGCAGCTTTTTTCGCTGTTTTCTTGCTGGCCGGGCCGGATTTACCGGCCGGCTTCCTTCTGGTGGTGCGGGCCGCGGACTTCTTCGCGGCAGACTTGCGCGTCGTTGCCATGCGTACGTACTCCAGCGGTGATCGGTGCCGACATCATCGCCAAGAGCCTGTGATCGGCAAGTGCCGTTCGCTTGGGCCGTTCGCTTGGGCCGTTCGCTGGGTTTAGAACCTCGGTCGCGACAGCTCGCCCAAAAAGTGCGGCAGCACCGCCGGGTTCGCCAGCACGGTAAACACCACGCCATAGGCCGCGCCCCACAGGTGGGCGCTATGGTTGACGTTGTCCCGCCCGTTCTGGTCCATGTAGATGGAGTAGGCCACGTACAGCACCGCATAGATGATCGCTGGCACTTTCAGGAAGAAGATCCAGATGCTCTGCCACGGCGCATACATGATGAAACCGAACACCACCGCCGACACCGCGCCGGACGCGCCGAGGCTGCGGTAATTGTTGTTGTGACGATTCTTCAGGTAGGTGGGCAGGATCGACACGATCAAGCCGCCCAGATAGAACAGCGCAAAGCCGAATGTGCCCAGGGTGGCGTTGTAAGCCGGCTCCATCGCCCGTCCGAAAAAGAACAGCGTCATCATGTTGAACAACAGGTGCATCGGATCGGCATGCAGGAATCCGTACGTCACCAGCCGGTAGTACTCGCGCTTGCGTTCGATCGCGGGCGGCCACAGGATCAGATCGTCCACCAGCCGCCGGTTGTTGAAGGCCATGAACGAAACGATGCAGGTGGCGGCGAGAATGATGAGCGTAGTCATCGGCATATGACGAATCCGACCATGAGAACAAGGAATCCGCGCATCTTGACGTTCACGCGCCAAGTTGTCGACCGCTAGAATGGATAGTCGCTCTCCACTTTTTGCCCTGCCGTACGTATGAAACCCATCCGCTACATGCACCTGGACGTCTTCGCCGCCAGCCCCGGCGGCGGCAATCACCTGGGTGTGGTCACCGATGCCGGCGGATGGAGCGATGCCGACATGCAGCGCTACGCGCGCTGGACCGATCTGGTCGAAACCACGTTCCTGCTGCCGCCTGGCGATCCCAAGGCCAGTTATCGCGTGCGCATTTTCACGCCGGAAAAGGAAATCGCCTTCGCCGGCCATCCCAGCGTAGGCAGCGCGCATGCGGTGCTCGAATGCAGCCTGGCCGAACCGAAAGATGGCGTGCTATGGCAGGAATGCGGCGCCGGCATCCTGCCGATTCGCGTGGAAGGCAGCGGTGCACAACGCATCCTGATGCTGCAATCGCCCGAGGCGCGCGTGGTGAAAACCGGCCTGCATGCCCATCCGCTGCTGGCCGCCACGCTCGACGGCATCGACCTGGGCAAGCTGCCGCCCGCGCTGGTCGACGGTGGTCGCCGCTGGTGGCTGGCCGAATGCGTGGACGAAGCCAGCCTGCGCGCATGGCAGCCCGATCACAGCGCGATCGGCGCACTCGCCGTCGCCAGCGGCAGCATGGGTTTGTGCGCCTTCGCGCGTAGCACGCATCGGGATTATCAACTGGTGGTGCGCGCGTTTCCTTCGGGCGTGGGCATAGTGGAAGATCCCGCTTCCGGCGCCGCCAATGGCCTGATCGCCGCGTACCTCACACACGCCGAACCCAACGGTCCACTGGCCGGCGGTTATTCGGTGAGCCAGGGCCGCGAGATGGGCCACGATGCATTGCTGATCGCGCACATGGTCAACGGCACGATCTGGATCGGCGGACGCACCAACACGGTGATCGACGGCACCCTGCACTGGAACGCGCGTGACTGATGCGCCGCGCATCTGGGTGGATGCCGACGCCTGCCCGGTAGCGATCAAGGAGATCCTGTTTCGCGCTGCGCAGCGCGCGCAGGTGCAGGTCACCCTGGTGGCGAACCATGCCTTGCGAACGCCGCCTTCGCCGTACATCCGCAGCATCCAGGTCGCCGGCGGTTTCGATGTGGCGGACAACGAAATCGTCAGCCTGGTCGCGCCTGGCGATCTGGTAGTCACGCAGGATATCCCGCTGGCCGCCACGGTGATCGGGAAAGGCGCATTGGCCGTGCATCCTCGCGGCGAGCTGTTTACGCCCGACACCATTCAACAACGCTTGACCATGCGCAACTTCATGGAAGAACTGCGCAGCGCAGGCGTGAATACCGGCGGGCCTGCCGCCTTGCATCCGCGCGACAAGCAGGCGTTTGCCAACCAATTGGATCGCTGGCTGGCACAACGACGGTAGGTTGGGGTGCGAACCCAACATCCCCATGCCCATGGTTTCAATACGTTGGGGTTCGCACCCTGATGGGTTCGCACCCAACCTACGCACGCCGATCCAGGTTCGCCCTTCGTGCGGATGCGCGCGCAAGCGCCGCCAGGTCCATCTCCTGCGCACCATCGGCTAGCGCCTCGATCAGGCTTTCGCGCAGCACGCCCGCCAGCGGCATCGGCACCTGCTCCGCCTGCGCGGCGTCCTGCGCCAGCATCACGTCCTTCAAGCCCAGCGGCAAGGCGAAGCCCGGCGGCGTGAAGCGCTCCTCCGCCATCGCCTTGCCGTAACCCTGGTACACCGGAGAGGCGAACAGCGTGCTGGTCATCAGCTCGATGAAATCGACCGCGCTCACGCCATAGGCACGCGCCAGCACGGAGGCCTCGGCCAGGCTTTCGATCGCCGAGACGATCATGAAATTGCCGGCGAGCTTCACCACGTTGGCGCGCTCGGGGGTTTCGCCCATCGGCCACAGCCGCGCGGCCATCGTTTCCAGCAACGGCCGGGCTTTTTCGATCGCGCCCGGCGCGCCTGCCACCAGCATGTTGAGCTTGCCCGCGGCGGCCACATCCGGACGGCCAAACACCGGCGCGGCGACATAGCCGAGGCCGCGCCTGGCATGCTCTTCAGCCAGTTGCCGCGCGAGCGCCACCGAGATCGTGGCGTGATTGACGTGCAGCGTGCCCGGATCCATCGCGTCGAGCAGACCGCCATCCAGGAACACGCTGCGTACCGCCTGGTCGTTCGCCAGCATGCTGTGCAGCACTTCGCCCTGCGCGGCGCGATCCGGCGTGCTGGCCGCTTTGGCGCCCAGCGACGCGAGCTTTTCCGCCGCTGCTTCGGAACGGTTCCACACCGTCACGTGATGCCCGGCCGCCACCAGATTGCTGGCCATGGCGCTGCCCATCGCGCCCAGTCCGATAAAGCCGACTTTCATGGAGCTTCTCCTGTTGCATGCGACAAGTGGAGCACGGGCGATGTCCAGCGAAAGCGAAGCATCACGCCACCTCGCCGGCGGCGCGGCCAGACGCCCATGCCCATTGGAAGTTGTAGCCGCCCAACCAGCCCGTCACGTCGACCACTTCGCCGATGAAATACAGGCCGGGAACGTGTTTCGATTGCATCGTGCTTGAAGAAAGACCGTCGGTATCCACGCCGCCCAAGGTTACTTCCGCCGTGCGATAACCTTCGGTGCCGCTGGCGACGATCGGCCAATCGTGCAATCGCGCGCCGGTATCGTTGAGGTCCGCATCGCGGTACTGGCGCATCGGCCTGCTGCCCAGCCAAAGCTCGCACAGGCGTTGCGCTAATCGTCGCGGCAGCAGGTCGCCCAGCACATTGCGCAGCTCCGCCGCCGGCCGCGCCGCGCGTTGGGCGATCAGCCAGTCGCCGATGTCCTGCTGCGGCGACAGATCGATGCGCAGTTCGTCGCCCGCTTGCCAGTAGGAGGAAATCTGCAGGATCGACGGTCCGCTGATGCCCCGATGCGTAAACAGCAGGCCGGCACGGAAGCTGCGCTTGCCCACGCGCGCTTCGGCCACCGGCAAGGCGACGCCGGCGAGATCCTGGTAGTGCTCCAGATGCTTGCCGCTCAAGGTCAGCGGCACCAGTCCCGCGCGCGTCGGCAGCACGTTGTGGCCGAATTGCCGCGCCAGCTCGTAGCCCAAGCCGGTGGCGCCCATGCTGGGAATCGACAGGCCGCCGCTGGCCACCACCAGCGATTCAGCGTGCACTTCGCCGTTCGCCGTCAGCACGGTAAAGCCCTCGTCGGTCTTGCGCACGCGCTCCACCGCGCAACTGGTTTCGATGCGGACGCCGGCCGTTGCGCATTCGTCCAACAGCATGCGCACGATCAACTTGGAAGATTCATCGCAAAACAGCTGGCCCAACTCCTTCTCGTGATACGCGATGCGATGCTTCTCGACCAGCGCGATGAAATCGGCCGGCGTATAGCGTGCCAGCGCCGACTTGCAGAAATGCGGATTGGCTGAGATGTATTGCGCGGGCGTCACGCCCAGGTTGGTGAAATTGCAGCGGCCGCCGCCGGACATCAGGATCTTCTTGCCCGGCTTGTTGGCATGATCGAGCACCAGCACACGCCGTCCGCGCTGCCCGGCCGTGATGGCGCACATCAGGCCCGCGGCGCCGGCGCCGATCACCAGGACATCCACCTTCACGCCATCACCGCCGTCGCCGCCATGCACATCGGTCCATTATCCAACACCGGCATGCCTTAAACTCGGCGTCTGCTGAAAACCCCAAGGATTCCCGCCATGCCTTCCTTCGACGTGATCTCCGAAGTCGACAAGCACGAGCTCACCAATGCGGTCGACCAGGCCAACCGCGAGCTGTCCACCCGCTTCGACTTCAAGGGCACCGACGCCAAGTTCGAGCTGGACAAAATGGTGATCACGCAAAGCGCACCCAGCGAATTCCAGTTGCAGCAGATGCTGGACATCCTGCGCGGACGCCTGGCGGCGCGGAAGATCGATCTGCGCGCACTGGACATCGCCGATCCGGAAGTGAACCTGGGCGGCGCACGGCAGAAGGTCACCGTGAAGCAAGGCATCGAACAGCCGGTCGCCAAGAAGCTGATCGCCATCATGAAAGAAGCCAAGCTGAAAGTGGAAGCGCAGATCAACGGCGACAAGCTGCGCGTAAGCGGCAAGAAGAAGGACGATCTGCAACTGGCGATCGCGCTACTGCGCAAGGCGGATGTCGAACTGCCGTTGCAGTTCGACAACTTCCGCGATTGACGTAGGTTGGGGTGCAAACCCCAACATCGCCATGCGTGTATCCCGGTGTTGGGGTTTTGCACCCCAACCTACGCAAGGCCGGCGGCGATATTCACGCTGATCGCGATGATGAACACGTTGAAGAAAAACGCCACCACGCTGTGCAGCAGCGCGGTGCGGCGCAAGGTGTGGCTGGTGATCTGCACGTCCGACACCTGGAAGCACATGCCGATCACGAAGGCGAAGTACACGAAATCCCAGTAGTCGGGCTGCGGGGTGCCGGGAAACTCCAGCCCTTCATGCTGCTTGCCGAACTCGCCGTAAAACCCGTGCGCGTAATGCAGCGCGTACATCGTGTTCATGAACAGCCATGACAGCACGATGCTGGCCGCCGCCATGCCCATGGACGCCAGCCCGCCGCCCTTGGCCGCGTGCATTTCGGTGAACAAGGCCACCATCACCACGATCGATACCGACACCGCCACCCACAAGGTGGTGCGGCGGCCGGTGTCCTGGCAATGCGCCTGGCGCGCCATATGCGCCGCCGTCGCGCGGGTGAACATGCGCGCCAGCATGCTGAGGAACAATAGGGCGCCTAGGTCGAAGCCGAGCAGCACGGCGGACGCCAAACGCACACCGAGCACCGACAGCACCACACACGCCACCACGAACACGATGGCCGATACGGTAAGCAAGGGCCGCGCGCGCACGAAACGTACCGGCGCCCATACCCGCCGCCGTGCATGGACGGCGTGATTTCCGTTCGAGGCGGCGCTGACGCCGTGCTCGCCAGGCGATTGGATGGGAGCCGTCATGCGCGCAGATCCGCAAATTCAGGATGGCGCTCCATCCACACCCGCGCGTAGCTGCACGCCGGCACCACCTTCCAGCCTTCGCGGCGTGCGGTTTCCAATGCCGTGCGCACCAGTTCGCTGGCGATGCCGCGCCCGCCTACTTCGGCAGGCACGCCGGTGTGGGTGATGGTCATCACCTGGCCTTGCAAGTGATAGTCCAGTTCGCAGAGGAAGCCATCCACAATGGCCTCGAAGCGATGCGCTGCAGCGAGATGACGGATATCCAAGGTGATGATGCCGTTCTGCGTTTACCGGGGTGCAAAGCATAAACCTCTTGCCCGCTTCGGCGAAGCCTCATTGCCATTGGGGAGCATCGTGCCAAATGCTGGGATCGCCCCGCCCTGGAACTTTTTGCCAGCACAACAACAGGCAAAGCAGAGCCTGGCTCACTTGAGGGCGTCCTTCGACGCGCGCTCAAGCGGGTCAGGCCTGCTTTTTTGCTGGAACCGGCTAAATTGAATCGGAAGTCGCAACTTTCCTGGATTTCAGAGCGTCGCCAGGCGACTGCTTTCTGGCGGTTGCCAGAGGCGCCGTGTACGAAATCGCGCCCATCAGTGAGGCGGGCACATCGCTGTAGTCGCCGCCGCTACTGCGCGCACCCCAAACGATCACTCGCCGGTCGGAGGTCAAGGCAGCAAACGCGCCCCAGCTTGGGTAGATCGCACGAACCTGGCCGGGAATCGGAACGGTATCGCTCGGGAAAACGCCGCCGTAAGCCGTATTTCCCCATTGCACCACAGTGCCGTTCGCGCGGAGCCCGGCAAATGCCTGAGCATTGCCTACGACCTGCACGATGTCGGTCAGTCCGGCAATCGGTGCAGGCAAGGTACCGCCGTTGCCGACCTGGCCCCAGGCTACCACCTGGTTGGTTTTGCGCCGTGCCACAAAGGCCTGCGCGTTAGCCACGATTTCCACTACATCGGTCAGTTCGGCAATCGGAAGTGGCACATTTGCGCCGTAGCTCACATCCCCCCACGCCACGACGGCGCCATTGCGACGCCGCGCAGCAAACGCGTACTGATTGCCCGTCACCTCCGCGATGTCGGTCAGGATGGCGATCAGGTAGGGGACGTTGCCGCCATACGGTGGATAACCCCACGCCACCACCGCTCCGTTACTTCGCAGCGCCGCGAACGCATACGAATTGCTTGTCAGTTCCACCACATCAGTCAAGCCGGCGATCGGTGACGGTACGTTGCCGCCGTAGCTCGGGTCGCCCCACGCCACCACTTCCCCAGTGACGCGCAGCGCCGCGAACGCGTACTGATTGCCCACCACCTTCACGATATCGGTGTAGGCAGTGATGGGCGCGGGCACGTCGCCGCCATAAGCCCCGTGGCCCCATGCCACGACGGAGCCGTTTTCACGCAAGGCTGCAAAGGCATACTGGTTGGGGAACACCGCCACGATATCGTCAACGCCGGCGATGGGCGCTGGCACCGTGCCGCCGAGGCCGGGACTGCCCCAAGCGACTACCGACCCGTTCGCCCGCAACGCTGCGAAGGCGTTCGGATTGGCCACCACCCGGACGATATCGTCCAGTGCTCCGATAGCATCGGGCAGCGTGCCGCCATAGCCAGGACTTCCCCACGCCACTACCCTGCCATTCGTGCGCCGCGCCGCATAGGCAGACGCGTTGGCCGTCACTTCCGCAATATCAGTCATGCCGGGAATCACGTTACCGGTGTTACCGCCGTAGCCTGCATTTCCCCATGCCACCACGTTGTGGTTATCCCGCTGCGCTGCAAAGCTGCCGTTTCCACCTACTCCGTTACCGGTAAGGTTGCGCGGACTTATGATCTGTTGCGAGGTGCCTCGCGTTACGTGCAACGGCACATTCGGACGCGTGTCTACGAATTCCGTACCCGCAAACAATTCCACTTCATCCGCGTATCGCCAGTACGCTTCAACCGCCTGCAACGTGGCATCGTCAAGCGCGTGGAGACGGCGTCTGCGAGCACTTTGATAAAGAGATTCGTTATCGAACTGATGATGCTCTGAGCGCGCGCCGATCACGAGCAGGCCGCTTTCTATCTGTGTTCGCACAAGGTAATACGAAGGCGGTGATTGCCGGGGCTGTTCACCTTGGCGCCTGACGACGTAAGTAATGCTGATCTCGAACCCTTCATTGGCGTCGATCAGCGACCGCGGAGCCTGCACGGTCACATCGGCACCGAAACTCGTCACATGAAACGGCAATATCGCGGTTCCGTCCGAGTTCCGCCCAAACCATACCACTTCGCCCCGATCGCCAGGGTATAAACCCGCCAAGAATGAAATCCGAATCGTTGCGCCTTCCGGTGGCAAGTGGGCAGGGTTCAGTAGGTCACCCTGCGCCTGGTCGATCGTCGGCGCAGGCAGTTGCAATACGGAGGCGACTTTCAGCAGATACGGCGCTGACTGCTCTGCCCCGCCATCGCTACAGCGCAGCACCGTGTATTCCACGGTTACGCCCAATCCCTCGTTGGCGAGGACGGCGCTGGCCGGAATCACCAGTTCCAGGGGCCTGCCCTCATTGGCGCGGGTGACTCGTTTCGTTACCTGCGCGCAACCTGCACCTTGTGCCCCACGCCAATACACCGTCACTTCATCGCCAGTCATCAATTGAACTGCCGCCGGTATCACGATCGTTGCTCCACCTTCTGCATTGGCGGGCATGAGAATGTCGTTCACCGTCTCCTTTACCTGTGGCAGCTCAGTCAGAACAGTGGGAGCACGCAAACCAACAGGGGGCATCTGAGTCGTCATGACAAACCTCCATGTGTGATAGTTGCAACCCGCAGCCACGTTCGGCGGGTTGAAAGAGCCGGCAACGTAGCGGCATCAAGGTAAATCCATGGTGTCGGCCAAGTGATAACAAAAGAACGGGGTCGGGTTCACTTTCCTTTGGTTGCAGGAGAAAGCGCGAAAGGAGCATTGGCTGGAAAACCGACTAGTCCGCGCACCAGCCCTCATTCGCAAGCAGGGAAGGAGTGGTCCAATCGGCTTGCAGATTCCGTCGCAAGCCAACGTCTCTCAAGTCACCCGTTGCGCAGACTCACGCAGACGGCCAACGTTGAGCGTGGACCATTTCTTCCCATGCGCTTCTCGCGGCTATGGTGTGCGAAAAGCCCGCAACGATGCAGGTTACGCCGCTACTTGTTCGGCTATCCGTTCACGCCGCACACGCACCGCCTTTGCCAGGCGCTCGAGCACGTCGACGGTGCTGTCCCAGCCGATGCAGCCGTCGGTGATGCTCTGCCCATAGGTGAGTTCACAACCGGGCAGAAGGTCCTGGCGTCCGGCCACCAGGTGGCTTTCCACCATCACGCCGTGGATGCGCGTTTCGCCGGCCTCGAGCTGAGTGGCGATGTCGGCCACCACGCGCGGCTGGTTTTCCGGCTGCTTGGCGCTGTTGGCATGGCTGGCGTCGATCATCAGGCGTTCGGCCAGGCCGGACTTGCCCAGCACGGCGCAGGCGCTGGCGACATTGGCGGCGTCGTAGTTGGGCAATTTGCCGCCGCGCAGGATCACGTGGCAGTCCTCGTTGCCGGCGGTGGCGGCGATGGCGGTGCGGCCATGCTTGGTCACAGCCATGAAATGATGCGGACGGGCGGCGGCGAGCACCGCGTCGACGGCGATCTTCACGTTGCCGTCGGTGCCATTCTTGAAACCCACCGGGCAGGACAGGCCCGAGGCGAGTTCGCGATGCGACTGGCTTTCCGTGGTGCGCGCGCCGATCGCGCCCCAGGCGACCAGGTCGGCGATGTATTGCGGCGTGATCAGGTCGAGGAATTCGCAGCCGGCCGGCAGGCCCAAGGCGTTGATGTCGCACAACAGGCCGCGCGCCAGGTGCAGGCCCTTGTCGATGTGGTAGCTCTCGTCCAGGTCCGGATCGTTGATCAGTCCTTTCCAGCCCACCGTGGTGCGCGGTTTTTCGAAATACACGCGCATCACGATTTCCAGGGTATCGGCGTGCTTCTCGCGCTCGGCGACCAGGCGGCGGGCGTAATCCATCGCAGCGACCGGATCGTGGATGGAACACGGGCCGATCACCACGGCAAGGCGGTCGTCTTCGCCATGCAGGATCTTGTGCAAGGCATGGCGGGAAGCGGCGACGGTGGCGATGGCCGCTTCGCTGGCCGGGCAATCGCGCATCACCTCGTCGGGGGTGGGCACTTCTTTTATTTCGCGGATGCGAAGGTCGTCGGTACGGCTGGTCATGGCGGGAAGGTCCTGTTGGTTGTCCGGCGACCCAAAGAAAAAGCCGCCAGGGTGGCTGGCGGCTTTTTCGAGATTAAGTGGTGATCTTCTAGTTACGATCGCACACCATGCTCCGCCGCCGGCTTCCGATAGCGATACCAAAAGTAATAGCGGGCGGTGGTGAAGATCATGGGGTCAAGTGATACCACATCAGGGCCCTCGTGCAAATGAGAGAAAGGACTATGACGCGTCCCTGCCATGCGCTACTGTCCCGCCGCCGCACCTTTTCGGAGTTTTCCATGCCGCGTTTTTTCGCTCTCCTGGCCGGCGCCCTGCTCGCCCTGGGCGCCCTTGGCTCGTCATCGGCGCGCGCCGATGACGTGACCGCGATGACCACCAAGGATGTGGTGGTGGGCACAGGCAATACCGCGCGCGACGATTCGGACGTGCGCATCAACTACATTTGCTGGCTGTACGACGCCAAGGCGCCCGACCATCACGGCGCGAAAATCGACAGTTCCTACGACGGCGGCCGCCCGCTCAGCTTCCTGGTCGGCTCCAACGAAGTGGTGGAAGGCATGGACAGCGGCATCAAGGGCATGAAGGTCGGGGGCAAGCGCACCATCGTCGTTCCCTCGCGCATGGGTTACGGCCGGCGCGGGTCGCCGCCCGACGTGCCGCCGAACAGCGCGCTGGTGTTCGATATCGAATTACTGGAAGTGCACTAAAACGCCGACAACGGCATGATGGCCAGGCAGAACGTCAGTACGTCCCCAATTGTCACGCTGGAGGATCGACCGATGAAACGCCTGCTCTACTCGCTCGCGACCGCCCTGCTGATGCTGGTTCCCGCGTCGGCTTTCGCGGCGCAGGGTTATACCATCGCCACCGTCAACATGCTGGCGGGGCCGGATCCGCAATATCCCTTGATCTACACCCTCGATCCCGGCACGCCCGTGGAGGTGCAAGGCTGCACCGACGGCTGGCAATGGTGTGACGTGATCGCCGTCGGCAGCCGCGGCTGGGTCGCCGGGCCGTATATCGAATACCTCTACAATAACCAGCCGGTGTTCGTGAGCGACTACGGCGCACGCATCGGCATTCCGGTGGTGACTTTCGCGATCGGCGCGTACTGGGGCCGCTACTACGTCAACCGGCCGTTCTATCGCGATCGCACTCGCTGGTACGCGCGGCCGATTCCGGTTCGTCCGTACCCGGGACCCAGGCCGCCGATCCGCCCATGGCCGGGGCAGCGGCCACCTGCGCCGGGTTATCGCCCGCGACCGCCCGGCAACAGGCCACCGCCCGGCAATGGCAATCGTCCGCCGCCTGGCGGTGGCGGAAACAGGCCGCAGCCCGGCAACGGCAATCGCCCACAACCGGGCACTGGCGGCCCGCCCGGTCAGAACACAAAGCCGGCGCCGCGGCCGAATGGGCAGCAGCAAGGGAATAACGGAAACAACGGCGGCGGTTGAACGAAGAGATTTCCGCTCTCGCCTCACGCCTGTGTAGGTTGGGCTGAGGCGCAGCCGCCCCCCAACGCGAAAGGGTAGATGGCAGTGCTGGATTTCGCCCCGGATCAAATCCGGGGCTCTCTACCCAACCTACACGCCATCTTCTAAATCACGAACTGCACGAAAGCATCGAGCACCCCGCCCGATGCTTCGCCCACTCCGGCCGCTTCTGCGCAAAATGCTCGCGACCCGGCTGCTCGTCGTATGGATGGCGCAGCACGTCGAGCAAGTCATGGATGCCTGTGTAATCGCCATCGGTGGCGCGATCGATCGCTTCCTGCGCCAGATAATTGCGCAGCACGTAGCAAGGATTGGCCGCCTGCATGCACGCCAGGCGCTGCTCCGGCGGCCATGCATCCTCGCGCACGCGCGCGGCGTAACCGTCCAGCCATCGCAGGAAATCCGCTTCGGCGGCTTCGCGCTTCGCGTCGTCGTAGAAGGCATGGCGCAACGGCTCCACCTGTGGCGCGTTTGAATCGACACGACTTAACGCGCGAAAGAACAGCGTCATGTCCACCTCGGCCTGATGCAGCAACTGCTGCAGCGTTTCCATGCGAGTGACGTCGTCGTCGCGGCACTCGGAAAGCCCCAGCTTGGCCGCAATGTCGCGGCGCGTCTGCAACATGTATTCGGCCACGTAACGATCGAGCCCCGCCTGCAATGGCGCCACGTCGCCAAACAACGGCGCGATCGCGGCGGCAAGCCGGCTAAGGTTCCACCACGCCACGTTCGGCTGCTGGCCGAAGCGATAGCGGCGGCCGACCGCATCGGTGGTGTTGGGCGTCCAGGTTGGATCGAAATCGTCCACCCAGCCGTACGGACCATAATCGATGGTGAGTCCAAGCACCGACATGTTGTCGGTGTTCATCACGCCGTGCACGAATCCCACACGCATCCAGTGCGCAATCATGCTTGCCGTGCGCGCGCAGATTTCGGCGAACCATTCGGCGTAGCGGTTTTCATCGCTGCCGGCCAGGTGCGGAAAATCGCGTCGGATCGTGAAATCCACCAATTTCCGCAGCAGCGCGAGATCGCCGCGCGAAGCGGGCAGTTCGAAATGGCCGAAGCGGATGAACGACGGAGCCACGCGGCAGACGATCGCGCCGGGTTCATGTTGTGGATGGCCGTCGTAGAACATGTCGCGCTCGACCGTTTCACCGGTAACCAGCAGGCTCAAGGCGCGTGTGGTCGGTACGCCCAGGTGATGCATCGCTTCGCTGCACAGGAATTCGCGGATCGACGAACGTAGCACCGCGCGTCCGTCCGCTCCGCGCGAATACGGCGTGCTGCCGGCGCCCTTCAATTGCAGCTCCCAGCGCTTGCCCTGCCGCGTGAGCACTTCGCCTAGCGAAATGGCACGCCCATCGCCAAGCTGCCCGGCCCACGTGCCGAACTGATGCCCGCCATAGTTGGACGCCCACGGCTGCATGCCTTCCAGCACGCCGTTGCCGCCGAATACCTGGGCGAAAAACGGGCTGGCGATATCGGCATCGCTGAGCCCTAGCATCGCCGCCATCTCCGTCGACCAGGCCACTACGCGCGGCGCTGATACCGGCGTGGGATCGATGCGCGAATACACCGCGCCCGCCACCTGCCGAGGCCCGTGGCCGTGATCCGGATCGCCAGGCAAGTCGCGGATGAAAGCGTTATCGAACTGAAGATTCGTCAGCATCATGCAAAGTGATATTCGGGCGGACTTGTCTGGTGCAAGGCAGCAAAAATGATAGGGACAGCACACTTTTCACGTCATCTATACATCCATGGTTAAAGCTTGATACAGTTTGGCCGCGGCTACACAGGGGTAGCCGGCGGAGTAAACAACTATGCACATGCTTCTTGCTCGTTCCGCCATTGTGCGCGGAATGCAGCTGGTAGCAGGGATGCTCGCAGTCACCAAGCAGGACACCTCACAACAAGCGGTAAGCGACACACTGGCCGAGTTCAAGCTGGTGTCGTGGACGTCCAGCACGCACTCTCGTCGCGAAGACGAACTTGCACGCTTGCACCAGATGCACACCGAATCCTGATCACGAAAAACCGGCCGTCTATACAGCGGCCGGTTCAAAGATTCGCGCGATCTCTTCCGCGTTGAGCTGACGCCATTGGCCTGGCTGCAAATCCGCCAATTGCAGTTGACCGACTGCGACGCGCTGCAAGTTTTCCACATGGTTGCCCGTAGCGGCGAACATCCGCCGCACCTGGTGATAACGCCCCTCGGTGATCGACAAGCGCACATGGCGCGGCGCGAGCACGTCCAGTTTCGCCGGTAGCAGAGGCGTGGTTTCCGATTCCAGCATCAGCGTGCCGCTGGCGAACAAGGCCTGCTCGTCGCCGCGCAGGTCCTGCGCCAGAGTGGCCTCATACACCTTGGTGACGTTGGCGCGCGGCGAGATGATCCGATGCAGCAGGCCGCCGTCGTCGGTGATCAGCAACAAGCCCGAGGTATCGCGATCCAATCGTCCTACCGTGGACAACGCAGGATCGCGCTGCCGATAACGCGGCGGCAGCAGGTCGTACACCACGCGGCCCGGATCTTTGCGCGAGCAGGTGACGTTGAGCGGCTTGTGCATCATCACCAAGATGCCCGCCGGTGGATCGAGCGGCTCGCCATCGATGCGGATCTGCGCGTGCTCGACCTTGTCATCCGCGTACAGCACGTCACCTTGCGCGTCGGTGATGCGCCCTTCGCGGAACATCCACGCGACCTCCTTGCGGCTGCCGTAACCCAGGTTGGCGATCAGCCTGACCAGCCTCATGCGCGTACACCTTTTGCTTCGATCACTTTGAAACCTTCCTGTATGACCACCGCGCGCACCTGCTCGAAGTGCGCCGCCAGCGTAGCCTCGTACGGCAAATGCCGATTGGCGACCAGCAACAAGCGGCCATGCGGCAGCAATGCGCGCGCCGCCTGCGTGATAAACGCGCGGCCAAGCTCGGGCAGATCCGCCCTGCCCTGGTGGAACGGTGGATTGCACACTACTGCATCGTAGCGCTGGCCTACGCCGGTGGTGACGTCGTGCCACAGAACATCCACCGCGAGTGCGCGCTGGTGTTCGCGCATCGCCTGCTCGAGATTGATGCGCGCCGGTTCCAGCGCACGCGCTTCGGCTTCATACAGATCGAGCGCCGTAATGCCGGGGCAGCGCGCAATGAGTTGTGCGGCGAGATAGCCATAACCCGCACCGAAATCGGCGACACGGCCATGCAGGTCATCCGGCAGATGCGCGGCGAGCAACTCCGATGCGCTGTCTACGCGATCCCACGCGAACAAGCCGGGCCGGCTCATGTACCCAGCGGCGTTTATCTGCGGACGATCCAGCGCTAGCCAGGATTCGAGCAATGCGTCGTCACGTGTTTCCGAGCTACCCCAGAACACGCGGCATTTGTGCTTGGAAAGATGACTGACCGAACCGAGCAGCGCCGCCAGATCGGCCTGCGCGGATTTCGCCCCTTCCGCATTCGGCACGCACGCCACCACCGTGCCGCCCTCGGCATGCCGCACCGCCTTGGCAAACCATGCGCGTGCTTCATCGCGTTGCCGCGGCGGCAACAGCAACACCAGCTTGAAGCGCGCATCGTCGGCGGGTTCGGCGACGTGGAAGCCGTCACGCAGCAAGGCATCGGCAAACGGCTTGAAGCTCTGCTCGCACAGCCAGCCCGACCGTGCCACTTCGCGCAAGCGAAAGCTGTTGCGCGCACGCAGGAACAACACATTGCCGTCGGCGGGCAGATGCAACACGCCGTCTGCGAACGGCAGGAACAGCGCATCGAGCACCGCTTCGGGCGTGGAGGCGTGGAAGCCGGATGAGGTCAAACGAGTGGGTCCGGTGGAAACAGGGCACGTATTCTATGCCCGCGCGCTGCAAACTTGCGGCCGTAGGTTGGGGTGCAAACCCCAACACCCTGTTGCCGATCGGCTTGGCGATGTTGGGGTTTGCACCCCAACCTACGCGGCTTAGCTATTGCGCCCGACTCGCGTGATCCAGCGATACATCGCGAACGTCACCGCCATAAACGCGATCGTGCCGATCCACACCGATGCGTTTTCGAAACTGTCGCCCACCAGGGCCAGCGGCGCCGGCTTGCCGGAGAACACCACGATCGCCGCCACCAGCACGCCGATGATGCTCTCGCCCACGATCAGGCCGGAGGCGAGCAGCACGCCCAACTGCTTGGTGGCCTCCGCCTTCGGCGTGCGATCGGCGCGGCGATCGAAATACCAGCCGACGATCGCGCCCACCACGATCATCAAGGTGGTGGAGGTGGGCAGGTACATACCCAGGCCTACCGCCAGCGGCGGCAGTCGTACGGATTTGGTGGTGCCGGCGAGCACCGCATCCAGCACGATCAGGCACACGCCAATGGCGCCGCCGAGGATGATCAGGTTCCAGTCGATGTTGTTCTGGATCACGCCCTGCGCCAGCGCGGAAATCAAGCCGGCTTGCGGCGCCGGCAGCGCATGCGCGGGGTCCACGCCCGGCGCCCCGAGGAAACCGTAGGCCTTGTTGAGCAGGTCCAGCACCGGCGGAATCACGATCGCGCCAGCGATCACACCGATCACCAGGGCCGCCTGCTGGCGCCACGGCGTAGCGTTCACCAGCTGGCCGGTTTTCAGATCCTGCAGGTTGTTGTTGGCGATCGCCGCCACCGCGAATACCACCGAGGTGATGAACAGCGCAAACGCCACCAATGCCTTGCCCGAATCGGCCGGCAGGTCGGATTTGACGCCCGCCACCAGCAGCAGCGCGGCGATGATTACCACCAGGATGCCGATGCCGGAAAGCGGACTGTTGGACGAACCGATCAGGCCCGCCATATAGCCGCATACTGTCGACACCAAAAAGCTCAGGATCAACACGAACAGTACGCCGCCGACCACCAGCAGCGTCGTGTGCGAGGCCAGTCCGCTGACCACGCTGAAATGGCCCAAGAGGTAGGCGACCGGAATCATGCACAGCAATACGATGAGGCCGACGATGCCGATCGGCATGTCGCGTTCGGTAAGCGGCAGCGTGTCGCCCTTGCCGGCCTTGCGCACGCGCGAGGCGGCCATCGCCGAGGTGAGGCCGCTGACCACCGGCCTGACCAGCTTCAGAAGCGTCCAGATCGCCGCCACGCCAATGGTGCCGGCGCCGACGAAGCGCACGTAATGGCTCCACACGCCCTGCGCCACTTCGGCCACGTCGCCGGTGGCCGGATGCAGCAGGCTGAAATGCGGCACCGCCCAGCCCCAGCTGATGATGGCGCCGAGCAACATCGCCAGGCCCACCCACAGGCCCACCAGGTGTCCCACCGCGAACAGCGCGAAGGAAAGCGAGAAATCGTAGCCGCTGGTCGCACCGCGGTCGCCGATGCGGAAGTACTGCGCCAGGTCGCTGGCGAATAGCTTGGTCTGGATCACCACGTAGAACACGGCCGAGACGATCGAACCGACCACCACCGCCTTGAGGCCGGCGCTGCCGCCTTCCACCGCGGCCGAATCGGATGCTTCCACCACTTCGCCCGAACCCACCTTCAGCACTTCGGCGCAGGCCACGCCTTCCGGATACGGCAGATCCGAATCGGTGACCAGCGCGCGGCGCAGCGGGATGGTGTACATCACGCCGAGAATGCCGCCTGCGGCGCAGATGCCGAACGAGACCCAGAACGGAAAGCCGGTCCACCAGCCAACGATGATCAGGCCCGGCAGCACGAAGATGATCGAGGACAGCGTGCCCGCCGCCGAGGCGACCGTCTGCACGATGTTGTTTTCCTGGATGGTCGCGTTCTTCATCGCGCGCAGGATCGCCATCGAGATCACCGCCGCGGGGATCGAAGTGGCGAAGGTCAGGCCGGCCTTCAGGCCGAAGAACACATTGGCCGCCGTGAACAACAAGGTGATCACGATGCCGATGATCAGGCCGCGCACAGTGAGTTCGGCGCGTTCGGCACCGGGTCCAGGTACTGCATTCACGGGTGTGTCTCCCCAAACTGTCCAGCTAACAAGATAGCGTGGATCGCGGGGATCATGTTGCCGCGCTGCAGGATCGCAACCGTAAGCTGGGTTACCCCGGACTTGATCCGGGGGTAACCCAACCTACGAACGCGTGTCAATCGATCAACGCGCCACCTTGCGGATATCCCCGCGCATCTGCTCGGCAATGCCGCTCGCGCCATCGGCCAACAGCTTGGGCAAGGCCTGCGCATAGGCCTGATCGCTCGCGCCGCTGCCCACCGCGGTGGCCACTTGTGTTTTGTAGTTGTGGCTGACTTGGAAGCCGTGCGCCCAAATCGCGCAATGCACGCCCACGTCC
This sequence comes from Dyella sp., assembly GCF_051954575.1. GTDB lineage: Bacteria > Pseudomonadota > Gammaproteobacteria > Xanthomonadales > Rhodanobacteraceae > Dyella_B. Next base: position 14,848 of record NZ_JBQCHP010000078.1, on the reverse strand, counting down.
ATGGAGACGTTGCCGGGCGATTTTTCCTCATTCACGCGCAGGCTGGCGTTCAACGCATCGCAGGTTACGACCAGGTCCTGCACGTAGTTGGTGCTGAGCTGCGCGCCCAGTTGCGATTGCATCGCCTTGGCCAGTTCCGGCGAGGGCTCCAGCGTGAGCTTGTGATCGAGGCCGCGCACGTCGAGCTTGTCCGCACCACCGGTCACGGTGAGCCACGGCGCCGTGCCCGGCTGCACCAGATCGCCCAGCGGCGCCGGCGCGTGCACGTTCTGGCCACCGCAGGCAGCCAGCAGCGCAGCAGCGGCGCCGATCGTCAGAAAGCGTTTCATGTCATTCCCCCTTGTCACGAACTGCGCAATTTAATGCAGCGCAGCAAGCACAGCAACGGTTTCTGTCGTAAGGGGAATGCATCAGGGCGGCGCCGGCGAAGCCGGATCCACATCCGGATGACGCTCGCGCCAGGCCGCCAGCGCCTGCCGATAATGCTGCCGCGCTTCCTCGTACAGATCGAAGATGCATGGATCGCATCCGTTGCCGCAGCAATCGCCCGGATCGGGTTCGACCGGTGGCGCCGGCGGCGGATCGTCGCGCAATTGGTTATCGTTGGGGATCGGCGTGTCGTTCATACGCAAAGCAGGCCAGGCAGCTTTCACCATGCGGTCCTGCTGCCTGCACGTCAAGCGTAGCGCCGCCATCGATCGATCCACCAAGGAGTGCACATGCGCCACATGTTCTTTCGCCGCGCCAGCCGATGGGCCGCAGCGTTGTTCGTTCTGCTCGCCACCAACGGCGCCATCGCCGCCGATGGCGCATCGCCTTATCGCATCGTCGGCTACGCCACCGGCTGGGATCCCGCGCAGACCAAGGATGTCGGCAAGATCGACACGCTGATCTACGCCTTCGCGCAACTGAAAGACGGCCGCGTAGGGCTCGACGCGGATCGCAGCAAGACCTTGCAGACACTGCTCGCGCTCAAATCCGTCAATCCGAAACTCAAGGTCACCGTCTCGGTCGGCGGCTGGTCGGCGGGCGGTTTCTCAGAAGCGGCCAGCAGCGAGGCGGGACGCCAGCTATTCGCTGACACCGCCGCGCAGATGCTCTCCGCCCAGCATGCCGACGGGCTCGACGTGGACTGGGAATATCCCGGCCATCATGAATCGGGCATCCGCTCCAGCGCCGACGACAAGGCCAACTTCACCCTTCTGCTGAAAGCGATCCGCGCCAGCCTCGATCGCGCCGGCCAGAAAGACGGCAAGCACTACACGCTGAGCGTGGCGATCGCCGATGGTCCGTTCGTCAGCGACGTCGATATTCCAGCGATCAATCCGCTGCTGGATTGGTTCAACCTGATGACCTACGACTTCGTCAACGCCAACACGCCCACCACCGGCCACCACACCGGCCTGCACGCCTCGCCGCTGATCAAGGGCGACGGCCGCACCACCGATCGCGCTGTGCAGCAGTTCCTGGCCGCCGGCGTGCCGCCGAAGAAACTGGTGATCGGCGCGGCGCTGTACGGGCGCGAATTCGCCGATGTGCAGGACGATCACGATGGCCTGTATCAACCCTATGGCCATTTCGTGAACATGCTCACCTGGCCCGACCTGAAAGCGCACTACATCGGCAAGCAAGGCTACGTGCGCCACTGGGACGACGTGGCGAAGGCGCCGTGGCTATGGAACGCGAAGACGCATCACTTCATCACCTACGACGATCCGCAGTCGATCGCCGCGAAGATGGCTTACATCAAGGCGCAGCACCTGGGCGGCATCATGTACTGGGAGCAGACCAACGATCCGGCGGATGAATTGCTGGATGCGATGTGGCATGGATTGAACGAGTGACTCGTAGGTTGGGGTGCAAACCCCAACATCGCGATGTTGGATGACATGACAATATTGGGGTTTTCACCCCAACCTACGTCGCATCTTCGTGGGCTGGGGCGCTTCCCAGCCCACGCATCCATCTACGTCAACCTGGCTTGCGGAACCGATAGATGAACTGGTCCGTATGCCCGCGTATCGACTTGTCGAACACCTTGTTGGTGTGCGGATCGCTCGGATTGCGCAGCACGTTGCTTTCGCCCGCGAACACAAAACCCGCCGATTCCACCTGTTTCTTCACGATCGCCGGATCGATGCGATGCAGCGTATCGGTATCGGCCATGCCTGAACCGGCCGGCGCCACGTGGTCGATCACGATGAACAGGCCGCCCGGCTTCAACGCGGCAAACACCTGCGTGTCGAACGCCACCGGATCGACCTTGCCCATGAACTTGTCCGGATAGTCGTGATAGTTCTGCGAGGTGAACACGATATCCACCGGCTGGGGCACGCTCAGTTGCGCCGCCGGCTGCTTGAGCACGCTGACGTTGGAGTAATGCGGATCGGCCGCCAGCTTCTCGAACGGCGCCAATTCATCGCCGTCGACCTTGACGTATTCGTCCGGCCACAACGCGTAAACGTGACCCGTCGCGCCCACGATGCCGCTGAACACGCGCGTGAAATAGCCGGAACCCGGGATCAGCTCCAGCACTTTCTCGCCGGGCTTCACATTGCTGAAAACCATCACGTCGGCGACCTTGCGGCGTGCATCGTTGCTGGCATCTTCCCCACGCGCCGGATCGGCCACCGCCGCGTGGACGTAGGGCGGCACATACTGCAAGGCATGCATGTGGTTGGCTTGCGGCGTTTGCGCCACCAGGGCCGCCCCTGGAACGGCCAATGCCGCAAGCAGTACGACAGATATCGAACGCATGACGACCTCCTGACTGGGTTGGGAGAGCTTGCGGATTGTGCGCCTGCGGGCTGCGCATCGGATAGCTGACTTGTGGCCCATTCGAGGGGACTCGACTGGCGTTGAATCTCAACCGCACGAATAACGGCCCCCTCCCCTGCGCGCAGGGGAGGGTTGGGGTGGGTTGTTCGAGCTTGCCTCATGGCTGAAATGCCGCGCGAGGTTGCTTCACCCCACCCTAGCCCTCCCCTACTACACGTAGGGGAGGGACACGTTCCGGCAGGCTGAGATTCGACGCCAATCAAGCCAACGGAGGAGGGAGACTGCACACCAGCGCTGACTTACGCCAATTCCCAACTCCCCAGCATCCGATACTTCCCCTTCCCCACCACGTTATGGATCAACACGAACCGATCCACCTCCCACACGATCGGCGCTACCGGCACCGCTTCCGGCAACTCCTGCCGGCCATAAGCCAGGGTGACGTGTGGCGTGAACTGCCGTTCGGCGCGCAGTTTCAAGCCGGCACGCACCAGCGCCGCATGCAGATCGCGCCACAGCGTCAACAACAATTCGGGCACCTGCGTGCTGCGCAGCACACACGGCGGTTCGCGGCCGCGGAAGCTGGCGACGTAGTCCAGCGTCCAGGTGAAAGGTGCCGCGTGCAGCGCGCCGGCGGCGATCATCGCCTTCTCCACCACTTCATCGGGCACCACCGGAAAATCGCCCAGAAAGTTCAAGGTGGCGTGAAAGCGTTCCGGCTTCACCCAGCGCGCGCGTAAACCGGGATGCTGTTGTTGCACCAGCGCCGCGGCGTGGTTGATGTCATGGCGCTTCGCGGCATCAGGCATCAGCGCAAAGAACAGGCGATGCAGCTCGCGCGTGGCGGGTTGGCCAAACAGCGCCGTCTGGACAGGCGATTCGGTGTTGCTCATGCGCAAAAGCCTAGCGCATTCGTCACGCAGGCATGCGTTACGCTCTTTTTGTGCTGACAATCCAAAGTGGAACCAACATGAGCAAAGCCCCTGCCATCGCCACCTACAATGCCCAACCGCTGCGCGATCGCGTCGTGCTGGTTACCGGTGGCGCCCAGGGTATCGGGCGCGGCATTGCGCAAGCCGTGCTGGGCGCCGGCGGCAACGTGATGATCGGCGATCTGGACCCAGACGCCGGCCACGCCTGCCTGCAGGAATGGAAGGTGGGCGAACGCGCGGCCTTCCGCCAGCTTGATGTCTCGCGCGAAGCCAGCGTGCATCGCTGGGTCAAGGCCGCAATCGATCACTTCGGCAGCTTGCACGGCCTGGTGAACAACGCCGGCATCGCCGAGCCGCACCAAGGTCCGCTACACGAATTGCCGCTGGAAACCTGGAACCGCTATCTCGCCACCAACCTCACCGGCGCGTTCCTGTGCAGCAAGCACGCCTTGCCGTCGCTGTCGGCGGCGGGCGGCGCGATCGTGCACATCGCTTCCACCCGCGCGCTGCAGTCCGAAGCGGATACGGAAGCCTACGCCGCCACCAAGGGCGGCCTGCTTGCGCTCACGCATGCAATGGCGGTCAGCTCCGGCCCCAAGGTGCGGGTGAACGCGATCCTGCCCGGCTGGATCGTCACCGATGAATGGAAGAAGCCGCAGGAACGCCATCATTCCAAACTGAGCCGCAAGGATCACGCGCAGCATCCCGCCGGACGCGCCGGAACACCGAATGATATCGGCGCGTTGGCCGTCTATCTGCTCAGTGACGCATCCGCCTTCGTCACCGGACAACACTTCGTGATCGACGGCGGCATGACGGTGAAGATGCAGTACGTCTGACGCCTCAACTGTCTTCGCGCAGGAATACCGGCAAATCGGTGGTCGGCGGCGACACGGACAGGCCATACATCATCGCCGCCACGTGCCCACGGTGATAGGTTGCATGGTTCACCACGTGCAGCAGGATCTCCCCGCGCCGCATCTCCCCCTCGCCGCCGCCAATGAAGGTAAAGCGCACGATGTCGTCGCAAGCCTGCTCATCGAGTGACGCGGCGTAGTCGATGTACCACGCGTCCATCTCGGCCTGCGCCATACGCAGCGCGTCGAACGCGGGGCAGTGATCCGGGTTGCGCGATGCAAGTCCATGCGGCACGCCTTGCAGATGCGCCTTCCACACCAGATCCATGCAATAGGTGTGATGCAAGGTGCGCAAGAGATTGCCGAAAACGATCGGCTGCGGCGCGTTCAAGGCCTCCTCGGGCACGGCGCTGAGCGATTGATAGAGCAAACGGTCGGCCCACGCGCGATAACGTGTGAGCTGGTGAAGGTGATGGCGCTGCGCCATGGGGTGCCTTTTAGCCGGATCGGAGAGTTCGCGCCGCTTACCAAAAACTTACAAATACGCGCCGCGGTTTATCGCGCCGCATTTTAATTAAACGCTAACGCTCGTTGTTTATCCGCGATTTGGAAAGCTTCAAAACCATGCCGCACAAGCCATGGCGCGACACTTGCCGACAAACGCGGCTGAACCATGGCGAACTTGTCGTGCCGCGTGACGGTAACGTTGAACATTTTCCCGCGTTTTCTCTAGTACGGTGCAGACCCAGGAGGACACGCCATGAAAGCCATCGCCGTTACGCCATCCATTTCGATGCGACGCAGCCTGCTGCTGCGTGCATTGGCAGGTGCGCTGGCTGCGCTTGCCGCATTCGCCGCACTGCCACAAAAAGCGGATGCTGGCGTATTCATCGGTGTAGGCGTTTCAGTCGGCGTGCCGCCTCCGCCACTGCCCGTATATGAGCAACCACCGATTCCGGGCCCCGGTTATATCTGGACACCAGGTTACTGGGCGTGGGATGGCGACGAGTATTACTGGGTGCCGGGCACCTGGGTGCCGGCGCCGTTCTATGGCGCGCTGTGGACGCCGGGCTATTGGGGCTGGGATGGCGCGCTGTACGTGTTCCACCCCGGCTACTGGGGTGACCACATCGGCTTCTATGGCGGCATCAACTACGGCTGCGGGTATTTCGGCAGAGGCTATGACGGCGGCTACTGGGGCCATGGCGGCTTCTACTACAACCGCACCGTCAACCACATCGAGAACGTGAACATCACCAACGTTTACAACAAGACGGTGATCAACAACGTCAACGTCAACCACATCAGCTACAACGGCGGACGCGGTGGCGTGATGGCGCGGGCGACACCGCGACAGATGGCCTTCGCCCGCCAGGCCCGCATGGGGCCGATCGCCGCCCAGCAGCAGCAGATGAACCTGGCCCGCCAGAACCCGGCGATGCGCGTGTCCGCCAATCACGGCGCGCCGCCGATTGCCGCCACGCCGCGCGCGGGCGTGTTCGCCGGCGCCGGCGTGGTGCCGGCGGCGCGCAGTGGAGGCCCGATTTCCGTCGCGCAGCACATGAACAACGTTGCGATGCATGCGCCGCAGGCTGCACAGGCGAACGGCGGCTTCGCGCCGCATTCGGCGAACTTTGCACCGCACGCGAACATGCCTGCAGCGACCATGCGTCCGATGAACAACGCCATGCAGCCGAACAACGGCATGGCGCTGCGCTCGGCAAGCTTTGCCCCGCACGCGAACATGCCGAACGCGGCACCAATGCAGCACGTCAACAACAGCCGAATGCGCGCGCCGCAATCGATACCCTTCAACAACGGCGCAGCCTTGCATTCGGCTAATTTTGCACACACGAATGCGCCGGTCGCGCCGAACGCGATACGTCCCAGCGCGAACTACAGCAACCCGTATCGTCCTGGCGGCGGCGTCCCGCCGACCGGCCGTCCGATGCAACCGATGAATGCGCATCCGATGAACACCTATCGCGCGCCTGCCACCGCGTACCGTCCGGCGCCGGCACCGGTGTATCGCCCGCAGCCGCAACCGCAGTTCCGCGCACCGCAGTATCAGTACCACGCGGCGCCGGCACCGCAATATCGTGCCTATCGCCCTGCCCAGGCGCCGCATCCGTCCGGAGGTGGCGCACCGCACGGTGGTGGCGGGCACGATATGCACCACGGTTGATCGCTCCACTTCGCTGCAACGAAAAAGCCCGCGTTTCGCGGGCCTTTTCTTGCGCTCGGCATGATGCTCAATGCCCGACCTGGCCACCTGCCAGCAACGTTCGGATCATGCGCAATTTGGCCTTGAGTTGGGCTTCGTTCTCAGGGCCGAGACGCAGCATCAGCTTCTGTCCATTCGACAGCGACTGCAGTTGCGGATCGACGAAGTGATAGCGCGCGCCTTCCTTCGTCACGGCGATCGGATCGTGCACGTCCGGCGCGGCGAGCATGTCGTCGATCGCGGTAATCAGCCGATCGTTGAAATAGCCGCGCGGGTAGCCGAGCTCGCGATACGCCTGCTGGAACAACGGATAGTTCTGCTTGTACCAGGCAACCAGGGCATGCGGGTCGACCTTGGCCAGCACCGTCATGTAAGGCGCATAACGCTCCGCATTGGCAGCGGCAATCACACTTGCGCCATTGGCGGTCTGCAGTTGCATGGTGCCGCGGGGCGTGCGCAGCGGAAGGATCGTAGTGTTGCCCATGCCCTGGCGCGGCAAGGCGTCCACCGTCGCCACCACGCGCGAGATGATCTGGCTCGGCGCCAGCAACGCACCCATGTCGCTGCCCACCATGCTCGCCAGAGCTTCACGCACGCTGGCGTCGCTGTCGACCAGGGCCGGCAGCGCTGCCGTGGATGCGGGCGCAGGCCCTGCGGCGGCCTGCGCGATGGGGTGCTGGATCGTAGAGGACGAACTTGCTGGCGCCTGCGCCGCTGTCGATGGCGGTGCGCTCGGCGGTGGATTTTCCGATGCGGCCGGATGCATGCCGCGCTGGACCAGATAGACGCCCGCTGCCACGACAGCAAGCACGATGATGATCGCGGCGATCCAGCCGCCATATGAGGTTCGCTTGATATTTCGATTCACGATGCTGCCCGTTCTGCTCGTTGAACAATCATTGTGACAGGCGTATCGGCGGTTCGTTCGCGCGCATCGTCAGCGGCGCTGTGACGACAAGGCACAGCAAGCGCGGGCGTTCACTTGCGTTCATTGCGATGCTCGTGCCGCCAGGCATCACGCCACGCGGTAGCGCCCTTCAGCCGCCGCCATCGGCCGGCCTTGCACGCGACGCTTCAACGCGGATGCGGGCATGAGGAAGCTGTCATCGCGGTCGTAGGCGCCAGGCTGCTGGCGGCGTAGAGATCTTCGTAGGAACTTGGACAACTGCGACACATTCCGGCGGCGCATCAATGACAGCCGAGCACGTCAGGCTGACGTAAGTTGGCGGTGTCTAGAAAAAGTTCTTGCGCCGCAAGGCATTAAGCCGAGTTCGCCCGCTTTGTGAGAGCTGCCGCGACTGCCACTGCGTTCAACTTTCCTGGCACGTTCTGGGCACCAAGAAAAAAAAGCCACCGGCACGTTCGTGCCGGTGGCCCTCCCCCTCCCATCTGCGCCGCGAAAAGGGGCATGCCTCCCGCTCTCGCGACGCGCTCCCCTGAACCTGCACGCTACTTGCCGATATCCTTGAGGATCTCCTTGGTGAAGGCCAGCACGCCCGCGCTCGGATACGAATTGCAGGTGGACGATGCCGACCCCGACGCACACGGCGTATCGCGATCCAGCGACCAGAAATGCACGCCGGCCAAACCGTTTGCGGCGGCGTAGTTGGTGATGGTGTCGATGTCCGCCAGCGTGGTGATTTCACCGCCGGAATCGTTCTGGCCGATCATTGGCGTGAGCTCAATATGGCTGGCCGGAATGCCGTAGCTGTGTTCCAGGTTGGTCACCGCCTGGATCGCCGACTGCCCCATCTCGCACACGCCGCCGACCACCACGCAGTTGGACGACGTGGCGCCGCCGTAATCCATCACCATCAAATTGATGGTGTAGTTGTTCAACGCCGGGCTGGATGCCTTGATTGCCTGCACTACCCATTGCCCCAACTGGTTAATGCCGCCGTAGCTGCCGTCCGACGCGCCGAGCGTGGCCAGCGTGAAGGAGAAGCGCAGGTTGGGATACTGCGATTGCGCGGCGGCGACATCCGCCACCAATTGCTGCACTCCCGCCTGCGTCTGGCCGCCTTCGATATCGAAATCCACGCCGATCATCTGCGCGGTGTAGTACTTCGCGATGAAGCTCTGGAATGCCGACGCGGAGCCGCAGGTGAACACGCCTGCCTCGCCGCCAGTGGAAACGATGTACTTCAAGCCCGCGCTGGCCAGCGAGTTGGCGGCGCCTGGCGTGATGTTGGCGGAGATGAATTCCGATGGTGTCACGCCCGCCCAGTTTTCGCTGCCGCATTCGCCGGTGGCGAACGCAAGCGTAATCGCCGGCAGGTTCGGCACCTGCGTGGCATACAGGCTGCCGCTGCCTACCACCGGAATCGTCGTGCCGGTGACCGCCGTGGCCATGGCGTAGGTATTCCAGTTCATGTTGATGCTCATGTCCTTGTACGGACTGAACACGAAACCGCTGGGTGTCGGTGTCGGTGTGGGCGTTGGAGTTGGTGTTGGTGTTGGCGTGGGAGTAGGCGTCGGGGTCGGTGTGGGTGTCGGCGTCGGCGAACCGCTGCACGTGCCGATTTGTGTCCACGGCTGGCCGCTGCCACTCGGGCCGTTGCTGGTGGCCGGATCGTTGCCCTGCGTCCACCAGTTCGCCTTGTAGTTGATGCTGTTTTCGCTGACCAGCGCGCCACCGTTGTATGCGGTGGCTGCGTTCCAGGCTGGATCGCAGCCCGAAGGCGTTGGTGTCGGTGTGGGAGTGGGCGTCGGTGTCGGGGTAGGCGTGGGCGAACCGCCGCACGCGCCTTCGGACGTCCACGGCTGGCCGCTGCCGGAGCCGCCATTGTTGGTGGCCGGATCGTTGCCTTGCGTCCACCAGTTGGCGACGTAGTTGATGCCGTTTTCGCTCACCACATTGCCGGCCGTATATGCCGTGGATGCGTTCCATGCCGCCGCGCAGGTCGACTGCGCGTGGACGGTCTGCACCGGCGCCACGGTAAGCGCCGTGGTGGCAAGCGCCGCGCATATCGCGGTGCTCAACGAGCTACATGCCAGGGTGGTCCAGTTCGTTGGTCGTTTCACTTGCATGGGACTGTCTCCAGAATGGGATTGAACCGCAACAGGTGAAGAACATCGGCGATGCGACGACCGCGTTCGCAAAACGTAAAGTCAAAGACGAACGCCGCCGCGCATCCCGCATATCGGTACTGTCATGGCGGCGCATGTCGCGCGCCGCGTATCCCGCCAATCCGCGCTATGACGCCGCAGCGACCCGGCACTGCCGAATCGCCGCGGTTTCCCCTGCGTTCCCTGCTTGGTTTTATTTACCGAGATCCTTCAGGACCTCGTTGGTGTAACCCAATGCGCCCACGCTCGGATACGAATTGCACGTGGACGATGCCGAACCGGCCGCGCACGGCGTGTCGCGATCCAGCGACCAGAAATGCACGCCGGCCAGGCCGTTTGCCGTGGCGTAATTGACGATGGTGTCGATGTCCGCCAGCGTGGTGATTTCGCCCTGCGCATCGTTCTGCCCGATCATCGGCGTCAGTTCGATATGGCTGGCCGCAATGCCGTAGGTGTGTTCAAGATTGGTCACCGCCTGGATCGCCGATTGCCCCATCGCGCACACGCCGTTCACCACCACGCAGTTGGCGGCCGTCGCGCTGCCGAAATCCATCACCATCAAATTGACGGTGTAATTCTTCAACGCCGGGCTGGCTGCCTTGATCGCCTGCACCGTCCACTGTCCGAGCTGATTGATGCCGCCGTAGCTGCCGTCCGAAGACGCAAGCGTGGCCAGCGTGAAGGAGAAGCGCAGGTTGGGATACTGCGATTGCGCCGCGGCCACGTCGGCCACCAGTTGCTGGATGTCCGCCTGCGACTGGCCGCCTTCGATATCGAAATCCACACCCAGCATGTGCGAGGTGTAGTACTTCGCGATGAAGCTCTCGAACGCCGAGGCCGATCCGCAGGTGAACACGCCGGACGCACCACCGGTCGACACGATGTAGTTGAGGCCGGCGCTGTTGAGCGCGCTGATATTGCCGGAGATGAAACCGGACGCCGTAACGCCGCCCCAGCTTTCGCTGCCGCACGCACCGGTGGCGAAGGCCAGCGTAATGCCGGGCAGGTTCGGCTCCTTGGTCGAATAGAAACTGCCGCTACCCACCAATGGCAGCACCGAACCCGACGCAGCCGTCTGCATGCTGTTGGTGTTCCAGTTGAGGTTGATCGTGATGTCCTTGTACGGACTGAACACGAAACCGCTGGGTGCCGGCGTGGGAGTCGGAGTCGGCGTTGGTGTGGGCGTCGGAGTAGGAGTTGGGGTCGGCGTTGGAGTCGGCGTCGATGTGCACGTACCTTGCGACGTCCACGGCTGGCCGCTGCCCGGGCCACCGTTGTTGGTAGCCGGGTCGTTGCCCTGCGTCCACCAGTTGGCCTTGTAGTTGATGCCGTTTTCGCTGGCCATGTTGCCGGCCGTATAGATGGCCGTAGCGCTCCAGGCCGCAGCACAAGTGCTTTGCGCATGCACCCTCTGCACCGGCGCGACGGTAAGCACGGTAGTGGTAAGCGCGGCACCCACCGCCGTGCTCAACGCGCTTGCCGTAACGGTGGACCATTTCGTGGACTTCTTCTCTTGCATGACTGTCTCCGGGCTGATGGAACGCAACGAGGTTGAATGAACGCCGGCGATTCACAGCCGCGCTCCAGGCAGCCGAGGGGGACAGTCGCCATCCGCATCCATGCGCGCTACCGCTTGTCATGAAACCGCAAAGTGGCGCGAGTATTGGCCCGGCATGACAACGTTGTCCAGTGCAATTGGCCGATTTGCCCACGCTGGAACGTGATTCGTATCGCAAAGGAATAAATGTCACATCGCTGGCATGCGCCTTCACAAAGCGTGCACGCTGACAGCGAAAAACGGCCGAAAACGCAGATTTTTGCCGTTGCGCCGCAACACATGGCGTCCGTTGCGAAGAGACAGGCCGCGATCATTCCGCACTAAGCGAAGCGTCAGCAGCCGAACGCAACGCAGCATGCACACACGGCCATAGGCACTGCATGGCATGACATCGCTGACAACGATAGCCAGCTTTGGACATGTTTCATTCGATCTAAACGCTCGGCGAATATTTGTCGCCGCTTGTCGATTTCACGCCGCCACGGTCGTCGCACAGTTAAGACATCCCATCCACTACGGAGGCATCCGCCATGAGTTCGCGATTCCAGCGCATCACCCCGTTCCTGTGGTTCAACGAAGAAGCCGAAGAAGCTGCCAACTATTACGTGTCGGTGTTCGACAACTCCCGCATCCTCAGCGTCACCCGCTACGACGCCGCGACGGCGCAAGCCACACATCGCGCCCCGGACTCGGTGATGACCGTGGCGTTTGAACTGGACGGGCAGCATTTCACCGCCCTCAACGGCGGCCCGATCTTCGCCTTCACCCCTGCCGTCTCGCTGGTGGTGAACTGCCGCACGCAGGAGGAGGTAGATCACTACTGGAACGCGCTATCCAAGGACGGCGACCCCGCCGCGCAGCAATGCGGCTGGCTGAAGGACCGCTTCGGCCTGTCCTGGCAGGTCGTGCCGGTGCAATTGATCGAGCTGCTCACCGCCAAGGACAGCGCGAAGGCGCAGCGCGTGATGCAGAAGGTGATGACGATGAAGAAGCTGGATCTGGGCGTGGTGGAGGACGCGGCGGCGTAGCGGCTGGCTCACTCCCCTGCTTGCAGGGGAGGGCCGGGCTGGGGTTGCCTGGGCTTGCCGCATGGCTGGCATGCATCGCGAGATGGCTTCACCCCAACCCATCCCTCCCCTGCAAGCAGGGGAGGGAGCAGTCCGGCAAGCTGAGAGATTCGACGCTAACGGAACCTTAGCGACAGGGCACCAACAGGCGACCGAGAGTTCAGGCCGCAATGGTCAGGCAACGCGTAAGGGCCAGACAGCAAGCAAGATGTCACACAACCCCGTATAATCCGCAGGTTAACCCCTACCGAAACCTGCGCGGCGGCCTTACGGCCCGCCCAAGCCCGGCACTCATGTCCATCGAAAACCTGCGCAACATCGCCATCGTCGCCCACGTCGACCACGGCAAAACCACCCTCGTCGACCAGCTGCTGAAGCAGTCGGGCACCCTGTCCGAACGCACCGTGCTGGCCGAGCGCGTGATGGACAGCAACGACCAGGAAAAGGAACGCGGCATCACCATCCTGGCCAAGAACACCGCCATCAAGTGGCGTGAAAACCGCATCAACATCGTCGACACCCCAGGCCACGCCGACTTCGGCGGCGAGGTGGAGCGCGTGCTGTCGATGGTGGACACCGTGCTGATCCTGGTCGATGCGATGGACGGCCCGATGCCGCAGACCCGTTTCGTGACGCAGAAGGCCTTCGCGATGGGCTTCAAGCCGATCGTGGTGGTCAACAAGATCGACCGCCCGGGCGCCCGTCCGGAGTGGGTGGTGGAACAGGTGTGGGACCTGTTCGACCGCCTCGGCGCCACGCCGGAGCAGATGGAATTCCCGATCGTCTACGCCTCGGCGCTCAACGGCTACGCCTCGCTCGATCCGGACGCCCGCGAAGGCGACATGACCCCGCTCTACCAGGCCATCATGGACCACGCGCCGAAGCCGGAAGTGGATCCGGACGGCCCGTTCCAGATGCGCATCAGCCAGCTGGACTACAACAACTTCGTCGGCGTAATCGGCATCGGCCGCATCCAGCGTGGCACGCTGAAGAAGAACATGCCGGTGGCGGTGATCGATCGCCACGGCAAGAAGCGCCAAGGCAAGGTGCTGCAAGTGCTCGGCTTCCTGGGCCTGGAGCGCATCGAGCAGGACAGCGCCGAAGCGGGCGACATCGTCGCCATCTCCGGCATCCAGGAGCTCACCATCTCCGACACCGTGTGTGCGCTGGACAAGCCCGAGGCGCTGCCGGCGCTGACGGTGGACGAGCCGACCATCAGCATGACCTTCCAGGTGAACAACTCGCCGTTCGCCGGCAACAAGGATCTTTCCGGCGGCAAGTTCCTCACCAGCCGCCAGCTGAAGGATCGCCTTGAGCGCGAGCAGGTGCACAACGTGGCGCTGCGCGTCGAGCAGGGTTCGGATGCCGACAAGTTCCTGGTCTCCGGCCGCGGCGAACTGCACTTGTCGGTGTTGATCGAGAACATGCGCCGCGAAGGCTATGAATTGGCCGTGTCACGTCCGGAAGTGATCATCAAGGAAATCGACGGCCAGAAAATGGAGCCGTACGAGCAGCTGGTGGTCGACGTGGAAGAAATCCACCAGGGCCCGGTGATGGAGCGCCTCGGCATGCGCAAGGGCCAGCTGAAGAACATGGAACCGGACGGCAAGGGTCGCGTGCGTCTGGAATACATGATCCCGGCGCGTGGCCTGATCGGCTTCCAGAACCAGTTCAAGACCCTCACCCAGGGCTCGGGCCTGCTGTTCCACGTGTTCGACCATTACGGACCGAAGGAAGAAGGCCAGATCGCCAAGCGCCTCAACGGCGTGATGATCGCCAACGCCGGCGGCACCACGCCCGCCTATTCGCTGGGGCCGCTGCAGGAACGCGGCAAGCTGTTCGCCGCCGAAGGCGATAACGTGTATGAAGGCCAGCTGGTCGGCATCCACGCCAAGGACAACGACCTCACCGTCAACGCGATCAAGCCCAAGCCGCTCACCAACATGCGCGCCTCGGGCAAGGACGATGCGATCCAGCTGACCCCGGCGACCAAGTTCTCGCTGGAACAGGCACTGGACTTCATCGACGACGACGAGCTGGTGGAAGTGACGCCGAAGGAAATCCGTCTGCGCAAGAAGCATCTGACGGAGAACGATCGCAAGAAGGCATCACGCGGCGGTTGATACGCCGATAACCGAAAAGGCCGCCGCAAGGCGGCCTTTTCGTAGGTTGGGGTGCAAACCCCAACATCGCGCAGCATGGAGATGGCATCGTTGGGGTTGGCACCCTGACGTATCCCCACGTTTTTGCTCGATGATTTCAATAAAATCAGCGAGCTATACACCTTGCACATGATCTTCCAGATTACTGGGCCGTCATTCCCGCGAAAGCGGAGGCGCTTTTCAACAGCGAATGCTGGTCAA
>NZ_JBQCHP010000077.1:0-7507 GCF_051954575.1 Dyella sp. | reverse complement strand
GCCGCGGCCAAGCTCGATCAGGCGCTCAAGCGCAATCCCGACGCACCCGACGTACTGCAGGACCGCGCCGAGGTCGCCATCTACCTGGGCGATTTCCAGCTGGCCGAAAAGCTTGCGCATCAATCGTGGACGCTGGGTTCCAAGCAGGGCCCGCTGTGTGCGCGCAACTGGCAGACCATTGTGGAGATCCGCCAGCAGGCGAACGATCAGGCCGGCGCCGAATCGGCGAGCAAGTGGGTTGGCGAGTGTCGCGAGCCTGGCGTGCAGCGGCTTTAACGTAGGTTGGGTGCGAACCCCAACGTCGTGATCGACATGCATTGCGATGTTGGGGTTTGCACCCCAACCTACATTGCTGCCGAATGACTATCGCAGCAGGGGATGACTTTGCGGATCAATGAAACCCCAAGGATCGGCCTGGTCGGCAGCCAAGGTGCGTACGGTCGTTGGCTGCGCCGCTTCTTCGAAGAGCGCATGGGCTTGCGCGTCTTCGGACGCGATCCGCACGGGGATGCAGTGCTCTGCGAGCGTGCGTTGATCGAAGCGGTCGACGTACTGGTTTTCTGCGCGCCGATCCGCCAGACGCCTGCGGTCATTCGCCACTACGTCGAACAAGCCGCCGGCATCGAGCGCGAACAACTCTGGCTCGACATCACCTCGATCAAGGCTGCGCCGGTGGCGGCCATGCTGACCTCGCAAGCCGAAGTGGCGGGCCTGCATCCGATGAGCGCCGCGCCCAAGGCGACAACCCTGCGCGGCCGCGCCATGGTGGTGTGCGAAGCGCGCCTGGATAAATGGCGCGAATGGTTGAAGCAATTTCTTGTCGCCAGCGAAGCCGATTGCGTGCGCGCCGATGCCGACCGGCACGATCGCGTGATGGCGCTAGTGCAAGGCATGGTGCACGCCACGCATATGGCGCAAGGCGCCGTGCTGCGCGAGCTGGCGCCGGCGGTGGGCGGCATGGAAGGCATCCGCCCGTTCAGTTCAGTGGGCTACGAGCTGGAGGTTGCGGTGACGCGCCGCATCCTCGCCGGCAACCCTGCGATCTACCAGGATATCCAGTTCGAAAATCCTCACGTTGCGCCCATGCTCGAACGGCTGGCCGCGCAACTTGATATGTTGCGCGACCTGGTGCGCCAAGGCGACGATGCGGCGCGCGAACGCATGCGTGACACGCTGCTGGCAAAAAGCCGTGCATACATGGGCGAGCAAGCCGTGGTGGAAGGCAGCTACGCGTTCGAGCGTCTCGGCTACCTGCTTGCTGATCTGCACGAGCCTCGCTACATCAGCGTGTTCCTGCCGCTGGATCGCCCCGGTTCATTGCGCGCATTGCTGTCGGTGTTCGAACAGCGCGGCATCAATCTCGATTCCATCCATTCCTCGCGCAGCGCGGAAGGGGAGCTGCTGTTTCGTATCGGCGTGAGTAGGGATTGCGAAACGCCTGTGCTGCGCGATGCCATGCAGGCTATTGAACAAGATGACATAGGCCGCGTAGTGGAGGCGGCCGGCATGGGCACGCCCTCCTGAATTGCCTAGACCGTCGCATTTCAAAAAGGGGACAGGTTGGTCTACGGTTCGCCTAACGGCAAACACACTGTCCAATCACGCGGCTGCGCGCATAAGTCATCACGCTTCGAACGCGTTTATCAGCATCCGACCACGTCCGGTCGAAGCCATCGGCGATGAGTTTTGTCGCGAAGCCATGGGTTTTGGTTCTGTGTTTTCGCTATAGCGTTGATTGCGTCGTTCGCGCTTGTTTGAAGTGCTGCGACCTGTTTTCCGTAAACAGGAGGTTTGTCATGCGCGCGATACGTTTCATACCTAAGCTGGTTTCCGTCGTGCTGGGCTGCGTCTGGGTGCTGCCGGCCGCCGCCCAGAGTACTGGCCCAGTGCAATTCGACGTTACCGAAAGTGCCTTGGTCGGCACGGTTTCATGCAACGGTGGTCAAGCAACGGCGGTCACGCCGGTCGATGCGTCGACCACGGATGTGAGCGGCAGCAACGATGCCAAGGCTTCGAACCTTAGTGCGCAAGCCTGCGGTCTGCCGCTTTACATGATCACGTCCGCTGATGACTCGACCAGCGCCCAGGATACGACCAGTGAGGACGATGGCGATGGCGACAGCACCTTGCAAAATGTCAGCCTTTTGGGTGGCTTGCTGACCTATCAAAGCAAGATCGAGACGGATGCCTGCAATGCGGTTTCGGCGTCAGCGGTCACGTGCCAGGACACGACCAGCGTGCAGAACCTGGTGTTTGCCGGGAGGCATCTTACGGGCACTTTCACCGCTCCTGCCACGTTCGGCGCAACGAACGCAAGCGTGCAGATCCCGGACTATTGCACCGGTCTGGCGTTGTTTACGGGAACCCTTACCGTTGCGGGTACATCGGTACAAATAAGTGGAAACACGGCTACGGTGAAAATGGTACCCGTCGCATTGAAGGGTACGCTGACTTGCGTTGGTTTGCCATTGGATAGGATGTCGGTGGAACTTAAAGATGAGTCTCTCGTGTCCATCGATGATATTAGCGTATCGAACAACATATTAGCGAATGCCTTGACGAATGTGCAAATTATCTCACAGAGATGAGCTTCTTTCGGACTCCTTTCCATATAAAGAAATAGAAAATGGAGTGTTGTGGAACGTAGAGGGAAAGTGGATGGTCAAGTGACAGCTTTGCCTGCTTGCTTTCGTTCAGATGATCGGTTGAGTTGTGCCTTGCGATGATTGCCATAGATTTTTCGGCTAGTGTCAAACTCTATTCCGGCGCTCGAGGTGAGTGGTGTTCGGGAGCCCATCATCGCCAGTCACCTCACGTTGCTGAGGTCGGTGTAAATGGAGCCTGGTTCTGGTCTGCCTTTTTTCCGCCATACTGGGCTGATGATCAACACCGAAGACATCGACGCACTGCTCGGCGCCAACGGCCCGTTTGCACGTGAGCTGCCGAATTTCGCCCCGCGCGCCGCACAGCAGGCCATGGCGCGCGCGGTGCAGCACGCCATGGCCGAATGCGAAACCTTGATCGCCGAAGCAGGCACCGGTACCGGGAAAACCTATGCGTACCTGGTGCCGGCGATGCTGTCGGGTGAGCGGGTGATCGTTTCCACCGGCACCAAGGCGTTGCAGGATCAGCTTTTCTTTCGCGACATCCCGCGCGTGCGCTCGGTATTGGGCGCGCGCTTGAAAGTGGCGTTGCTGAAAGGGCGCGCCAATTACCTGTGCCTGTATCGCCTGGATCAAACGGTGCGTGAAGGCGCGACGATGGAACACCAGCAGATTGAGCAACTGGCGTCGATCCGCGCGTGGTCTGCGCGCACGCGCCGCGGCGATCGCATGGAGCTGGCCGAAGTGCCGGAGGACTCGCCATTGTGGCTGCGCGTCACCTCCACGCCAGAAAACTGCATCGGCGTGGAATGCCCGTTCTACGACGATTGTCACGTGATCACCGCGCGCCGCGAAGCGCAGGAAGCCGACCTGGTGGTGGTGAATCACCATCTGCTGTTTGCAGACCTGGCTTTGAAGCAGGAAGGTTTCGGCGAAATTCTGCCGGGCGCACAGGCGTTCATTCTGGACGAAGCGCATCAGATACCTGAGCTTGCCGGGCAGTTTTTTTCGCAGAGCATCAGTGGGCGCCAGCTCACCGAGCTGGCGCAGGATGCACTGGCCGAATGCAATGGCGTCACCGGCGCGATCGGCCTGGTATTGGAACCGGTCGAAGCGCTGCAGGAGTCCGTGCGCAGGTTCCGTTTGATTATCGATTCGCTGCCCGTGCGCGGTCCGTTCCACGAATTGCTGAAGTGCGACGGTGTATCAGGCGCGCTGCGTGACATGGGCGAAGTCTTAGCCGCGCTGACCGATGCGCTCGCCTCGCAGGCCGAGCGTTCACGCGGCTTGATGAGCGTGAACGAGCGCGCGAGGCACTTGAGCGAACGCCTGGATCGCATCGCGGAAACATCATCCGAGCAGGACGTGCGCTGGTACGAGCTGTTTCCGCGCGGCTTCGCGTTGCACGCTACACCGCTGGATCTGGCGGCGCCGCTGCGTGCCATGCGCGAACGCACGCACGCGGCGTGGATCCACACCTCTGCCACCTTGTCGGTGGCGGGACAGTTCGATCACTTCGCGCGCCAGCTCGGGCTGGATGATCCGCAAACGCTTAGCCTTGAAAGCCCCTTCGATTACGCACGCCAGGCGCTGTGCTACATGCCGGGCGGTTTGCCCGATCCGGCCATGCGCGACTACACCGAGCGCGTGATCGACGCCGCGCTGCCGGTGCTGGAAGCGTCCAACGGCCGCGCCTTTTTGTTGTTCACCTCCCATCGCGCTTTGCGCCGCGCGGCGGAGCTGTTGGCCGACCGCGTGCCGTGGCCGCTGTTCGTGCAGGGCAGTGCGCCGCGGCATCAATTATTGGAGGAGTTTCGCGCCAGCGGTCATGGCGTGTTGCTGGGGGCGGCCAGCTTCTGGGAAGGCGTGGACGTGGCCGGGGAGGCCTTGTCCGTAGTGATGATCGATAAGCTGCCGTTCGCCGCGCCGGACGACCCGGTGCTGCAGGCGCGCCTGGAAGCATTGGAACAGGCTGGCATCAATCCGTTCATGGGGTGGCAGGTGCCGTCCGCGGTGATTGCGTTGAGACAAGGCGCAGGGCGATTGATTCGCGATATTCACGATCGCGGCGTGTTGATGCTGTGCGATCCGCGGCTGACCAGCAAGGGTTATGGCAAGCTGTTTCTCAATAGTTTGCCGTTGATGCCACGCGCGCGGGATATTGACGACGTGCGGCGGTTTTTCGAGCAGGCCGCCGAGCCGGCCTCTTCCCTGAGGAGCTAAGTACCGCTTCTTCACTCGCACTGCACGAATTGCCTGCTATGCAAGCGAGGGCGAATACACAAAAGATTGACGTTATTGTCGGTCTGGCCTGGCGGTACGTTCGCCGCATGGGCCACCCAGGGAGATGGCTTGAGCATCGGAGGGACCTATGTTCATCGCATTCGCTGGCATTCCAGGCATCGGCAAGTCTTCGACGGCACGTGCTCTGGGTATTCGCCTTGATGTTCCCTATTTCCTGGAGCCGGCAGAGGTGGATTGGTCGCCTCTCATTATGCACAAGGACGTTACCGGCCACTTCACGGCTATGACGTGGTGCAGGCAAAACCGAGTGCCCTGTTACGTGAAGGCCAGGGATATCGCTGATCGCGGTGGCACGGCCATCGTAGACAGCTATTTCGACAAGCTGTGGGAGCCATGCATGCACGAAGCATGTTTTTCATGGCTTATACCCAAATCCGATCCATACTTCGAAGTGGCCAGGCAAATGGCGAAAGTCGACCTCGAAGAACTGCCGGTCGCCGATATGCTGATTTTTCTGAAGGCCGAGCAGTCGTTATGGCTGAGATTGCTGCGAACGCGCGGCAGTCTCGCGTTTGGAGCCTTGAAGCTGCATCAATTCTTTGACATGCAAGCGCACATGGAACGAGCTTGCCGCATGGTCTGCGCCGCACAAGGCACGCGACTGCAAATCATCGAGCAGCGGTGGGGCTCCCCGGAAGAGACTGCGGACGAGATTCTGCAAGGCATGAAAGAGCACGTTTGAGTGCCTTGGACTTCGCCAGGACGGTGAATGGCAATTCTCCATAACAAACCTTGCCCTCGTGCCGGCTCGCTTTCGCTTCGCTGCTGTTCGTGCTGCGTGTCGTACGCGAAACGCGCGGCATCGAGCTGGAAGACATGCGCGCCTGATGTTCCTTGCCGCGCCGGCATGAACTGCATCGCCCGGGCGTGGCGCCCTAAAAACGGGGACAGGTTCGTTGTCGTTTCAAAGCCGCGCGGCGTTTGCCGCGCTTTTCCCGCGCCAGCAAACGCCTGCCGATCTTTTCCGATTCCCGCGCGCGTTGTGTTCACATGGATATCACCCAGACGGGCGCACATATGCTGCCGCCATGCTTGGCTTGCATGGCACAAGAAGCCAGGTCCATGTCATGGAACTATCAAGGAGGGTGGTATGCGACACGCTGCGATCTTGCTCAGTTTATTGCTTGCCTTGTGCGTGCTCAGCGCACCGGCGAGTGCACAAACGTCTTCCAGTTCGGTCGTTTACATTCCGACCGCAGACGGCTATCAACTGCAGGCTTACGTGGCCGTGCCTACATCAGGCAATGGTCCGTTTCCGCTAGTAGTAATGCCTTCGAGCTGGGCTTTTGACTACACCGAGTACAGGGGCATAGCGAACAACATGGCCAACAATGGCTATGTGGTGGTGAGTTACAGTTCGCGCGGCTTCGGTTGCAAGGCCCTGCTGCCTGGGGCCGCTTCCACATGCGGTTATGTCGATGTGGCCGGTCCGCTTACCGTTGGCGATGCCAGCACGGTTATCAATTGGGCATTGGCCAATACGCCTTCCGATTTCAGCCGCATCGGCATCTCGGGTATCTCCTACGGTGCAGGCACCAGTCTGCTTGCAGCGGCGTTTCTACCCGTTGATCCTAACAGGAAGTGGAAGATCAAAGCGGTGGCGGCATTGAGCGGGTGGGCTGATCTGGTTGCCTCTCTCAATGCCAATCAGACGCCCAGTTCGCTAGGCATATCCACGCTGTCCACCCTTGGCGTGACCGGCAACATGGGAACACTGATGCAGAACGTCAATACGGACCTGGCGCAGTTACCACCCGATTATTTTGGCGCCGTGCAACTGGTGCAGAACGATCCGGATACGCCCCTGCGGTCTGCCATCAACGGCGTGGCGCAACTCAATGAGAGCGGGACGGCGGTGTTGCTGGCCAACGCGTTCGAGGATGGCTTGTTCGTGCCGAGCCAGTACATCAATTTCTACAACCAGCTGACCGGGCCCAAGATGATCCTGTTCTCGCACGGCGATCACACCACGCCCGAAATATTGGGTGCCCAGGGCAACCCTAATGAGATCTATACAAAGGTCACCCGTTGGTTCGATTACTACCTCAAGGGCGTACAGAACGGCATTAACCTAGAGCTGCCGGTGCAATTGAAATCCAATACGAATGTGTGGGATTGGTACAAGGATTGGAACGCGGTACAGCAGGGGGCGGTCACATATACCCTTACGAAGCCCATCTGTGGAGTCCTGTGTGTTTTGCAGCCCGCGACCGGCGGTTTCACCGAGGGACCTGGTGTCACGTGGTCATACAGCATTACCCGTGGTTTTGCCTCCCCTACCAATACCGGCGTGCCCTTGGTCACCGGGGGACAGCCGTTACCGGCAGTGATACCCACCATCAACCGTTCCAATGCAGCGGTGTGGGTCGGGCCGGTGGTCAGCGCGACCAGTGCGAAGACTTTGTGGGGGATGTCTCCCTTGCGGCTTACCGTTACGCCCTCGTCCAGCAGTGCCACGCTGGTGGCCTCTCTGTACAGCATGGATCCGACCGGTCTTGCTACCTTGATTACGTGGAAGCCTTATACGTTGCTCAATACGGCGGCGGGTGTGGCCAAGACCATCACGCTGAATTTGGAAGCCACGGACTACCAGATTCCGG
>NZ_JBQCHP010000076.1:0-27864 GCF_051954575.1 Dyella sp. | reverse complement strand
ACAACACGTCAATGATTGTCTTTTTTGTTTCATCCGCGCTTTGCTGTTCAGCACAGGCGCATCCTATAGGAAATGGCAATCATCATGCCCCCGTCCCCACTTCACACGAAAATCATAATGGCGGCAACTTTAACGGAAATGTCAACGGCAATAACAATTGGAATTATGCCAACGGCAATTTCAATTCGGGCTCTTTTAACGGCAACGCCAACGGCAATCTCAATTGGTGAAACGCCCCGGCTTTGGTGGAGGCTGTTGGGTTTATGGATGCCGCCAGTGCCAGGCTGGAGGCCTGTTGTCGGTAGTAATTGGCTTCGTCCGGTGGAATACAAGCGCACCACAGTGCAGCGTGCCACCGCTATGCCCTCGCAGTGCGGTTGTCGCCATACCTTGTCAGCACCGTACCGCCCAGGGTTTTCATTTGCGCCGTAGCGGTTTTGCTGCGCGCCTTGCCGATTTCGCCGAACAACTTCGGCCCACATAGCCGGCAAGCAGCGCGATGACCAGCAGCACCACCAGCAGTTCGAGCAGCGTGAATCCTTTACACAGTCGTACTGTCACGGGACGGTACACAGCGGCATCTCCATGCACGTTGAAAGGCAGGTCACGGCTTCGCGTTTTTCACCCTTCGGAGCTGCATAGTCGCCAGACTTTCCGCAAAGCGATGCCTGCCCACCGTCGCCGGTAGGTTGCGCGCTCGCTTTCATCTCGCGCAGACAAACCCATCAAGCATTTCTACATGCCCGCGGAGTCGTCGCCATGCAGCTCACATACCGATGTCAAACGCTCGAAAGATCTCCCGTTCTTTCGAGGCATCGGTGAAAAACGTCCATCCTGCCGGCCGCCCCATGCAGGACAGCCTGAATCAAACCGCTAAGCGCATCCAAGAATGTTGCGTAAATTAGCTTATTGTATGAACGTAGCTTCAAGTGCGTTGCTTGTGCAGCAGATTTCACTATGTGCCGCAACAATCTTTTCAGACCATTCTTTCAGAGCATGCTCAGCATCGCAGGTGCGGCTTTCATCAGGCGCAAGCGCAAGTCTGCTGCAAGGTGGCAGGTGCGTGGAATAGATCGAGCATACGAGTTCGTGCAGTAATGCCAGGCTTCTGCGATTCGCTCCAATGTTTGAAGCTTGATGACGATCGCTCATAAACGCTACGGTCAAGGGTATTGTGCGCATCGCACTGTAGCGCCTTCGCCGCCAATCGCTTATGCTGCTTTGCACAAATGTTCGCGAAGGGCGGCTCGAGGGATGCCGCCCCCATCATTACCATTGGGGAGAAAACCAGCATGTTGAAGCCACGGGCGCTTGCCGCCGCCATGTTTTGCCTGTTCGCAGCCAGCACGGCCGCCCACGCAGACGGGGACATCTTCAGTAACGGCCACGTGGACGGCGACCTGCGCCTCTACAACTACAGCCGCCTGTACGCCAGCAAGACCGTACCGAACGCCGACGCCTTTGCCGTCGGCGCGCTGATCAATGCGCAGACCGGCACCTTCCTGACCGGCTTCAGCGTCGGCGCCTCGTTCGCCACGGCCAATTCGCTGGGCACGCATTCGGACACGCCGGCGAAGATCGACACCACGCTGACGGGACCTGCCAATTCCATCGGCACCTTCAGCCAGGCCTACCTGCAGTACCAGCACGGCATGTTCCTGTTCCGCGGCGGCTACCAGTACCTCACCGACGATCCGTGGATGGGCAACAACGATGCACGCATCATTCCTTCCTCGTACAACGCGTTGAAGGTGCAGATCACGCCAGTGACCGGCTGGAAACTGTTTGCCGTGCGCGAATACAGCTGGAAGAGCCGCACTTCGCGCGGCATGTATCCGGACAACCTGTACTACCCATCCAAATACGATGGCGATTCAAGCTACGGCAACAATGGCTCGCTGCCGCTGACCGCCCGTTCCGCACCGGGCACCTGGGAAGGCGGCACGACCTACGTGCACGGCGGCTTGAACGCACAGTTGCGCTACTACGATTTCATGCATTTCGCGCACAGCACCTTTGCCATGGGTAGCTATGTGTACAACACCGGCAGCGGCTTCAATCCCGCCGTTGGCGCGCAATACCTCTCGCAGAGCTACGGCTCGGACAACCGCTTTACCGAAACCGGCACCAAGCTGTTCGGCGTGGCCGGCACTCACGTGAAGAGCCGCGTCGTCGGCGGCGACGTCGGCGTGGTGATTCCCAACGGCCGCTTCGACATCCTCTACAACAAGGTGGCACACGAAGCGGGCGCGGTCGGCGGCGGTGCGTTGATTTCGCCCTTCACCAGCAACTACGCCAGCGATCCCCTCTACACCACCTCGATGATCCGCGGCCTGATCGAATCCGGTCCCGGCCATGCCTGGAAGGGCAAGTTCACCTACGACCTGCTCGACAAACGCCTGGAACTCACCGCTGCCTACGCGAAATATTTCACCTACTACCGCGGTAACAGTCACGATCTGTACTTCGACGTGATCTATCACCTGGACGGCGCGCTCAAGGGCCTGACCTTGCGCGACCGCTGGGAGCTTTCCAACGGCGGCGTCAACAACCTCAATCCGACCAACAAGACCTTCGTCTACAACCGCTTGATGATCGACTACAAGTTCTGATGGCGATGGCGCCGATCATGAAAGTTCGCTGAGGAAACGGCGGCAAGCACACGCACAGCCGCCTTCCTTCGCACGGCACGGACGCCTATGATCGGCGCATTCCTTTCACGGAGCGAACCCATGCGCATTCTTCTGTTCATCGTAGGCATCCTGCTGCTGGTCGGCGGTTTGTGGGTGGTGTTCGGCCACGGCAGCTACACGCAGACCGACACCGTATTCCAGCTCGGCTCGGCCAAGCTCACCGCCACGCACGACAAGGCCGTGCCGCAGTGGCTGGGCATCAGCGGCATCGTGGTGGGCGCGTTGCTGGTGCTGGGCGGGTTGTTTTCCAAGCGCTGACGTCACGATTTCCCATGTTGGGGTTTGCACCCCAACCTACGGTCGTGCGGTGTTGGCACACCCGTTACAATCCTGGGGATGGATGTCTCCCACCTGATCGAATCGCTCAACGACGCGCAGCGCGAAGCCGTCTGCGCGTCACCCGGCCACTACCTGGTGCTGGCCGGCGCCGGCTCCGGTAAAACCCGCGTACTCACCCACCGCATCGGCTGGCTCAACCAGGTCGAGCGCGTACCGACCTGGGCGATCCTGGCCGTCACCTTCACCAACAAGGCCGCGGGCGAAATGCGCGCGCGCCTGGATAATCTCATTCCCGGCGGCACGCAAGGCCTTACCGTAGGCACTTTCCACGGCATCGCGCATCGCCTGTTGCGCCGCCATTGGCGCGAAGCGGAACTGCCGGAAAGCTTCCAGATTCTCGACGCTGACGATCAGCAGCGCATGGTCAAGCGCGTGGTCGCCGGACTTGGCCTGGACGAAGCACGCTTCCCGCCACGCCAGGCCGTCTGGCAGATCAACAGTTGGAAAGATGAAGGCAAGCGCCCGGAAAACATCGAGGCCGGCCAGCATCCGGTCACGCGCACGCTGGTGCAGATCTATCAGGCGTATGAAGATGCATGCCGCCGCGCCGGCCTGGTCGATTTCGCCGAACTGCTGCTGCGCGCGCACGAGTTGTGGTTGAAGCAACCGGCGGTGCTGGAGCATTACCAGCAGCGCTGGCGTTACCTCTTGATCGACGAATTCCAGGACACCAACGCGCTGCAATACGCGTGGATCCGCGTGCTGGCCGGCCGCAGCAGCCAGGTGTTCGTGGTGGGCGATGACGACCAGGCCATCTACGGTTGGCGCGGCGCCAAAGTGGAAAACGTGCAGCAGTTCCTGCGTGATTTTCCCGGCGCGCGCACGATCAAGCTGGAACAGAACTACCGTTCCACCTCCACTATCCTCAAAGCCGCCAACAGCGTGATCGAGCGCAACGGCCACCGCCTCGGCAAGCAATTGTGGACGGCGGGCGAAGAAGGCGAGCGCATCGCCGTGTATGCCGCGTACAACGAACAGGACGAAGCACGCTTCGTCATCGAGCGCATCCGTGAATACATCGCCGAACATGGCGATGCGAAGGATTGCGCGATTCTCTACCGCTCCAATGCACAATCGCGCAACTTCGAAGAGCAGCTGATCCAGCACGATATTCCCTATCGCGTGTACGGCGGCTTGCGCTTCTTCGAGCGTGCGGAAATCAAGGATGCGCTTTCTTATTTGCGCCTCACGGCGAACCGTCATGACGATGCTGCGTTCGAGCGCGCGGTGAATACGCCGCCGCGTGGGATTGGCGATCGCACGCTGGATGTATTGCGTCGTCGTGCACGTGGCGAAGGGCTTTCGATGTGGGAAGCGGCGTTGGGTGAGCTCACTTCCGGCACGGAACTGGCCGGCCGTGCGAAGAATGCGGTGAAGGCGTTTCTCGCCATGATCGACGAGATGGCGCGCACCTTTTCTCACTCTCCCCACCGGGGAGAAAATTCTGACCCCTCCATTTTCCCAAGGGAAAATGGAGGGGGTGAGGGGCCAACCTCGCCTGAAATTTTCGCTCCGAACGACCCCTCACCCAACCCTCTCCCCGAAGGGAAGAGGGCTGCAACTTCCGGCACGCTTTCCCTCGCCGAACAAATCGACCACGCCATCACCCAATCGGGCCTGCGCGACTTCTACGAAAAAAACAGCCGCGGCAACGCCGAATCGCGCGTGGAAAACCTGGACGAACTGGTCAACGTCGCCAGCCGTTTCGAACTCACGCCCGACGATATCGAAGCAGGCTTGAGCGAACTTTCCGCCTTCCTCTCGCACGCGGCATTGGAAGCCGGCGAAGGCCAGGGCGAGTCCTGGGACAACTGCGTGCAGTTGATGACGCTGCATTCGGCCAAGGGCCTGGAGTTTCCGCTGGTGTTCCTGGTCGGCCTGGAGGAAGGCCTGTTTCCCAGCCAGCGCTCGGTGGAAGACGAAGGGCGATTGGAAGAGGAACGCCGTCTCGCCTATGTCGGCATCACGCGTGCGCGCGAACGCCTGGTGATCACGCACGCCGAATCGCGGCGCATGCACGGTACCGAGATGCTGTCACGGCCATCGCGCTTTCTCGGCGAAGTGCCGCCCTCCCTGCTCGATGAAATACGCCCGCGCGTGCAGGTCAGCCGTCCGTTGTACGCCGGCCGCTTCGCCGAATCCGCGCCCTCGCTGCAGGAAGACCTGCCGGTGAAGCTGGGCCAGCGTGTCAGCCATCCCAGCTTCGGCGAAGGCGTGATCATCAGCGCTGAAGGAAGCGGTGCGCATACGCGCCTGCAGGTGAATTTCGAAAGCGCCGGCAGCAAGTGGCTGGTGGCGGCCTACGCCAAACTCACGCCGCTCTAGCGAAGGCGCAGCGATGAACGGGCGGGCTTTCCGGGAACTTCGCCGCGAGCTGGGCCATTTCCATCGTCAATTGCAGGATGTCTACCAACGCCTGCCGTGGAGCCATCGCCTGGCCAACGGTCTGTCACTGGCCGCGCAGGCGCTGGCCGGCGCCAGTCTCGGTTATGGGCTGGGTCTGTTGTTACACACGCAACAGGCGTTCTGGGGTGCCATCACCGCCATCGCCGTCACCCAGCAGAGCTACGTGGATACGCGAAAATCCTCGATCGACCAGGTGATCGGCGCGGCGATCGGCGCCACCGTCGCGATGACTGGCGCCTATCTCGCGCAGGACAATTACCTGGCCTATGCCATCACCATGGCCATCTCCATCGTGCTGTGTTGGCTGTTCAACATCGGCAGCGCCGGCAAGCTCAGCGCCACCACCGTGACCATCGTGATGCTGGTGCCGCATCAAGGCCCGTTCTGGACCATCGCGCTCACGCGCCTGGGCGAAGTCACCATCGGTATCGCCAGCGCCTTGCTGGTGACCTGGCTGGCGCACAAGATAGAAAACTGGCTGGGCGAAAACCCGTAGGCTGGGGTGCAAACCCCAGCATCGCGATGCTTCCAGAGACCCGATGTTGGGGTTTTCACCCCAACCTCCGCAGCTACGCACTGTTCTATGATCGGCGGCACCGCCGAACGCAGGAAGGTACGGATGGCCACGCTCATCCCCACCCGCAACAGTTGCCTTGCCCGCATGTGGCCGGGCGAAAAGCGTTTCGCCGAACGGCTCGAGCAAAAACTCGAGGACGACTACCTGCTGTGGTACGACGTGCCGATCGGCCCGCGCCAGTCGCGGCCCGATTTCGTGGTGTTCCATCCCGCCCGCGGTCTGCTGGTGCTGGAGGTGAAGGACTGGAAGCAGGAGCACGTCCTGCAGGCAGACAAGGACAGGTTCACGCTGCTGACGCCGCAGGGCGCGGTGAAGAAGATCAATCCGCTGCGCCAGGCGCATGCGTACTCGCTGGAAGTGAAGATGCTGCTGGAGCGCGATCCGGCGCTGCGGCATCCGACCGGCCATCGCCATGCGGGGCACCTGGCGATGCCGTGGGCGCACGGCGTGGTACTGAGCCAGGTCACCCGCAAGCAGTTTGCCGACGCGCAATGGGAACAGGTGATCCCGGCGCATCTGGCGATCTGTCGCGACGAGATGTACGACACCGTCGATGCGGAAACTTTCCAGGCACGCTTGTGGGCGATGTTCACGCAAGCCTTTCCGTGCATGCTCACGCTGCCGCAGATCGATCGCATCCGCTGGCACCTGTTCCCGGAACTGCGCGTGGAATGGGGTGAAGGGCAGTTCGGCCTGCCGCTGGATCGTCCCGCGAACGATGCGGCGATCGACATCCCCGACCTGGTGCGCGTAATGGACATGCAGCAGGAACAACTGGCGCGCTCGCTGGGTGACGAGCATCGCATCATTCATGGCGTGGCCGGCTCCGGCAAGACCATGATCCTGGGTTTCCGCGCGATGCACCTGGCGCGCACGCTGTCCAAGCCGATCCTGGTGCTGTGCTACAACAAGACGCTGGCCGCGCGGCTGGATCAATTGATGAGCGAGCGCGGCCTGGCCGACAAGGTGCAGGTGTACAACTTCCATAGCTGGTGCCGAAAGGTACTCACCGCCTATCACGTGCCGTTGCCGCCGCAAGGCGACGGTTTCTACGAAGCGATGGTCGAGTGCGTGATGCAAGGCGTGGAGCGCAACCAGATTCCGCGCTTCCAATATGGCGCGGTGCTGATCGACGAAGGCCACGATTTCGAGCCGCATTGGTATCGCCTGATCGTGCAGATGGTCGATCCGGCGACCAACTCGCTACTCGTGCTCTATGACGACGCGCAGAACATCTACGGCAAAGCCAACCGCCCGGCCTTCACCTGGAAAAGCGTGGGCGTGCAGGCACAAGGCCGCACCACCATCCTGCGCATCAATTACCGCAATACGCTGGAAATCCTTTCGGTGGCGCGGCGCTTCGCGCACGAGCTGTTCGAGAGCCGCGCGACGGATGACGAAGACGTTCCGCTGATCGCTCCCGAAAGCGCCGGCCGCCGCGGCGCGATACCCACGTTGATCCGCGCCGAAAACGCCGCCGACGAGCTGCGCACCGTGCTGGCGTCCATCCGGCAGGAACTCGAACAGGGGCGCGCGCCATCGGATATCGCCGTGCTGTTCCATGCAAACTGGGAAGGCGAAAAAATCCATCAGGCCTTGCAACAGGCCGGCATCGCGAGTCATCTCGCCGGACAAGGCGCAAAGAACTCACTCTTCACCAGCGGCGACAACGTCAAGTTGGTCAACATGCGTTCCAGCAAGGGTCTGGAATTTCCGGTGGTGATCATTCCCGGCCTGGGCGCCCTGCCCAAGCCGAACCAGGACGAGGCGGAAACGGCCCGGCTGCTGTATGTCGCCATGACGCGCGCCACCGAACAGCTGGTGTTGATCCATCACGAGGAATCGGTGTTCACCGCGCGCATCCGCGCGTCGATCAACGACATCCAGGGCCAGCTGAACCAACTCTAGGGATGCTCTGAGCTATTCCACGTACCCGTTACCGCACTGTATGCGCGCCGGGCAAGGGAGAGCGAAGGAGGGCACGTCGGCACCCGACTGGACTTTGGCCTGGCAGGGGGCCTTCAGGACTACGCGCGGCGCTGCCTGGGCCTGGGCCTGGGCCTGGGCGTAAATTTACGCGTTCTTTATGCGGCGGCCCGTTTTTGCTACCCGCTTCTTATGCCCCGGCCCCTAAAGTGCACAGCCTAAAAGGCGTCGGGCGACATCCATGGATTTCATCTACCTGCTTTTCGGTTTTGCGCTGGCTGCGGCCACGCTGGGCTTCCTGCTGCTTTGCGACCGCCTGGGACCGCGTAGCTGATCGCGTTCGGCGCGTCGAATTCTCTAAAAGGGGCGATTCCCATGAATTTCTTTTACGGACTGGTCGCCGCCATCGCGGTGGCTTTGACGGTTTATCTGTGCGTGGCCTTGCTGAAACCGGAGTGGTTCGAATGACTGCCAACGATTTTTTGCAGATCGGCATTTACCTGGTTGTGCTGCTGCTGCTCGCCAAGCCGCTAGGCAGCTACATGGCACTGGTGTTTGCCGACCAGCCCAATAAGGTCACCCGCGCGGGTGGCGTTGCGGAACGCGTGATCTATCGCCTCTGCGGCATCGATCCCGACGAAGACATGGGATGGAAGCGCTATGCCATCGCCGTGCTGGCCTTCAACGTGTGCGGCATGCTGGCCGTCTATGCCTTCCAGCGTCTGCAACAGTGGCTTCCGCTGAATCCGCAACATTTTCCGGCAGCGAGCCCGGATCTGTCGCTCAATACGGCCATCAGCTTCGTGACCAACACAAATTGGCAGGCTTATTCCGGCGAGTCGGTGATGAGCTATCTGACCCAGATGGCGGCATTGGCCGTGCAGAACTTCCTTTCCGCGGCAACGGGCATTGCGGTGTTGATCGCGGTCATCCGCGGCTTCGTGCGCAAGTCCAGCCAGGGCATCGGCAACTTCTGGGTCGATCTGACCCGCAGCACGCTCTATGTACTGCTGCCGCTCTCATTCTTGCTGGCTTTGGTGCTGGTATCGCAAGGCGTGGTGCAGAACTTCAAAGCTTATGTGGATGTGCCTGTCGTGCAGACCAGCACGTATGCACAGCCGGTGACGGATGCCGCCGGCAATCCAGTCAAGGATGCTGCCGGCAACCCCGTGACCAAGCCTGCCCCGCTGACCACGCAGACCCTACCCATGGGGCCCGCCGCCTCGCAAATCGCCATCAAGCAACTGGGCACGAACGGCGGCGGCTTCTTCGGCGTGAACTCGGCGCATCCGTACGAGAACCCGACGCCGTTCGCTAATTTCCTGGAGATGCTGGCCATTTTGTTGATCCCGACAGCGCTGTGCGGAACGTTCGGCCAGATGGTCGGCGATCGCCGCCAGGGCCGCGCGTTGCTCATAGCGATGCTGGTGATCTTCGTGCCGCTGCTGCTGGCTTGTACTGCTGCCGAACAGAGCGGCAATCCCATACTGCACGGGTTGGCGGTGGACCAGCATGCGTCCGCGTTGCAGGCCGGCGGCAACATGGAAGGCAAGGAGACGCGCTTTGGCATCGTGAACTCCGCGATCTGGGCCACCGCCACCACCGCAGCTTCCAACGGCTCGGTGAACGCCATGCACGACTCGTTCACCCCGCTTGGCGGATTGGTCCCGATGTGGCTGATACAGCTGGGCGAAGTGATCTTCGGTGGTGTGGGTTCGGGTCTCTACGGCATGTTGGCCTTTGCCGTGGTGGCGGTTTTCATCGCTGGACTCATGGTAGGCCGCACGCCGGAATACCTGGGCAAGAAAATCGAAGCGTACGAGATGAAGATGTCCAGCCTGGCAGTGCTGATTCCCTGCGCACTGGTGGTGATCGGCACCGCGATCGCGGTGATGGTACCGGCCGGCACAGCGAGCGTGGCCAACCCCGGTGCGCATGGCTTCAGCGAAATCCTGTACGCGGTGACGTCCGCTTCCAATAACAACGGCAGTGCCTTTGGCGGCCTTTCCGTCAACACGCCGTTCTGGAACGTGTTGCTTGGCGTGTGCATGTTCCTGTCCCGCTACATGCTCGTCATCGCGATGCTCGCCATGGCCGGGTCGCTGGCCGCCAAGAAGCACGTACCTGCCTCGGCAGGCACGCTACCGACCCACACACCGCTCTTCATCGTCCTGCTGGCCTGCGTGGTAATCATCGTCGGCGCACTCACCTTCCTGCCCGCACTGGCACTCGGCCCGATCGCCGAGCACCTGATGTCGATGCATTGATCTGCTTCGACGCCCCTTCCTTTACAGGAGAGGCCGTCAAGAATCCGGAGCCAAGAGAACATGACTTCCCACACCCACGCGGTCCGCACCTTCGACCGCACATTGATCATGAAGGCCATTGCGGACGCATTCCGCAAACTTTCACCGCGGATGCAATTTCGCAATCCAGTGATGTTCGTGGTGTTCGTGTGCAGCATCCTGACCACCCTGCTTTGGATGCAAGCCGTGGCGGGCCATGGCGAGGCGCCCACTGCGTTCATCTTCTGGGTGAGCCTGTGGCTGTGGTTTACGCTGCTGTTCGCGAATTTCGCCGAAGCTTTGGCCGAAGGTCGCGGCAAAGCGCAGGCCGCCGCGCTGCGCAGCTCGCGCAAAGATGTCATCGCCAAGAAGCTGGCCGAGCCCAGGCGCGATGCGTCCATTACCTTCGTACCGTCCAGCGAGCTGCGCTCCGGCCACCACGTGCTGGTGGAAGCGCACGATCAAATTCCCGGCGACGGTGAAGTGGTGGTGGGTGCGGCGAGCGTCGACGAAAGTGCGATCACGGGCGAATCCGCGCCGGTGATCCGCGAATCGGGTGGCGACCGCAGCGCAGTGACTGGCGGCACACGCGTGTTGTCGGACTGGCTGGTGGTGAAGATTACGCAGAACCCTGGCGAAAGCTTTCTCGATCGCATGATCGCCATGGTGGAAGGCGCTGCACGCCGCAAGACGCCCAATGAGATCGCACTCACCATCCTGCTGGCCAAATTCACGCTGATTTTCCTGCTTGCGTGCGCCACGCTGCTTCCTTACTCCATCTATAGCGTGCAGGTGGCAGGCAAGGGTCATCCCATTACGCTGACCGTTCTGATTGCGCTGCTGGTATGCCTGATTCCCACAACCATTGGCGCGCTGCTTTCCGCCATCGGCATTGCCGGCATGGACCGCATGATTCGCGCGAATGTGATTGCGACCTCCGGCCGCGCGGTGGAAGCCGCAGGCGACGTGGATATGCTGTTGCTGGACAAGACCGGCACGATCACGCTCGGCAACCGCCAGGCCGTAGCCTTCCATTCAGCGCCAGGCATTGAAGAGCATACTTTGGCCGACGTCGCGCAACTTGCCTCGCTTGCCGATGAAACACCCGAGGGCCGCAGCATTGTCGTACTGGCCAGGGAACGCTTCAACCTGCGCGAACGCGAACTGGGAACGCTGCATGCCCAATTCGTGCCGTTTTCCGCACAGACGCGCATGAGCGGCGTCGACCTCGGAGAGCGCCACATTCGCAAGGGTGCACTGGATTCCGTGGAACGTTACCTGGATGGTCAAGGGAGCCATCTTCCGCCCGCCGTGAAACGCATAGCCGAAGATATTGCACGCCGTGGTGCCACACCCTTGATCGTTACGGAAGGCGACCGCGCACTGGGTGTGGTCGAACTGAAGGACATCGTCAAAGGCGGCATCAAGGAACGCTTTGCCGAGTTGCGGCGCATGGGCATCAAGACGGTGATGGTGACGGGAGACAACCCGTTGACAGCCGCAGCGATTGCCGCCGAGGCGGGTGTGGATGACTTCCTTGCCGAAGCCACACCGGAAGCCAAGCTCAAACTGATTCGCCAGGCGCAGTCGGAAAGCCGCCTGGTGGCAATGTGCGGCGATGGCACCAACGATGCACCGGCACTGGCGCAAGCCGACGTTGCCGTTGCCATGAACACCGGCACCCAGGCGGCAAAAGAAGCCGGCAACATGGTGGATCTGGACTCCAATCCCACGAAATTGATTGAAGTGGTGGAGATCGGCAAACAGATGTTGATTACACGCGGCTCGCTCACTACGTTCTCGATTGCCAACGACGTAGCGAAGTACTTCGCCATCATTCCGGCCGCTTTCGCCACCACGTACCCCGCGCTCAACGCGCTGAATGTGATGAAGCTGGCGACCCCACAAAGTGCCATCTTGTCCGCGGTGATCTTCAACGCGCTCATCATCATCTTCCTGATTCCGCTGGCGCTGAAAGGGGTCAAGTACCGTGCGCTGGGAGCGGGTGCGTTGCTGCGGCGCAATCTGCTGGTCTATGGCTTGGGCGGCATCGTCGTGCCCTTCATCGGCATCAAGCTCATCGACATGCTGCTCGTCTTGTTTGGCTTGGCCTGAGGGGGCGTAGCGTTCATGCAAACCTTAAAACTGTCTTTTTCCCTTCTCGATGCGATTCATCCGCAAATGCATCGACACGTATCGTCCAATGACTCCGACTGGGAGGTGGTGATCGAGTTGCCGGTACGAGGTCAGCCGCACAATGGCAGCAATCCAGCGCCAGGCACGTCGATGTCGACAGAAGACGAGTACGTCTTGGGTGGATACGCCGGCATTTGAGAGGGGAGTGACGCACGTCAACATGACGTGGCGTTGCCTGGACCCTGCTGGACAACAGTGTCTTCCATCCAGCTCTGCGACAACCCGACCGGGCCGCGCCCAACTGACTCGGAGAAAACGGGGCGAAAAAAACAATTGAAGAGAACACCGCAATGAACGCTCTTTTTGGCGCACTTGGTAAGCATCGTTTGGCCATAGCGGTATTCGCGCTATTGCCGTCGACCGCCGCGCTTGCACAAACAACCGAAAATACTTCCCCTTCATCAGGATCGATGTCCACACCGAGCATGACCGGCCCACTCACCGCCAACCCCAACCCCATGCGCTTCGATACAGGCGCGCTCGGCACCTGGTACGTCACGGGTGCCGTCAGCGGTCTGGCATTCGGCCAGGATCATACGTTTCCCGGCGACAAAAGCACTCGGGCCGATCTGGACAATGGCCAGGTATTCATCCAGAAAACCTCCGGTCAATTTCAGTTTTTTGTTCAGGCAGGCGCTTATTCAATCCCGGTATTGGGAACGCCTTATCTGACAGCGCGAAAAACGACGGGGTATTTCGATGCAGTACCGCAAGCGTTTTTGAAATATGCACCGAGCGACAGCTTCAACATCATGGTTGGCAAGTTGCCAACCCTGTTCGGTGCCGAATACACGTTCACGTTCGAGAACATGAACATCCAGCGCGGGCTGTTGTGGAATCAGGAGAACGATATCAACAACGGCGCACAAGCGAACTACACGCATGGCGCCTTCACGGCCTCGCTATCGGTGAACGATGGCTTCTACTCGCACCGTTACAGCTGGGTAACGGGCTTGTTGTCTTATGCGTTCGACAAAAACAACACGCTCAGCTTCGCAGGTGGTGGCAATACGCGTGCAACCTCGCATGTCAGCGTTGTCACGCCTTTGCTGCAGAACAACAGCGAGATATACGATCTGATCTATACGCACCTGGCTGGACCGTGGACGCTGACGCCGTATTTGCAATACACCCGCGTGCCCTCCAGCGCCGAGCTTGGCATTCCTCATTCGGCATCGACGATGGGTGGCGCCCTCCTCGCCAGCTATACCATCAACAGTCATTTCAGCATGGGCAGCCGCGTCGAATACATTCGTTCCAACGGCAGTGCAGCCAATGCCAGTCCGAATCTTCTATTTGGCCCGGACAGCAAGGCGTGGTCGCTCACGCTGACACCTACCTATCAATACAACATGCTGTTCGTGCGCGGCGAGCTTTCCTATGTGAAAGCTAGCGGTACCACGCTTGGATATGCGTTTGGCAGAAATCTCGACAACAACTCGCAGTCTCGGGTAATGCTGGAAGCCGGGATTTTGTTCTGAAGCCTTCAACCACTTGATACACAATGAGATGCAGCCATGTTGAAAATCATCCGCCAATCCATCGTGATGCTGTTGTTGATGACGGTGCTGCTCGGCATCGCCTACCCGCTGATCACCACTGGCGCAGCCCAGGTGCTGTTCCCTCACCAGGCTAACGGCAGTCTGATCGAAAAGAACGGCAAGTCGGTCGGTTCCGAACTGATCGGCCAGTACTTCGACAATCCCGGATATTTCTGGGGCCGCCCTTCGGCCAC
The DNA here is from genome assembly GCF_051954575.1 of Dyella sp. GTDB lineage: Bacteria > Pseudomonadota > Gammaproteobacteria > Xanthomonadales > Rhodanobacteraceae > Dyella_B. The sequence continues at coordinate 13,707 of NZ_JBQCHP010000076.1, read as the reverse complement.
CTCGCCGCAACCCGACAACGGTACCGGGTCTGCTGGGTCTAACCAGGGGCCTACCAATCCGGCTCTGCACGATGCCATACAGCAGCGCATCGATGCCTTGAAAAAGGCAGATCCGGGCAATACAGCGCCAGTGCCCGTGGATCTGGTGACGGCGTCGGGCAGCGGACTCGATCCGGAGATCAGCCCGGCAGCGGCGCAGTACCAGGCTGCACGTGTGGCGCGCGTGCGTCACTTGCGCGTGGAACAGGTGCAGGCGCTGGTCGTGAAGTTCACCGAAGGGCGGCAGCTGGGTGTATTGGGGGAGCCGCGGGTGAATGTGCTGCGTTTGAATCTGGCGTTGGATGGATTGCAGGCGCGCTGAAGTTTGCCAAAAACCACCAAGGCTCGCGAGGGGCGAACCCCAACGCAGTGGCCTGACATGGCAACGTTGGGTTTTGGCTGCGCCTCTACCCAACCTACGGAAGAATGCGGCGCTAAGATGAAACCATGACCGACACCTCTCGCAACGCCCGCGCCGACGCCCTGCTCGATGTGGTGCAGGAAGAAAGCCATCGCCGCCTGAAGATTTTCCTGGGTGCCGCGCCGGGCGTCGGCAAGACCTATGCGATGCTTTCGGCGGCGCGCGAACTGAAACGACAAGGTATCGATGTCGTCGTGGGGCTGGTGGAGACGCATGGCCGCAGCGAAACGGCAGCCCTGCTCGAAGGCCTGGAGGTGTTGCCGCGCCTTACGCTGAGTTATCAGGGGCGCGAGTTCACCGAGTTCGACGTGGATGGCGCTTTGGCACGCAAGCCTGACATCCTGCTGGTCGACGAGCTCGCGCATCGCAACGTGCCCGGCAGCCGCCATGAGCGGCGCTGGCAGGACATCGCCGAGTTGCTCGACGCGGGCATCGAGGTCTATACCGCGCTGAATGTGCAACACCTGGAAAGCCTCAATGACCAGGTACGCCGCATCACTGGCATCACCGTGCGCGAAACCGTACCGGATGCCTTCCTCGATCGCGCGCGCGACATCGTGCTGGTCGACCTGCCGCCGCGCGAGCTGATCGGTCGCCTGCGCCAGGGCAAGGTGTACGTGCCGGAGACAGCTGCCGCCGCGCTGGATGCGTTCTTTTCGCCGACCAATCTCGCCGCCCTGCGTGAACTGGCTGTGGATACCGTGGCCGGTCACGTCGACAGCGACCTGCGCGAACACATGCTGGCGCGTGGCGGCAAGATGCCGGTGCGTCGGCGCGTGATGGCGGCGATCGACGGCTACGCGCAGAGCGAATACCTGGTGCGCGTGGCGCGCCGAATTGCCGAACGCCGTGGCGCACCGTGGACAGTGGTATTCGTCGATACCGGTGCCACGCTGGACGAAACACGCCGCGAACGCATCGATACGGCGATGCGCCTGGCGCGCCGGCTTGGCGGTGACGTCACTGTGCTCCATGGCCACGCGGTGGCCGATGAACTTCTGGTGCATGCCGATCGTGAAGGCGTCGGCCAGATCATCCTCGGCCGCACGCGCGAGCGTCTTGTCGCGCGCATGCTTGGCCGGTCGCTGACGCAGCAATTGCTACGCCGCGGCGCGCATCTGGAGCTAACCATTATCGCCACACCGGCCGAACGCGTGCGCTCTCGCAAACGTCTGCGCCTGATGCCGATGTACGGGCGTCGCGACGAATACATCTTCGCCACCGTCGTCACCGCGATCGCCATCGGCCTGTCCTTCATCGCCGATCGGTATTTGTCCGTTGCCAATCTCGCACTGATCTTTCTTACCGCGGTGATGGCCGTTGCCGTGCGTACGCGCATGACGGTAGCGGTCTACACGGCCACGCTGTGCTTTCTTGGTTACAACTTTTTCTTTGCGCCGCCGCGCTACACTCTGGTCATCGCCAACTCCGACGACGTATTGGCCGTTACGCTCTTTTTTGCCGCGGCGCTGATCTGCAGCCGTCTGGCGACACGGTTGGCCAGCCAAGTGGAATCGCTGCGCGCCGCGCACGATTACTCGCATGCATTGCTCACCTTGGGTCAACGGCTTTCCGCGAGCACAGATGCAGGCGGCATACGCGACGTAGGCGCCGCCGCCCTGGCACGCTCGCTGCGCTGTGAAGTAGCCATGCTGGCGCGCGACATGGAGCACCGCCTGCAGATCGCCGCCAACAGTTCGCGCACGCTCAGCCTGACCACCCAGGATCTCGCTGCTGCAGAGTGGTGCGAGCAACACACCGAGCCCGCCGGCCGATTCACCGACACGCTTAACGCAGCGCGCTGCTGGATGTTGCCGCTGGGCACCGACGATCACCACCTTGGCGTGGCCGCGCTGCGCTTCGAAAGTGGCGCCCCACCGGATACCGAGCGGCGCAGCCTGGCCCTGGCGATGGTGCAGGATATCGGCCAGGCGCTGGAACGCGCTCGGCTCGCGGCCGAACTGGAAGGCGCGCGCGTACAGGGCGAAACCGAGCGTTTGCGCAATGCCTTGCTCTCCTCCGTGTCGCACGATCTGCGCTCGCCGCTGGCATCGATGATCGGTTCGGCCGGCACGCTGTCCAGCTATGGAGACCATTTGCCTGCCAGCGAGCGCAAGGAATTGCTCGAGGCGATTCTTGGCGAAGGTCAGCGCCTGGACCGCTACATCCAGAATCTGCTGGACATGACACGACTTGGTCACGGCACGTTGAAGCTCAACCGTGACTGGACCGATGTCGCGGAAATCGTCGCCTCGGCCATCACGCGCATGCGCAAGCTGTTTCCGGAGTTGCGCGTGGATAGCGCATTGCCGGACGAAACCGTGCTGCTGTTCGTGCACCCGGCGCTGATCGAGCAGGCGCTGTTCAACATCCTGGAAAATGCCGCGCGCTTTTCGCCGCCCGGCGAACCGGTGCGCGTGGTGGTGCGCGTGGCGGGTGATCGACTGTTCATCGACGTGGTCGACCGCGGCCCCGGCATTCCCGAAGATGAGCGCGCGCGCATCTTCGACATGTTCTATTCGGTGGCGCGCGGCGACCGCGCGCCGCAAGGCACCGGACTTGGGCTGGCGATCTGCCGCGGCATGATCGGCGCGCACGGCGGCAGCGTGGAAGCCTTGCCGGGCGATGGTGTTGGTACCACCATTCGCATCAGCCTTCCCCTGCCAGGGGATGCTCAAATTCATTCTGCGTAGGTGGCATGATGTCCAGAAGGCCCGCAGGGTGTGTTGCGTCGCGCGGCTTGAACAGACGGCCAGTCGGCCCTGCGGCGCGCAACATACCCTGCGGGCCGTCTGGACACCACCCTTCGGGCCGGCTCTGTCCGTCCGCATCCCTTCGGCCCATCGTCTCGACAGACGGCCAGTCTGCCTTCGCCGATGGTCCTGTGGTCTGCTAACGGACAGAGCCGGTGACACCCACGCAGAATGAATCTGAGCATCCCTTGCCATGAGTGCATCCCCTTGCGTGCTGGTCATCGATGACGAGGCGCAGATCCGCAAGTTCCTCGACATCGGTTTGCGCGCGGAAGGCTACGCGGTGCTGCTCGCCGCGAATGCCGCCGAAGGCCTGGCGCTGGCGGCCACGCGCAATCCGGATATGGTGATCCTGGATATCGGTCTACCCGATCGCGAGGGCCACGAAGTGCTGGCCGAACTGCGGCAATGGACGCAGGTGCCGGTGCTGATGCTGTCCGTGCGCGATGCGGAACGGGAAAAAGTCAAAGCGCTGGATGCCGGCGCCAACGACTACATGACCAAGCCGTTCGGCATCCAGGAACTGATGGCGCGCCTGCGCGCCTTGCTGCGCCATCGCGCCACCCAGGCGGAAGCGCCGCCGCGCTACCAAGACGAGCGCCTGCACGTCGACTTGGGCCTGCGCGAAGTCACGCTCGACGGCGAACCGCTCGCGCTCACCCGCAAGGAATACGCCGTGCTCGCCATGCTCGTTCGTCACGCCGGACGCGTGGTGACCCAGCAGCAGTTGTTGCGTGAAGTGTGGGGTGGCACGCATGTGCAGGACGCGCATTATTTGCGCATCGTGCTGGGCAAGTTGCGGCAGAAGCTGGGGGATGATCCGGCGGCGCCGCGATGGTTGAAGACGGAGCCGGGCGTGGGGTATCGGTTTTTGGCAAATGGGTAGGTTGGGGTGCAAACCCCAACGCTGCCATGTCCATGAAGATGGCGAGGTTGGGGTTTGCACCCCAACCTACGGTCACTCCTTCAACCGCGGTACGCCGTGCACGTCGCGTTCTTCGATCGCGATCGGTCGCGTGTCCAGCTTTCCGCCGACGACGGGATTCTCGGGCAGCGGCTGCGTAACCTCGCCACGCACCATGGCGATGGCGTTGCGATAGCAACGCTGCGCCAGCGCGGCGTCGCCCAGCCCGGTGTAGACGTCGCCCAGCGCTTCCCATCCACCGGTGCTGGGAACCAGCGCAAGCGAGCGTTCCAGATACTGCCGCGCCTTGGCCCAAAGACCGAGCCGCGCGCACATGCGTCCCAGCGTAAGCAGCAGGCTGGGATCGTTGGGATGGGCATCGAGCCACGCTTCGGCGCGGCGCATGCGTGCGTCCAGATCGTCACCCGCGAGCAGGCCGTAGGTTTCCACCAGTTGCGGTGACCATTCGCGGCGCAGCGCGGATTCCACTTCATCCATCGCCGGCAGCACCAGGCCGTAGCTTGCGGCCTTGCGCGCGTAGGCATCGATCACTGCCGGCGCGCGACGCTGCGCCTTGGGCAGTTGCGACCACAAGGTGTTGAGCACGGCGCCATCGCCGGTGGCCTGGATGCTGGCGACCAGCACCAGCGTTTCCAGCGACGCGTACGCACGTGCACTCATCACGCCGCTTTTCTGCAACGGTTCGAGCGCATTGCGCGCGCGGCGCGTATCGCCTGCCGCCAAGGCAGCCAACACCAGTTCGCGCCAGCCGCCGGGACTCAAATTACCGCTGTCGCCTTCCGGGGTGAGCAGGGCGAGGGCTTCGGCCGGCTTGCCGTCGCGGCGCAGGACGCGTGCACGCAACACGCGCGCGGCACGCGGCGCGACTTGCGCGGCCTGGTTCAACGCTTCGAGCGCACGCGCATGTTCGCCGCGGCGCGACGCGGCTTCCGCAGCCGCAAGCAAGGCCGGGCCGCGCAAGGTATCCAGGCGCGAGGCGCGATGCAGATCGCGCTCGGCATCGCCGTGGCGGCCCTCCATCAAGGCGACCAGGCCATCGGCAAGACGCTGCCGGCTCACGCGGCGATGCCGGCGCGAGAAGGCGCCGAACGGCCAGCGCACGGCGCGCCATAGCACGCCCAACAAAGCCCAGATCACCAACAGGATCAACACCGCGGCCAGCAGGCTGGTCTGCACGTTGACGCCGCGGAAGCGGATCAGCACATAGCCGGGATCTTCGGCCACCCAATGCCAGCCGAACGCGGCCAGCGCGGCGACGATCACCAGCGCCAGGATCCAGCGCCACAGCTTCATGGCTTGGCACCGTTCGCGGGCGCGGTGTTTTCCGCATTGGGCTTGAGCGCATGCACGGCGCGCAGATTGCGCAGCTCGCTCAATGCGGCGCCGAGCTTCACCGGCGCGCCGGGCTTGAGCTGGCCAAGCAGCGTGGCGATGCGCTGATGCGCCTGCTGCACGGGGGGCGACTGCATGTCGAACTGTGCGGCCAGGCCTGCATCGGCGCGCTTCAGCGCGGTGGCGGCGGCGTCGCTATCCCACGCCAGCAATCCGGCCTGCGCCTGCGCAAGATCCAGCGCCACCAGCTCGCGCGCGATGTGCGCATCGGCGATGTCCACCGGTGCGCCATTGTCGCGCCGGATCTGCACCACATTCCGCAATGCGTGCCAGATGCGCGCCCACACGCCGGTGTTTTCCTGTGCAGTGGGTTCGTCCAGTGGCCGCAGCGGAAGAGTGGGCAGCTCGTTGCGCAACTGCATCACGCTGTCGAGCAGCGGCGCGGGATCGGTCGATTGGCTCTTGGCCAGCGCCTCGTGCTCCGCTTCGATACTTTGCTGCACACCCTTGAAGGCATTGTCGTTGACGCCGGCCAGGGTTTGCCCGGCCAGCGCAAACGCCTGCGCCGCGCCTTGCGCATCGTGGAACAGCGTGTAGCGTTCGGTGCCCATGCGCAGCAGCGATTCGGTTTCGTCCAGGCGCATGGCATCCTGGCCGGAGAGCGTTTTTTCCGACAGCTTGCCGACCGCTTCCTCCAGATCGCGCACGCGCTGGTCCTGCGACAGCAGTTCCTCGCGCAGCGAACGGTTGACCTGGTCGGCATCGTTCAAGCGCTGCAGCACCAGGTTGCCCTGGCTGGTGGTGGTCGACAGCGTGCGCTCCAGCGTATTGGTGCGTTCTTCCAGCGCCGCGGTGGTGCGCAGCGCCTGCGCGTTGATGTGCAACAGCTGCCACTGGCGCCAGGCGACGTAGCCCACGCCGATGATCGCGATCAGGGCCAGCAATAACGCCAACGCCAGCGTGCCGCCGCCGGGACGTGCAGGCGGCGCGGGCCGGTGGCTGCGCGCGGGGTCGGGAGGCGTGCCCATGCCGGGTGTGGTACGTACGTCGGAGGTGAGATCGTCCTGGCTCATGCGCGCATGCTAGCAGCCCGTGGCGCCGCGATCGTGGGATGACCGTGAACGAACGGCGCAGGCGCCCGCCAGCAGATCGCCCTGGTTGGCCGAGGATGCGCGATGGATGCGCGCGAAGCCGGCCATGCGGGCGGCGGTCTCGATCCGCTCGCTGCTCACCACGGCGGTGGCCTGGCGCAACCGTTCCCATGCCGTGACAGGCAATTGCTGCTTGAGATGCTGCAGCGCCTCGATGCTGGAAAGCAGCACGCAGGCTCCGGGCGACATCTGCAACAACGCCTCCGCGTGGCGCCGGCTGAGGCGAGGCGCGGTGCGTTCGTACACGTGGACCTCGCGCAGGATCGCACCGCGTTCGGCAAGTTGCTGCTGCATCAGGCCGCGGCCACCCGGCGCGGTGATCAGGGCGACACGCCGACCCGCCGGATGGTGCAGGGACGGCAGCGCCAGCATGCCTTCGCTGTCCTGCCGCGACGCAGGCACTTGTGCGTGGATACCGTGCCGCTGCAAGGCACGCGCCGTGCCCTGCCCTACGGCGACGACATCGCCGTGCGTCTTTTTCAACGGCGCGAGCGCGAACGCATGGCGGACCGCGGCGGGGCTGGTGAAGATCAGCACGTCGTCGTCCTGCGCTTCCTGCCATTGCGCGCGTGCGTGTGATGCGTCGGAACTGCCGCGCAGGGAAAAACCGGGCAGCAGCAGTGGCGTGCCGCCCAGGGCGCGCACTTTTTTGGCCAGCGGCGTGCCGGTACCGACAGGGCGGGTGATGACGACGGTGCAGCCGGCCAGCGTTGCGCCCTCTTCGCTTGGGATAGAGGAATTGCGCTTGCCACGATGCACCGGAGTTTCGTGCGCCATCGACTCGATACCTGGAATAGAGGAACAAGCCCCGATCAGCGCCGAATCGCGCAACTCGCCGCCATCTGTTCCCTCCCCTGCGAAGTAGGGGAGGGAGCAAGCAAGCGTTCGCTGCTGAGGTTCGACGCTGACCAGGAACACGTTTGGTCGCAAACTGGATACCCCACTTCCCAGCAAGATAAGGAACCCATATATCCCAAGTGTAGCCTCTACACTGTCGCCCCCTCTTAAGTCTCCGCCGTCCCATGCAGAAGTTCGATCCGCACGCGTCCGCCCAGGCCCTGGTGAATTTCATTCAAGCAAGCATTCCGCTTGCGCACACGATGGGCATCGAACTGGGCCGCTACGACGGCGACAGCCTGGTGCTCGGTTGCCCGTTGGCGCCAAACGTGAATGACAAGGGCTGCGCCTTCGGCGGCAGCCTCACCAGCCTGATGACGCTGGCCGGCTGGGGCGTGGTGGAGCTGGCGCTGCGCCAGCGCGGCGAAGATTGCGATGTGTACGTGGGCGAATCCACCGTGCGCTACCTCGAGCCGGTATGGAGCGATTTCCAGGCCGAGGCGCGGCTGGCCGAAGGTGCGGATTGGGCAACCTTCTTCAGCACCCTGTCCGCCCGCAACCGCGCACGCATCGCGGTGCGCTGCCAGGTGCCCGGGGAGAACGGCAAGCCGGCGGCCACGCTTGAGGCGCAGTTCGTGGCTAAGCGCCGCGTGGCTGCGGCAGAATAAGCCAACTCCGAAGGGGAAATTCCATGCGCCGTATTGTCGGTCCGATCCTGCTGTTGACCCTGCTGCTGTTGTCCGGCTGCGCCACCGACCGGCGCAATGACGCGCTCGCCCACACCATGATCGCCTACGCGAACGCGGTGCGTTGGGACGGTTTCGAAGCGGCCGAACAATTCGTCGACCCCAAGGTGCGCGATGCGCATCCGATCACCGACCTGGACCGGGAACGCTTCAAGCAGGTGCAGGTGAACGACTACGACGACGGCAATGGCCCGGTGGCCTCGGGTGAAAACGAAGTGCGCCAGAACGTGCGCATCAGCTTGACCAACCTGCATACGCAGTCGGTACGCACCATCGTCGATCGGCAGGTGTGGCGCTACGACCCGGAAAAGGGCAAATGGTGGCTGGAGACCGGCATACCGGATCTCAATCAATAGGATGGAAGGCAGCTTAGGCCGCAGCTTTTCCTACTTCCCCTATAATTCCCGATTTACCTCACTACCCTTGCGCCCGGTGGCACCATGAACGATTTCCTTCACAAGCTGCCCCAGTTCGTGGGCAACCATCTCGCGCTGTCCCTGCTGTTCGTGGTGCTGGTGCTCGCGCTGATCGTCACGCAGATCATGGTGCTGCTGCGCAAATACACCGAGCTGACGCCGGCCGGACTGACCCAGCTGATCAATCGCGACAGCCCGCTGCTGATCGATCTTTCGGCCATCGCCGATTTCGAAAAAATGCACGTGCCCGGCGCCAAGCATGTGGCCATGAGCCAGTTCGATCCGGAACACAAGGATCTGGCCAAGGCGCGCGAGCTGCCGGTGGTGGTGATGGACAAGGACGGCCGCACCACCGACAAGGCCGCGCAGCGCCTGATCAAGGCCGGCTTCACGCGCGTCTATACGCTGGGCGGAGGCGTGCTGGCGTGGCAGCAAGCGCAATTGCCGGTGGCCAAAGGCAAGAACTGACGTAGGTTGGGGTGCGAACCCCAACGCTTTTCTCCCGATCGATATGGCGAGGTTGGGATTTGCACCCCAACCTACGAAGCCTCTTCGACGATGCCGGCGCGGCCAGCCAGGATCTGCGCCAGCACATCCGGCGCATAGTCGAACGAATCGAAATACAGCCGATCCTCCGGCAGGCCGGCGTCGACGAACAGCTTGCGCCCGGCATCGATCATCGCCGGCGGTCCGCTCATATAGACGTCGTGGCCGGAAAGATCCGGGTGATCGTCCAGCACCGCTTCGTGCACCAGGCCTTCGCGCAGGCCGGCCGAGCGCGCCTGCTCCGCATCGGAAAGCACCGCGTGGAAACGCAGCGCCGGCGAGGCGGCTGCCCACTGCTCGGCCAGTGCGCGCAGATAGAGATCCGCCGCATGCCGGGCGCCCCAGTACAGAGCAATCGGGCGGCGCGTGCCGAGCGCCAGGAAATGCTCGAGGATGGCCTTCACCGGTGCGAAACCGGTGCCGCCGGCCATGAAGATCATCGGCCGCTCCGAATCCTCGCGCGGCACGAAGGTGCCAAGCGGGCCTTCGACGCGCAGCACGTCACCCTCCTTCAGCGTATCGCTCACCCACGAAGTGAAACCGCCGCCGGCAACGTGACGCACGTGCATCTCGATCACGCCATCGGCCTGCGGCCCGTTGGCGATGGAGAACGGACGGCGGCGGCCTTCATCCAGCAGCACGTCCAGGTATTGGCCCGGCAGCCAGTTCAAGCGCAATTCGCCCGGCGCGGGCGCAAGGTGCAGGCCGATCACATCGGGCGCAAGCTGCCATTTGCGGCTCACCCGCACGTTCAACTGGCGCCGCGCGATGTCTTCGACCGAGGTGACTTCGCGCGCCTGCACCACCAGGTCGCTGGCGGGCACCGCCTGGCACAGCAGCACCGCGTGCTGCACGCGGTCGTGCACGTCCAGCGCAGTGGGAGGATTGCGCGGATACTCGCACCGGCCCTGGATGAGCGTGGCCTTGCAGCTGCCGCACACGCCGGCGCGGCAGGAATACGGCAAGGCGATACCCGCGCGCTGCGCCGCTTCCAGCACGGTTTCGCCGGGCTGGACGTCGAAACGGCGGCCAGAGGTGGTGAGGGTGACAGTAAACAAGTGAGCGTGGCCTGGGCGATCCTGCATTGTCGCCGCTGGGGTGGTCGGCGGACAATGCGGGCTTCCCTCGCGATATCAACACGCATGAGCATCTGGAAACAGGACACCGACCTCGAACGCCTCGACGGCTGGACCCGCAATACCTTGATGGAGGCGCTGGGCATCCGCGTGACCGCCATCGGCGAGGACTGGCTGCAAGGCACGATGCCGGTGGATCACCGCACGCACCAGCCTTACGGACTGCTGCATGGCGGCGCCTCGGTGGCCCTGGCCGAAACCCTCGGCAGCAGCGCGGCGATGCTCACGCTCGATCCGGCAAAGGAGCGCGCCGTCGGCCTGGACATCAACGCCAACCACGTGCGTGGCGTCACCAGCGGCACGGTGACCGGCACGGCGCGCCCGCTGCACCTGGGGCGGTCGACCCAGGTGTGGGAAATCCGCATCGAGGACGAAGCCGGCAAGCTGGTGTGCATCTCGCGTCTCACCATGGCGGTGGTGCCGGCGACGGCGGTGGGCTCGCGCTGAGACATGTCCAACGAGACGCCTTACGCTCGCCTCACCCCCGATCTCGTGCTCGACGCCGTCACGGCCTGCGGCTTGTGGCCGGACGGCCGCCTGCTCGCGCTCAACAGTTATGAAAATCGCGTGTGGCAGGTAGGACTGGAGGAAGGCTCGCCGGTGATCGCGAAGTTCTATCGCCCCGGTCGATGGAGCGACGCGGCGATCCTGGAAGAACACGCCTTCGCGCAAGAGCTGGCCGATGCGGAATTGCCGGTGGTGGCGCCGTTGCGTTTCGCGGACCGTACGCTGCTGCATCACGACGGTTTTCGCTACGCGCTCTCGCCGCGGCATGGCGGCCGTGCGCCGTCGCTGGAATCGGCCGATCAACTGGAATGGCTCGGCCGTTTGATCGCGCGCATGCATGGCGTAGGCGCGCGTGCCTCGTTCGCCTATCGCGGCCATGTCGATCGCAACACGCTGATCACGCAGCCCATGCAGGCGGTGATGGCTTCTTCGCTGCTGCCTTCGGCGTTGCGCGAACGCTATCGCCACGCGGTCGAACGCGTGGATGAGCGGGTGGCGGCGCGCTTCGAAAGCATCGGCCCGATCCGCAGGCTGCGCCTGCATGGCGATTGCCATCCGGGCAACGTATTGTGGACCGATGCCGGCCCGCATTTCGTCGATCTCGACGATGCGCGCACGGGGCCGGCGGTGCAGGATCTATGGATGCTGGCCCACGACGAGCGCGCGATGGAGGCCTTGCTGGAAGGCTATGCTTCCATGCGTGACTTCGATCACGCGGAACTGGTCCTGATTCCCGCGCTGCGAGCGATGCGGCAAGTGCATTATGCGGGCTGGATCGCCACGCGCTGGAACGATCCGGCGTTTCCGGCGGCGTTCCCGTTCGCGGCCGAAGTGCGCTGGTGGGAACAACATATAACCGACCTGCACGAGCAGGCGGACGAACTCGAATAATTCGTTTTTTTCCTTGGGGTGTTGCATGCGTCAGATTCTGTTTCGCCTGATCGGTATCCTGGAAGTGGCCGGTGGTTTCTACGGCGTGGCCATCGAATTGCCGCACCTGCTCGCGTCCGGCCCGCTGCATACCGCGGTGATCCAGCTGATCGCCTTTGCGCTCTATGCGTTTGTGCTGGTCGCCGGCGTATTACTGCTGGAAAACAGCGAGCGCGGCATTCGTCTTTCCAGCATTGCGCAGCTGCTGCAGTTGCCGCTGATCGGCACGCCTATTTTCAGTTACGGATTGTTCTGCGGCGCCTTCATCAACGTGTTCACCACGATTCACCTGCATCCGGAAGTCACCTGGCGCTTCGCCAGCCAGGGCTTCAACCTCGCCTTCGGCGGACCATCGGTGTCGTACCTGGGCATCAACCTGCTGGCGCTGCTGTCGTGGTTGGTTCTCAAGCTGCGTTGAAGACCCGCGGTTCGTAGGCTGGGGTGAAAACCTCAACGTCGCGGTGCATGGATGGTTTGTGATGTTGGGGTTTGCACCCCAACCTACGCCACCGTCCCAAACCGCTATCATTGGCGGATGAATCTTCCTGCCTCGCGTCCCATCATCCGCCTCAAATCCGACCGCACACCCGGCCACCCGTGGGTGTGGTCGGCGCAGGTGCACAAGCCGGAGGCGCGGATACCGCCCGGTAGCGTGGTGGACGTAGTCGATGCCAAGGATCGCTTTGTAGGGCGCGGCTTCTGGAACGGACATGCGCGCATCGCCTTGCGCCTGCTGGCCGCGGACCCGAGCGAATCGATCGACGCCGCATGGATCGCCGCGCGGATCGACCGCGCCGTGGCGCTGCGGCGCGGGTTGCTGCAGCTCGATGCCGTCACCGATGCCTGGCGCGTGGTGCACAGCGAAGGCGATGGGCTGTCCGGGCTGATCGTGGACCGCTATGCCGACATCCTGGTGGTGGAATATTTCGCCGCCGGCATGTGGAAGTTCCGCGACGCCATCCATGCCGCGCTGCTGCGCCAGTTTCCGGGCTCGCGCCTGTACTGGTTCGCCGAAACGCACGTGCAGAAGCAGGAGTCCTTCGACTGCCGCGTGGCCGAAGCGCCTCAGCCTGTGGAAGTGCACGAACATGGCCTGCGCTTCCATGCGGCGCCGGGTTACGGACATAAGACGGGCTTCTTTGCCGACCAACGCGAAAACCGGCGCCGCTTTGCCGAACTCGCTCGCGGCCGGCGCGTGCTGGATCTGTGCTGCAACGCCGGCGGCTTTGCGGTGCACGCGATGGCCGGTGGCGCGCGCGAGGCCACCGGCGTGGACATGGACGCGGGCATCCTGGAAATTGCGCGCGCCAACGCAGCGGCGAACAACCTCGGCATCCGCTTCGAACAAGCCGACATCTTCGAATGGCTGCGCCAGGCTTCAGAGCGTGGCGAACGCTATGATGCGGTGATTCTCGATCCGGCCAAGCTCACGCGCGATCGCAGCAAGGTGATCGACGCGCTGAAGAAATACTTCGCGATGAACCGGCTGGCGTTGGACGTGATTCCGCCCGGCGGCCTCTTGCTCACCTGCTCCTGCACGGGCCTGGTGAGCGAGGGGGATTTCCTGGAAATGCTGCGTCGTGTGGCGCTCAATGCCGGGCGCGAGATCCAGATTCTGGAAGTGCGCGGCGCCGGTGCAGATCACCCGGTGCGCGCGGACGTGCCGGAGAGCCGCTATCTCAAAGCCGTGTTCTGCCGCGTGGATTGATCGCAAATCGTAGGTTGGGGTGTAAACCCCAACATGGCTGTGTGTCTACGCAGACCGGTGTTCGGGTTCGCACCCTAACCTGCGGACCGCCGCGCCGATCATTCGGTCTGGCCGCCGTTCTCCTGCAAGCGGACTTGCCGACCTTGCGCAACACGCCAGAGCAGCAGCAACACATACGCCAGCATCAGGAACGCCACCCACAGCCCCAGCGCATTGCGCAGCGTCAGCGCGTAACCGAGCTGCGACACGTCGATGAAGTG
>NZ_JBQCHP010000075.1:0-18291 GCF_051954575.1 Dyella sp. | reverse complement strand
TTTCGCTCCTGATAAAAGTGCTTTACAACCCGAAGGCCTTCTTCACACACGCGGCATTGCTGGATCAGGCTTGCGCCCATTGTCCAATATTCCCCACTGCTGCCTCCCGTAGGAGTCTGGGCCGTGTCTCAGTCCCAGTGTGGCTGATCATCCTCTCAGACCAGCTATCGATCGTCGCCTTGGTGAGCCATTACCCCACCAACTAGCTAATCGAACATCGGTCCATCCAACCGCGCGAGGTCCGAAGATCCCCCGCTTTCTCCCGTAGGACGTATGCGGTATTAGCGTAAGTTTCCCTACGTTATCCCCCACGTCTGGGCAGGTCCCGATGTATTCCTCACCCGTCCGCCACTCGCCACCCATCGTATTGCTACGACTGTGCTGCCGTTCGACTTGCATGTGTTAGGCATGCCGCCAGCGTTCAATCTGAGCCAGGATCAAACTCTTCACTTAAGTTTTCGACCATCCGAAGATGATCTATCTTTCTGAAGCGTTGTCCTAACCGTAAAACGTCAAGCTTTTGAATTGACTCTTAGGTTAGACGCTTGCATTTATGGACAGCGTTTCCGCTTCCACCGCAAGGCGCCCACACAAGTCACCTGCGCACACTGTCAAAGATCAATCACTTGCAACCTTCTCTTGAAGATCGCCCCGAAGCATTTCGTCCCGGGTGAGCCGCCCATTCTACATCTCTTCAAGCTTCCGTCAACACCTAATTTCGAAGAAGTTAGCGGAAATTTTTCAGGGAACCTTCGAAGCAGGGCGTTCTCGTCGAAGGGGGTGGAATCATAGCGCCGGCTGACGGTCCTGTGAAGAGGCCAAAGCGTGTTCTGCGCAAAATTTTCGCGCGCGCCCGATGCGCCGACAGGTAGCAGCCGAGGCAGCTCCAGCCAGCGCAGGCCGGAACTGCCAAGGAAAACGAAGCGTTAGGGGATCAGCCTGGCATTACCGGCGGGCTGGTCAGTGCTTCAGCGGCAACGTCGGTGCGGGGCGATGCTGGCTCGTGGACCGGTACCAGGCCTACCTGGTAGGGGATCAGCGCGACCGGAAGCATCTTTTCCAGCGCGTCCCAGTCGTCTTCGAAGGGGATGAATTGCTGCATGGCCGTTCCTCGGGGATGGGGTTTCGCACGAGGAACATTCCAACAGGGGAAAAAGCCGGCGCGCTGGCGAAATCGGGCGATTTGCAGGCAGCGCGCGGCGGATCAGTCGATTTCGACCATTTCGAAATCGCTCTTGGTCGCGCCGCAATCCGGGCACGTCCAGGTGTCGGGTACGTCTTCCCAGCGCGTGCCGGGTTCGATGCCTTCGTCCGGCAACCCTGCCGTCTCGTCATAGATGAAGCCGCAGACCACGCACATCCATTTGCGCAGGGTGATTTCGGAGGAAGCTTGGTTCATGGGACCCACAAAGACTCAGAGTGAATAGCACATTCTCGCAACTCCTCTGCCGATGCGAAAGCGGCTGCACAGCTCACGCAACGCGCGTCGTGACAGAGTGCCACAGCGCGCCGCGAACGACTGGCGGCGGGCCGCCGTCGCCGGGACAATGGCGCCTCCCCTGGCGCCGGCCACCCTGCCTGCCCGCACCGCCCTTCTCCGAATCGAGTCGCCTTCCATGACCAACCATGAATTGTTTCAGCGCGCGTTGAAATTGCTGCCCGGCGGCGTGAATTCGCCGGTACGCGCCTTCAAATCCGTTGGCGGCGAGCCTTTCTTCACCGCACGGGCCGACGGCGCTTATCTATGGGACGTGGAAGGCAAGCGCTACATCGACTACGTCGGTTCGTGGGGACCGATGATCGTGGGACACAACCATCCCCACGTGCGCGAGGCGGTGGAAGGCGCGGTGCGCGATGGTTTGTCCTTCGGCACGCCCTGCCCCGCCGAGGTGGTGATGGCCGAAACCATCACGCGCCTGGTGCCCTCGGTGGAGATGGTGCGCATGGTCAATTCCGGCACAGAAGCCACGATGTCGGCCATTCGCTTGGCGCGCGGCGCCACCGGCCGCAGCAAGATCGTGAAATTCGAGGGCTGCTATCACGGCCACGGCGACAGCTTTCTGGTGAAGGCCGGCTCCGGCGCGCTGACCTTCGGCGTGCCGACCTCGCCCGGCGTGCCGGTGGCCAGCGCCGATCTCACGCTCACCCTACCGTACAACGATTTCGCCGCCGCGGAGGCTTTGTTTGCCGAACAGGGCGGCGAGATTGCCGGGCTGATCATCGAACCTGTCGCCGGCAACATGAATTGCATTCCGCCACAGGAAGGGTATCTGCAAGCGCTGCGCGAGCTGTGCACGCGGCACGGCACGCTGCTGATCTTCGACGAGGTAATGACCGGCTTTCGCGTGGCGCTCGGCGGCGCGCAGACGTACTACGGCGTAACGCCCGACCTGAGCACGTTCGGCAAGATCATCGGCGGCGGCATGCCGGTGGGCGCCTACGGCGGACGCCGCGCGTTGATGGAACAGATTGCACCGGCCGGCCCCATCTACCAAGCTGGCACCTTGAGCGGCAACCCGGTCGCCATGGCCGCTGGCCTGGCCATGCTGGAGCTGATCCAGGCGCCCGGTTTCTACGAGACACTCGCTGCACGCACGCGCCTGCTGATTGATGGCTTGCAGGCCGTGGCCGATGGCGAAGGCGTTCCTTTCAGCACGAACCGGGTGGGTGGCATGTTCGGCCTGTTCTTCACGCATGAGAAAGTGAGCAGCTACGCGCAGGCCACGGCGGCCGATACCGCCATGTTCAATCGCTTCTTCCAGGGCATGCTGGAGCACGGCGTGTTCCTGGCGCCCAGCGCGTTCGAAGCGGGCTTTCTTTCTTCCGCGCACAGCGACGACGACATCGCCGCGACCTTGGATGCCGCGCGCGTCGCCATGCGCCAGGCGCGAGCAGGCTGACCGGCATGCGGGTGCGCTCGCCGTTCCACCACAGGCTCGGCCCCGCGCCGGGTAGTACCTGGCGGGTGCGCTGGTTCCACATCATCTTCGGGCATGACGACACGGCAGGCCGACGCTTCGATGTGCTGCTGATCATCGCGATCCTCGGCAGCATCGCCGTAGCAGTGATGGATACCGTCGCATCGGCGCACGCACGATTCGCAGCATTGTTCTACGCGCTCGAATGGGCCTTCACGCTGGCCTTTACACTCGAATACATCATGCGCATCGTGGTGGTCGATCGCCCGTGGCGTTATATGCGCAGTTTTTTCGGCGTGGTCGATCTGCTTGCGGTGCTGCCCACGTGGATCAGCCTGATCGCCGTGGGCAGCCAGTATCTGCTGGTGGTGCGTGCGCTGCGCATTCTGCGCATCTTCCGCATCCTCAAGCTCACCCGTTACGTGGGCGAGGCGGATCTGCTGTGGTACACGCTGGTGCGCGCGCGCCGCAAGGTGCTGGTGTTCTTCAGCGTCATCCTCACCCTGGTGCTGATCTTCGGCGCATTGATGTATCTGATCGAAGGGCCGGAAGACGGCTTCACCTCGATCCCCACATCGATGTATTGGGCCATCGTCACCATGACTACGGTGGGCTTCGGCGACATCACGCCTAAAACGCCGCTGGGCAAGTTGATCACCTCGCTGATCATCCTGATCGGCTACAGCATCATTGCCGTGCCCACCGGCATCTTCACGGCGGAACTGGCCGCCGGCATGCGCGCGAAGCGCAAGCACGTCGCATGCGAGCACTGCGGCCAGAATGATCACGAAGGCGATGCCGACTACTGCCGCCTATGTGGCGCACCCTTGCCTGCGGCGGAAAGCTAGCCGCTGCGGCTCACCAGGTACCGACGTTCGGCATCGACACCCACGGTTCGCGCGGCGGCAGGTGGCCATCCTGCAGCAGCTCGATGGAAACCAGGTCCGGTGAGCGCACGAACGCCATATGGCCATCGCGCGGCGGACGGTTGATGGTGTAGCCCATCGATTGCAGATGTTCGCAGACGGCGTAGATATCCTTCACCTGGAACGCGAGATGGCCGAAGTTGCGCGCCGAACCGTAGTCCTCCTCCGAGCCCCAATTATGGGTGAGCTCGACCTCGAACTCCGGGCTTTCCGGCGCGGCCAGATAGACCAGCGTGAACTTGCCTTGCGGCACGTCCGTGCGGCGCACCTCTTTCAAGCCAAGCCCTTCGCAATAAAAACGCAGCGAGGCGTCGAGGTCGCGCACGCGCACCATGCTGTGCAGGTATCTCACCGGTATGCTCCTGGTTGATGCTCAAGCTCGCCCGACGAACGCGCGCAGTGCGGCACGCAGGCGAGTCAAACCTTCCGATACGTCATCGGCGGCGATGTTCAACGGCGGCACGAAGCGCAACACATCCGGCCCCGCCTGCAGCATCAGCAAACCATGCGCCGCCGCCACGTCGAGCACTTCGCCCGCCTTGCCGCGATACGCGTCGGTCAATACCGCACCAAGCATCAGGCCGCGCCCGCGCACTTCGGAAAACAAGCCAAGCTCCGCGCCGATCGACGCGAGCGCTTCGCGCAGGACGGCGGACTGATGTTGCACATTGGCCAACACCTCCGCCGACGACAACTTGCGCAACGCAACGCGCGCCACCGCCGCGGCCATCGGATTGCCGCCGAACGTGGTGCCGTGCGCGCCGAACTGCATCACCTGCGCCACCTTTGCGCCGGCAAGCATGGCGCCGATCGGGAAGCCGCAGCCCAGGGCCTTGGCAAGCGTCACGATGTCGGGCTTCACCTCGTCCTGCACGTGAGCGAACAGCGTGCCAGTGCGTCCCATGCCACACTGGATTTCATCCAGCACCAGCAACGCATCGTGCGCATCGCACAGCTCACGCACGCGCTTGAGATAACCGGGCGCCGCCGGCAGTACGCCGCCCTCGCCTTGCACCGGCTCCAGCATCACGGCGGCAACGTCGCCTGCCGCGAACGCTGCTTCCAATGCAGCGGCGTCGTTGAAATCGAGATAGCGGAAACCACCCGGCAGCGGCTCGTAGCCTTCCTGGTACTTCGGTTGCGCGGTGGCGGTGACGGTGGCCAACGTGCGGCCATGAAACGAGCCACGGAACGTGATGATCACGCGCCGCTCCGGTGGCCGTCCTTGCGACGCCGCCCATTTGCGCACCAGCTTGATCGCCGCTTCGTTCGCTTCCGCGCCCGAATTGCACAGGAACACGCGCTCGGCGAAGCCGGACGCTTCCACCAGCTCCTGCGCCAGGTGCAGCGGCGGCTCGGTGTAGAACACGTTACTGCTGTGCCAGAGCTTGTGCGCCTGTTCGGTCAATGCGGCAAGCAGATCCGGATCCTGGTGACCGAGCGCATTCACCGCGATGCCGGCGCCGAAATCGATGTAGTCGCGTTGCTCGGTATCCCACACGCGCGCACCTTTGCCTCGATCGAGCACCAGCTCGCGCGGCTTGTAGACGGGTAACCAATAGCGCTTGCCGAGATCGACCAGAGACGACACCGAAGACTCCTGAGGTGAGTGCGTGCGTGAACCGAAGGCGAGGCCGCGGCCACGCCAGAAGGAATAAACGCGAAAGGGGAACCTGCATCCTAGCCAGCAAGGGCGTCCCTGCCAACATACGCCGGCGTTGTTCACCGTGGCGCGGGCTGTATCAGAAGTGTTACATCCATCAGGAAGCGCTTGCCAGCGCTGTCTATCACCGCGCAAGGCGCGCAGGCGCTGTAACACCGCTGCACAGGCAGGCAAGCTGTCGGAGCACCGCCAACACGCATGAACCCTTCATTTTTCAAGGTTTTCCGTTCATGGCACGAGGTTTGCCATCGTTTCCCCAGAGGCGTTCCAGCCTCGCCTTGGCGAAAACAGGAACGCGCCGCCGCAAGGTGGCAATGAGGGCGGTAACCCGGCGACATGCCGCCGGGCACCATGTGGAAGCCCCCGGCCCGTCCCCTGCGGGTCGGGGGCCTTCCCTTCACTGGCAGGCCTGCGCCGAATTCGGCTTGACCTTATCCGCCGGCATCCCTCCCGCGCATGCAGGAAGAATGGCTCGAGATATGACGTACCTCAGTGCTGATCTTCCAACACCAGCTGGTGCTTCTTGCACAGGCGATAGATCGTCACGCGCGACACTTTCAGGCGCCGCGCGCATTCGCTGATGTTGAAACGCGTCTCGCGCAGGCAGGCCATGACGGCATCGCGTTCGGCCGAGGTGCGCGTCAGGCCAAGGCTGGAATGTCCCGCACGCGGCGCCACCACGCCTTCCAGATCGAGATCCGCCACGCTGATCTGCGCGCCTTCGGCCACCACCGCCGCGCGCTGCACGCGATTGAGCAGTTCGCGCACATTGCCGGGCCAGGAAAACTCGCGCAAGGCTTTGCGCGCGAGCGCGCTGAAGGTTCGCGCATCGCAGGCGTGCTGCTTGCGGAAGCTGTCCAGGAACAGCTGCGCAAGTTGCAGCACGTCGTCGGCGCGTTCGCGCAAGGCGGGCATGCGCAGACGCAACACATTGAGGCGATAGTAGAGGTCTTCGCGGAAACGTCCTTGCGCCACCGCCTTTTCCAGGTCCACATGCGTGGCGGCCAGCACGCGCACATCCAGCTTGATCGATTGGGTGGAACCGACGCGTTCCAGCGTGCCTTCCTGCAACAGGCGCAGCAGGCTGATTTGCGCATCCGGCGGCAGATCGCCGACTTCATCCAGGAACACGGTGCCGCCCGCGGCCGCTTCGAAGTGGCCGATGCGGCGCGCATTCGCACCAGTGAACGCGCCGCGCTCGTGGCCGAACAGTTCCGACTGCACCAGATTGGCTGGCAAGGCGCCGCAGTTGATCGCGGCAAACGGACGATCGCGACGCTGCGACAGCTTGTGCAAGGCGCGCGCCGCCACTTCCTTGCCGGTGCCGGTTTCGCCGGTGATCAGCACCGGCAATTCCACCGGCGCGTATTTGCGCAGGCTGGCCACCACCGTCATCATCGCCTGACTGTTACCGGTGATGCCGGGTACATCGTCATGGGTGATCACCGGTGCAGGCGCATCGCCAGTGACCTTGGCCAGCGTTTCGATCAGCCGCTGCATGTCGATCGGCGCGGTGAAAAAATCGATGCTGGCGCGAAGTACGCGCTCCACTTCGGGCCGCTGTACCGAGGTGTCAGCCGACACCAAGGCCAGCCATGGAATGCGCGGATGCTCGGCCATCAGCTTGGCCATGCTGAGCAAGGTGTCGACGTCGGCCTTGCGCACGTCGGCCATCGCGACCACCCGGTCGCCGCGCCGAATGCCGACGCCACCGCCCGGAGCTGCCGCATCCGCCACGCGTGTATGCCAACCTGCCTGCGCCAAATGAGTTCTTTCGATGTGCGTGGGCTCCCCGAACCACACCACGCAACGGATCGATGTGTCACTTATCATCGCAACGCCTCCCTCCAGGATGACTGGCCCGCAGTCCGAGCTACGTCCCGTAGCTAGTCCTTTGCCCCCGCGTGCGGCCAGCATGTGCCGGAAAAATCGGCACATTCACGCAATATACACCCGATTCCCGAAAGGGTGATCATTTTTTCAGCACGGCGAACATCGCCATCCCCAAGCGGAATGGACAAAGGTCATCGTACACGCCGGACAAGGGCGGCCTGATGACAGTCCAACATATGAACCACTCAGTCCAAAAACAGATCGGGCAGTAACGATGCACCGATTTTATAGGCATAGCTGTTTAAATCGCGTACTCCCGCCTCGCGCAGCACGTCTTCATCGATCGCAAAGCGCCCGGTGCATTGCGCGGCCGGCCGGGTCAGCAGCGCATGGGCCGCATCGGCGACGATCTCCGGCCGGCGGCATTGCTCGGGTTTCACGCCATCGATCATCGCAAT
Source organism: Dyella sp. (assembly GCF_051954575.1). Lineage (GTDB taxonomy): Bacteria > Pseudomonadota > Gammaproteobacteria > Xanthomonadales > Rhodanobacteraceae > Dyella_B. The sequence goes on along the minus strand of NZ_JBQCHP010000075.1, from coordinate 10,493 downwards.
AGCTGCCGTGGCAATCACTGTGCGCGGCCACAATGCATTGACGGCAATGCCAAGCGGCGCGAATTCCGCGCTCATGCCAAGCACACACAGGCTCATGCCGTACTTGGCGATGGTGTAGGCGGTATGCGGCGCGAACCATTTTGGATCCAGGTTCGGCGGCGGCGCCAGCATCAGCACGTGCGGATTGCTGGCCTTTTTCAGGTGCGGCAGACACGCTTGCGTCACCAGGAAGGTGCCACGCGTATTGACCTGGTGCATCAGGTCGAAGCGTTTCATGGGCGTGCCTTCGACACCGGCCAGCCAGATCGCACTGGCGTTGTTCACCACGATGTCGATGCCGCCAAAGCGCTCCACCGCCTGCGCGACGGCGGCGTGCACCTGGTCTTCTTCGCGAATGTCCACCTTCAAGGCGAGCGCCTTGCCGCCGGCCGCTTCCACTTCCGCAGCGGCAGTATGGATGGTGCCGGGCAGCTTGGGATTGGGCACGCCGCTTTTGGCGGCGATCACGATGTTGGCGCCGTCGCGCGCAGCGCGCAGCGCAATGGCCAGGCCAATGCCGCGCGAGGCGCCGGTGATGAACAGGGTCTTGCCGGCAAGATCGGTCATGCTGCCCTCATGCTTTCTGGAAGCGCGGCAGGATATCGCGCAAGGTGGCCAGGCGCTGCAACGGATCGGTCATCTCCAGCAGCTGTTGCTGTTCCTCGCGCGTCAGCGGCAGCAACTCCGCCAGCCGAAAACCCAGCCACACGGCGTCGTCATACGAAGAACGCGGCGCATGGCGCCAGTGCGGGCCCATCGTTTCAATCAAACGTTCCAGAATGGTCTGCAGCAGGGCGAATTCCACCGGCACTTCCTGCGGCATTTCGTCCGGCCAGCGCTGCACGTCGCCGCGCAATTGGCCATCCGAACGCACGCGCGTGCGCAACACGCGAAAGCGGGCGCCGCCTTCGGCGGCGATGCCGAGCAGGCCGTCTTCGCGGTTGCTGAAGTCGGTGATGCGCGCCAGCGTGCCGATCGCCGCCGGCCGGGCCGGGGCTCCCACTTCCGCGCCTTCCAGAATGAGGCACACGCCAAACGCGCTGCCGTTGCGTGTGCATTCGCGCACCAGATCCAGGTAGCGCGGTTCGAAAATGCGCAACTGCAATTGTCCGCCTGGATAAAGCACGGTACCGAGCGGGAACAGAGGCACGTCGAGGAAAGGGGATATGGCCGCCATGCGCCGCATATTAGGGCCTGTTCGCACTATTGGTGTGACCCGCGCCGCCAATAGCGCTAACAAGCCCTAACCACTGGACGTTGCACAACGCACACGGCAGAGTGCATCGATACTGCGAAGGAAGCCTTAAGGATGTCGGTCACCCCATTGGCCAACCCGATGCCACCCGCGCTGCCGCAGGCGCCTCAGCCGGATATGTCGCCGGCGCTGCGCGTGCACGGCCTGGAGAAATCCTTCAAGAAGCGCAAGGTGCTCAACGCGCTCGACTGGAGCGTGCCCAGCGGACGCGTGGTCGGCCTGCTCGGCCGCAACGGTGCCGGCAAGACCACCTTGCTGCGCTGCCTGCTCGGCCTGTCGCCGATCGATGGCGGCCAGATCGAACTGTTCGGCGAACCAATGCTGGAGCCGGGCGGCGAGCGCATGCATCGTATCGGTTTCGTGCCGCAGACGTTCGATCTGTTTCCGTGGATGAAAGTGCGCGCCTATCTCGATTTCACGGCCGCGTTCTATGCGCGCTGGGATCACGCGCTGGTCGAACGGCTGCTGGCGAACTGGGAACTGGACGTGAAGCAGAAGATCGGCGAACTCTCGCAAGGACAGCGCCAGAAACTTGCGATCGTGCGCGCCATTGCACCCGATCCGGATCTGCTGGTGCTGGACGAACCGGTCGCCAGTCTCGATCCGCAAGCCCGCCGCGCCTTCATGGGCGAACTGCTGACGTTGATGCGTGCGCCGGGCAAGACGGTGGTTTTTTCCACGCATATCACCGCCGATCTCGAACGCGCCGATGCCGATATCGCGTTACTTCGCGATGGGCGCATACAGTTCATGCGGCCATTGGCCGAATTGCGCGAACGCATGAAGCGCATAGTGTTCGCGCGTGCGGAAGGATGGACGCAGCCGCCCGCTGTTGCCGGTGTGTTGAAGTCGCATGTGCAGGGCGAACAGGCCGTGCTGCTGGTCGAAGATCCTGTGGTGGAAAATTTGCATGCTCTGGCGGCGCGCGAAAACGCCACCGTCCATATGGAGACGCCCACGCTGGAAGATCTGTTCGTGGAGCTCGCATGAGCGTCGCCTGGCAGCTCTGGCTGCAACTGTTCCGCCGCACGCCCATGCTGGTGCTGCTGGCAAACCTGCTGCGCCTGGCTGCTGCCTATTGCGCCGCGCGGTGGCTGCTCGGCGATGAGGAATTCGTCATTTTCGCTGCCACCCTGTTCGGCTTGGCGATCTGGATGTGGCATACCGGCCTGGGTTACCAGCTACGCAGCCTGTGTTTGCCGGAAAGCTTTTTGCTGCCGAATTTCCGCCGCAGGCTGCTGGAATATGGCGCCATCGATGTGGCGATGTGGGTGGCGCTGCCGATGATTGTCGCCGCCATCGGTGGCGCGCCGCACCTTTTACTTGTTACCGGCGGCTTGCTGGTGATTGCCGGAACGGGCCTGTTGATGGGCAGCAATCCGCGCACGAGTGCCTACATCTGGCCTTTTTTCATCGTGCTGGGCTGGGTGCCCTCCTTCGCGAACACGTTGTTCAAGCAATCCCTGCGCTCGCCACTGACCCCATGGCTGCTGCTTGCCGTCACTGCATTACTGCTGCGTTTCAGCATTGCGCCGCTGCTGCGGATTGAAGACCGTGAAACCGAAGCCTCTCCGCTGGAAAGCACCAGCCTGGGCCGTACGCAGACACGCGGGGCGCCCGGCGAACCGCGCCGTCTGGGCCTGTTCGGCAAGCGCATCACCGCGCTGTACGAGCGACTGGCGGAGCGTGCGCTACAACGAGCGCTGGCGGCATACCGGCGCAAACCGAGTTTTCAGCGCCGCACCATCCTGGTGAGGCGATTGCTGCTGCCGAACGACAATCCGCAAGCCATCATGCTGCGCATTGCGCTGGTCGGCACGATCGTCTGCTTTTATTTCGTCGCCGTCATGCACCGGCAGCAGTTCAATCCGGTGATCGTCGGCGCATACGCGATCATGCTCAGCATTACGCGGTTTCCACAATTGAACGTGGGCATGGTGCGCATGCGGCCGAACATGGCCGATCTTTACCTCACCTTGGCGCCGCAAACACGCGCGGAATATCAGCAGACCCTGTCCGATGCGCTGCTCATCCTGGTACCGATCAGCTTGCTCACCGCACTGGTATATACCGCGCTCGGCGCCGTGCTGGTGCATGCGCCGGATCCGTGGCGCATGCTGTTCGTGGCGACCATCGTGTCACTGGCCACCAGCCTGGCAGCGCTTGCGCTGCACCTGATCGGCCCGGAAGGAACTGTCGGTCGCACCATCGTCAATCTCGTGGTGGTGTTCGGCACGATGGCCGTGTATTGGGGCGGCTATTGGCTGGTGGGCGAAGCCGGCTATGCGCTTGGCGGCGGCGTGCTTGCGCTGGTTGCGTTGGGGTTTGGTGCGGGCGTGTGGTTTGCCGCGCAGCGCGAATATGTGTCGCGTGCGCCGCGTTTCGATGCGCCCATCATGTAGGTTGGGGTGTAAATCCCAACGTTACGGTGTTGGCGTTTGCAGCGTTTCGACGAAGCGCCGCGGTGCGTTCTCGAAGCCGCCGTTGGACATGAACACCACGTGGTCGCCGTCGCGCGTTTGCGCTTTCAGCGATGCCAGCAATGCATCGACGGTCGGCGCGGTGCTGGCGCGTCCCTGCAGGGCGTCGGTCACGCGCCGGGCATCCCACGGCAATTCGGGGCGATGCAGGAACACCACGGCGTCGGCATCGCTGAGCGATGGCGCAAGCGCTTCGGCATGCGCACCCAGGCGCATGGAATTGGAGCGCGGTTCCAGCGCCACCAAAATACGCGCGCTGCCCACTTTGGCGCGCAGGCCTGCCAGCGTGGTGGCGATCGCAGTCGGGTGATGCGCGAAATCGTCATAGACGCGCACGCCTTGCACATCGCCCACCACTTCCATGCGCCGCTTTACGCTTTCGAAGCTGGCAAAGGCCGGCAGCAGGACACGCGGATCGGCGCCGGCCGCAGCCGCAGCCGCGAGTGCGGCCAGCGCGTTCATTACGCTGTGATCGCCCAGTAGTGGCCAGCGGATTTCGCCGATAGGTTCACCGCGATATTGCACGGAAAAATGCGAACCGTCGGCCGTGATCAGCGTGGCCTGCCAATCGCCTTTGCCGATACCGAAGGTTTCCACCGGCGTCCAGCACCCCATCGCCAGCACCTCGGCCAAGTACTGATCATGCGCATTGACGATCAACCTGCCGTTGCCCGGCACGGTGCGCACCAGGTGATGGAACTGGCGTTGGATCGCGGCGACATCCGGAAAAATATCCGCGTGGTCGTATTCGAGATTGTTGAGGATGGCGATGCGCGGGCGGTAGTGCACGAACTTGGAACGCTTGTCGAAGAACGCGCTGTCGTATTCGTCGGCCTCGATCACGAAATGCCGGCCCTGCCCCAGCCGCGCGGAAATACCGAAATTGCCCGGCACGCCGCCGATCAGGAAACCCGGCGCCAATCCGGCGCTGTCGAGCAGGTGCGCAAGCAGGCTGGTGGTAGTGGTTTTGCCGTGCGTACCGGCGACCGCCAACACCTCGCGCTCGACCAGCAGGCGCTCGCCCAGCCATTGCGGGCCGGAGACGTAGCGCAGGCGCTGATCGAGCATGTATTCGACGGCCGGATTGCCACGCGTCATGGCGTTGCCGACGATGACCAGGTCCGGCGCGGGCTGCAGGTAGCCGGCCTTGTAGCCCTGCATCAGTTCGATGCCGAGTGCTTCGAGCTGGGTGCTCATCGGCGGGTAGACGTTGGCGTCGGAGCCCTCCACCGTTTCGCCGAGTTCGCGCGCGAGGGCGGCGACGCCGCCCATGAAGGTGCCGCAGATGCCGAGGATGTGCAGGCGCATGCTGTGTAATCGTGTCTAGGCTGGATGGGCTCCCTCTCCAGGAGGGGAGAGGGAGAAAGCCGACGCCAGCTCAGCCGTGCGCGGCCGCCTTTTCATTGGCCAGCGCACGCTTCACGCGCGCGGTGACCTCCTCCAGCTCACCCACGCCATCCACCACCTGCAGCTTGCCGCGGCGCGCGTAGAAATCGGCCACCGGCGCGGTCTGTTCGGCGTAGACCTTCAGGCGATCGCGCACCACCACCGGGTCGTCGTCCTTGCGGTGCTCGGCGGCGAAGCGGATTTCGCAGCGCTTGATGATCACCTCGCTGGGCACGTCCAGCTTCACCACGGCATCCAGCGGCTGGCTGATCTTGGTGAGCAGGTGATCGAGCGCATCGGCCTGCGCAAGGTTGCGCGGGTAGCCGTCGAGGATGAACCCAGGACGCGTGTCGGGTTCGGCCAGGCGCTCTTCGAGCATGCCGAGCAGGAGATCGTCGGAGACTAGTTGGCCGGCGTCCATCACGGCCTTGGCTTTCATGCCCAGCGGGGTACCCGCTTTCACTGCGGCGCGCAGCATGTCCCCGGTGGAAATGTGCGGCACGCCAAGATCGGCCTTCAGCCGGGCTGCCTGGGTACCCTTGCCCGAGCCGGGCGCGCCAAGGAGGACAAGTCGCATAGAACTCCACAGATCCTTGCGTTCTGCCGCACACTGCGGCAGTTACCAAGGATTCCTTAGATGAATGCCGGTCAAGGTAGCGTCTGCGGGGGGTGGCGTCAAACGACGCACGCCTCCAATTCACGCCAAGTGGCTGATAAATATGCGTTCCGTGATCGACGTCGAATTGTCATATGCCTTAGGAGAGCGCCACATGAAGTCCAAAGCCCGTGCTGCCACCGGTCGTCTGTTGTACGCCCAATCCGGCGGTGTCACCGCCGTGATCAATGCCACCGCCGCCGGTGTGATCCAGACGGCGCGCGCCCATCGCGTTCCGGTGTATGCGGCGCGCAACGGCATTCTGGGTGCACTGCGCGAAGAGCTGATCGATACCACCAGGGAATCGGCTTCCGCCATCGCGGCGCTCAGGCACACGCCGGGCGGTGCGTTCGGCTCGTGCCGGTACAAGCTGAAATCACTGGACGCCAACCGCGCCGAATACGAGCGGTTGATCGAGGTGCTGCGCGCACACGACATCCGCTGGTTTCTCTACAACGGCGGCAACGATTCGGCCGATACGGCGCTGAAGATTTCCCAGATCGGCAAGGCGATGGACTACGACATCCGCTGCATCGGCGTGCCCAAGACGGTCGACAACGACCTGATGGTCACGGACTGCTGCCCGGGCTTCGGCTCGGTGGCCAAGTACACCGCCGTATCCACGCTGGAGGCGAGCCTGGACGTCGCCTCCATGGCCGATACCTCCACCAAGGTGTTCATCCTTGAAGTGATGGGCCGCCACGCGGGCTGGATCGCCGCGGCATCGGGCTTGGCCGGCGAGGGGCCTGACGCGGCGCCACACATCATCCTGTTTCCGGAGCGCGTGTTCGACCCGGTCGCCTTTATCGACAAGGTGAAGGCCACGGTGGAGCGCGTGGGCTGGTGCACGGTAGTGGCGTCCGAGGGCATCCGCGGTGCTGATGGCGAATTCCTTTCGGCCGGTTCCACCGACTCGTTCGGCCACGCCCAGCTCGGCGGCGTGGCGCCGGTGCTGGCCGCGCTGGTGAAGGAGAAGCTCGGCTACAAGTATCACTGGGCGCTGCCCGATTACCTGCAGCGTTCCGCGCGCCACATGGCTTCGAAGACCGATGCCGACCAGGCTTTCGCCGTCGGCAAGGCCGCGGTGGATTACGCGCTGGCCGGCATGAACGCGGTGATGCCGGTGATCGTGCGCACTTCCGATGCGCCGTATCGCTGGAAGATCGAATCGGCGCCGCTGGAGAAGATCGCCAATCATGAAAAGAAGATGCCGGCGAGCTTCATCACACGCGACGGCTTCGGCATCACGCCGGCTGCGCGGCGTTACCTGTCGCCGCTGATCCGCGGCGAAGCGCCGCCGCCGTACGGGCGCGAGGGTTTACCGAAATACGTGCAGTTGAAGAATGTGGCGGTGGCGAAGAAGTTGGCGGAATTCGCGCGCTGAGTTGCCGCGTAGCTCCCTCCCCTGCATGGAAGGGGAGGGCCGGGGTGGGGTTGCATGCGCTTGCCGCAGCGTTTGAATTCATCGCGAGATGGCTTCACCCCACCCCAACCCTCCCCTATTGCACGTAGGGGAGGGAGCCGGTTTTTCGTATCGATCTGCATTACCGCAAGCCATCAGGCTGCCGCGCCGCACAACGTTTCATCACACAAGCTCTGCCTATACTCGACCCGACCGTTCCATCCTGGACGGCCGACACCACTGATGGGGAGGCACCGATGCTGCAGCAGTATGGCTTGTGGATCGCGTTGGCTTGCGCGGTCGTGGCGATTTTGTACGGGGCTTTTTCCGTGCGTTGGATCCTGGCCAAATCACCAGGCAACCCGCGCATGCAGGAAATCGCCGCGGCTATCCAGGAAGGCGCGCGCGCCTACCTCAACCGCCAGTACCGCACGATCGCGCTTGTTGGCGTAGTGCTGCTGGTGATCATCGGGTTTGCCCTGGACTGGGGCACGGCGATCGGTTTTGCGATCGGCGCGGTGCTGTCCGGTGCCACCGGCTACATCGGCATGAACGTCTCGGTACGCGCCAATGTGCGCACGGCCGAAGCGGCACGCGGCGGCCTTGCGGCCGCACTGAACGTGGCGTTTCGCGGTGGCGCCATCACCGGCATGCTGGTGGTGGGGCTGGCCTTGCTCGGCGTGGCGGGTTATTTCGCGGTGCTCACGCACATGGGCTACGACAACGGCCGCGCGTTGCATGCGATGGTGGGCCTGGCGTTCGGTTCTTCGCTGATCTCGATCTTCGCGCGCCTGGGCGGCGGCATCTTCACCAAGGGCGCCGACGTGGGTGCGGACCTGGTCGGCAAGGTGGAAGCGGGTATTCCGGAGGACGATCCGCGCAATCCCGCGGTGATCGCCGACAACGTGGGCGACAACGTCGGCGACTGCGCCGGCATGGCCGCCGACCTGTTTGAAACCTACGCGGTGACGCTGATCGCCAGCATGCTGCTCGGCGGCGTGGTGGGCGAGCAGGCGGGCGTGAATGCGGTGCTGTATCCGCTGCTGCTTGGTGGTGCTTCGATCATCGCCTCGGTGATCGGCACCTTCTTCGTGCGCGCACGTGGCGGTGCGAAGATCATGAGTGCGCTGTACATGGGCGTGATGGTGTCCGCGGTGCTGGCGGCGATCGCCTTCTGGCCGATCACCAAGGCGCTGATGGCCGACGCCACGCTGGGCGTCACGCGCCTGTACGGCAGTGCCTTGATCGGCCTGGTGCTGACCGGCGTGATCGTGGTGATTACCGAGTACTACACCGCCACCGAATACGCGCCGGTGCGGCATGTGGCGAAGTCGTCCACCACTGGTCACGCGACCAACATCATCGCAGGCCTGGGCGTGTCGATGAAGTCGACCACCTTGCCGGTGCTGGCGGTGTGCGCGGCGATCTGGGGCGCCTATGCGCTGGCGGGCCTGTACGGCATTGCCGTGGCCGCCACCGCGATGCTGTCGATGACCGGCATGGTAGTCGCGCTCGACGCCTATGGCCCGATCACCGACAACGCCGGCGGTATCGCCGAGATGGCCGATCTACCGCCGGACGTGCGCGGCGTGACCGATCCACTCGATGCGGTCGGCAACACCACCAAGGCCGTCACCAAGGGTTACGCCATCGGGTCGGCCGGCCTGGCTGCGTTGGTGCTGTTCGCCGACTACACGCATCGTCTCTCGCTGGATCATGCGGGCACGGTCTTCGCCTTTGACCTGTCCGACCATCGCGTGATCGTCGGCCTCCTGATCGGTGGCCTGATCCCGTACCTGTTCGGTGCGATGGCGATGGAAGCGGTCGGCCGCGCTGCCGGTGCGGTAGTGGAAGAAGTGCGTCGCCAGTTCCGCGAAATCAGCGGCATCATGGAAGGCACCACCAAGCCGGATTACTCGCGTGCGGTGGACATGCTGACCAAGTCGGCCATCAATGAAATGCTGATTCCATCGCTGCTGCCGGTGTTGGTGCCGATCATCGTCGGCTTCGCGCTCGGGCCCATCGCACTGGGCGGCCTGCTGATCGGCACCATCGTCACCGGCTTGTTCGTCGCCATTTCGATGACCACCGGCGGCGGCGCCTGGGACAACGCGAAGAAGTACATCGAGGATGGCAACTTCGGCGGCAAAGGTTCGGATGCGCACAAGGCCGCGGTGACCGGCGATACCGTGGGCGATCCCTACAAGGACACGGCCGGGCCGGCGGTGAATCCGCTGATCAAGATCATCAACATTGTCGCGCTGTTGTTGATTCCGTTGCTCTAGAACTGTCCGCCTCACTCCCGTCGCCCTGGGACGGCGGGAGTGAGGTTTCTTCGCAAGAAGGTTAGCGATCACTCGGCACAGCCAGAAACGCAGCGCTGACACCCGTTGTGGCATCCAGCGCCTGCCCGGTGATCTCCCCTGCATCATTGATGTCATTGGCAAACACCAGTTGATCGGTATAGCCGCGCGCCAGCTGAGTATTGAGATTGACGATGCCGCCGTCGCGCCACAGCACAGCACGGCATCCGCTGGCGCCGCACGATTCACCCACGATCAAACCTTCGTCGTTGATGCCCAGCGCTTCGCTGATGCTGTCGCCCGGCAACGTGCCCAGATCGCGCATGCCCGCAGCGGCCGTCCACACGAACGCATGCGCGTGGAAGCTCCCGGCGCTTTTGCCGCCTGGCACATTCGCAAATCCCACCACCACACCGAACTCGTTGATGGCCATGGGCGTATTCCATGCCACGCCGCCGAGGTTGCCCAGGTCGATCACGCGATGGTCCTGCCACAACACCGCATGGATCGCCGAGTAACGTCCGACCGCCTGATCGCACAAACCCGAAATGCCGACGATCTGGCCGCGATCGTTGACCGCCGTCGCCGCACCGGACGTGTCGTTGCCGATCAACGGCAAGGCCTGGATCTCGTCATCATCCGGCCCCCACACCACCGGCTTGAACTGCAGCACCTGGTTGGATGCGGGATCGCAGGTGGCATCGTGCATGGCGTTTTCGGCCCAGCCAATGATCTGGCCCAGGTTGTTCGCGCCGGCTGCAAAACCGTTGTTGCCGCCCAGCGTCGGCAAGGCATGCATGTGTCCCCATCGCCATACAAAACCGCGACAGGTATGGCCGGTGACGGTGGGAAAGAATGCCGAGCAACTCCAGTTTTCGCCCAGCGGATCGAGCTGCGCGGTCTCCGCGATGCCCACCAGCACGCCGTAGTCGTTCTTCACCGGCCAGGTGATGGCGCTGTTGGCGCCGCCCAG
>NZ_JBQCHP010000074.1:0-26198 GCF_051954575.1 Dyella sp. | reverse complement strand
CTTGCCAAGCCGCGCGGCGCAGCCTGCGGGCCTTCCAGGCATCACCCATCCCTTTAAATTCACTAGTTGGGCCAGCCCTGTCTGTCCGCATGCCTTCGATCCGCCGTCTCGACAGACGGCCGGTCTGCCTTCGCCGACGGCACTGTGGCCTGCGAACAGACAGGGCTGGTGACGACGGCGATACTTATTCAGTGCTGCCTTAAGCGTAGGCCGATGCACGCTGTATTTCATGCCTCGAAAGTCATAGTCGCCAGCTATCGCCTTACGACCATTTAACGGTGCGCATGGTCCACTGCCGGCCATCTCCGGTCTGCTTACGAGCCTTATGCGTACATACCGACACAGTCTCAAGAGCCTGCGTGATATCGCGCTCGCTTGTTCGTTGGAAAAAACCCCTGACCTCGCTTCGCTCTCGCGCGAACTGGGAGCGATCGTCCATCGCGACGCACAAAAGCTTGCCAATGGCCTCAACGATCTGCGTGCGCGCAATCGTGGTTTCGAACGCTGGCTGCTGGCGCGCCGCGGCCATCCGGGCGTGAGCGTGCTGGTAATGGCATGGCCGCCCGGCTACAGCTCGCCGTCGCATGATCATGCAGGTTTGTGGGGTATCGAGATGAGCTTGTATGGCGCGCTCGAAGTGGAATCCTGGTCGCGCGCCAGCACCGCCGATCCGTGGCAATTGCGCGGACGCAACTGGCTGGGTCCAGGCGATGCGACGTGGTTCGACAGCGATCCGCCCTACATGCATCGCTGCCGCAATCTTTCGCGACAAGAGACCGCGCTGACGCTGCACGTGTATGGTGGCGATCTCGAAGACTACGCCACCTACGAGCAGGTCGCCGCCGAACCGCATTGGCTGAGCTTGCCGCAACGCGCACGGATTGCCGGACCGCTTCGCGTCTGATATCAACACAAGCCCTGATTTACCCCCTCATCAAGGAGTGACATGTTTCGACGCGTCGCCATTATTGGCGGCGGCGCCGCGGGAGCTACGCTGCTCAGCGAATTGCTGGAGCGTCCCGTTGCGCAGCCGTTGCATCTGGATTGGTACACCGGCGGCGGCACGCCAGGTCGTGGCATCGCCTACGGCACGCGTTCGGAACGTCATCTGTTGAACGTGCGCGCAGCATCGATGGGCATGTTCGCCAGCCGCCCCGGCGGTTTTCTGGAGTACATGCAAAAGCGCAATCCAGACATCTCCGGCACCGATTTCCTGCCGCGCTGCTGGTACGGCGATTACCTGGAAGTCGAAACGGCTAGCGCGCTCGCCCGCGCCAAGAGCCAGGGCCACGACGTGCGCGTCGTGCCGTACGAAGTCGACGCGATGGTGCCCGAAAACGACGGCGTCACCATCTTCCGGGGTGAAACCACCACGCGTGTCGAAGCGGCCGTGCTCGCGCTCGGCACCTTGCCGCCGCGCCCGCTTCCGCAGGTGGACGATGCGGCGCTGGCCAGCGGGCGCTACGCCACGCAGCCATGGTCGTTGCTGGCGGACGTAAAACCCGATCCGCAAGCGCATCATGTTGCGATCATCGGGCTTGGCTTGACCGCGGTGGACATCATCGTCGAACTGGCAGCGCTGTGGCCCAATGCGCGCTTCACCGCGCTGTCCCGCCACGGCCTGTTGCCGGAAGTGCATCCGGACAATGCATCGCTGCCTTACGAGGACAGCGACGAATTGGTCGAGAGCATGCGCGACGCACCCGACATCCGCACCTGGACGCATCTGTTGCGCGAGGCCATCGCCACCACCGACGACTGGCGCCGGGTGATCGACAGCCTGCGTCCACATACGCAAGGCCTGTGGGGACAACTGCCGCGCGCGGAGCGCGCACGTTTCCTGCGCCATGTGCGCTGGGCGTGGGAACGCTCGCGCCATCGCCTGCCGCCGCAAGTGGCGCAGGCCATCGCCAAGCTGGAAGAGGAAGGACGCCTGCAGCGGTTGAGCGGACGTTTGGATCGCGTCACGCTGGCCGAACGCGGCCTGCAGCTCGCGTTCGTGCCGCGCAGCCGGCAACAGGCGAGCATGCTCGATGCGGATCTGGTGATACAAAGCGTCGGCCTCGACAACGACGTGCGCCGCACGCAGCATCCGTTGCTGCAGCAACTGGTCACCAACGGCCATATCCGTCCCGATCCATTCGGCTTAGGGATGGAAGCCACGCCCGACGGCCGCCTGCTGCACAACGGCAGCGCATGGCCACGCTTGTTCGCCATCGGCTCGATGTTGCGCGGCACCTTGTGGGAATCCACCGCCATGCCGGAAATCCGCCAGCAGGCGCGGCAGCTGGCCGATCATCTGCTCGAACGGGAATAACCTTGCGGATGGGTTGCCGCGGACGCGATCCCGGGGCGCCCAACATGTTCGCCGCCAAAGGCTTGGGTTACGCTGCGCCAACCCAAGCCAAGCGCGCGCAGGAATGGTCTACCCGCATCCATGACGCTTCCGCACCTTCTCCCGCTGCTCGCCTTCCTGCTGCACCTGGCCGGCATCCTGGCCGCGATGCATGCGCTGATGAACACGCGCACGCCGCAAGGAGCATTCGCCTGGGCGCTGGGCCTGTCGCTGCTGCCGTACGTCACGCTGGTGCCGTACCTGTATCTGGGGCGAAGCCATTTCCAGGGTTATGTCACCTTGCATCGCGCGCATCGCAAGCGTCTTTTGCAGGCGTCGGAGCGGGGCGAGCATGCCAGCATTCCCGAATCGTGCGTGCGCTACAGCGAGATGGCGCAGATGGTGCACGGCACCTTCCATTCCGGCCAGCAATTGAAACTGCTGGTCGACGGCGAGGCGGCGTTCGAGGCGATGTTCCAGGCGATAGCCCGCGCCGAGCGCTGCATCCTGGTGCAGTTCTTCATCTTCCACGACGACACGCTCGGCCAGCGCATGCAACACGCGCTGCTCGAACGCGTCGCCGCCGGCGTGCGCGTCTTCGTGTTGTTCGACGGCATCGGCAGCCATGCCCTGCCCAGAAGTTACGCGCAAACGCTGCAGCAAGGCGGAGTGACCATCTATCCGTTCGCCACGCGGCGGCGGCCGAACCGGTTCCAGCTCAATTTCCGCAATCATCGGAAGATCCTGGTGATCGACGGCTGCGTGGGTTTTCTCGGCGGCCTCAATGTGGGCGACGAATATCTGGGCCTGAAGCCGCCGCTCGCGCCCTGGCGCGATACGCATATGCAGCTGGCCGGCCCGGCGGTGATGGACCTGCAGCGCAGCTTCGCGGTGGACTGGCATTGGGTGACCGGCGAACTGCCGCCGATGCTGCCGCCCGCGCCGGCGCAAGGTGATGCGCTGACGCTAATCGCCGCCACCGGCCCGGCCGATCCGCAGGAAACCTGCTCGCTGTTTTTCACGGTCGCGATCAACGCGGCGCGCAAGCGCTTATGGCTGACCACGCCCTATTTCGTGCCCGACCAGGCCGTGCTGTCGGCCTTGCGCCTGGCGGTGATGCGCGGCGTGGACGTACGCGTGCTGCTGCCCTCGCGTCCCGACCACTTCACGGTATTTCTCGCTTCCACCTTGCACGCCCACGATGCGCTCGGCGCCGGCATTCGCATCTATCGCTACCAGCCTGGCTTCATGCATCAGAAGGTGATCCTGATCGACGACGACACCGCATGCATCAGCAGTATGAACCTGGACAATCGCTCGTTCCGGCTGAACTTCGAGATCGGCGCGCTCAACGTGGACCACGCCTTCGCCGCCGACGTGGAACGCATGCTGCTGGAGGACTTCGGCAACTCGCTGGAAATCACCCGCGAGGAATATCGCCGTTCGTCGTATGTGCGACGCCTGGCGATGCACGTGGCGCGATTGTTTGACCCGGTGCTTTAAGCGATCAACCGAACCCTGCGTAGGCCGGGATGCAATCCCAGCTTTTTTCACGGCCCCTGATGCCAGGATTTCACCCAGCCTATGCCGGATCAATCTCCGCGCAAGGCGCTGCGCCAGTCGCCACCGCGCAGCAGCCAACCCAGGCACGCACCGACCAGCGCGCCGATCAATTCCCAGAACACGCGCAAACCGATGTTATCCGGATCGTGCACCTCAGCCAGCCGCACCTTCAGGTACTGGATGGAATCCATGCGGGCGTAATTGAAATAGACCAGGTCCCACATATCGCCGCTGGCCGTCAGCAACAGGGAGACCAAAAAGGCGATAGCGATCATGCGCAGCGGCGTCCAGCCCTGCCGATGGCCGATCGCATACACGATCAGGTACAGCAGTATGGCCGCGCCGGCGCTGATGCCGCCTGCTTCCAGACCGCCCACCAGTCCGTATCCCATCCACGATTGGTCGTAATGCATCAACGCCCCCGAAGTGATCGCTTGCATTATGCCGCCGATCCGCTGTGGAATCTCGCGATGAATCATCATGCCGCGCTTGTCCTGATCGATGTCCAGCCCGATTTCATGCCGGGCGGCGCGCTCGCCTGCCATGAGGGGGACGCCATCGTTCCAGGGATCGACCAGTTGCTGCGGCGCCGCCTGTTCCGGCAGACGGTCGCCACGCAGGACTGGCATCCGCCCGGGCATGTTTCCTTCGCCCGCATGCATGCGGGCAAGGCGCCGTTCGAGCAGATCCCCTTATATGGCCGCCCGCAAACGCTATGGCCGGATCATTGCGTGCAGGACACCACGGGCGCCGCCTTGCATCCGGGCATCGACTGGTCGCCGGTGGATCTGATCCTGCGCAAAGGCACACGCCCGGATGTGGACTCCTACAGCGCCTTCCAGGAAAACCATGGCCCCGACGGCACGCGCCCCAGCACCGGCCTGGCCGGCTGGCTGCGCGAGCGCGGCGTCACCGAGATCTATGCCGTCGGCCTGGCGCGCGACGTATGCGTGCTGTGGACGGTGCAGGATGCGTTGGCGCTGGGTTTCCGCGCGAACGTGGTGTGGGATCTCACGCGACCGGTGATGCCTGAGAGCGATGCGGCCACGCGGGCGACGTTGGAGGGGCTGGGCGTCGGCATCGTGCAATCGGCAGAACTTCCGTAGGTTGGGGTGCAAACCCCAACTTCGAGGTGCACGTATGCATGGTGATGTTGGGGTTTGCACCCCAACCTACGTGCGTGGCGAGCTCAGGCTTCGTCTTCGCCGGCCACATTCACATGCACGTCTTCATCCGCGCCGATCCACACATCGATGCTGATCGGCCGGCAACAGACCTGGCAATCCTCGATATAGCGCTGATCGCCAGCGGAAGCATCGACCAGGATCTCGATGCGTTCGCCGCAATACGGACACTGGATGACGCGCGGCGTGATCATGCGTAGGCCGCCGCGCGTCCGGCCAGTTGCGCGATCGCCGCGGGAATGGCGGCAGGTTCCTCGACCGTGAGCATGCGCGGTGCATCCGCTTCGCCCAGGCTGTTTTCCAGCTCGTGTTCCCACGTCACGTGATAGGGCATGTGCACACCCCAGCCGCCCAGACGGATCACCGGCTCGATATCCGAACGCAACGAGTTGCCCACCATCACAAACTGCGCCGGCTCGAGCGAGAACTCATTGAGTACGCGGCGATAAGTGGATGCGTCTTTTTCCGAGACGATTTCGATGCGGTGGAACAGATCCGCCATGCCCGATTGCGCCACTTTCTTTTCCTGATGGAACAGGTCGCCTTTGGTGATCAGCACCACCGCGTGATGCTCGGCCACTGCGGCGACCGCATCGCGCACGCCGGGCAGCAGTTCCACCGGGTGCTGCAGCACGGTCTTGCCGATCTCCACCAGTTGATGGATATCCGCCGCCGAAATGCGGCCTTCGGTAATCGCGATCGCGGTTTCCACCATCGACAGCGTCATGCCTTTCGCGCCGTACCCGAACAATTTCAGATTACGCCGCTCCGTGGCCAGCATGCCGGCCTGCACCTGGGTGTCGCCCACGTCCACGTAGCGGCCGATGATCGCCACGAAACGCGCGCTGGCCTCGCGGTAATAGCCCTCGCTGTGCCAGAGCGTGTCGTCGCCGTCGAAGCCGATGAGCTTGAGCATGAGCCGTGCCTTCAGGTGGGGCCGGCAAGCTTACCGCGCCCGCCATCCGGGCGCATGGCCGCCGCCGGCGCGCCCGACACGGACGCTACAATTCGTTCACGGCATGGGCAGGGAGTTTCAGCATGAACCACAAGCGGGGTGAGTCCTTCTGGCAGCGGCCGCGTGTCGTGCAGATCGGGGGCCGGCCGTTCGTGTCCCACGGCTTGAAGGAACGCTTCTGGGACGACTTCTACCACCGCGCGCTGATCATGACCTGGCCCGCGTTCTTCGGGGTGGCCATCAGCGTGTTCCTGATGTTCAACGCCGTGTTCGCGATGATCTACCAGGTCGACCCGAACGGCATCGCCAACCAGTATCCGAAGGGCCTGGCCGGCGCGTTTTTCTTCAGCGTGGAAACGCTCGCCACGGTGGGCTACGGCGACATGCATCCGCAGTCGGTGTACACGCATGTCGTCGCCACCGCGGAAATCATCTTAGGGATGGGCAATATCGCCGTGTTCACCGGCCTGATCTTCGCGCGCTTCTCGCGCCCGCGCGCCAAGATCCTGTTCGGCCAGCATCCGATCGTGCGCATGATCGACGGCAAGCGGACGCTGATGATGCGCGCCGCCAACATGCGGCAGAACCTGATCGCGCAGGCTTCCGCCCAATTGCACCTGCTGCGCATGCATGCCTCGCCGGAGGGGTTCCAGATCCGCCGCATCGAAGACATGAAGCTGGTGCGCAACGAACACCCGATCTTCATGCTCAGCTGGAACGTGATGCATGTGATCGACGAGCAGAGCCCGCTGTACGGCGCCACGCCTGAAGGCCTGGAAGCCAGCGAAGCGGCGCTATTGCTCACCATCGAGGGTATCGATGAGACTACCTCGCAATCGATGCTGGCGCGCCATCAATGGGGCATCCAGGAAGTGCGCTGGAATCACCGCTATGTCGATCTGGTGCACCGGGACAGCAACGGCGTCAGCGTGATCGACTACAACGTCTTCCATGACGTGTTGCCGCTGGACGAAGAGCAGCAACTTACACCGTGACTCCCTCCCCTGTTGCAGGGGTGGAGTTATGAGCTTGCCGCGCCAGGTGAATGCGCCGCGAGTGCTTAACCCCACCCCAAACCTCCCCTACAACACGTAGGGGAGGGAGCAGATTCACGCCCCGACACGTTCTGTGTGGGTCAGCAACTTTTGCCGTGACTTCCTCCCCTGCTTGCAGGGGAGGGCCGGGGTGGGGTTACACGAGCTTGCCGCGATATGTGAGTGCGCCGCGAGCTTGTTTCCCCCTTAGGAACAATTTCACGCCCCGACGCGTTGACGCTCGGCATCGATATCTTTCACCGGCCGCACCTCGATGCACCCGGTCGCCGCCCACGGGAACGACTGCGCAATGCGTACCGCCTGATCGATGTCCGCCGCCTCGATCAGGTTGAATCCACCCAGGTATTCGCGCGCCTCGGCAAAGGGGCCATCCACCACCGTGGTGCGGTTGTTGCGCACGCGCACGGTCTTGGTTTGCGCCGGCGGCTCCAGTTGCATCGAATCAAGCAGGTGGCCTTCGGCGCGCAGCTCGTCGGCGTGCTTGAAACAGCCGTTCATCATGGTGTCGAACTGGCCCGGGGAAAGGGCGTCCAGCAGGGTGTCGTCGTTGTAGATCATCACCAGGAATTTCATGGCATTCTCACGCAGCGTAGGGGGCAGCCGGCGCAGGGTAGGCCAAGCCGGGAACGGGGTCCAGGGCCATTTTTCACGGCCTGTCGAGACGGGGCTGGCGGGCCTGTCTTATAGTTCACCCCGTCAAACGTTGAATTCGAGGCGGAGTCCTTCCGCTTCCGGCCACCCGAGTAACCTGAATGGGAAGTTTTAACAACGCCTGGCTTGCGCTGGGTTTGATCGGCCAGACGGTGTTTTCCGGTCGTTTTCTGCTGCAGTGGCTCTACAGCGAGTACAAGCGGCGCAGCGTTATACCGATGGCGTTCTGGTATGCCAGCATCATCGGCGCCCTGCTGTTGCTGTGCTACGCCTGCTACAAGAAAGATCCGGTCTTTATCGTCGGCCAGGCCAGCGGCCTCTTGATCTACGTGCGCAACCTGCAAATGCGCAAGCGCGACAAAAAAGAACCGGCCGCCGAATCGGAGCTGGCGTCATGACGCTGGACAACCAAACACTGTGGATCGGCGCCGGCCTTATGGGCCAGGTGCTGTTCGGCGTGCGCTTCCTGGTGCAATGGCTGTACAGCGAGGCGCGCGGCCAGAGCCTGATTCCGCCGGCCTTCTGGTACCTGAGCGTGGCCGGTGGCGTGATCCTGCTGAGCTATGCCATCCACCAGCGCGAGGCGGTGTTCATCATCGGCGAAGCGGTGACGCTGGCCATTTTTTTGCGCAACCTGATCATGCTGCGCAAGCAGCCCGAAGCGGACTGATTCCCGGGCGCCCATGCGCAACTATCCGGCCTTGCTCGGGCTTGCCGCGATAGCTTGGCTGGTCGCAAGTTCATGCTTTGCCGGCACCTTCGATACCGCCCCGGAGCAGGCCGTGCTCGCCCGCCTGCTGCCACGGCAGGCGCATCAGTTCGAACTTGGAACGCTCGCCGGCCAGCACGGCCGCGAGCGCTTTCGCATCTCCCAAGCGAACGGCCGTATCCGCGTGGAAGGCAGCACGCCCAGCGCCCTGCTGTTCGGCGTGAACTGGTACCTGAAATACGTGGCGCACGTGCAGATCTCGCCCAACGGCGATCGCACCGGCAGCGCGCCGTTTCCCTTGCCCACGACGGTGATCGAGCAGGAAACGCCATACGCCTATCGCTATGCGCTGAATGAGAACGTCGACGGCTACACCTCGGCGTATTGGGATTGGCCGCGCTGGCAACGCGAGATCGACGTGCTGGCGCTGTCCGGCATCAACGCGGTGCTGATCGAACGCGGCATGGATAGCGTGCTGTATCAGACCTTCCGCGATGTCGGTTATACCGACGAGGAGATACGCCGCTGGATCACCCAGCCCGCGCACCAGAACTGGCAGCTGATGGGCAACCTGTGCTGCTTCAACGGGCCGATCAGCACGGCATTGATGCGCAAGCGCGCCCACTCCGCGCAACAGATCATTACGCGCTTGCGCGAGCTAGGCATCACGCCGGTGCTACCCGGCTTCTACGGCATCGTACCGGCGGATTTCCAGCGCAGGTTTCCTGGCGCACATGTCATACCGCAGGGCGAATGGGCGGGCTTTACACGGCCGGGCTGGCTCGATCCGCGCGACCCGCTGTTCGCCAAGCTGGCGGCTTCGTTCTACCGCCATCAACGCGAGCTGTTCGGCGACAGCAGCATCTACGACATGGAAGTGTTCCAGGAAGGCGGCGACGCGGGCGACGTGCCGGTACCGGCTGCCGCGCGAGCCGTGCAGAACGCCTTGCTCGCCGCGCACCCCGGCGCGCGCTGGATGATGCTGGCCTGGCAAGGCAATCCGCGCCAGGATCTGCTCAGCGGCGCCGACCGCACGCATCTGCTGATCATCGACATCGATCACGATCGCGTACCGCGCGACAATCGGCAGAAGGATTTTCAGGACGCGCCATTCCTGTTCGGCGGCATCTGGGAATTCGGCGGGCGCACCACCCTGGGCGCGAACACCCGCAACATCACCGAACGCCTGCAACGCCTGGGCCGCAACAACGACAACATGGTCGGCACGGCCGTGTTCACCGAAGGCATGGATACCAATCCATTCGCCTTCGATCTGTTCACCGAAATGGCCTGGCGCAGCAAGCCGGTCGATCTCGACGCATGGACCGCCAGCTACGTGCGGCGCCGCTACGGCGCGGCCGATCCGCACGCGCTGGCGGCATGGAACGCGCTGCTGCACACCGCCTACGACATTCGCATCGACCAGGTGGTATTCAACAGCGAGCGCGATGCCGCGCAGGAATCCCTGTTCAATGCGCAGCCCAGCCTTACCGCGAATCGCGCCTCGAATTGGTCACCCGAAGCGATGCGCTACAGCGCCGAGGCGTTCAAGCGCGCGCTGCCTCAGATGCTGCAGGCCGCCCCTGCCCTGCGCAGCAGCGAAACCTATCGCTACGACCTGGTGGATGTCGCACGCCAGACGCTGGCCAACGAAAGCCGCCTGCTGCTGCCGCAGATCAAGGATGCGTATAACACCAAGGATCGCGCGCGCTTCGATACGCTCACGCAACGTTGGTTGCAACTGATGGAGCTGCAGGATCGGCTGCTCGCCACGAATCGCTGGTTCCTGGTCGGTCGCTGGCTTGCATGGGTGAAACCCTGGGCCACGACGCCCGAGGAATACGTACGCCTCGACTACGACGCCCGCTCACTGCTCACCACCTGGGGTGATCGCAAAGCCAGCGAAGACGCCAGCCTGCACGATTACGGCAACAAGGATTGGGCGGGGCTTACGCGTGATTATTATCGGCTGCGCTGGCAGGCGTATTTTTCAAGTCTCGATGTGGCGTTGCGCACGGGCGCGCCACCTAAGCCAATCGACTGGTTCGCGCTGGGTGATGCATGGAATCGCGGTACGCAGCGTTATAGCGACCAAGCGGTGGGCGATGCTTATGAGGTCGCAACGCAAATTGCCAGGCGCTTGGATTTGTAGCCCCATTACCTCACCGTCATTCCGGCGGAGGCCGGAATCCATGCTTCGCACTGGCGATAGGTGATTCGCTTCGCTCACCCCTTTCGGGGCCGTCCTTCGGACGTTCTCGGCGCTTCGCGCTACGTCCGGCCTCCGCCGGAATGACGATAAGGCATCCCAGCCTACGAATGTGTTTCGGCTTTCGGTGCGCCATCCAACCGACCGCTCAACCTCGCCTTTCGACCGCTTGCGTCTCGACCCCGAGCTTGGTCACAAAACGCGTGACCCTGTCCGCGAACCGCCCAGACTCCATGCGTACCTCACTCCTTCAAAGGACGCATCATGGCAACCGCCTGCACGCTACTCTTCGCCATCGCAGCGCTGACCGCCCTACCCTTCGCCGCTCATGCCCAAGACGCCACAGCCGCAGACGAAACCCAGCGCACCGAAGCCGGCGTCATCGCCGTCGACAATCACTGGAGCCTCGCCGAGATGACCGGCGACAGCGCATGGCTCGATCAGATGCTGCTGCCCGAATACCGTTCGGTAGGCCACGACGGCAAAGCCCATTCAAAGGCCATGATTGTCGCCGGCGCAGCCAAGCGCAAAGGAACCAGCCTCGACCAGGCCGAACAGAAATTCGCCGCCTACCGCAAGGAGCATCCCTACGGCACCGCAGTGGTCGTGCGTGGCGATATGGCGGTCATCAGCTTCTACGATCCAACGCTGGGTCCGCAGAAGGGCGTGACATCCTCCGACGTCTTCCTCTACGTCGACGGCCATTGGCACGCGCTCTATTCGCAGCACACCGACGTGCATGCATAGTGTGCGACGGGCTTATGCCACCGCCCATTCTGCCGCTTTACGGGCGTGAATCGCCGTGGTATCGAACAGCGGCACGGAGGCATCCTGCGGCCCGACCAGCATGCTGATTTCGGTGCAGCCGAGGATGATCGCCTCGGCGCCCTGCGTAACGAGCCTGGCCATGATGCGGCGGTATGCGTCGCGCGAGGCGGCGACGATCTTGCCCAGGCACAATTCTTCATACACCACGCGATGCACGAGATCGCGATCGGCCTGCTCCGGCACCAGTGTGGTGAGTCCATGCCGTGCCAGGTACTGGGCGTAGAACGGCTGCTCCATGGTGAAACGCGTGCCGAGCAGGCCTACCTTGTGGAAACCTGCTGCGCGGATCTCGGCGGCCACGGCATCCACCACGTGCAGCACCGGAATACGCACCTTCGCCTCGATCGCCGGCGCCACCTTGTGCATGGTGTTGGTGCAGATCACCAGCGCCTCGGCGCCTGCCCGCTCCAGCCGCTGCGCGACGTCGGCCAACATACTTCCGGCCGCGTCCCAGTCGCCCGCGTGCTGCAGGCGGGCGATCTCCTCGAAGTCCACGCTGTAGAGCACCAACCTGGCCGAATGCAGGCCGCCCAGCCGCGCCTTGATCGCCTCGTTGATGAACCGGTAGTAGGGAACCGTCGATTCCCAGCTCATGCCGCCAATCAGGCCCAGGGTTTTCATGGTCGATCCTTGCGCCAGGAAGCGCCTAGCATGCCTGATGAACGCCCGTGACTGAAGTTTCCCGGCCACCCGCCGATAGCCTGGTTGAGCCGGCAGCCTCCCGTGCCGCCGGCGGCGTTTCCAGGAGACCCGATGATCAGCACGCGCCCGAATCTCGCTTACCTCAAGGCCGCCTGGGCGGCCCACGCCAGCATCAGCGCCGAGCATTGCAAGCAAAGCTACGAGGAAGCGGGCATCTCCTTCGAACGCGTCAATCACTCCTGGATCGTGCGCAAGAACCAGACCCAGGTATCCACCATGCCGCTGCGCTACACGCGCCAGGAATTGCGCATGGGTTTCCTTGGACGCATCGAGATGGAAGCGCGCAAGGCCGCGGCCGAAATCGAAGCGGTGCTGCTGCGTGACCTGGACGTGCCCGAAGGACATACCTTGATCGTGGAGCTGGAGGAGTCGATGCGGCATCTGCGCCGCAACGGCAGCCGCGCGCTGGCGATTTTCATTCTGCCCACCGCCGAAGCATCCGAACGCATCGGTGTTGAAATCCAGGCTTTTCTGGACGCACCCCGCGCCTGCCTCTACGCGCATCGCACGACCGGTGAAGGACACGTCGGCACCGATCTGCTCGTCAGCTGCACCAAGCGCGACCGCCATCCGCGTGCAACCACCTACACCGAGCTGGCGCAGCGCATCGTACACACGCTCAACCACGCGCTGGAGCAGGCAGACACGCAGTCGCTTCACGTCCAATAACAACATCCGCTCGACATCGGTTTCACGCACAGCGGATTCGCGCCGCCATCGTGACACACAACATCGTAAGCTCCTGGCTCCCCTGATCTGGAAGGGAACGACCATGAAGCTGCGATTCGCAAGCGCCTTGCTGTTCGTACTGTCCGCCTGCCTTTCGACCGCCATACCGGCGCAGATCGGCCTCAACGAGCTGGCCCGCAACGTCAAGGCGCTGGACAAGAATTTCGACGCCGCCGACAAGAATCACGATGGCATGCTCACCCGCCAGGAAGCGCAGACGGTGCCGTTCATCGCCACCAACTTCGATGCGATCGACGCGAAGAACCGCGGCAGCGTGTCGAAGCAGGATGTGCACGACTATATTGCGCGGGCGCTGAAGAGCACCTCGAACAAGACGGCGCCGACCACGCCCTCGTCATCGCATCCTTGATGCCATCCGTCGTGCACCGTAGGCTGGGATGCCATCCCGGCTTACCTGCGCTCGAAGTCCACGATCGACCTTTCCCCAAGGACGCTGACGATGAAACCGATTCTCCTGGCACTCACGCTCGCAGGGTTCAGCAGCATCGCCTTCGCCGCCGACCAGGGCGGCAGCGTACAGCACATCAATCCCTCTACCTTGAGCGCGCCGCATGGCTATACGCACGTGATCAGCGTATACGGTGGACGCACCGTCTACATCGCCGGCCAGGTGCCGCTGGATCAGCACGGCACGCTGGTCGGCGCGGGCGATTTCGCGGCGCAAGTGCGGCAAACCTTCGAGAACCTGAAAGCGGCGCTGGATGCCGGCGGCGCCGGTTTCTCCAACGTGGTGCAGATGACCATCTACGTAACCGATATGTCGCAAATCGATACCTTCCGAAAAATCCGCGACGAATACATGCACGGCCCGCTGCCCACGGCCAGCCTGGTGGAAGTGAAGGGCCTGTTCCGCAAGGACGTGATGCTCGAGATCAGCGCGGTGGCGGTCATGCCGGTGGCGCCGCCCAACATCGCCCGGCCCGCCGAGCACACGCCCAAAGGCTGAGCCTCCCCAGGCGCCCGATCCGCAGGGGCCTGCGTTTTTTTCAAGCCGGCTGGTCAAAATCATAAACCGTCTCCCCTGGAAATCATTGACCCAGCTTTGTTCGACTTGCGCATCGATGACCGGAGGGGACACGCATATGTGCGGAATGAGGCTTCGCAAATGGATCGCCATCGCCAGCGCAGCTTGCGCGCTGGGGGTCGCGATCCCTGCCGTTCAAGCGGCACCCGCCGAGCGGGATATCGCTATCGACGTGCAAAGTGCAACCACGCCGCTGGACCGCTTCTACAACCTCTCCGTCGGCTCCGATTACCCCGGCACGCTGAAGCGCGAAGACAGTCTCGCCCAGCTGCGCACGGTCGAAACCGAGCTCGGCTTTCGCTACATCCGTTTCCACGCGATCTTCCATGACGTGCTGGGCACGTATCGCGAAGTCGACGGCAAGCCGGTGTACGACTGGACCGGCATCGATCATCTGTACGACCGGTTGCTGGCGATGGGCATCCGGCCTTTCGTCGAACTGGGGTTTACGCCCGAAGCGATGAAAACCTCCGATCAGCACATCTTCTACTGGAAGGGCAACACTTCTCATCCGGTCTTGCCGAAATGGACGGCGCTCGTGGATGCCTTCGCGCGTCATCTGGAACAACGCTACGGCCAGAACGAAGTGCGCAGCTGGTATTTCGAAGTGTGGAACGAACCCAACCTGGCCGGCTTCTGGGAGGGCGCCGACCAGAAGGCCTATTTCGAACTTTTCGACGCCACCGCACGCACCCTCAAGCAGGTCGATCCGCAATTGAAGGTGGGCGGGCCGGCGACGGCAGGCGCAGCCTGGGTGCCGGAACTGATCGCACACACCACGCAGGCCGGCGTGCCGCTCGATTTCATCAGCACGCACACCTATGGCGTGGATGGCGGCTTTCTCGATGAGCACGGCGAAAGCGACACCAAGCTTTCATCATCGCCCGATGCCATCGTCGGCGACGTGCGCCGCGTGCGCGAGCAGATCGAGCATTCCTCCAAGCCGGGACTGCCGCTGTATTTCACCGAGTGGAGCACCAGCTATACGCCGCGCGATGCCGTGCACGATTCGTACGTGAGCGCCGCCTACGTGCTCAGCAAGCTCAAGGCCTCCGAAGGCATGGCGCAAGGCATGAGCTACTGGACCTTCAGCGACCTGTTCGAGGAACCGGGCCCGCCCACCGCGCCGTTCCAGGGCGGTTTCGGCTTGATGAATCCGCAGGGCATCCGCAAGCCGGTGTATTTCGCCTACAAGTACCTCAACCGCCTCGGTTCCCACGCGTTGAAAACCAGCGACGCGCAAAGTTACGTGACCTGGGACAACGGCGTGCTCAAGGCGCTGGTATGGGATTTCGTGCAACCGAAGCAGGACCAGAGCAATCGTCCCTTCTACACGAAAGTGTTTCCATCGCACTCGACCGGCAGCGTGAAGCTGGAACTCACGCATATGCAGCCGGGCCACTATCGTGTCGCGCTGTACCGGACCGGCTTTGACGCCAACGATGCGTATACCGCCTATCTGCGCATGGGCTTGCCCAAATCGTTGAGCGCCGAGC
This sequence comes from Dyella sp., assembly GCF_051954575.1. Taxonomy (GTDB): domain Bacteria; phylum Pseudomonadota; class Gammaproteobacteria; order Xanthomonadales; family Rhodanobacteraceae; genus Dyella_B. The sequence continues at coordinate 10,737 of NZ_JBQCHP010000074.1, read as the reverse complement.
AGCAGAAAAAGCTGCAGGCGCTGACCACGGATACACCAAAGCAGCAGTCGCTGGTGGTCGACGCAAGCGGCCACGCCAGCCTGATGCTGCCGATGCGCTCCAACGACGTGGTGTTGGTGGAAATCACCCGGCGCGACTGATCCTTCGTTTCGGCCGTACATGATGGCGAGCGGCCCTCGCCGCCGTCATCCTGCGCACGAGGCTGATTCCTGAGGATTCCGCGGTGGGACTCGCTTTCCGCCTCCGCGCCGCATTTCAAAATTCAGGACGCTAAACGTCTCCCTCAGGCCAGCCCGCGACTGGCCGATGACCTTGGCTACCCGATGCGGTGATGCTATGCCCCTGAGCTTCCATGAAATCGAGCAGCGCCTGGCCGATTTGCAAAGCGCCGTGCCACGCCTGCTGCAGCACAGCCCGGGCGCCGAATTCTGGATCGAGTTCATGAAACGCGCCGACGCTATCCGTGACCACGTATCGCTGGAACATTACGACTGGATCACCGAGCGCATCCACGAAGTGCTGGCCAGCCATGGCATTTCGCCGCCGTCCAAGTGGATTCTCGCCGCGGCGGCCGAGGCCGGCTCAAGCCCTCTGCCATCTGGCCGATAGATTCCTCAGGCCCTATCCACGCGGGGCCTGGGGAGGTTCCATCATGGCCACATCATCCGTCGTCGCAGCGCTGATCCTGCACAACCAGTCCTGTTCCCAATGCCGCATGGGCGAGCCATGCCTGGTGACCGAACGCATCCAGGACGACTGGCTGCGGCAGCAAGCCACCGCCCAGCCCGAACCGAAAGCCGAATACTGGGCGACGGAAGACGCGGCCTGATGGCGATAGCGCAGGCTGGGATTTTCACCGCGCCTGCGATTGTTCGCCGCAATGGCACGCTTATGGCGGCGAAGCGCCCAGCAAACCCACCTTGTAGCCCGCTTCACGCAGCCGGCTGGTGGCCTTCATGCTCAACGCCACCAGGATCACCAGATTCACCAGCGGAATGAAGCAGCCGATGATCAGCAGCACCTTGGTGCCGGTGGTATAGCCCAGGCCACCGCACAGGCGCGCGATACCGATCAGCGCCATGACGAGTGCAATAAGGCTCAAGACCAGCGCCAAACCGCCGGAGCGTTGCACGGCAATGGTCAGGAAATTAAGGATGATCGAGTAGATAACCAGCTTCTGCCCGCTGGCCACCTGCTGCAGTTCCGCGCTGTTGGTCTGGATATCGTCCACCCGCGAATGCGGCGCTTCGTACGGATTGTTGCTGCTCATGCTTCCCCCTGTAGCGTGAAAACAGCCTGCCGGCCGTGGCGCGGCAAGCCCGTGAAAAGTTGTCCCCTGGCGAGTGCGCGTGCGCAACCCGCAGCGCTCCTTGTAGCACGTGTTTGAAGACAGCGTGCAAGGCGCACGTGCGCGTGCTTCGAACGGATGCCTGATTAGCGCCGAATGTCAGCTGTGCGAAAGACAGCTTCCTCCCTGCATATCCAAAAATGTTATATGAATATCATTGACACAAAAATGTTATCTTGATACCAATACACGCACGGGCTGTCCGTATCTCGGGGAAAGGGGTCGTGGCATGGGTCGTACGCTGTTCGCTCGCCGCCATCTTTGCGCGGCCGTTGGGCTCGGCTTGATGAGTCCGTTATGTCTGTTCGCGCAAACGCAGAACGACACCAGCCAGGTCGCCGCAAGCGCTTCCGCCGATGCATCCACCAGGCACGCAACCGCCGCCCGCGCAACACAACTGGGCACCATCATCGTCACCGCCAACAAGCGCAGCGAGCGCCTGCAGGATGTGCCGATGGCGGTATCGGTGCTCGACAACGCGCGCCTGGAACGGCAGAACGCCGTCAGCTTTACCGACTACGCCACGCAGGTGCCCGGGCTCAACCTGATCTCTTCGGGCGAAGGCTGGACCCAACTGGTGCTGCGCGGCGTGACCTCCGGCAGCAGACAACCGAACGCGACGGTGGGCACGTATATCGACGATACGCCGTACGGATCCAGCACCATCTACGCCGCTGGCAGCATGCTTACGCCCGATATCGATCCCAGCGACTTGCAACGCATCGAAGTGCTGCGCGGCCCGCAAGGCACGCTTTACGGTTCGAACACGCTGGGTGGCCTGGTCAAGTTCGTCACCACGCCGCCGGACACCACGCAGGCCAGCGCGCGCATCGGCTTCAACACCAGCAGTATCGAGGGCGGCGGTAGCGGATACGGCGCGCACGCCACGGTCAATCTTCCGCTGGTAACCAATAAGCTGGGTTTGCGCGTCAGCGTGTACGACCGCGACGATCCCGGCTACATCCGCAACATCACCACTGGCCAAGCGGAGATCGACAAGGCCAAGGTCAGTGGCGCGCGTGCGCAATTGCTATGGACGCCAAACGAAAACGTGTCGGTTCGTTTTTCCGCGCTGGCGCAGAACCTCAACAGCGACGGACTCGCCAACCAGGGCATTGAAGTGGATCCCGCCACGCTGCGGCCGATCTACGGCTGGCGCGAACAGGCACGCGCCGCCGGCACCGGCTTGTTCAAGATCAAATATCGCCTGTACGACCTGTCGGTGAATGCGGATTTCGGCTGGGCCAAGCTGATTTCCACCACCAGCTTCAGCACGCTGGGCTTCAAGGAAAACACCGATATCACCAGCCTGTATGGACCGGTGCTCAATCCGCTGTTCGGCCTGACCAATGGCGGTTATTCAGAGCTGCAACCCATTGCGTTGAACAAGATCACGCAGGAACTGCGCCTGCAGTCGCCCGCGGATCAAACCTGGGAATGGCGTGCCGGCGTGTTCTTCACGCATGAGCACAGTTCCGACAAGCAGGACATCCTCAGTTTCGATGCAAGCACGGGTGCGCCGATCGCCTTGCCGCCGCTTGGCAGTGTCGTGCTGGGGCCTGCGCTGTTTCGCGAATGGGCGGGCTATGGCGATCTCACCTGGCATGCCACGTCGAAGCTGAGCATCCTGGTCGGCGCGCGCTACAGCAATGACAACACTTCGTATACGCAAACCACGCAAGGTCTGCTGACCGGCGTCACCGATTTCACCACACGCGGCCACGATCATCCGATCACTTACCTGTTCAACCCGAGCTACAAATTCAGCGACGACATGATGGCGTACGTGCGCGTAGCCTCGGGCTTTCGTCCTGGCGGGCCGAACGTCGGCGTGCCGCCGGGATTGGGCGCGCCATTGACGTTCGGTCCGGACAAACTGGTCAACTACGAACTCGGTTTGAAGTCGCTGCTGCTCGACAAGCGCATGAGCATCGAAGCCGATGTGTTCTACATCAACTGGAGCAAAGTGCAGCTCACCACCACCGCCGCTGGTTTCAGCTTTCTCGGCAACGGCGGACGGGCAACCAGCAAGGGCGCGGAAGTCAGCTGGCGCTATACGCCGCTGAATGGCCTCACCGTGTGGGCGAACAGCACGTATACCCAGGCGCGCCTCGCCGCCGATACGCCGACCGGCAGCATCTACGGCTTGAAAGGCGACCGCCTGCCGTACGTGCCGATGTGGAGCGCGAACCTCGGCGCGGATTACAACTTCCCGCTCGGCGGCAGCGACTGGTCCGGTTTCGTGGGCGGCAATTTCAGCTACGTCGGCGCGCGCGAATCGGACTTCAACCCTGTACCCGCGCCGCGCTCGCACCTGCCCGGCTACAACAATCTCGACCTGCACGTGGGCGTGAACTACGCCAACTGGACCGTCGAGGTGTATGCCAAGAACCTGGCGAACCGGCGCGGCATCAGCTCGATGTGGCCGGAAACGATCGATCCGGTCGCCAGTCCTTTCCAGGCCAGCTATCAAACGCCACGCACGATCGGTATGTCGGCCAGCGTCGATTTCTGAGTTTTCCCCCATGCACCTTGCACGGAGTGTTCGTATGAACCGCCATGTAAAACATCTGCTGGCCCTGCTTGCCGGTTTTACCGCCAGCGTGGCCATGGCGCAGGTATCGCCTCCGCCGCCGCTGGGGCCCGAAGTCCATGCGCCGCAGCTCGCCAGCACCACGCCAGCCGCGCCTGCCGCACTTACGCAGCAGGACGTCGGCGCGTTTTTCGATGGACTTGTGCCGTTTGCGTTACGCCGCAGCGACATCGCCGGCGGCGTGATCATCGTGGTGAAGGATGGCAGCGTGCTGTTCGCCAAGGGCTACGGCTATGCCGACCTGGCGCACCGCACGCCGGTATTGCCGGAAACAACATTGTTCCGACCCGGCTCGATTTCCAAGTTGTTCACCTGGACCGCGGTGATGCAACAGGTAGAACAAGGCAAGCTGCAATTGGACCGCGACATCAACGATTACCTGGATTTCAAGATTCCGCCTTACCAGGGCAAGCCCATCACGCTGCGCAACCTGATGACGCATACGCCCGGTTTCGAGGATTCCGCCAAGGGCCTGCTGCCGGCGTCCGTGGATGAAGTGGATCTGGAACGGTACCTCAAAACGCATCTTCCCGCGCGCATCTTTCCGCCGGGTGCGCTCGTGGCCTACTCCAACTACGGCTGCGGTCTGGCCGGCTATATCGTGCAGCGCGTCTCCGGCGAACGCTTCGAGGATTACATCGCGCACCACATCTTCCAGCCGCTGGACATGACGCATTCCAGCTTTGCGCAGCCGCTGCCGCCGTCGCTGGCGTCGATGATGAGCAAAGGCTACAAGACCGCGTCCGATGGCGTGCCGCAACCGTTCGAACTGGTCGATCCGGCGCCGGCCGGTTCGATGAGCACCACCGCCGAAGACATGGCGCATTTCATGCTGGCGCACCTGCAGAACGGTCGCTACAACGATGCGCGCATCCTGCAACCGGCCACGGTGGCATTGATGCACAGCCCGCAATACGCGCCAGCGCCGGGCATCAGCGGTTTCGATCTCGGTTTTTACCAGGAAGATCGCAATGGCCTGCGCATTATCGGCCACGGCGGCGACACCGTGTATTTCCACAGCGACTTGCACTTGCTGTTGGACAAAAACATCGGCGTGTTTATGTCCTTCAACAGCACCGGCAGTCCTGAAGCGCACGGCACCTTGATGGTTCGCTCGGCGATCTTCGCTGCGTTTCTCGATCGCTATTTTCCCTATCAGCCCGCGACGCAACCGACGCCGTCGAGTGCGAAGGACGATGCCGCCAAGGTGGCCGGTTGGTATCAGGCCAGCCGGCGCAATGAAAGCGCCTTGCGCATGCTTTATCTACCTGGCCAGGTCAGTGTGGCGGCGCAGTCGGATGGCACGCTGCAAGTGTCCATGCTTACCGACTATGCCGGCCAGCCGCTGCGCTGGCGCGAAACGGGTCCGCTGCAATACCGCGAGGTGAACGGGCAGGACAAGCTCGCCTTCGTCACCAATCCGGATGGCAGCATCCGCTATTGGGCGACCGATTACATTCCTGGCGTGGAAGTGTTCCAGCGCGTGCCTGCCTACAAGAGTATGGGCAGCGTCGGGGTGTGGCTGGCGATTTCTGTCGCAATCGTGGTGGTGACGCTCGGTATCTGGCTCGTCGGTTGGCTGATGCGGCGGCGTTACCGCGCACCGCTGGAACTTCCATCGGCAGTGCGCCGCACGCGCCTGCTGTCGCGACTGGGCGCACTGGTATTGCTGATCGACCTTCTCGGCTGGCTGACGCTGCTGATCGTTGCCGGCATCGATGAAAACGTATTGCTGCACGGTTCGGCCACGCCCTGGATGTACCTGCTCTACGTAATGGGTGCGGTCGCCTTGCTCGGCATCGTTGCCATCGTCGTGCATACGTGGCGCACATGGCGTCCCGCCGAACGCAGCCGATGGGTGCGCCTGGGCGAAACCTTGCTCGCGCTGTCGGCGCTCTATCTGGCCTGGATCATCCTGGCCTTTGGGCTGGTCAGTTTCAGCGTGCGCTACTGAGGCGGGGAACGATCATGACCAAACCACAGACGGCGCCGCTGACATTGCGCGCGCAGATCGAAAAGCGGCCGCTGACCGAAGCCTTCCACATCACCGGCTACACCTTCACCGAAAGCGAAGTGCTGGTGGTGAGCCTGCACGATGGCGAGCACACCGGCCGCGGCGAAGGCCTGGGCGTGTACTACCGCCACGACACGCCCGCGTCGATGCTCAAGCAGATCGAGGGGATGCGTGAAACCATCGAACGCGGCATCACGCGCGAGCAACTGATGCGCTGGCTGCCACCCGGCGGCGCACGCAATGCGCTCGATTGCGCCCTCTGGGATCTGGAAGCCAAGCGCCAAGGCAAGCCGGTGTGGCAGCTGGCCGGCACACTGGCACCGCAACCGCTGCTGACCACGTTTACCTTAAGCGCGGAAGATCCGGACATCATGGCCGTGCGCGCACGTGAGCTTCCCGATGCACGCGCACTGAAGCTCAAACTCACCGATGATGGCCGTAATGCGCAACGCGTGCGCGCCGTGCGTGCAGCGCGGCCCGGCGTCTGGATGATGACCGATGCCAACCAGGGCTTTACGCGGCAATCGTTGCGTGAAGCGCTGCCGGCCTTCGTGGAAGCCGGCGTCGCCATCGTGGAGCAACCGTTCCCAATCGGCCGCGAGGATTGGCTCGACGGCTTGAACTGCCCGATTCCTCTCGCCGCCGATGAAAGCGTGCAGGATCACCACGACCTGCAAAACCTGCATGGCCGCGTGCAGGTGATCAACATCAAGCTGGACAAGTGCGGCGGCTTGACGGAAGGCTTGAGCATGGCGCGCATGGCGCGGCAACTCGGCTTTCAAGTGATGGTGGGCAATATGGGCGGTACTTCGCTTTCGATGGCGCCGGCGTTCGTGCTGGGCTCGTTGTGTTCGGTGGTCGATCTGGATGGCCCGGTCTACATGCAGGACGATCGCGTACCATCGGTGAGCTACAAAGGTGGACGCATCTGGTGTCCGGAGAGCGTGTGGGGCGGGCCAGCCACGGCCGAGGCGTGACCCGATCCAGCGATAGCCGAGCAAGAGAGAACACCATGGCCCCCGTCGAGCAACCATGCGAGCGCAATTGGTTTGGCCATCCACCCGGCCTCACCATTTTGTTCCTCACCGAAATGTGGGAAATGTTTTCCTTCTTCGGCATGCGCGCCCTGCTGGTTTACTACATGACCAAGCGCCTGGACATCCATCAGGAATCGGCGTCGCTGATCTATGGCGCCTATGCGGCCTTCGTCTATTTCACGCCGGTGTTCGGCGGCATCGTGGCGGACCGCTGGCTGGGCAAGCGCAAGGCGGTGTTGATCGGTGGCGCGACGATGGCGCTGGGCCATTTCATGATGGCGTCCGAGCCGTTGTTCTACCCCGCGCTGGCCACCATCGCGCTGGGCAACGGCCTGTTCCTGCCTAGTCTGGCGAGCCAGATCGAAGGCCTGTATCGCGAAGGTGATCCACGCAGCAAGAGCGCGTACAACGTCTACTACGTGGGCGTGAACATCGGTGCGTTCATCGCCCCCCTGATCTGCGGCAGCCTGGGCGAAGCGTATGGCTGGCATTGGGGATTTGCCGCCGCCGGCATCGGCATGCTGGCCTCGCTGGTGATCTACGTAAGCGGCAGCCGTTACCTGCCACCGGAGACCATGCGCACAGATGCCGTCCAAGCACCGCGCGTTCCGCTGGACCATGCTGCCCTGCGCCGGCTCGCCTTCCTGATCGGCATTGCAGCGATCGTGGTGGTGTTCCGCGGCGCGTACGAACAGGTCGGCAACACCATCGCGTTGTGGTCCGATGAAGGCGTGGACCGCCACGTGACCGCAGGCTGGAGCATTCCCATGACCTGGTTCCAGTCACTCGATTCGTTGGTGGTGTTCACCGCCACTCCGTTGCTGCTGGCGCGCTGGTCGCGCCTGGCCAAGCGCGGCATCGAAACGCCATGGCTGCACAAGATGGCGTTCGGCGCCGCGACCATAGGGGCTTCTTATCTGCTGCTGGGCGCGGTGGCGGCCTGGTCGCAAGCGCACGGCGTGCGCGCGCACTGGGCATGGCTGACGGCCTGGTTCGTGCTGATGACGCTGGGCGAGCTGTATATCCTGCCGGTAGGGCTGGGGCTGTTCGGGCGCATGGCGCCGGAAGGTTTTCGCGCCACCAGCATCGCCATCTGGTTCTTCGCCGGCTTCTTCGGCAACCTCTTGGCCGGCGCGCTCGGCACGCTATGGAGCCCGCTCCCGCATGGCTGGTTCTTCGTGGTGATCGGCGGCGTGGCCGGCCTGGCTGCAACGCTGCTGTTCGCGCTGGGCATGCGCATGGGCCAGGTGGAAAAGCGCGAGAATGCAGGCTTGGCCGCCATGCTTTCCCGATAACCTCATGACCATGACCCACGATCTGAAACAAAAGCTCGAGGACCGCTGGGACAGCTTCACCGCGTCCGAGCAAAAGATCGCCACCTACCTGATGCGCAACATCCGCGACCTGCCGTTCGAAACCGCAGCCTCGCTCGGCAAGCGCGTCGGCGTCAGCCCGATGACGGTCGGCCGCTTCCTGCGCAACCTCGGCTACGACGGCGTCAACGAGTTGAAGGAAGAACTGCGCGACGGCACCTGGCACCAGCTTTACAAGGAGCCGGAAAAATCCAAAGGTACCGACGATGTCGCCGCCCACCTGCAGTCGGAAATCCGTGCGCTGACCGACGTGCACGCACTGGTGGGCACCAACGAATGGAAATCCGCGGTGAAGTTGCTGATGACCGCCGACAAGGTTTCCATCGCCAGCTTCCAGCACGCCGCCTTTCTCGGCCAAGGCCTGGCCAAGACGCTGGAACACCTGCGCCCAAACGTTTCGTTCAACCCCGGCACCGACAGCGCCTACGTGGACATGCTGCTGGACTCCACCCGCAACAGCTGCGTGGTGCTGATCGACATGCGCCGCTACTTCAAGCAATTCCGCGTACTGGCCGAAGAGGTCGCCGCCCGCGGCATCCCCCTGCTGCTGATCACCGACACCGACTGCTACTGGGCCCGCGACCTTACCCCACACGTGCTGATGATCCAGGCCAGCTGGGTATGGCACAGCTACAGCGCCTACACCACGCTATTCAGCCTGCTCGCCGCATCGATCGTGCAGCAGACTGGCGATGGGGTGATGGATCGCATCGGCGATATCAATCAGCTGCGGGAGAAGCTGGTGGGGTATGTTGGCTCGTCGCAGGGCAAAGCGCGTGAGCATGCGGCGGTGGAGAAAGGCGGACGGGTGCGTTCGCCTGGGAGCAAGCGAGGCAAGTCGACTTAAATATCCGCGCCGGGAGCCGTAGGCTGGGATGGCAATCCCAGCTTCGACGTCTTCCGCTACTGGACCGCCTCAGGCAATCCAACCACTGCAGTACCGTTTGACGCCCTGGCCCTGCGGCTTTTGCGAAGAAAAGGCTTTTCAACGAAACGGCAAGAAAGATACCCCGCAACCACTGCAATAAGAACGGATATCGCCATCCCAAGCCAGAACCGGTGCGTCACTTCGTTGATAACAATTTGCTGGATCGGAAAGCCATAGATATATACGCCATACGAAATATCGAATTTTCCGTTTACCAGCTTTTCGCTGAAGGACTCGCCGATAACCACAACAGCGAGCGTAATGCCAAGCGTCCCCAGGACACTGTATTCGAGCTTGCCGGGCATAAGGAACATGCCGACCACCCCAAACGCCAATAACAGCCATCTGTTCGGAAACCACGTTGCTTTCGTTATGGAAAGCAGCGCTCCGCCACTGAAGCATATCCCGAACATGCACAGATAATTCAGCGGAACACCATAAAACGAAAATCCAGTGCCGGTATGCACCAAAGACGCCGTCCCCAGGATCGATCCGACAAGGATGGCAAGAATGACTTTCCAGGATCGTGAAAACGACAGCGCGACACCGATGGCGATGTAACAGACACACTCAATGGGCAACGTCCAGAGACTTCCGTTGATCGCGTTCGGATAAATGTAGTTGGCAAAAACCCCTGGGATGGCCGGCCCTAGAAACGTCGAATACTGCAGGAAGGTTACCCATGCGAACTTGGACGTGATGTAGTCCCATTTCGGCCCACTGGTGTAGACAGCGCCCAGACCATAGGTCATCAAGAACGAGCACACCATCATCCCGGGCAACAGGCGCCGCAGCCTTCGCTTGCTGAATTCGATGAAATTGCCGGATCGCTCAAAGCTGGCCGGCATGAAGTAGCCGGAAATTGAAAAGAAGATGGCCACCGCGACAAAACCATAGGTATCCCAAAACGGATAAACAGGCTCCGCCAGCCCATGCAGGGCAAATTGATGGCTGAACAGCACGAGCAGAGCAGCGAAATGACGTAGCAGATCGAAGGAATTCCCCCGATCATTCCCTTGGTGCCTCCCCAACACACATTTACCTTTTTTCAGTTCCGTTAAATTCAGTAGGCGCGACCTGTCTTCGCTTCATGCTGTTCCCTTCTGCTCGCTCATTCGTGCTGCCTCAACACATAGGTGGTATGGCAATCTCAGCATCAGGGAAACAACGAAGAAAGCTGGGGTTGTCATCCCACTAGCCATATTTCGGATTGCAGACGACAACATCGCTCCTTGCATCTCTGTTTTTTATAAAGTCCGAGAAATGTGTATGCTCCCGACCGTCGCCTGCCTCGAATAATTCCGCCTGACTGACAAAAAATTCAGCTAATTTCCGAAGCTCAATGGGGTTCGCAACAAAACTCACCTCAGCAAGCTCTACTAGCTCTTCCACATTAGAAGCTGTGTAACCATACAGTTTCATTTTCTCACCTAGCTTTAATTAA
>NZ_JBQCHP010000073.1:0-91159 GCF_051954575.1 Dyella sp. | reverse complement strand
AACTACTCGCCGGCATCCGTTGAAATCAACGGCAGCAAGCGCGCGTCTTCGAGCGCCGCAACGCGATGACCGATGCCGGCCAGATACGCCTCATGCGACGCGAACGCCATGAACGATGCGACGCTTTGCTGCCGCACCAGCATCACCATGTCCCATTGCTCTTCCGGCGGACCGATCAGAAAGTGGCCGCCGTAGCCAAGAAACAGCAAGTCTCCGCCGCTTTCGCGCAAGTACGGCAAGGTGTGTTCGATATAACACTGAAAGGCTTGCGCACCGCTGATCGCTTTTGCAGGCGCAAGATGCGGCGTGCTGGAGTAATCGGCAATATCGCGAAAGCGCAGCAGATTGAGCATCACCACACTGCCCTGCAGTGATCGCGCCATGAAGGCTCGCCCTGCTTCCCAGGTCGGTTCCAGGTAATTCGTCATGATGAATCCCGTCACTCGCCGAACGCGAGCTGCATGGCGTAATCGCGAACGTCCGCCGGCCATGCGGCAATCAATGCGCTGAATGTCGTGCGGTCGTTTGCGAACAAGGCACGTGTTGCTTCTTCGAAGCCGGGCATATCGCCCGCCATCGCCGACATGAAGTGATACGCACGTTCCTGTGCATCGCGCGTTCTGTCGCGCTCACTGTGTGCGCGGCGCGCTTCTTCCACCAGCTTGCGCAGCGTGACGGACGGTCCGCCCGGCTGGGATTCCAGCCATTCCCAATGGCGCGGCAGCAGGGTTACTTCGCGCGCCACTACGCCGAGTTTCGGACGACCGCGACCACGCGAGGGCTCGGTCGCTTCGGTATCTCGAGCAGACGCGGCACCGTAACGGGCCAGCACGTCTTCATCGCTGCCACGTGTGTCGAGGTCGATGGCACGACCGGTGCTGTCGTCGAAGACCAGGACGGGCTTGGCGCCGTCTCGTTCGGCAGCCAGCTTCACCGCCAGGGCAACGACGTGCGGGGCTCCGGACGCCAGGCGCCGGTGGCCCTGGAAACTGGTGTAGGAAACGGATGGCGGAACGGTCATGGCAGGCACCTGGCGGAGGGTGCCAAATAATACCCGGATAAAAATACGCTTCGCAATATTACCCGGGTAAATATTTTCCATGTTGCATAAAAAACGCCGGGCCCTTAGACCCGGCGTTCGCGACACTCAAAACTGGCTTAGATCCGGCTCTGCGTGGCGGGGTCACCCACCTTCGCGCCGGCATCGCCCCCACGCGGCGGCGGCGGCGGCACCGACTGCCCCATCGACGAGGTCTTGGACCAGTCCGCCGGCGGGCCGGGAATACGGCCGGCCATGATGTCATCGATCTGGCGCGCATCGATCGTTTCGTACTGCAGCAGGGCGTCCGCCATCATGTGCAGCTTCTCGATATTCTCGGTGAGCAACTGCTTGCTGCGCCCATAGGCGCGGTCGAGGATCTCGCGCACTACTTCGTCGATCTTGCGCGCGGTCTCGTTGGAGACGTTCTTGTGCTGCGTCACCGAGCGGCCCAGGAAGACTTCATCCTCCTCCTCGCCGTAGGTGACCGGGCCGAGCTCGTTCGACAGGCCCCACTTGGTGACCATGTTGCGCGCCATCTTGGTGGCGCGCTCGATATCGTTGGACGCGCCGGTGGTGACCTTGTCGGTGCCGAAGATCAGCTCTTCCGCCACGCGGCCGCCATACAGCGAGCACAACTGCGATTCGATCGCGGTCTTGTTCATGCTGTACTTGTCGCCTTCCGGCAGATACATGGTGACGCCGAGCGCGCGGCCGCGCGGAATGATCGTCACCTTGTAGACCGGGTCGTGCTCCGGCACCAGGCGGCCGACGATGGCGTGGCCGGCCTCGTGATAGGCGGTGAGCTTTTTCTCATCCTCGCTCATGGCCATCGAGCGACGTTCGGTACCCATCAGGATCTTGTCGCGCGCCTTGTCCATGTGTGTCATGCGCACTTCGCGGGCATTCTCGCGCGCGGCGAACAGCGCCGCCTCGTTGACCAGGTTGGCGAGATCCGCGCCGGAGAAACCGGGCGTGCCGCGCGCGATCACCATCGCGTCGACGTCGCTGGCGATCGGCACCTTGCGCAGGTGCACCTTCAGAATCTGCTCGCGGCCTTTCACGTCCGGCAGACCGACCACCACCTGGCGATCGAAACGGCCCGGACGCAGCAGCGCCGGATCGAGCACGTCCGGACGGTTGGTGGCGGCGATGACGATGATGCCCTCGGTGCCTTCGAAGCCATCCATTTCGACCAGCAACTGGTTGAGCGTCTGCTCGCGCTCGTCGTGGCCACCGCCCAGGCCGGCGCCGCGATGGCGGCCGACCGCATCGATTTCGTCGATGAAGATGATGCACGGCGCGTGCTTCTTGGCTTGGTCGAACATGTCGCGCACGCGCGAAGCGCCCACGCCGACGAACATTTCGACGAAGTCGGAACCGGAGATCGAGAAGAATGGCACTTTGGCCTCGCCGGCGATCGCCTTGGCGAGCAGGGTCTTGCCGGTGCCGGGCGGGCCGACCATCAGCACGCCGCGCGGAATCTTGCCGCCGAGGCGCTGGAACTTGCCCGGGTCGCGCAGGAATTCCACCAATTCGCCGACTTCTTCCTTGGCTTCGTCGCAACCGGCGACGTCGCTGAAATTGACCTTGACCTGGTCCTCACCCTGCAACTTGGCGCGCGAACGGCCAAAGCTCATCGCGCCGCGTCCGCCACCGCCCTGCTGCATCTGGCGCATGAACCAGATGAACACGCCGACGATCAAAATGACCGGCAGCCAGTTCACCAACAGGCCAATCAGCGAGAAGCCGGTGCCGGAATCCTGCGTGACGGTGACGTTCTTGTCCTGCATCTGCTTGACCACCGAGTTGGTGGAGAAGCCGAGCACCGGCGCGACGGTGCGGTAGTTGCTGCCGTCCTTCAACTTGCCGGTGATGGTGGCGGGGTTTTCCGCGCTGATGTTGGCGGTGGCGACGTTGCCGCTGTCCACACTCTGCACGAAGCTGCTGTAGGGCAGGTCCGAAGAGGCGCCACCGTGCGGATTGAAGCTCTGGAACACGGTGATCAGCACTACCGCGATCACCAGCCAGAGCAACAGAGTTTTCCATGTTTCGTTCATGCGCGGTTCTCGCCAGTTTGCGGGCCGGCCGGTCGAAAGCCGGTGGCCAGCGCGTACACCTCACGCGAACGCGCGCGGGAGGCCTTGGGTTTACGCATACTTACGCGCGAGAACTCAACGCGCAAGGTACGCAGGTAATCGTCGAAGCCGGTGCCTTGGAACAGCTTGATTAGAAATGCTCCGCCCGGTTTGAGCCAGTGCCTCGAGAAATCAAGCGCCAGTTCCGCCAGGTCCATCGCCCGGATCTGGTCGGCCAGTGCCACACCGCTCATATTGGGGGCCATGTCCGACAGCACAAGATCGAGCTTGCGGCCATCCAGGCGTGCCTCCAAGGCTCGCAGAACGGTTTCTTCACGGAAGTCGCCCTGCAGGAAATCGACACCGGCAATCCCCTGCATCGGCAGGATATCCAGCGCCACCACAGTACCACTATCACCCAGGCGTTGCCGGACCAGCTGCGACCAGCCGCCCGGCGCGGCTCCCAAGTCGACCACGCGCATGCCCGGCTTGAGCAGGTGATCGCGCTCGATCAGTTCTTCCAGCTTGAACACCGCACGCGAACGCAGGCCCTCGGCCTGGGCCTTCTTCACGTAGACGTCGTCGAAATGCTCCCGTAGCCAGCGGGAACTGCTCTTGCTGCGGGGCATGGGTCAGTTAGCGGACCGGGAACAGGGGTGGGCATGATACCCTTTACGGCTTACTTGCAGTGCATCCTGGACTGAACGCATGGCCATTTCCCCCTCGCAGCGACGCTATTTGCGAAGCCTCGCACACGACCTCCACCCGGTGATCCTGCTGGGCGCCAAGGGCGCCACCGAGGCGGTGGTGAAGGAGCTGGATCTGGCGCTGTCGCATCACGAACTGGTGAAGGTGAAGCTGTCCGGCGGCGACAAGGACGAGCGCGAGGAGCAGATCCAGTTCCTGCTCGACGGCACCGGCGCGGAAAACGTGCAGCAGATCGGCCACATCGTGGTGCTGTTCCGCCGCAACGAGGACGACCCGCGGCTGGCCCTGCCGCGCTGAGGAGGCCGCCGTGGATCTGTCACTGGACCGCCCTGGAGATTACTTGTTCGTCCGCCGCGTCACCGAGCGCGCCATCACGGTGGTCGATCGTGAATTGACCGCCAGTTTTCTGCTTTCGCCCCAGCGTGCGGTGGAGCAATGGCCCGTCAGCAGTGCCCAGGCCTTGGGCGACGATCATGTGCAGGCCGTGCTGGAGCTGCAACCGGAAGTGGTGCTGCTGGGCACCGGCACGCGCCAGCAGTTTCCGCCGGCGGCATTCATGGCCGGCTTCCTGCGCCGCGGCGTCGGTATCGAAGTAATGGACAACGCAGCGGCTGCGCGCACCTACGACCTGCTCGCCGGCGAAGGGCGGCGCGTGGTGGCCGCGTTCATTCTTCCCGCTGCCTGAGCGCCCTCGCCCCGAAAACGCTGGGGTGAGGGGTCAATCTTGCAAGCGGCACGATCGAGCCAAGACGCGCTCTAGGCAGCCCCTACGCCAGATTGTCCCCTCACCGCAGCCCTCTCGGACGCGGCGCCAAGCTAACGCGACGGCAAATACTCCAGCGGATCGACCGGATTGCCGTCCTTGCGAATCTGGAACTGCAACTCGTCGCGCGAACTGCCGCTCGAGCCCATCTCCGCAATCTGCTGCCCGGCCTTCACCTGCTGCCCTTCCGTGACCAGCCGCTTGCGGTTGTGGCCATAGGCGGAAAGGAAGCTGTCGTTGTGCTTGATGATGATCAGCTCGCCATAGCCCACCAGGCCGTTGCCGCTGTACACCACCGTGCCATCGGCGGCGGCGACCACCGGATCGCCGGCCTTGCCGGCGATGTCGATGCCCGGAATCGCCGCATTGGCCTGGAAGCGCCCGATGATCTGGCCGGAGGCCGGCCAACGCCATTTCACGCCACCTGCGCTGCGCGTGCCTCCGCTGGCGGCTGCTACGGGCGCCGGCGTTGGCGTAACCGCCGCAGGCGCTGGCGATGGACTGGTAGCAGTTGCGGCGACCGGCGCCACATGCGGCGGCACGGGATGCACGGTCGCCGCGGAAACCGCGGCTGCGGAGCTTGCATGCGCCGGTGTCGGCACCGATGAGGGTTTCGCCGGCGCAGGCGTAGTTTCTACCGTCTGGAAGACCGGTGCGTTGGTCGGCGGCGGTGCGGGTGCCTTGGTGGCAGCGACCGATGGCGACGCGTGCGCCGCCGCAGGCTCGGCGCCTGCGCCCCTACCTGGTAGCTTCAATACCTGGCCGGGCCAGATCGTGTACGGCGCATCGATGCCGTTCAAGCGGGCCACTTCGCGAAAGTCGGTGCCATTGCGAAAGGCGATGGAATAAAGCGTATCGCCCTTGGCCACCGTGTAGGAGCCCGGTTGCTGCGGCGGTGCCGGGCGCGAAGTGGCGGCCGATGCGTTCGACGGCGGCTGCACCACCACCGTGCTGCAACCGGTCATGAGTAACGACATAGCGGCAAGTAGTGCGGGCCATCGCATCCATTCATTCATGCGGGCCAGCATAACGGGGCGGCGCAGAGTTTTCATGCGGTGCACACGAAACGATCTCCCGCCATTAATGCTTCAGCAGCCACCAACCCGCCAGTCCTGCAAGCACCACCAGCGCGGCCCAGCCGATCCATTCGATGTGCTTGTGCAGGATGCGCTCGGCACGCTCGCCGAACAGGCGGATCAGCAAAGCCAGTAACCACACGCGCTTGCCGCGGCCGATCAGCATGCACAGCAGGAACGGCAGCACCGGCACGCCGACGATGCCCGAAGCCCAGGTGACGAACTTCATCGGCACCACCGGCTGCAGCGCTGCTAGCGTCAGCACCAGCAGCATTTGCAGCCAATGCTGGTTCATTTCCGTGCGCAGGCTTTCCACGCCACGCTCGATCGAATCGTACAGGTGCAGCGATTGCAGCAAGGGCGTGAGCGCGTGGAACGCCCAGTGTCCTAGCGCGTAACCCACCAGCGAGCCCAGCAGCGAAAAAAGCAGGCTGATATTTGCGTAGAAAAACGCCCGGTGCCGCTTGCCGAGCATCATTGGCGCCAGCATCACCTCGGGCATGATCGGGAAGATGAAGGCTTCCACAAAGCTCAGGCCGCACAGGTAGTACACGGCCCGTCGATCGCGCGCCCACACCAGAACGCGCGCATAGAGTTTTCCGAAGAGCTGCATCAGCCGATGCCGCCCAGCAGAGGTACGAAGCTGACCGCGCCAAGTTCTTCCTGCATGAAATCGCCTTTTCCATCGCCGCGCATGCGGATCAAGGTTTGACTGCTGGGGGAACCCACCGGCGCCACCAGCACGCCATCGGGAGCCAATTGATCGAGAATCTGGGTGGGAATCGCATCGCCCGCCGCGGTGAGGATGATCGCGTCGAACGGCGCTTCGGCCGCCCAGCCGAGCTTGCCGTCGTCATGCCGCGAACGGATGTTCTCCAGACCAAGCTGGCGAAAACGGCGGCGCGCCTGGCGCAGCAGTTCTTCGATGCGCTCCACGGTGTAAAGCTGCGGCACCAGTTGCGCCAGCACCACCGCCTGGTAGCCCGAACCGGTGCCGATTTCCAGCACCTTCTGTGGACGGCCGGATTTGGGAGCGAACGGTTCGAGCAGCGCTTCGGTCATGCGCGCCACCACCCACGGTTGGGAAATGGTCTGGCCGTGGCCGATCGGTAGCGCGGTGTTTTCGTAGGCGCGCGAATGCAAGGCCTGGTCGATGAAGTGATGGCGCGGCAGATTGCGCATCACGTCCAGCACGCGCTGGTCGTGGATGCCCTCTTCCTTCAACTTGGCAACGAGCCGGTCGCGTGCGCGTTGCGAGGTCATGCCCTCGCCCTTCAATGCCGATGGCGGCAACGGATGGATCATGCGGCCTTACCGTTTTCCTGTTGATGCATGCCGTCGCTCAAGCCGCGCACCCAACTGCTGACTTTTTCCAGCGCCTGGAAACGGGTGAGATCGACGTGAATCGGCGTGACCGAAATGTAGCCGCGCTGCACCGCGTCGAAATCCGTGCCGGGGCCGGCATCTTCCACGTCACCGGCCGGGCCGATCCACCAGATCGGCTTTCCGCGCGGATCGGTCTGCTTGATGCACGGCGCGGAGCGATGACGCTTGCCAAGCCGCGTGGTCTCGAAACCGCGGATGTCCGCCCACGGACGATCCGGCACGTTGACGTTGAGAATGGTGTCGGCCGGCAGCGGATCGACCAGCAAGCGCTCCATCAGCAACTGCACGGCCTTGGCCGCCGACTCGTAGTGTTCGCCCTTGTGATCCTTGCTGACCAGCGACACCGCGATCGCCGGCAAGCCCAGGAAACGCCCTTCCATCGCCGCCGACACGGTGCCCGAATAGATCACGTCATCGCCCAGGTTGGCGGAGTTGTTGATGCCGGAGACGACGATGTCAGGCTCGTAGTCGAGCATGCCGGCCAGCGCGATATGCACGCAATCGGTCGGCGTGCCCACCACGCGGTAATAACCGTTGTCCATGCGCGAGACGCGGATCGGCGCATCGAGCGTGAGGGAGTTGCTGGCGCCTGAGCGGTCGCGGTCCGGCGCCACCACCGTAACCTGGCCCACCGCGCCAAGGCGCTCGGCGAGCACGCGGATGCCCGGCGCGTCTACGCCATCGTCGTTGCTTACCAGAACTCGCATCATGATCCGTTCGAGATTGAATTGCCGGCGCGCGTCCGTGTTGGCGAACGCGCGCGCCCTAGACATCGGAGTCTAACCGAGCCGCCCCGCGGTTTCATCGGCGTTTGCCCGATCCTCGCCATGCATACGCCGCTTTCGCTACGATCACGGTCATGAAACGCCGCCATCCTGCCATCGTGAGCGACGAGGACAGCCGCCTGTTCCGCGAGGCGATCGGCGAGATACGCCAGTTCGACCCCGTGGCGCCACCGCCAGAAAGCCCCAAGCCGGAACCGCACCCGCACATGTTCGAAGCGGACGAAGCCGCCGTGCCGCGCGAACTCTTGGACATGGCCTTCGATCCCGGCCTGATGGAAGTGGGCGAGGAACTCAGCTACCTGCGCGATGGCTATCCGCCCAAACTGCTGCGTCAGCTCAAGCGCGGACAGTTCAGCGTGCAGGACGAGATCGACCTGCACCAGATGAACGCCGCGGCGGCGCAAGCGACCATTGCCGACTTTCTTGCGCATGCCGCCGAGCAAGGCATGCGCTGCGTGCGCATCGTGCATGGCAAGGGCCTGCGTTCCAAGGCCGCCGGTCCGGTGCTGAAAGTGTTGACGGATCGTTTGTTGCGCCGTCGCGACGATGTAATCGCGTTTGCTTCCGCGCGTCCCATGCAGGGCGGCACGGGTGCGGTTGTGGTCTTGCTCAAAGGATAGGCTCCATGCCCAAGCTCTTCTCGTACGGCACGTTGCAGCAGGAAAACGTGCAACTTGCGACTTTCGGCCGCCGGCTTGCGGGCCGGGCCGATCAGTTGACCGGATTCGTCCAGACCGAAATCAAGATCGAAGACCCCGACGTGGTCCGCGCCAGCGGAAAGACCCATCACCCCATGCTCGTCTTCACCAACCGGCCGGAGGACTGCGTCACCGGCACGGTCTTCGACATCACCGACACCGAACTGGCGCAGGCGGATGATTACGAAGTGGACGACTACAAGCGCGTCGCGGTAACCCTGAATTCCGGATTACAGGCCTGGGTGTACGTGGATGCGCGTCAGGCTGCTTCGTACGACACATCGCCGGCTCACGCGACGAGCAGCTAGGCGATTTTCATTCCGCGCAAGAAAGGTACGAGATAGCAATGTTGGGGTTTGCACCCCAACCTACGCGATCAGCTCTCGCGCGACGACGGTGGCATACGCGCCCGCGGGCAATTCGAAGCTCAATTCCAGCGCTTCGTCATCCAGCCAGCGCCAGCGAAGATCCTTCGGCAACAAGCGCAGCGGACGGCGTTCCTGTTCCATACGCGCGGCGGCCAGCCCTTCGGCGAGATCGATGTATTGCGCAGCCACTCTGCGTTCCAACTCACCGGCGACTTCGGTGGCGGGCGGTTCGCCCTGCCCCCATAGCGGTCCGGACGGATGAATGTCGCCTTGCGCCAGTCGCGCAGCGAGCACATCGTCGAACGGTTCCGGACCGAACCAAGAGCGCGAACCGGCCAGCGACCAGATCTCGCCCTCCAGCGGTTTGTCCCAGGCATCACGTTCCACGCGCGCGGCCAGCACGCTGTTGAAGATTTGCGAGCGTGCGGCGGAAAGCAATATGGAACGCTTGTCGCGATCCACGCGGCGTCCGGCGAACATCGCCCGCGCCTGCGCCACGTTGCCGCCCTCGCGGCCGAAACGCTGTTCGCCGAAATAGTTCGGTACGCCGCGCGTGGCGATGCTGCCCAGCACGGCTTCCGCCTGCGCGCGATCACCGCGAACGTCGCGCAAAACCAGCACGAAACGGTTGCCACGCAGAGCGCCGCGCTTGAGCTTGCGCTTGTGGCGTGTGCTTGCGAGTACTTTGACCTCCGAATGCGGAAACGCATTCCAATCCGGATCGGCCTTGCCCGGCAACTGCACGGTAAAGGCTTGGCGCGTAACGGCATGGCGATCTTTCAAGCCGGCATAGCCGACGTTCATCGGTGATACGCCGGCAAAACGCGCCAGCTCCCGCGCCACCCAATCGGTATTCGTCTCGCGCTTTTCCACCCACAGCAAGGCGTGTTCGCCTTCACCATCGGCGTCGTAGCCGAGGATTTCTTCCACGCGGAAGTCTTCGGGTGTGCTGCGAAGCGTGGCCGTCAAAGGCGGCGTGCCGTAGGCGCGGGGGAGTTCGGATTCAGGAGAAGTCATTCAGCGCGACGCTTCGCTCCCTCCCCTGCTTGCAGGGGAGGGCTGGGGTGGGGTTGCATGGGCTTGCCGCATTGATTGGACTCGCCGCGAGATTGCTTCACCCCACCCCAATCCTCCCCTACTACACGTAGGGGAGGGGGCAGTTTTCGGCGAGGTAAACATCATCATCAACGACCGCTCGTTCCGGTCGCCGCCGGCACAGCGGTACTCGCCGCCGACTTCGGCACCACCTGATAAAACGTCTCGCCCGGCTTGATTAGACCCAGTTCACCGCGAGCACGCGCTTCCACCGCCTGCTCGCCGTGCTTGAGATCGTTCACGTCCGCGGCCAGCGCCTGGTTGCGCTGGGTAAGCTTGTCGTTTTCGTCCTGTTGCTTTTTTACTGCAGCGCGCAAGCTGGACACCTCGGACATGCCGCCGTGACTGGACCACAGTTCGAACTGCAGTCCAATCAGTATCAACAGCAGGACCAAGGCGACCCAACGCAGCATGATTTAAGGTGCGACCTCAACCGGGCAGGTGGGAGAGGCTGGGGAACGCGTTGCGGCCGGCGTAGACGGCGGACGAACCCAGCGCTTCCTCGATGCGCAGCAACTGGTTGTACTTGGCCACGCGATCGGTGCGGCACAGCGAGCCGGTCTTGATCTGCGTGGCGGTGGTCGCCACGGCGATGTCGGAAATGGTGGTGTCTTCGGTTTCGCCGGAACGGTGCGAGACGATCGCGGCGTACTTGGCGGCGTCGGCCATGGCGATCGCCTCGAGCGTTTCGGACAGCGTGCCGATCTGGTTCACCTTGATCAGGATCGCGTTGGCGATCTTCTTGTCGATGCCTTCGCGGAAGATCGCCGGATTGGTCACGAACAGGTCGTCGCCCACCAGCTGCACCTTATTGCCGATCTTGTCGGTAAGCAGCTTCCAGCCGTCCCAGTCGCCTTCGGCCATGCCGTCTTCGATGGTGACGATCGGGTACTGCTGCGCCCAACTGGCCAGCAGATCAACGAACTGCGCCGGCGTGTAGACCTTGCCCTCGCCTTCCAGATCGTATTTGCCGTCCTTGAAGAATTCGGAGCTGGCGACGTCGAGGCCAAGCAGGATGTCGCTGCCGATTTTGTAGCCGCTCTTGTTGACCGCTTCGAGAATGGTGTCCAGCGCCTCGATGTTGGAGCGCAGGTTCGGCGCGAAGCCGCCTTCATCGCCCACGGCGGTGTTGAGGCCCTTGCCCTTGAGCACGCTCTTGAGCGCGTGGAAAATTTCGGTACCGGCGCGCAACGCTTCGGCGAAGTTCGGCAGGCCGACCGGCAACACCATGAATTCCTGCACGTCGACATTGTTGTCGGCGTGCGCGCCGCCGTTGATGATGTTCATCATCGGAACCGGCAGTGCGCCCGGCTTGCCGTGCGAGAGGTACTTCCACAGCGGTTCCTTGCGCGAGGCCGCGACGGCGTGCGCGGCGGCCATCGAAACGCCCAGCAGCGCGTTCGCGCCCAGGCGGCCCTTGTTCGGCGTGCCGTCGAGCTCGATCAGCTTCTTGTCCAGGCCTTTCTGGTCGGCGGCATCAAAGCCCTTCAGCGTGTTGGCGATTTCGCCGTTGACGTTGCCGACCGCCTTCTTCACGCCCTTGCCCAGGTAACGCGACTTGTCGCCGTCACGCAGTTCCACCGCTTCGCGCGTGCCGGTCGATGCGCCGCTCGGCACGGCCGCGCGGCCGAAGGCGCCGCCTGCCAGAGTTACTTCTGCTTCGAGCGTGGGGTTGCCGCGGGAGTCGAGGATTTCACGGGCGTGGATATGGGTGATCTGCGTCGTCATGGAGGTCGTATCCCTAATCGGTTAGTGCTTGAAGAGCCAAAACATCATGGCCGCGATGGCTGCGAACAGCACCGCGATCACTATGCGGTAGAAGGTCTGGTAGCGCCGGGTCACATCGAGCGCCTGGTCCTGCTTGGCAATGGCCGCTTCGCTGCGTTTCCGGTACAGCTCCAGGTGCTCGCGTTGGATATCGCGAATGTCGGTGAGCAGTCGGATCAGCGATTCGTCTGTGGCCATGCGTATCCTTAAGGTTGCAGCGTGCTCTCGAGGAAACCGTGGCGCTTGGTGACCTGGTCGAGTTCGAGCAGGGTCTGCAGCAGCGCTTCCATTTTGCCAAGCGGCCAGGCGTTCGGGCCGTCGCTCAGCGCCTTGCTTGGGTCTGGATGCGTCTCGGCGAACAAGCCGGCGATGCCAACGGCGACCGCCGCGCGCGCCAGCACCGGCACGAATTCGCGCTGGCCGCCGGAACTGGTGCCCTGCCCGCCCGGCAACTGCACCGAATGGGTGGCGTCGAACACCACCGGGCAGCCGGTATCGCGCATCGCGCTCAGCGAACGCATATCGGAAACGAGGTTGTTGTAGCCGAAGCTGGCGCCGCGCTCGCACACCAGAATGGCGTCGTTGCCCACGTCCTTGGCCTTGGCCACCACGTTCTTCATGTCCCACGGCGCCAGGAACTGGCCTTTCTTGATGTTCACCGGCTTGCCAGCGCGCGCCACGTTCTGGATGAAATCGGTCTGCCGGCACAGGAAGGCGGGTGTCTGCAGCACGTCCACCACCGCGGCCACTTCGTTCATCGGCGTGTATTCGTGCACGTCGGTCAGCACCGGCACGCCCACCTGGCGCTTTACTTCGCCCAGGATGCGCAGGCCCTCTTCCATGCCGGGGCCGCGAAAACTGCCGCCGGAGGAACGATTGGCCTTGTCGAAGCTGGATTTGAAGATGAAATTGACGCCGAGCCTGCCGGTGATTTCCTTCAGCGTGCCGGCGGTGTCGATCTGCAGTTGTTCCGATTCCACCACGCAGGGGCCGGCGATCAGGAACAGGGGCTGGTCCAGGCCGACCTCGAAACCGCACAACTTCATGCGACCGCCCCCTTCGCCGCCAGCTTCTCGCCGTCGCGCACTGCCTTGTATTCGCGCGCGGCGCGCACGAAGCCGATGAACAGCGGATGGCCGTCGCGCGGCGTGGAGGTGAACTCCGGATGCGCCTGGCAACCGAGGAACCACGGATGCTGCTGCAGCGGCAGCTCGACGATTTCCACCAGCAGGTCGTCCATCGACTTGCCGGAAATCACCATGCCCAGATCCTCGAACGACTGGCGATAGCGATTGTTGAATTCGTAGCGATGGCGATGGCGCTCGCGCACGATGTCCTGGCCGTACAGCTGGCGCGCGAGCGTGCCTGCCTTCAGGCGGCATTCCTGCGCGCCCAGGCGCATGGTGCCGCCCAGATCCGAGCGCTCGCTGCGCTGCTCCACCTCGCCGGTGGCGGTGGTCCACTCAGTGATCAGCGCGATCACCGGGTTCGGCGTGTGGCGGTCGTTTTCGCTGGAATCGGCGTCGGTGAGGCCGGCCACGTTGCGCGCGAAATCCACCACCGCCGCATGCATGCCGTAGCAGATGCCGAAGTACGGCACGCCGTGCTCGCGCGCGTATTTCGCCGCCAGGATCTTGCCCTCGAAACCGCGCTTGCCGAAGCCGCCCGGCACCAGGATCGCGTCCATGCCGCCCAGCACCTTGGCCGCGCCTTCCGCCTCGATCTGCTCCGAATCGATCCATTGCAGGTTCACGCGGGTCTGCTGTTTGATGCCGCCGTGGCGCAACGCCTCGCCCAGGGATTTGTACGCATCCTTGTGCTCGACGTACTTGCCGACGATGGCCACATTGACCTCGTCCTTCGGGTGCTCCACCGCCTCGACCGTGCGCTGCCAGCCGGACAGATCGGCCGGCTTGGCATCCAGCCCCATCTTCTTGACGACGATATCGTCCAGGCCCTGCTGGTGCAGCCACAGCGGCTGCTTGTAGATGATGTCCACGTCTGCTGCGCTGATTACCGCCTGCTCCGGCACGTTGGTGAACAGGGCGATCTTGCGGCGCTCGCTGTCCGGCAGCGGCTGCTCGCAGCGGCACAGGAGGATATCCGGCTGGATACCGATCGAGCGCAGCTCCTTCACGGAGTGCTGGGTCGGCTTGGTTTTGATCTCGCCGGCGGCCTTGATGTACGGCACCAGGGTCAGGTGCATGAACAGGCACTTCTCCGGGCCATGCTCGATGCGCAGCTGGCGGATCGCCTCCAGGAACGGCTGGGATTCGATGTCGCCGACCGTGCCGCCAATCTCGACCAGGGCCACGTCGAAGCCCCGGGTGGCCTCGTGGATGCAGTGCTTGATCTCGTCGGTGATGTGCGGAATCACCTGCACGGTGGCGCCCAGGTAGTCGCCGCGGCGCTCCTTGCGGATCACCGATTCGTAGATCTTGCCGGTGGTGATGGAATTCTTGCCGGTCAGGCGGGTGTGGACGAAGCGCTCGTAGTGGCCCAGGTCCAGGTCGGTTTCCGCGCCGTCGTCGGTCACGTAGACCTCGCCGTGCTGGAAGGGACTCATCGTGCCCGGATCCACGTTGATGTAGGGATCGAGCTTCATCATGGTGACCGAAAGGCCGCGTGCCTCAAGAATGGACGCAAGCGACGCCGCTGCGATGCCCTTGCCGAGAGAGGACACCACACCGCCAGTGACGAAAATCAGGGGGGTCATGGAAAGCAGCCGTGCTGGAAATCGGCATTTTAGCGGCAGATCGCTCCTGCCGCGAGATGGCTGCGCCGAGAAAGGCTGAAAAATGTTGCGGCGCGCTGGGATGCCAACCGTAGATGGGGGTGCAAACCCCAACATTGCCATACCTATCGCGCCCAGCTGTTGGGTTTTCACCTCAACGGTATTGCTGCCGGGAGCCGAAAACGAAAAAGGCCCCCATGCGGGGGCCGTGATCCGGCCCGCCATGCCGGCGGGCAGCATGGCGGGCAAGCGCGTCAGCCTATACTCGAAGACATGGACTGGCTCGCCGGGTGCATCATGTACAGGTTCATGTTGTGCATCACCCACAGCGAACCCACCACCACGATGGCGATGATCAGCAGGGTGAACACGCCAATCGACAAATTGTCGCGCTGGCCCGGCGCAGCGCTCATGTGCAGGAAGAACACCAGTTGCACCAGCAACTGCGCCACGCAGAACACCACGATGCCAGGCACCACCAGGTGCTGCGGCACCGCCCCGCTCATCACGCAGCCGAACGACAGCAGCGTAAGGATCAGCGACAGCGCAAAACCGACGACGTAGCTCTTCAGGCTGCCGTGCGCGTTGTGCGCGTGCGCATTCGAATGACCATGCTGGCTCGACATCAGAGCACCCCGAACAGATAGACAAAGGTGAACACGCAGATCCACACCAGATCCAGGAAGTGCCAGAACAGGCTCAGGCACGACAGGCGGCGCTGCACTGCATCGTTGAGGCCGAACTTGCCGACCATGTGCATCATCGTCAGCAGCCAGATCAGGCCGGAGGTGACGTGCAGGCCGTGCGTACCGACCAGGCCGAAGTACGCGGACAGGAACGCGCTGCGGCTGGGACCGGCGTGCTCGGCCACGATCAGGTGGTGGAATTCGTAGACTTCCATGCCCACGAAACCCGCACCGAACAGGAAGGTGACGAACAGCCAGGCGATCACCTTGTTGCGATGGCCCGCATGCATGTTGAGCATCGCCAGGCCGAAGGTGAAGCTGCTGATGAGCAGCAGCATGGTTTCGCCGAACACGAATTTCAGATCGAACAGCTCCTTGCCGCTCGGACCGCCGGCGGTGGCGTGTCCCAGCACGGCGAAGGTGGCGAACAGGCCCGAGAAGATCAGGCAGTCGCTCATCAGGTAGATCCAGAAACCCAAGAGGGTCTTGGAGCCGTCGTCGTGATGCTCGTGGGCGCCGCCGTGCGCGACGACGCCGTGGTTTGCGGTGATAGCAGTCATGGAGAACCCACCCCCGCCATCCGCATAGTCCGCGTTGCCCCTGAGCGGTCGTCAGGTGGTAGCGCGTGGCGCAGCGCCAGACTGGCCGTCTGGTCAAGCCGCGCGCTGCCGCATGACGGCCGCTCAGCGGCAACCCGAAGGGCCGCATCTATTTGCGCGCATTGCTGCGTCATCACTCGTTTATGTATCGACATACACTTCTCTCGTTCTTCCTTGCCCTGCACGCAAATAGATGCGGCGCGGGCTATGCGGATGGTGGGGGCGGGTTCTTACGCCACCTTCTCGCCGGCCGAGGCCGGACCCACGTTTTCGATCAGCTTGTTGAGCGGCACCAGGCGTGCGCGCTCGATCTTCTCGACCTCGGCACCTGGCACGTAGTAATCCACGTCGGTGTCGTAGGCGCGCACGATGAACGTGCCGATCATGCCGAGCAGGCCAGCGGCGGCGAGCCACCAGATGTGCCATACCATGGCGAAGCCCAGCACGGTGCCGAAGGCCGCCATCACCACGCCGGCGCCGGTGTTGCGCGGCATATGGATGTCGTCGTAATGCGCGTGCTGCGGGTAGGCGCGCTTGTGTTCCTTGTCGGCCCAGAACTGATCCAGCTCTTCCACCTTCGGCAGCACCGCGAAGTTGTAGAACGGCGCCGGCGAGCTGGTCGCCCATTCCAGCGTACGGCCGCCCCATGGATCGCCGGTGAGATCGCGGTTCTCGGCACGATTGCGGATGCTCACCACGAACTGCAGCAGCATGAAGCCGATGCCGAGCGCGATGATGCCGGCGCCGACGGCGGCCACGATCAGGTACGGCTGCCAGGCAGGATTCGCATAGTGGTTCATGCGGCGCGTCATGCCCATCAGGCCCAGCACGTACAGCGGCATGAAGGCCATATAGAAGCCGACTACCCAGCACCAGAACGATGCTTTGCCCCAGCGCTCTTCCAGCTTGAAGCCGAACGCCTTCGGG
Source organism: Dyella sp. (assembly GCF_051954575.1). Taxonomy (GTDB): domain Bacteria; phylum Pseudomonadota; class Gammaproteobacteria; order Xanthomonadales; family Rhodanobacteraceae; genus Dyella_B. The sequence continues at coordinate 74,450 of NZ_JBQCHP010000073.1, read as the reverse complement.
AACCAGTAGTTCATCGCGGCGAACAGGCCGAACAGCACGCCGCCGATGATCACGTTATGGAAGTGCGCAATCAGGAACAGACTGTTGTGCAGCACGAAGTCCGCACCCGGCACGGCCAGCAGCACGCCGGTCATGCCGCCGATGGTGAAGGTGACCATGAACGCCACCGTCCACATCATCGGCAAGGTGAAGCGGATGCGGCCGCGATACATGGTGAACAGCCAATTGAACAGCTTCACGCCGGTCGGGATCGAGATGATCATGGTCGAGATGCCGAAGAAGGCATTCACGTCCGCGCCCGAGCCCATGGTGAAGAAGTGGTGCAACCACACTACGAACGAAGCCACGCCAATGCCCGCGGTGGCGTACACCATCGACTTGTAGCCGAACAGCGGCTTGCCCGAGAACGTGGCCACCACTTCGGAGAACACGCCGAAGCACGGCAGGATCAGGATGTAGACCTCCGGGTGGCCCCAGATCCAGATCAGGTTGACGTACAGCATGGCGTTGCCGCCAAGCTCGTTGGTGAAGAAGTGCATGTCCAGGTAGCGGTCGGCCGCCAGCAGCGCCAGCGCCACGGTCAGCAACGGGAACGCCGCCACGATCAGGATGTTGGTGACCAGCGCGGTCCAGGTGAACACCGGCATCTGCATCAGCTTCATGCCCGGCGTGCGCATGCGCAGGATGGTGACGATGAAGTTGATGCCGCTGAGCGTGGTACCCAGGCCCGACAGCTGCAGCGCCCAGATGTAGTAATCCACGCCCACGGTGGGACTGAAGCCGGGCTCGGACAGCGGCGGATAGGCCAGCCAGCCGGTGGCGGCGAAATCGCCCACGAACATCGAGATCATCACCAGCACCACGCCCGAAGCGGTAAGCCAGTAGCTGAGCGAGTTCAGGAATGGATAGGCCACGTCGCGCGCGCCGATCTGCAGCGGCACCACCAGGTTCATCAGGCCCACCACGAACGGCATGGCCACGAAGAAGATCATGATCACGCCGTGCGCGGTGAAGATCTGATCGTAGTGATGCGGCGGCAGGTAGCCGGCCGCGTCCGAGGCGGCGACCGCCTGCTGGGCGCGCATCATGATGGCGTCGGCGAAGCCGCGCAGCAGCATCACCAGCGCGAGGATCACGTACATGATGCCGATGCGCTTATGGTCCACGGTGGTGAACCACTCGCTCCACAGGTAGCCCCACTTGCGCTGCAGCGTCACCCAGCCGAGCAGCCCGGCACCGCCGAGGCACACCATCAACAGGGTGCCCATGATGATCGGCTCATGGAAAGGAATGGCCGATAGAGAAAGTTTTCCGAACATGGCCTACTCCGCAGCCTTGGCGTGATCGTTGTGCGAGGGAATGGCGCTGGCCTGCGCAGGGGCGGTGCCGATCTTGTCCATGGACATGTCGCCCATGTACTGATTGATGATGCTGTCGAACATGCCCGACTTGACGTTGCCGTAGTAGCTCACCGGCACCTTGATGCTCGGCTGCGCCAGCGCGTGATAGGCCACATCGTCGAGCTTGACCGGGCTGGCCTTGGCCTTCTTGATCCAGTCCTCGAAGCCCTGCTGCGAAGTCGCGATCGCAGTGAAGTGCATGTCGGAGAAGCCAGCGCCGCTGTAATTGCTCGACAGGCCCGCGTACGTGCCCGGCTCGTTCGCGATCAGGTTCAACTGCGTCTTCATGCCCGCCATGGCGTAGATCTGGCTGCCCAGCTGCGGAATGAAGAACGCATTCATCACCGAATCGGAAGTGATCTCGAAATGCACCGGCACGTCGGTGGGCATGGCCAGCTCGTTGACGCTGGCTACGCCGTACTCCGGATAGATGAACACCCACTTCCAGTCCATCGATACCGCCTGCACGGTGATCGGCTTGGCGTGGTGATCCAGCGGCTTATAAGGATCGAGCGCATGCGTGGTGCGCCAGGTGATCGTGCCCAGGACCGCAATGATGATGCACGGAATGATCCACACCACCGCTTCGATCGCGGTCGAATGCGACCACTTCGGCGCGTAGGTAGCCTTGGTGTTGGAGGCGCGGTAACGCCAGGCGAAAATCAGGGTCATCGCGATGACCGGGACCACCACCAATAGCATCAATCCAGTGGCAATCAGGATCAGCGACTTCTCCTGCATACCGATATCGCCTTTGGGCGAAAGGACTTCCATGTTGCAGCCGCTGAGCAGCACAGCAAGGCTAGCGCACGACCAGCGCGCAGCCGAAACGAAGGAACGATAGTTCACGATCGACTCTAAAAGTACTGACGGGGACGTTGTCGGGGCAGACAACCGGCATAGCATATCGCGCTGCAGCAAGTCGTGACTAGTCTGAGGGCTGCCGCAGCGGTTAGACAGAATGTCGCGGGCGTCGCGTAGGTCGGGTTAGCGCAGCGTAACCAACACAATATTCGAGGCGGCCCCGTTGGGTTACCCCCGGATCAAGTCCGGGGCAACCCAACGTACAATGCGCCGATGAGCACTCCGATTTCCGCCCGCATTGCCGCGTTGCGCGACACCATGGCCAAGCACGGCGTCGCCGCGTGCATCACGCCGACTGCCGATCCGCATTTGTCCGAATACCTGCCCGCGCACTGGAAGGCGCGCGAATGGTTTTCCGGCTTCGACGGTTCTGCCGGCATCCTGGTGGTCACCGCCAAGCAAGCCGGGCTGTGGACCGATTCGCGCTATTTCTCGCAGGCCGAACAACAGCTTGCCGGCACTGGTATTGCGCTGATGAAGCAACGACCGGGACAGGCGAACGAACACCTGACTTGGTTGCAACACCATCTACATAAGAATGATGTGGTGGCGATCGCCGGTGACAGCGTGGCGGTATCGGCAAAGCGGCAGATCGAACGCCAGCTTGCCGCGGTCGGCGCGAACGTGCGCGTCGACCTCGATATCCCGGGCATGGCCTGGCGCGATCGCCCCGCCCTGCCCCACGCGCCGGTGTACGAACATCCGCTCGACTACGCTGGCACCTCGCGCGCGGGAAAACTCGGCAAGCTGCGCAACGCGATGCGCAAGCAGCACGCCACGCATCACCTCGTCTCCAGCCTGGACGACATCGCCTGGCTTACCAACCTGCGCGGCAGCGACGTGGAATGCAATCCGGTGTTCCTGGCGCACTTGCTGGTGGAAGCGTCCGGGCAGGCCACGCTGTTCGTCGATCGGGACAAGCTCAAGGACAATGTGGTCGCCGCGCTCGACGCCGACAGCATCCGCATCGCCAACTACGCCACGCTGGGTGACAGCCTTGGCGAGTTGAAGGCCGGCGACACCTTATTGTTTGACCCCGCCCGTGTCGTGAGCGATGTGCTCAAGGCCGTCGCCGCCGACGTGACGCGCATCGAGGGCTCGAACCCCTCCACCGCCTTCAAGGCGGTCAAGACCGAGAGCGAACTGGCACACATCCGCGAAGTGATGCGCCGCGATGGCGCCGCGCTGGTGCGTGCCTTCCGTCGGCTGGAAGAGCGACTCGCCGCTGGCATGACCCAAACCGAACTGGATGTGGATGCCTTGCTGCGCGACGAGCGCTCCGCCCAGCCCGAATTCGTTGGCGAAAGTTTCGCCACCATCGCCGGCTATATGGAGAACGGCGCACTGCCGCACTATCGCGCCACGCCCGGGGCCCACAACACCTTGCAGCGCCACGGCCTGCTGCTGGTCGATTCCGGCGGACAGTACTTGGGTGGCACCACCGACATTACCCGCGTGCTGGCGCTGGGACCGACCACCACCGAGCAACGGCGCGATGCCACGCTGGTGATGAAAGGCATGATCGCGCTCTCCCGTGCCCGCTTTCCCAGGGGCGCAAGCGGTCCGCAACTGGACGCCCTGGCCCGCGCGCCGCTGTGGGCTGCCGGCATGGATTACGGCCACGGCACCGGCCATGGCGTGGGCTACTTCCTGAATGTGCACGAGGGCCCGCATAGCGTACGGCCGCCCGTTTCCGGCGGCACGCTGGTAGCGCTCGAACCCGGCATGATCACCTCGATCGAACCCGGCTTATATAAGCCTGCACGCCATGGCATTCGCCACGAGAACCTCGCCGTGGTGGTCGAAGCCGACCAGACCGAATTTGGCGAGTTCTACGCCTTCGAAACGCTCACGCTGTGCCCGTTCGATCGCCGGGCGCTGGAATCGGGCCTGCTCAGCCCCGATGAGCGCGCGTGGCTGGACGATTACCATGCCACCGTGCGCGCCGCGCTATCGCCGCTGCTGGAAGATGCGGATCTCGCCTGGCTCGAAAAACACTGCGCGCCGCTTTAATTTTTTTCTGCATAGGTCGGGGTGCAAACCCCAACATGGATGGCGACGTTGGTGTTTGCAATCTACGGTGGCCACTGTTGCGCACCGTGCAGCACGCGGAGGATCTCCATGCGCTTTGCCAGCGATCGTTCGCGATAGAGCACAATAAAGGGCGTGCCCGCAATCACCAGCTCGCGCGTCCCGCGTACTCGTCCCTGTCTTCCCATGCGCGGATGATTCGATAAACCGGCGATCGTCTCATCGAGCAGATCGCCCTGCTCGATGGCCGCGTGTGGATTGCGTTCGGCGAGGTACTCGATCTGAGCATCACGGTCCTGCAATGCCCTGGGCAACCAGACAAGTATCAAGCATCCGTTCCTTTATGCCTTTTTTGCACGCTTCAGCAGTTCGGCACGTTTTTTCGCCCAGCTTAGCTTGGCGTCTTCGAGCGAAACCCACGGCGTCGCCGGATCGTTCGCGTCAGCCAAGCCCTGCTCCACTTGCGCGCGAAACCAGGTGTCGTGCTCCATCGCTTCACGCGCGCGCTTCATGGCTTCGGCGCGATCGGGGCGAACGCGCACCGCGCGCTTTTGCTCCGGCTTCCACTCCGTGAGATCGAAGGTGCCGGCGTCGATGCCCAGACTGTGCAGTTCCTTCATCGCCAGCATCAGGTTGGAAAAGGCGCGCGGTTCGGTGCTGCGCGCCCGCGCCAGCACGGCGTCGGCGCGTCCCTTGGTCTTGACGTGCAGGAAGAACTCGCCGCCCTTCGCCTGTAAGCTCACGGCCGATACCCCGCCGGTGGCTACCGCCGTGCGAAGCTGTTCGAGCGTAAGCGTCTGCATGGACCTGCCTTTCGGATACCTGAACCAATGATATGATTGTGCATAACTAACGTTATCTCTGCAAACGGAGCCTGCCGTCTTGACCTCCCTGGCTTCACCACCCATTCTCCCGCGCTCACTTCCGCAGCAAGCATCCACATGAGCAGTCGCTATAACGCCGCCGACATCGAAGTCCTCTCCGGCCTTGATCCCGTCAAGCGCCGCCCGGGCATGTACACCGACACCACTCGCCCGAACCATCTGGCGCAGGAAGTGATCGACAACTCCGTCGACGAGGCGCTGGCCGGACATGCCAAGTCGATCGAGGTGGTGGTGCATACCGACGGCTCGGTGGAAGTGTCCGACGATGGCCGCGGCATGCCGGTGGACATCCATCCGGAAGAAGGCATTCCCGGCGTCGAGCTGATCCTCACCCGCCTGCACGCGGGCGGCAAATTCTCCGGCAAGAACTACAACTTCTCCGGCGGCCTGCACGGCGTGGGCGTATCGGTGGTGAATGCGCTGTCGAACCGGGTGGACGTGACCATCCGCCGCGACGGCAACGAATATCGCATGAGCTTCGCCAACGGCGACCGCGCCAGCGAGCTGGAAGTGATCGGCACGGTGCCCAAGAAGAAGACCGGCACCACCGTGCGCTTCTGGCCCGATCCGAAATACTTCGACTCGCCGAAGATTTCGCTGCCCAAGCTCAAGCACCTGCTGCGCGCCAAGGCGGTGCTGTGCGCCGGTCTCAACGTGAAACTGTTGGACGAAGCCAGCGGCGAAACCAGCGAGTGGTACTACGAAGACGGCCTGCGCGATTACCTGCGCGGCGAACTGGATGGTGCCGAATGCATTCCCGCCGACCTGTTCGTGCATCACGTTGCGCGCGACACCGAAGGCCTGGATGTCGCCCTCACCTGGCTGCCCGAAGGTGAGCTGGTGCAGGAAAGCTACGTCAACCTGATTCCTACCGTGCAGGGCGGTACGCACGTCAACGGTTTGCGCACCGGTCTCACCAATGCCGTGCGCGAGTTCTGCGATATCCGCAACCTGCTGCCGCGCGGCGTGAAGCTGGCGCCGGAAGACGTGTGGGAACGCCTCGCTTTCGTGCTTTCGGCGAAGCTGCAGGATCCGCAATTCGCCGGCCAAACCAAGGAACGCCTGTCCTCGCGCAACGCCGCCGCGTTGGTGGAAAGCGTGGTGCACGATGCTTTCAGCCTGTGGCTCAACCAGCACGTCGATCTCGGCGAGCGCATCGCGCAACTGGCGATCGAACGCGCTAGTGCGCGCCTGAAGGCCGCCAAGCAGGTGGTGCGCAAGAAGATCACGCAAGGCCCCGCCCTGCCCGGCAAGCTGGCCGATTGCACCGCCACCGATCTCACCCGCACGGAGCTCTTCCTGGTAGAAGGCGATTCGGCCGGCGGCAGCGCCAAGCAGGCGCGCGACAAGGAATTCCAGGCGATCCTTCCGCTGCGCGGCAAGATCCTCAACACCTGGGAAGTGGAATCCACCTCGGTGCTCGCTTCCGAGGAAGTGCACAACCTGGCGGTGGCGATCGGCTGCGATCCGGGCAAGGACGATCTTTCCGGCCTGCGCTACGGCAAGGTCGTGATCCTGGCCGACGCTGATTCCGACGGCCTGCATATTGCCACCCTGCTCAGCGCGCTGTTCCTGCGCCACTTCCCTGCACTCGTGCGCGAAGGCCATGTGTTCGTCGCGATGCCGCCGCTGTTCCGCGTGGATGTGGGCAAGCAGGTGTTCTACTGCCTGGACGAAAACGAAAAGCAGGCCATGCTGCAACGCATGGAACGCGAAAAGATGAAAGGCCAGGTCACCGTCACGCGCTTCAAGGGCCTGGGCGAGATGAATCCCGCGCAGCTGCGCGAATCCACCATCTATCCCGATACGCGCCGCCTGGTGCAGCTCACCGTGGATGACAGCGAAGGCACCACCAAGCTGATGGACATGCTGCTGGCCAAGAAGCGCGCCGGCGATCGCAAGAGCTGGCTGGAAGAAAAGGGCGACCTGGCTACCCTGGAAGTGTAGGTTGGGGTGCAAACCCCAACGTGGAATCTTCACACATCGCGACGTTGGGGTTGCACCCCGACCTACCGACCGAGCGGCAGTCCGATCTTCCCACTGGCGCCATGCCGGCGTTATGGTGACGCCCTGCCCCAAGCCGGACTTGCCGCATGTCCCTGCTGACGCCCATCGACCTGCAACGCTGGATCGCCGAACACCGCCACCTGCTGAAGCCGCCGGTGGGCAACAAATGCATCGTCGATGGCGATTTCATCGTGATGATTGTCGGCGGTCCGAATGCGCGCACCGATTATCACTATGACGAGGGCCCGGAGTTTTTCTACCAGCTCGAAGGCGAGATGGTGCTGAAGGTGCAGGATGATGGCGCCGCTCGTGATATTCCCATCCGCGCCGGCGAACTGTTCTACCTGCCGCCGCGCGTGCCGCATTCACCGCAGCGCATGCCCGATTCGATCGGACTGGTGATCGAGCGCCGCCGCTTGCCGCACGAAAAGGATGGTTTGCTGTGGTTCTGCGAAAACTGCAACCACAAACTTTACGAGGAATATTTCGTACTGCAGAGCATCGAGACCGATTTCCCTCCGGTATTCGATCGCTTCTACACGTCAAAGGAAATCCGCGCGTGCAAGGTGTGCGGACACCTCAATCCCGCACCCGCACGCTACGGCTAGCGCATCGTAGGTTGGGTTAGCGCAGCGTAACCCAACGATTGCCAACGGCAGTTGCTGGATTTGTTGGGTTACGCTGCGCTAACCCAACCTACTCCGCTACGGTTGAGCAGGTCGCGCCAGCCATTTGCGCGCCATGCGGCGCATGGATTCATCCGTATCCGGCGCGTCGGCCAGCTGCCGAATGGACACCCACGCCAGCTCCAATGATTCGTCGCTGATCGCGAACTGCTCGCTGCCGCCCGTGCGCACGACGTAACGCACGTCGTAATGCCAATGGCCGGGTTCGTTCTTGCGCTCCGGAATCCAATGCCGGTCGACGTCGAAGATGTCCGGCTCGACGCGCAGGTCTGCAAGCCCCGATTCCTCGCCCGCTTCACGCAAGGCGACGGCCGCAAGGTCGCTATCGCCATCCGCATGGCCGCCCAATTGCAACCATCGCTGCAACTTGCGGTGATGCGTGAGCAAGACGCGCTCGCCGCTGCCATCGACCAGCCAGGCCGATCCCGTGAAATGGCCGGCCAGGGTTTCGCGATGGAATGGCCGTTCGACTTCATCGAGGAATTGCATGCATGCAGCCACGTGCATGTCATCGCCATGGTTTTGTGCGTACCGGTCCAGCGACATTCTCAACATCATTCATCTCACTCCGTTGTCCGACTTTTCCAAGTTATACGATGGATCGCAGGAAAGCCCGCCGATAGCTTGAACGCTCTCCTTTTCCGGCGCGCGTCCGATGATCTATTCCAAGCATCGTCTCGGCTTTCTTGCTGCTTGTACATTCGGCCTCGTCCTGTGTGGGGGCCAGGCCAGTGCGCAGGATGCGTCCGCCAATTTTACCGGTCCGCTGCTTACTGCGAATGCCGTGACACTTCCCGCTGGCACCTGGCTGGTCGAGCCGTATCTCATCTATTACAGGAGCAACGCGTATTACGACGACCAGGGCAAGCGTCACGCGCAATCGCCGGGCACTCGCCAGTGGCAGACAACCATACCGATCTTTTACGGCGCCACCGACCGCCTGCAGTTTCGCTTGGGCTTGGGCGGCGCACACGCCATGTCCGGCGGTGCGCATACCGATGGCCTGCGCGCCACCGACACCACACTGGGCGCGCAGTACATGCTGCTGGCGCCGGGCGCGGACAAGAAAAAGCCTGCCGTGTCGCTGGCCTATACGCACCGCTTTCCTACCGGCGTCTACGACCGGCTGGACCAGAATCCATTGAACGCGATCGGCAACGGCGCCAATGTCGATACGTTCTCCGCCCTGCTGCAACAATACGTATGGCTGCCGAACGGCCGGCCGATGCGTTTTCGCGCCACGGCTTCCTACAGCCTTCCGCCGAGCCGCGTGGACGTGCGCGGGATCAGCGCCTACGGCACGCCGCGAGATTTCCGTGGCGGCGTGCGGCTGGGCAACTCGCTGGGCATTTCCACCTCCGTCGAGTACAGCATCAACCCGCAATGGGTACTGGCGATGGATCTGGCGTACGACCGCAACGCAGCGTCGCAGCTCAAGGGCATCGCCGGACAAGGGTTTGATGTCACGCCGTTCGCGCGCCGCGATGCCTCGCGCGACGTTTACAGTCTCGCGCCGGCGGTGGAATACAACTTCAACGGTCGCATCGGCATCTTGGGCGGCGTGCAATTGAGCTTCGCCGGACGCAACAACAGCGCGTTCGTCACACCCATGGCCGCCATCAACATCGTCCTTTGATGCAATCAGCAAAAGTCGCCGTCCAACGCAAGTGCCATCTGCCAGCACGGACACACCCGCAAACCCTTCGTGCAACGGCAAATTCAGCCGCAATGCAGCTTGTACCGTCGCCCTCCGCTGGGCTATGGTTCGCGGATGCCTCGGGCCCTAGGGTCTATTCCACAGCGCTTTCGATAAACGAGGCATTCGTTTTCACGGGGAGCATTCAATGCTATTCAAACGCGTCAAGCCACTCGACCAGATTCTAGCCACCGCGGAAAAAAAAGGCCTCACGCGACAGCTTGGCGCATTCCAGCTCACCATGCTCGGCATCGGCGCCATCATCGGCACCGGCATTTTCGTACTCACGGCGGAAGCCGGACAGAAATCCGGTCCCGGCATGATGATCGCATTCGTGATCGCTGCAGTGGTCTGCGCGTTCGCCGCATTGGCCTACGCGGAACTGGCATCGATGGTGCCGGTCGCAGGCTCGGCATATACCTACACCTATGGCGTGCTCGGCGAAGGCACTGCCTGGGTGGTGGGCTGGGCACTGGTGCTCGAATACACCATCGCTGCGAGCACGGTCTGCGTCGGTTGGGCCGGTTACGTCAACGGACTCCTCTCGCGTGCAGGATTGGGCTTACCGCATTTCCTGCAGGCGGGTCCGATGGACGGCGGCAGTTTCAACTTGCTGGCCTGTCTCATTGGCCTGGTCATTACCGGCCTGCTGGTCATCGGCACCTCGAAGTCGGCCAAGGTCAATACGGTATTGGTGCTGATCAAGATCGCCGCCCTCACCGCTTTCATCTTCATCGCGCTGCCGGCAGTGAAGGATCAGAATTTCACGCCCTTCGTGCCGAATGGCTGGGGTAGCCCGATGGGCGGCATCGGCGTACTGGGTGCGGCGGCTTCCATCGTGTTCGCCTACATTGGCTTCGATGCCATTTCCACCGCGTCGGAAGAAACGAAGAACCCGAACCGCAACATCCCGATCGCCCTGATCGCCTCGCTGACCGTATGCACCATCTACTATCTGTTGGTGAGCTACGGCGCCGTGGGTTCGATAGGTGCGCAACCCATTCTGGACGCGAACGGTGTGGCGCTTGAGCCCGGCACGCCGTCGTTCGCCGCAGCCTGCAATGGTTCGGAGGCCCTGGTGTGCAGCAAGGAGGCGCTGGCCCACGTGGCAAATGTGCTCAACCACCATACCATCGGCGGCTTCATTGCCTTTGCCGCCGGCATCGCACTGCCGTCGGTGATCCTGACGATGACGTACGGCCAGACCCGCATCTTCTTCACCATGTCGCGCGACGGCCTGCTGCCGACCTCGCTGGCCAAAATCCATCCGCGCTTCCACACGCCGCACGTGATCACGCTGATCACCGGCACCTTCGTGTCGCTGTTCGGCGCTCTGTTCCCGGTAGGCATCCTTGCCGACATCACCAACTCCGGCACGCTGTTCGCATTCATCATGGTGGCCTTGGGCGTCCTGATTCTGCGTCGCACCCAGCCCGAGCGTCCGCGCCCGTTCCGCACCCCGATGCCGTGGCTGATCTGTCCGCTGGCGGTGATCGGTTGCGTACTGTTGTTCCTCAACTTGTCGAAGGAAGCCAAGATCACCTTCTTCGCGTGGGGGCTGATCGGCCTGGCGGTATATTTCCTGTATGGCTACCGTAGGAGCCATCTGGCTCGCGGTGTTGAGGTGGACTGATTCGCGCACCCGCGCATCCCATCCAAAACGTTACGCCGCCGGCACGACGATCTCGTGCCGGTTTCACGTCAGGAAGCCCTATGCTCAAACAGTTGTTCGCCCGCAAGACCGATTTTTCCGAAGACGAAAACGCGCACGGTCCCAGCCTGCGGCGTACGCTCGGTCCCTGGGGCATTACCGCATTGGGTATCGGAGCCGTCATCGGCACAGGCATTTTCGTGGTGACCGGGCAGGCCGCAGCCGAGAACGCCGGGCCGGCGGTGCTCATCTCGTTCATGCTTGCAGCGATCTGCAGCGGCTTCACCGCGCTGTGCTACTGCGAATTCGCCACGCTGATTCCGATTTCCGGCAGCTCCTATTCCTATGCCTACGCCACGCTGGGCGAACTGGTGGCCTGGTTCATCGGCTGGAACATGGTGCTGGAGTACGCCATCTCCGCCTCGGCCGTCGCAGTGAGCTGGACTGGCTATTTCACCAGCCTGCTCGATCACGTCGGCCTCCATCTGCCCGCCGCGCTGACCGGCGCACCATTGGAATTCAAGGACGGCCACCTGGTCGCCACCGGCACGCTGTTCAACATGCCGGCGGTCGCGATCGTGCTGGCGCTTACCTGGGTCTGCTACATCGGCATCAAGGAATCGTCCGGCATCAATTTCCTGATGGTGCTGCTCAAGGTAGGTTTGATCGTGGTGGTGGTGGTGGCCGGCTATCGTTACATCGACCCAGCCAACTGGCATCCCTTCATTCCCGAATCGCAGGGCGGCCACAAATACGGTTGGGCCGGCATCATGCGCGGCGCCGGCATGGTGTTCTTCGCCTATATCGGCTTCGAGGCCACCTCCACCGCCGCGCAGGAATGCAAGAATCCGCAGCGCGACCTGCCGTTCGGCACGCTCGTTTCACTGGTGATCTGCACCGTGCTGTACCTGGCGATGGCGGCGGTGCTGACCGGCCTGATCTCGTACACGCAACTGGGTACGGACGAACCGGTGGTTACCGCCATCAAGGTGCACCCCGAACTCGGCTGGCTGCGCCTGATCGTGGAAGTTGGCGCGATGATTGGCCTGTCGTCGGTGATCCTGGTGATGATCATTGCGCAGCCGCGCATCTTCATGATCATGTCGCGCGACGGTCTGCTGCCGCCGGTGTTCAGCCGCATCCATCCGCGCTACCGCACGCCGCACTTGAACACCATCATCACCGGCTTCGGCATTGCGGTACTGGCGGCGGTGTTCCCGCTCGGCGTGCTCGCCGACCTCACCTCCATGGGTACGCTGATCGCCTTCGCGGCCGTATGCGTGGGCGTGCTGATCCTGCGCTACACCTCGCCGGAACTGCCGCGCACGTTCCGCGTACCGTGGGCGCACTTCGTGTGCATCGCCGGCGTGCTGAGCTGCGGGGCGCTACTGGCCACCATGGGCTGGTACAACTGGGCGCTGATGGTGGTCTGGACCCTGCTCGGCTTTGCGATTTATTTCACCTATGGCCTACGCCATAGTCACCTGCATACCGCCAATGGCTCGGCAAAGCGTGGAACGCCCGCGACCTCCGGCGAACTTCCTTGAATAGCGATAAATTGAACGGAACTCGCCGCTAACGCCCTTTTAATGTATCGAAGGTGATGCTTTCAGTTTTGAAAGCATCCTTTTGATTCACAAGGGAAAATATTTTCAGGGAGATAAATTTCCGACCCCGGCCCGCCGTATTTCGATCAACCGGAGTATCATCGGTGGCCCGGGTTGATCACTTGGCAGTGGGCCCCGGATCGCGACCCGGCGCGTCAGGCCAGCTAGCTCCTCGACCTGACGCGTCCGGGTAGCACTTTTCGGTAACACCCCTTCGTTTCTTTTATAAACGCCTGTCTCGTACAGGCGTTTTTTTATGCACGCGCCCTGCGCAAACAAAAAGGCCGGCGCAAGGCCGGCCCTTCATGCAACGATTTAAGGCAACACTGATCAGGCTTGCTTGGTCGTATGCGAGATGCACCAGCCTTTCGCGCTCACCGCTTTGCCGGGGAACAAGTCGCACGGTCCGTAACCTGTCGCCGCACCCGAGTAGAACTTGCAGTTGGCGCAGGTATCGCCAGGTTTGTAGTTCTTGGCCGTGGCCTTGCTGGCGTCTTCGACGTATTGCAGCGCCTTGGCGGTGGGATCGGCTTCGGAAACATGCGGCAGATCATCCGCACGCGCTACGCGCGGCAATCCGCTCACCAGCGCGGCGGCGGCAGCGGTGCCGGCAGCGAGCTTGAGGAAACGACGACGTGACTCGATCTTCTCTTGTCCTGACATAACCACCCTCATCGTTGTTTTCGCCGCGGGAGCTGCGGCGACGCAGCGCGCATCCTAGCGCGACGCCGTGCGGAGAGGCCTGTTCGCGAATAACTCGCATTTAGCGCTTTCCCCGCCGTGCTATAGTCCCGACTCGTTTGGACGTCCATTTGCCATGAGCCAAAACCTGCCCGCCTCCATTCCCGCAGCACTGTTTTACGAGCGCGCCGATGCGATCGCCGACGCCGCGCGCGAACTTGCGCAACATGGCTGGACGCCAGCCACCAGCAGCAATTTTTCAATGCGCGTGGACACCGATCACGCCGCCATAACAATTTCCGGCCGCGACAAAGGCAAGCTCGGCCGTGACGACATCATGCTGGTGGACATGCACGGCAAAGCCGTTGGTACCAGCTCGCGTCCCAGCGCGGAAACCGAATTGCACACGCAGGTGTATCGCCGCTGGCCGGAAGTGAACGTTGTATTGCACACGCATTCGCGCACGCAGAGCGTGGCGTCCCGCCTGTTCGCCGCCGATCGCCTGATCCGCCTGCAAGGCTGGGAACTGCAGAAGGCGATCCGCGGCCACACCACCCACGAAAGCACGCTCGACATTCCGGTGTTCCCCAACACCCAGCACATGCCCGAGCTGGTGGACCAGGTCGACAGCTGGATCGATTCGGGCAAACCGCTGCATGCGTACTTGATCAACGGCCACGGCATCTATACCTGGGGTCATGACATGGCCGAAGCGCGCCGTCACCTGGAGGCGCTGGAGTTTTTGCTCGGCTGCGAACTCGATCTTAGGGTCTGCTTAGGGTCCCAGCGTGGCCCGCGTCGGGATCTGTTTGCCTGACGGGCAAGGAGGAACGAAGGCGTGTATGTCGATACACAACTGAGTGAGGACGCCGCCCGGCGGGCAAACAGACCCGACCCTTCGGGTTGCCACGGTGCGTCCACCATGCGGCAGCGCGCGGCTGGGTTTGCCAGCCAGGCAAGCGCTGCGCCGCGCACTACCACCTGGCGGACGCACCGTGACAACGCGGGCTACGCTGAGACCCTAAGCAGACCCTGAGGACTGAACGCATGAGCCGCCTGCGCATCTTCGACGAACAGCGCCCGCACAGCCCGCTCTCGATGCATGAGGATCATGCCGGCATCGCGCGCGAGCTGGCCAAGGTCGGCGTGCGCTTCGAGCAATGGGCGGCCAGCCAGCCGGTGGTGCCCGGCGCGAGCCAGGATGAAGTGATCGCTGCCTATCGCAGCGACATCGATCGCCTGATGCGCGAAGAAGGTTACCAATCGGTCGACGTGATCAGCCTCAAGCCCGATCATCCCGAGCGCGCCGCGCTGCGCCAAAAATTCTTGAGCGAACACACCCATAGCGAGGACGAAGTGCGCTTTTTCGTCGCCGGCGCGGGACAGTTCACCCTGCACATCGATGGGAAGGTTTATGACGTGCTGTGCGAACAGGGTGACCTGATCGGCGTGCCGGACGGCACCCGCCACTGGTTCGACATGAGCGAGGCGCCCTACTTCGTGGCGATCCGCCTGTTCACCAACAAGGACGGCTGGGTGGCGAATTTCACCGGCTCGGATATCGCGCAGCAGTTCCCGCGCATGGAGCCGCTGGCAAGCACAGCTTAGCCTCGGTTGTAGGCTGGGATGAAATCCCAGCATTCACATATGCTTGGCAATGCTGGGATTTCATCCCAGCCTGCAACGCTACGGACCCTTGCACCCGCCCAGGTGCACGCTAAGCTTGAGAGCCCCTTACCCCATCGGCTCCCATGACCGCCATCCGCGCCATCGTCACCGACATCGAAGGCACCACCAGCTCGATCAGCTTCGTCAAGGAGGTCCTGTTTCCTTACGCCCGCGAGCGCCTTCCGGCTTATATCGAAACACACGGCGACCAGCCGGAAGTACAGCACTGGTTGCATGAGGCGGCGAAAGAGGCCGGCATCGTCGAAGCGAGCCGGCAGGAAGTGCTGGAGCTCTTGCTGCGCTGGATCGACAAGGACCGCAAGTCCACCGCTCTCAAGGCCTTGCAGGGCATGATCTGGCAGGAGGGTTTCGAAGCGGGCGACTACCGCTCTCATATGTATCCCGAAGTCGCCGGCCGCCTGCACGCGTGGCGCGGCGAAGGCTTGCATCTGTACGTGTATTCGTCCGGTTCGGTGCAGGCGCAGAAGCTGTTCTTCCGCTACAGCGACGCGGGCGATCTTTCGCCCTTGCTCGCCGGCTATTTCGACACCGAGACCGGCCCGAAGCGCGAGCGGGTTTCCTACGAGCGCATCCTGGAGGCGATCGGCGAACGCCCCGAGCATGTGCTGTTCCTCTCCGACGTGGTGGAGGAACTGGACGCCGCCCGCGCCGCCGGCCTGCATACCGGCTGGCTGCTGCGTCCGCCGCTGGAAATACCGCCCCAGCCGCGGCACCCCGCCTACGCCAGCTTCGACGCCATCTCGCTCTGAGTCCGCCCATGCGCACCACACTGACCGCCCTGCTCTCGTTCGCCGCCGGCGTACTGCTGATGCTGGTGGTGACCGGGCATCGGCCGCCTCACAACGACGAAGTGCCGAGCGCGATGAACAACACTTCGCCGGCCGCTTCCGCCTCCACCACCGACGCCGACGACAGCGAAAGCGGCGACAGCTGGCCTGGCCAGGGCCCCTCGCCCGAACAAGTGATCTACACGCAGCCGGCCATGGTGCATAAGGCGCTGGCCGCGCTCACTCCGCGGGTCGCGGACAAGCCCAACCTCTACCTGGTGGCCTTCGCAGGCGATGGCGGCGAAGACGTGTTCCGCAACGAAGCCGAATATGCAGCGCAGCTTTTCACCAGGCGTTTCGGCCCCAGCGCGCATGCGCTGGTGCTGGAAAACAATCCCACCACCTTGCAGGCGCATCCGCTGGCAAGCTGGAGCAACCTGGAAGACACGCTGGATCAACTGACCAAGGTCATGAACCCAGAGCAGGACATCCTGGTGCTCTACATGACCTCGCACGGCGACGAAGACCACAACCTGCTGGTCGACTTGGACCCACTGCCACTGGACCAGATCGGCGCACCCGATCTCGCCGGCATCCTGAAGAAGCGTCCGTTCAAGTGGAAAGTAGTGGTGGTGAACGCCTGCTATTCCGGCGGTTTCGTGCCGGACTTGAGCGGCCCCGGCACACTGGTGCTGACCGCCGCGCGCAGCGATCGCAGCTCGTTCGGCTGCGGCAGCGATTCGGATATCACCTACTTCGGCAAAGCCTGGCTGGTGGATGCGCTGAACAAGACCGACAACTTCGTCGATGCGTTCCATCTGGCCAAGAACGATATCGCCAGCTGGGAACGGCAGGACAAGCTCACGCCTTCCGAACCGCAGATCGATATCGGCGCAGGCATTACGCAGCAGCTTGCGCAATGGCGCAAGGATGTGAGGCCGGGGCCGGCCGTGCCGTTCGCGCCGCCGGCATCGGCAAGCAGCACAAGTTCGGCAACGCAATAACGTAGGTTGGGGTGCAAACCCCAACACCGTCATCCATACGTGCACCACGATGTTGGGGTTTGCACCCCAACCTACGATCGATCAACCGTGGCGCGCCACCAACACCTTCGCGACATCGGCAAGCCCGTATCCACGCGCACGCAGCAACACGGCCAGGTGAAACACCAGATCCGCCGCCTCGCCCAATAACTCTTCGTCACCCTGCGCGACGGCTGCGAGCGCGGTTTCCACGCCTTCCTCGCCCACCTTCTGCGCAATCCGCCGCGTGCCGCCATGAAACAGCTTGGTGGTGTAGCTGCCTTCGGGGAGTTCGGCCTTGCGGCTTTCCACCAGTGCGTCCAGTTGCGCCAGAAATCCCAGCGGCGGCCGCACTTCGTTACCGAAACAGCTGCGCGTTCCCAAATGGCAGGTCGGGCCGTGCGGATCGGCCAGCACCAACAACGTATCGCCATCGCAATCGACGCGGATCGATTTCAAATGCAGCACGTGGCCCGAGCTTTCACCCTTGGTCCACAAGCGTTGCTTGCTGCGGCTGAAAAACGTCACCCGGCTGCTGGTCTGCGTCAAGGCCAGCGCGCGCTCATCCATATAGCCCAGCATCAGCACTTCGCCCGTCAGCCAGTGCTGCACGATCGCGGGCACCAGCCCTTCCGTCTTGACCCAATCGATCTGGCTGAGATCAAGCGCGTTGAATCCGGCCACTGTTTCACTCATGACGGGCTGCCTCTTGCAAGCGAACGGTTATGCCTTCGTGCTGCAGGTAACGCTTCAAATCGGGAACCGCGATGGTGCCGCTATGGAAAACACTGGCCGCCAAGGCACCATCAACACGAGCGCGCGTGAATGCGTTGCGAAAATGCTCCATCGTGCCCGCCCCGCCGGAGGCGATCAGCGGCACCGTGCAAATTGCCCGCGCCGCAGCAAGCTGCGCCAGATCATAGCCTTGGCGCACGCCATCGGTATCCATGCAGTTGAGCACGATCTCGCCGGCGCCGCGGCGTTGCGCTTCGGCCATCCAGTCCAGCGTACGGCGCGCCAGCGAGCGCGTCTTGGAAGGATCGCCGGTGTATTGGCGCACGCGCCATTCGCCATCGGCGTCGCGCATCGAATCGATGCCGACCACCACGCATTGCACGCCGAAGGCTTCAGCCAGTTCATCGATCAGGTCCGGGCGCTCCAAGGCCGGTGAGTTGATCGATACTTTATCCGCGCCCGTATGCAGCACCTCGCGCGCATCGCTGACCGAACGGATGCCGCCGGCCACGCAGAACGGAATATCGATCACGCGCGCCACACGCTCCACCCAGCCGCGATCCACGCTACGTCCTTCCGGGCTGGCGGTGATGTCATAGAACACCAGTTCGTCCGCGCCTTCGTCGCGGTAGCGCAAGGCCAGGTCGACGATCTCGCCCATCACCACGTGATCTCGAAAACGCACGCCCTTGACGACCTTGCCGTCGCGCACGTCCAGGCAGGGAATGATGCGTCGACTCAGCATGCCAGTGCATCCTCCAGCGTAAAGCGGCCTTCCAGCAAGGCGCGGCCCAGAATCACGCCACGCGCGCCGGCCTCGCGCGCGCCGCGGATATCTTCCACCGAACGCACGCCGCCGGAGGCCTGCACCGCCAGTTGCGGCACCGTTTGCGCCAGGTGCCGGTAAAGCTCGAGGTTGAAACCGGCCAGCATGCCGTCGCGCTCGATATCCGTGCACAGCAGATGGCGTGCGCCATGCGCGGCATACCACGGCGCCAGTTCGTCCAACGTGCGTGCTTCGTCTTCGGTCCAGCCGGCGCTGGGCAGCGTCCACGTGCTGTCGCGGCGACGCGTATCCAGCGCAATGGTGAAGCGTTCGGTACCGTGCTTGGCCAGCCACTGCGCCACCTGTTCCGGCTCCCGGATCGCAACGCTGCCTACGACGACGCGGCTTACGCCCGCATCGAACAAACGCAGCACATCTTGCTCCGCGCGCACGCCACCGCCGGCCTGCACCTGCATGCCGGCCTTCACCAGCGCTTCGATCACGGCAAGGTTCGCCAGATCGCCCGCACGTGCACCATCAAGATCGACGACGTGCAACCAGCGCGCGCCGGCCTGCGCGTAACGCGCCGCGAGTTCGGCGGGCGCATGGGCATATTGCGTTTCCTGCGCGTAATCGCCTTGCTTGAGGCGGACAACCTGGCCACCGCGCAGGTCGATGGCAGGTATGACTTCAAAGTTCATGGCGTTCCAGAATTACTCCCTCCCCTGCTTGCAGGGGAGGGTTGGGGTGGGGTTGCACGCGCTTGCCGCGAGGTTGAAGGCTGGCCCAGCGCACATGGCTCAAAGCTCAAGAAAATTCTTCAACAGCTTCGCGCCCACTTGCGCCGAGCGCTCCGGATGAAACTGCATGCCGTGGAAATTCCCCCGCGCAATCACCGCAGAAAACGCGCCGCCATAATCGCAGCTCACCAGGGTGTAATCGCCCACCGGCACGGCATAGCTGTGCACGAAGTAAGCCCAGTCGCCTTCCGTCAGATCGTTCAACAACGGATGCGCGCCCGCCGGCGACAACTGGTTCCAGCCCATATGCGGCACGCACAATTCCGGCGTCTCCTCGAAGCGGCGCACCTTGGCGGGGATCACGCCCAGGCATGGGGTATCGCTTTCCTCCGAATGCTCGCACAAGAGTTGCATGCCCAGGCACACACCGAGCACCGGTTGCGTCAAGGAACGAATCACATCGACGAGCTGCAATTCCCGCAGGCGCGTCATGCCCGGCGAGGCAGCGCCGACGCCCGGCAAGATGACCTTGTCGGCGCCACGAATGCGTTCGGCATCGGCAGTCAAGGCCGCATCCACACCCAGCCGCTGCAAGGCGTAACGCACCGAGCCGATATTGGTACCGCCGGCATCGACCAGAACGACGCTCATTACAATGCTCCTTTCGTGCTCGGCAATTCGTCACCCTCGCGGCGAATCGCCTGGCGCAAGGTTCGCGCGGTCACTTTGAAGCAGGCTTCCACCATGTGGTGCGCGTTTTCGCCCCTCACCGCAAGATGCAGATTGGCGCCCAGCGTGTCGCACAGCGAGCGGAAGAAATGCGGCACCAATTCGGTTGGGATATCGCCCACCCGCTCGCGCGGAAACTGGCCTTCGAACACGAAATACGGGCGGCCCGAAAGATCCAGCGCGGCGCTGGCGTAAGATTCATCCATCGGCAAGGTAAAGCCATATCGGCCGATGCCGCGCTTGTCGCCCAAGGCCTGGCGCAAGGCCTGCCCCAACGCGAGCGCGCAATCCTCGATGGTGTGATGTTCGTCGACGTTGGTATCACCATCGCAGGTGATGCTGAGCGCGAAACCGCCATGCTTGCCGATCTGCTCGAGCATGTGGTCAAAAAAGCCCAGCCCGGTGTGCGCGACCGGTTCTGCTTGCGCGTCCAGATCCACGCGCACCTTGATGCGGGTTTCCTTTGTATTACGCACCACTTCGGCCACGCGCGGACGATCGAGCAATTGATGGGCAACCTCTTCCCAACTGATGCCCTTCGGCCCGACCTTGAAACCGCGCACGCCCATGTTGGCGGCGAACTGCAGGTCGGTGTCGCGATCGCCCACCATGGCCGAATCCGCACGCGTCCAGCTGTCATCGGCCAGATACTGCCGCATCATGCCGATGCCGGGTTTGCGAGTATCCCGGCCTTCGTGCGGAAAACTGCGATCGATCAGCACCTCGCGAAAGCGCACGCCCTGCGAGGCGAAGATGCGCATCAACAGATCGTGCGGCCCTTCAAAATGCGCTTGCGGAAAGCTGTCCGTACCCAGGCCGTCCTGGTTGGTGACCATGACCAGCTCGTAGCCGGCCGCGACGATACGTTGCAAGGCGGCCATCACACCGGGCAGCAAGGACAGTTTCTCGAAACTGTCGATTTGCTCGTCGGCGGGCTCTTCGATCAGGCAGCCGTCCCGGTCGATGAATAGTATCTTGCGTCTCATGCCTGTACCTTGTCCGCCGTCATTTCGTTCAGTACGGCAAGCACTTTTGCGTTCTCCTCCGGCGTGCCGATAGTGATGCGCAATGCATCCTGCAAGTTGGGATAACGACGTACATCGCGCACCACGATACCCGCCTGCTGCAGACGCTGATAAACCGCCCCGGCGTCATCAAACCGCACGGCCAGGAAATTGGCATCGGACGGCAGCACTTCACGCACGCCCAGCACCGCAGACAACGCGTTGCGCATGAACGCGCGTTGCTCGCGCACGACGGCGATATGCTCGCGTGCGGCCAGCTGGCCGGATGGCGACAGGGCGGCCAGCGCCGCGGCGACGCACGGCGTCGGCAGCGGATACGGCGGCATGATGCGCCGGATCAGGCCGATCACGTCCGGATGGGCGATCAAGGTACCGATACGCGCGCCGGCCAAAGCCCAGGCTTTGGACAAGGTACGCAGCACCGCGACGTGCTCATAGCGCCCGATGAGTTCGATCGCGCTGGGCTGCTCGGAAAATTCGATATACGCCTCGTCCACCACCAGCAACGCCTTGCCCGCCAGCGCCTGCGCCACGCGCTCGATATCGTCGCGCCCAATCGACTTGCCGCTCGGATTGTTGGGCGTGCACAGGAATACCAACTTCACCGCCGATGTGATCGTCGCAAGCAAGGCATCACAGTCGAGAGCGAAATCCTGCGCCAGCGGCACTTCGATCACCGCCGCATTCTGGATGCGCGCCGACACCGCATACATGCCGAATGTCGGCGGCTGGATCACGATCGCATCCTGGCCTGCGCGGCAGAACGCGCGCACCAAAAGGTCGATCGCCTCATCACTGCCGCGGCCTACGCACAATTGCTCACGTTGAACGCCGTAGAGTTTCGCCAGGGCCTGCAACAACGGTGCAGGCTGCGGATCGGGATAACGATTGCAGCCAGATCCAGCATCACCGGCGGGTTCCCACGCCGATTCATTGGCATTGAGCATGATCTGCCCACCGCCGGCCTCCATGCGCGCCGACGAATACGGCTGCAGCGTGCGAATTTCCGGCCTGGCCAGATCGAGCACGCTCATAGCTGTGTCCCCAGCGCGGCCAGACGCAAGATCACCGCACGACGATGCGCTTCGAGTTGTTCGGCCGCCGCCAGCGTGGCGGTGCATGGGCCGATCGCGCGCAGGCCGTTGGGATCCAGTTCCTGCACGGTGATCTGCTTCTGGTAGCTGGCCACCGATACGCCGCTGTAGCTGCGCGCGTAACCATACGTTGGCAGTACGTGGTTGCTGCCGCTGCAGTAATCGCCCACCGATTCGGGTGTCCACGCACCGACGAAGATGGAACCGGCGCTCTCGATGCTGGCCACCAGTTCGCGCGCGCCGCTGACCTGAAGGATCAAATGCTCCGGTGCGTAGCGGTTGCTCACTTCGACCGCCTGCGCCAAAGACGTCACGGCAATCAACCGGCTTTGCGCGAGCGCCTGCTCGGCAATCGCGCCGCGCGGCAATTGTGCGCACTGGCGATCCACTTCCGCAGCGACCTTATCGAGCAAGACCGTGGAATCGGTAACCAGCACCACTTGCGAATCCGGACCGTGCTCGGCTTGCGACAGCAGATCCGCCGCCACGAACACCGGATTGGCTTGCGCATCCGCAATCACCAGCACTTCGGAAGGGCCCGCCGGCATGTCGATCGCCGCGCCATCGGGATCGGAAGATACCTGCAGCTTCGCTTCAGTGACCCATGCGTTGCCGGGGCCGAACAGCTTGTCGCAACGCGGCACGCTTTCGGTGCCATAGGCCATGGCGGCGATCGCCTGCGCACCGCCCAGCTTGAATACGCGATGCACGCCCACGAGCCGCGCGGTAAACAGCACGGCTTCATCGCAACTGCCGTCGGCACGCGCCGGCGAGCACAGCACTACTTCGCGGCAGCCCGCGATGCGCGCCGGCACGCCCAGCATCAACGCGGTGGAAGGCAGCGGCGCACTGCCCGCCGGTACATATAAGCCGACGCGCTGGATGGGACGCAGCACGCGCTCCACCCGCACGCCCACCGCCGTGTTGACACCCACTGGCTGCGGCGCCGCGGCGCGGTGGAAGGCCTCGATACGTTCGGCAGCCTCGCGAATGGCGGTTTTCAGTTCCGGTGCAAGTTTGGCTTCGGCGGCCTTGAACTCCGCTTCGGTGACTTCGATGGCGTCCAGCGTGCAGCGATCGTAGCGCGCGGAAAGTTCGCGCAAGGCCGCGTCGCCGCTGGCGCGCACTTCGGCAATGATGCGCTCAACGCCGGTGCGCAAGGCTTCGGCACGCGATTGCGCCGGTCGCGCCAGCGCTTCGTTGCGCTCCGCTTCGCTCAATGTGTTCCAGTCGATTCGTTTCATGGACGTCTCAGGCCAGCATTTTTTCGACTGGCAACACGAACATCTCGCGTGCGCCGGCTTTCTTGATTTCTTCCAGCTGCCGCCAGCTCACCTCGCCGGCGCACAGCGCCTGCAACATCAGCTGATCGGGCTGTCCTGCCACCGGCAACAGCGTGGGCTGCGGGCCACCGGGCAGCAGGCGCGTGACCGCCTCCAGCGAGGTGCGCGAGGTTTGCAGCAGCAGCAGGCGCGATTCGCGCACCTGGATCACGCCGTCCAGGCGCTTGAGCAACAGCTCCACCATGTCGCCGCGCTCATCGATCGGCAGCGTTTCCGGACCGGCCAGCACCGCTTCGCTTTCCAGCAATACATCCGTTTCGCGTAGCTGGTTGGCCACCAGCGTGCCACCGCTTTGCACCAGATCGCAGATCACGTCGGCGGTGCCGAGCTTAGGTGCGATTTCTACGGAACCGGCCAGCGTGATGATGCTCGCGTTCACCCCCTGCCCGCGCAGCCAGCCGCCGAGCAGGCCCGGATACGAAGTGGCGATGCGCAGGCCGGCCAGGTCTTCCGGCCCGTTGTAAGCCATGTCCTGCGGCACTGCGACAGACAAGCGGCAACGCCCGAACCCGAGCGAACGCCATTCGGTGAGCGGCGCCGCGGCTTCGCCGGCGCCATTCTTGAATTCATTGAGCACGTTGCGGCCGACGATGCCCAGGTCGCAGACGCCCTGGGCGATCAACCCCGGAATGTCGTCATCGCGCACCAGCAGCAGGTCCACCGGCTCGCCTTCGCCGAAGCAGAACAGCTTGTCGCGGCTCTGGCGGAAGGTGAGCCCGCAACGGTTGAGCAGATCCAGCGCCGGCTCGGTCAGCCGGCCGGATTTCTGCATGGCGATACGCAAACGATCCCTGGGTTTCATGCCCGTGCCCTTTTTGCCGCTGCGCGGGCACGCGTCGCGCGCGCAGCCGCCGCGAGGTACCCCCCGCTGCCCTGGTTCAGATAGCGCGCCACGCGCCCGATGGTGGTGATGCTGACGGCCGTGCGCTCGTGAATTTCGCGGTAGGACACGCCTTCGAGCAGATACGGCACCACCCGCCAGCGATCCACCAGCACTTCCAGCTCGGCCGGCGTGCACAGGTCGTTGAGGAAGGCGTTCATTTCCTCGGCGTTCTTCAACGAAAGCAAGGCCCGGCACAGGCTGAGCCTGGCGGATTCTTCCGGGGTTTCGGGGTCGATCGATCGGCGCTTCATAATGTACTAACGCGTTAATACAGTGGAGCGCATTGTAGAGGGTGGTTGCGGTTTGCGCAACCTGGCGGTTTTTAGCGTAAACGGGGCTATCCGGGACGCTGGGTTTTGGCTGCGGCTCGCACTCTACGCTGCGGGTTGGGCCTCGGGCACGATCCAGGCAGATCTGCCCCGGGGTGCGCATGGCAACGCTGTCTTTCAGCTGCGCGAACGATGGCTCCCTCCCCTGCTTGCAGGGGAGGGCTGGGGCGGGGTCAGGCAACCTCGCGATGAATCGTGTCCCGCGGCAAGCTCGTGCAAAACCCCACCCTGACCCTCCCCTACTTCGCAGGGAAGGGAACACCTTCGGGCACGCTGAGATTCGACACTAGGTCCCGAAGAGCGAAGGCGTCACGAAGCGCGCTAAACGCCCGCAAACGCCCGCTGCTGCACCAGCTCGCACACCGTGCGCACGTCGCCATCCATTGCACGATCGCGATGAATGAAGCTGATCCGTTCACGCAGGACGTCATAGGCCCTGCGCACGGCTTCACCGGCGTGGAACTCGCCCACTTGCGCCAACGCGGCGGTGAGCTGTTTCACCTCGTCCACGAATTGCGCGTAATGCGGATGGCCTTCGCGCGGCGCATTGGTGACCTTCGACGCTAGCGCCTGCCAATCGCCGCGTGCAGCGAGACGGCGCGCGGCGTTGAGCATTTCCTGGCGGTAATCCAGCGCCTGCGCGGCGGTGTACAGCTCCAGCGCCAGCACATGGCTCAGGTCTTCGGTCATTTCCAGCACGTGGCGCGCTTCGTTGGCGCCCATGGAAACGTGGTCTTCCGCGTTCGCGCTGGTCGGCACCGAATACACGCTGGCCGGATGCGCGCGTGTGGCCAGGTCGTTCACCAGCGCCGCCGCCGTATACTGCACGATCATGAAACCGGAATCGGTACCGTCTTCGTTGCCGGTAAGGAACGCCGGTAAACCATCGTTGGTGGCCGGATCGACCAGCTTGTTGAGGCGGCGCTCGGAGATCGACGCCAGCACCGGAATGGCCGCCTTCACGTAGCTCATCGCCAGTGCCAGCGGCATGCCGTGGAAATGGCCGGCGGAGATCACCTGCTCCTCGATGTGCTGGGCTTCGGTGTTGTCCGGGAAAATCAGCGGGTTGTCGGTGACCGCGTTCAATTCGATATCGATGATGCGGCAGGCCTGCGCCCAGGCATCGCGCACCGCGCCGTGCACCTGCGGCATGCAGCGCAGGCAGTAGGCATCCTGCGGCTGATGTTTCTTGCCGCCCTTGAACGGCAGGAAACGGCTGTAGAACGCTTCGCGGCCATGCCGCTGGTTGGCCGGCACCCAATCCCAGCCGATGTCGAAGCTGAGTGCCTGGTCTTCCGGCGTGCTCCATGCGTCCGCGCTCCATGGGCGGAAGCGCGGCACCAGGTGATACGGAATATCGACCAGGGTGGAACCGGTGAGCAGGCTGCGCACATGATCGGCCGCCTGCACCTGCCCCGGATGCGGACGCAGCGCGTGCACTTCCGGCCGCAACGCGCCGCTGCGGCCGGCGAACGCATCCAGCGTCATCGATGCGGCGAGATCCGCCACGTGGAGCAGGTGCTCCAGCGTATCCAGCGCCAGCACGGCCGTGGCCAGCATCTGCGCGGTGCCGTTGTTGAGCGCCAGGCCTTCCTTGAAGGAAAGCCGGATCGGCGTGAGGCCCGCGCGCTTCAGCGCTTCGGCGCCCGGCAACCGCTCGCCTTTGTAGAACGCCTCGCCGCCGCCGAGCAGCACGATCGCCAGATGCGACAGCGGCGCCAGGTCACCGCTCGCACCGACCGAGCCTTTTTCCGGCACCACCGGGATCACATCGCGGTTGAGCAATTCGGTCAGCGCTTCCAGCGTCTCGACGCGAATACCGGAATGGCCGCGCATCAGCGTGTTGATGCGAATCACCAGCAGCGCGCGCACCACTTCCGCCGAAAACGGCTTGCCCACGCACACCGCGTGCGTGGTGATCAGGTTGTGCTGCAATTCTTCCAGCAGCGTGCCTTCGGGCTTGTGCGGATTACCGCCGGGCAATTCGTCGCGCAGACGATAGGCGCCCAGCAGCTTGTCCGCATTACTGCCGAAGCCGGTGGTGACGCCATAGATCGGCTCGCCGCAGCTCACCTTCTCCGCCAGGAAATCCGCCGCGTGCTTTACGCGCGCCAGTTGCCCGGCATCGAGCCGCACGCCATAGCCCTGGCGCGCCACGGCGACGAGTTGCTGGCGGCTGAGGCTGTTGCCATCGAGAAGAATGGTTTGGTTCACAAAGGCTCCACGTGTTGTCATGCCCGCATATGCGGAAACCACAATTCAATCCTGCAAATTTTCCCAGAGATCGCGCCATGTGGGGTTGGCTGTTTCGATCAGCTCCAGCTTCCATGCACGAGTCTATTTCTTTAGTTCTTTTTTCGCGGGCGATGGCAGAAGGGAAATCGAGGTGATGTTCGAACCACACCAGATGTTTCACGCCATAACGTCTCGTAAAACCATCGGTCAATCCCTCGCGGTGTTGCCATACGCGAAACTTAAGATTTCCTGTCACACCGATGTACAGCGTGCCGCGTTCGCAACTGGCCATGATGTAAACGGCAGGTTGTTTCGAAACCATCCCTGCTTCCTTTCCTCCCTGATGTACGGCGCTGCCGATCAACCTGCCCCTCCTCAAGGCCGTCATTCCCGCGAAAGCGGGAATCCATCTTGCTCTTCGCACATCCTTAAAATGGATTCCCGCTTTCGCGGGAATGACGACCAAAGGGTTGAGGCGTATTCCAATCTCACCCCATCACCGCCGCCTGCTCCAGCTCCACCCGCAGCGTCTTTACCAGTTCCGTGCGCGCCACTTCGAACTGGTCTTCGCGGCGCAGATCCTTCACCGTCACCACGCCCTTGGCCAGCTCGTCCTCGCCCAGCACGATCACGAAGCGAATGCCCGCGCGATCGGCATATTTGAACTGCTTGCCGAGCTTGCCGCCGTCCAGCACCACTTCGGTGGCGATGCCGGCCGCGCGCAGCTCGCTCGCCAGCGCCAGGTAGGCCGGCAACTGCGCGGCATCCATCTGCGTGACCAGCACATCCACCGTGCTGCGCGCCGTGCTGATCAGGCCAGCTTCGCGCAACTGCCAGTAAAGACGCGTCAAGCCGATGGAAATGCCTACGCCCGGCAGGTGCGACTTGGTGTATTGCCCGGCCAGGTTCTCGTAGCGGCCGCCCGAGCAGATGGAGCCGATCTGCAGGTGATCGTTGAGCGTGGTCTCGTAGACCGTGCCGGTGTAGTAATCCAGGCCGCGCGCGATCGACAGGTTCAGTGCGTAATGCGTTTCCGGCACGCCAAAGGCGTGGATCAGGCTCAGCACTTCCTTCAGTTCCGCACGCCCTTGCTCCATCGCCTCGGGACCCTGACCCAGCGCATCGAGCTTGGCCAGCGCATCCTGCAGCGAGGTGGAACGCACCTGCACGAAATCCAGGATCTTCTGTGCAGCCTGCGCACTCAGGCCGAACGCCGCACCCGTCAAGGTATCGCGTACGTAATCGGCACCGCGCTTGTCCAGCTTGTCCACTTCGCGCAGCACCAGCGTCTGCTGCTCCGGATCGGTCACGCCGAGGCTTTCGAAATAGCCGCGCATCAGCTTGCGATTATTGAGCTGGATGGTGAACGCGCCGATGTCCAGCTCGCGGAAAACGCTGTAGATCACCGCCGGGATCTCGGCGTCATAACGAATCGACAGGCTGTCCTTGCCGATCACGTCGATGTCGCACTGGTAGAACTCGCGGAAGCGTCCACGCTGCGCGCGTTCGCCGCGGTACACGCGCTGCATCTGGTAGCGGCGGAACGGAAAGCTCAAGTCGTGCTCGTGCTCGGCCACGTAGCGGGCGAGCGGAACGGTAAGGTCGAAGCGCAGGGCCAGTTCCGGCTTCTCCCCCTGCTCCAGCGAGCCGGTCGACTGCACGAAATACACCTGCCGCTCCGTCTCCCCGCCGGTCTTGGTCAGCAGCACGTCCGAATGCTCGATCGCCGGCGTCTCCACCGGCAGGAAACCGAAGCGCTCATAGTTGCGACGGATCACGTCGAGCATGCGCTGGAAAGCAATCTGGTCGAGCGGCAACAGCTCGAGCACGCCGGGCATGGTGCGGGCCTGGGTAAGCGCCATGGAATCCTCTGCTTGGGGTGGAAAACGGCAGCCCAATAGGGTAACAGATGCAACCGTTCGGCCCTGCCCCATCGAGGTGCGAAATCCACATCCGCAACCACTCCCGGCCTGTTGCCAACCTCACCCGTCCCCGTTAAGATACGCGGCTCCCGCGGGGTGTAGCTCAGCCTGGTAGAGCGCTACGTTCGGGACGTAGAAGTCGCATGTTCGAATCATGTCACCCCGACCAAAGTTCCTGAAGAAAGCCGGCCTTGCGCCGGCTTTTTTCGTTTGGCATTCGAACTAAAGCTGAGCAATCGGCAGCGCGGCGGCGTCTCCCAGCCAGTTGGCGAGGGCAAGCGCGTGCTGGCGCTTGGCCTCTTCCGTATGGCCCATCGCCTGTTGGCAATCGGCCAGGATGCGCAAACTCTGTGGATCCAACGGCCAGCGCGCGAGCGCCGCATTCACCTCAACTTCCGCAGCCCCCGGATCGCCCTTGGCCAGCAGCGCGGCGGCGACGCTTCTGCGCACCGGATACCACCAGGTCGGCGGATCGTTGAACACGCCCAGCTTCGCATCCTGGATATCGGCAGCCTTGCGGTAATCGGCTTCGGCGTCGCTCCAGCGCTGCTCCATCATGGCGACGCGGCCATTCAGTACTAGCCGAGCAATGTCGACCATTGCCTGGGCTTGCGCGGCGGAGTCACCGAATTTGGCCAGGCCGTCGTGATCGATCGCGATGCCCTGGGCTTCCCGTTGAACGCCCTTGACATCACCACTGCGCGCATCGGCCTCTCCTCTGGCGTAGTGCCACATGGCCACGGCGTACGGAAGCGTTTTGTCCGGCTGCGGCAAGGAGTCCACCGCCTGCAATGAAGCAAACCGGCCGAAGACGAAATACGCCGTAGCCAATCCAAACTGATGCAGGAAGCCAGCGGAACTGGCCGATGACAACTGCTGCAACTGCGCTGACGCCAACACCAGCCCTTGCTTCGCATCGCCGTCCATCAGCGTGGCGGCCTCGCCGTACTGGACGTTGTGCCCGTGGTACGGCAGTCCGAAAACGCCATCCTTTGGCTTCAGTCGAGCGGCGTTTTCATTATCGACTTTCACCGCGGCGAGATTCGCGTCTTCCGCAGCCCGGTATTGTCCAATCCAGAAATAAGTGTGGGACGGCATGTGCAGCAGGTGGCTGGCAGCGGGCGCCAGCGCGGGCAGTTTCTGCGCATAGGGAAGCGCCTCCCCTGCGACGCCTTCCATCTCAGTGGCGTGAATATAAAAATGGATGGCGCCGCTATTGTCGGGTGCACGGTGCAGCACCTGCTCGAGAATCTGCACGGACCGATCCAGATGGTCGCGATTATTCGCCTGCGAAGCGGGAATCATCCAGGCATCGGCCGTCAATACCGCAACCTCATCATCCGAAGGGTCGCTTTCGTACAAGGCATCCATAGCCTGCGCAAACGCCTTGTCACCGGGACCATTGCCACCGCCCTGGTGATAGCGCTTCTGCAATGCGGCGATCAATGCCCGCTCCTTGGGTGGATTGTCTTTCGCGAGCGCAGCCGCGCGATCGGCCAAACTGGCCAGCTGCGCTTGCACCGAATCGCTGATCGGGTAATTGATCGTGGGCCCGCGAGCCCATGCCTCACCCCATACACACATGGCGCAATTAGGATCGAGCTGCTCGGCTCGCCGAAACGCCGCGATGGATGCCTTGTGCGCGAACGCATGAGCAAGCTGCATGCCATTATTGAAATACGCCTGCGCTTCCTGGCTGGAGGTTTTTATCGGAAACCCTCCCGCGCCATAGCCCGGCAAAAGAGCCGTCGCCGCCGGCACCGAACTGGCGGGAGTCATAGCCATCATATGCCCCGCCGATTTCATCGGCGAAGCTGTCGCAGTATGGGTATCGGCAAATGCCAGCGACGAAACAAGAAGCAGAAGCGATGGCGCAATCAAGCGCATCCGCGCTGCCCTTGACAGGACTGATTCGACGGCCTTCATAGACTGCATTTCACACTCCAAGTGCGCCTGGCAAACGGAAAGTGGATAGCTACGCCTGATAATGGTGACGCGGCGTTAAACACTCGCATCATTAAGCATGAGCAAAAAATATCGTCGCCAGCAGAACGACGATGCGATGCAACGTAGGTCGGCATGCCACCTCGAACCAGTGCTGGACGTCATGGCAAAACAAGTTCATTGCTTGAACCGGGAACAGTCCGGCGGCGCCCGCCCGTAACCAACCTACTTGCCCAGCTTCAACGATAGCGGCAACTCCACACCTTCGATCACGCTGTTACCGGCTTCCTTCGGCGCCGGCCCATGCAGGCGGACACGCAGGGCGAGGTCCGTGCGCGAATCGGCGTGTTCCAGCGCTTCGGCGTAACTGATGGTACCGGCGGCATAAAGCGCGTACAGCGACTGGTCGAAAGTCTGCATGCCGACCTCATTGCCCAGCTTCATGGCTTCCCGGATCGTCGCGATCTCGCCCTTCTCGATCAGGTCGGAGATGTAGGGGGTAACCAGCAGCAGTTCCACGGCGGGTACGCGGCTGCCGTCCAGGGCGTGCAGCAGCCGTTGCGAAACCACCGCCTTGAGATTGAGCGAAAGGTCGATCAGCAACTGATGCCGCGCCGTGTCGGGAAAGAAATTAAGGATGCGATCCAGCGTCTGGTTGGCATTGTTGGCGTGCAGCGTCGACAGGCAAAGATGGCCGGTCTCGGCATAGGAGATCGCCTGCTGCATGGTTTCGCGATCGCGGATCTCGCCGATCATGATCACGTGCGGCGCCTCGCGCATGGCGTTGCGCAATGCATTGGCATAACTCAGCGTGTCGATGCCCACCTCACGCTGGTCAATCACCGATTTACCGTGCTGATGCAGGTATTCGATGGGATCTTCGATGGCGAGAATATGCCCGCCGCGCTGGTGGTTGCGATAATCGAGCATCGAAGCCAGCGTGGTGGACTTGCCCGAACCGGTCGCCCCCACCACCAGCACCAACCCGCGCGGCAGCATCACCAGATCACGCAGGCGCGACGGCAAACGCAGTGTGTCGATATCGGGAATGTCGGTGGTGATATACCGGATGGCAATCGCCACTTCGCCGCGCTGTCGATAGATATTCACGCGAAAGCGACCAATGCCCGCCGGCGCAATGGCCAAGTTCATCTCCAGCGTGGATTCGAATTCCTTCTGCTGCCGGTCGCTCATCAGTGAATACGCGATGGAATACGTATCCGAAGGCGCCAACACCCTGTCCCCGATATAGCGCGGCACACCGGCCACCACCATCAAAGGCGCCGCGCCATGGCTCAGGTAAAGATCGGAGGCATGCTCTCTCGCCATGTCTGCGAGCAGATTGGAAATCTCCATGTGTTTCACCTCTTTCGTAGGAAGAGAAACTGGCACATACACGCGGGTCATTGAAGCAGCAGGCGGGTTACTCCACCAGGTGATACGCGACGGCTCGACTCCCAGGCCCCTCGGCGTGCCAGCCGCGCATGGGCGAAGTGTAATCCACAGCCTTCGGCGACTCAGGCCCGTTCATCGTGAATTCGCAAGTCATAAATCACGAAATTTGCAATGAATTGCACGCTCCCAAAAGGGTTGCGTTATGAGCATAAACACGCCACGGAAACGAATTACTAACATTAACGCACGCATAAGTCCGGCGTTATGAAGCGCTCACCAGTACGGCAAGGCAAGCGTCGCCCTCGCTGCGAATACCGTTGTGTCAGGACGCGTCGAAAAAGGATGTCATGTTATGGATACCAGCGGATTTCTACGTCGAGTTTCGCAATGCGCCGGTCTTGCCATCGCTGTTTCCGCAGTAATGCCTGTGCACGCTCAAGCTTCAACTGAGTACCTATGCATCCGTGAAGGGAGTATTGCTGGGAGACGGCAGGCCTGCTGTAAGCAATAAAGTCAAACTTCAAGCCCGATTTCCGGGGGCTTCGGACAGCACATGGGCTGAGGGCACTACCAACTCCAAAGGAATTTTTAATTTGACGGGCCACCGTGTGAATACAGGCCAGCCCGATATTGTGGTCGTTATTTTTACTGATGAGTACGACGGAATCAAACCGTGTCAAAGGAAAATCAGACTCAACGTACCGCCCGATTACGTAACTTCTGGCACGTCTGAAGCGCCCACTTACAATATGGGAAATATCGACTTGAGCAAGATGTTTCCTGATGAAGAGCGAGATTGCGTTCATTAGGGCAGTTCGCCGTGCCGGTGGGCGGACGCACTGCCCATTTTGGATACGGTCTTTGCCAGTAAGGACCTGGGAACACCCCAAAGCACATAAACGTTTTAATCGTTGCGCTACTCAAAAGTGGGGGGACGTCAGTCACCGCGTAAGTGGGATGCATATACATGCCACGCTGAGCCTCGTAGTTGAGGCGGCACAGACCTTGGATGTTTTGGCCGTTGAAATCCTACTCGGTGGTGTCTTGGATGCATAGCACCAACGGTTGCTCCGCCATGCGTTGCGCACTCGCCCGCCAATGCGGCGCCAGAATATCCTGCCAATCGATAGCTTCATGCGCGAAGAAGCGATACGCACCCTGCGTGTCACCCCAGCCACCGCACGCCGCCGGGATACTCGCCATCGTTTGGCGTGCAGAGCACTCGGCCAACTTGCGCAACCGCCGGTTGAGGCGTTCGTCGCCAAGATCCAGATCCACGAATTCTTCCGCTGCCCAGCCCATCAATGACCAACATCCGTCGATAGATCTGTACATCACGGCATGCTGGTCGAGATGCTAGAGTTGAGTGTAATCGGAAGGCTTCAAGGCAGGCGGATGCAGCGTTAATGCATAACAGCTTCGAACGAGCCATTGAGCAGTGTGATACTGCCATCTCTAATATCTTCTTTTCTTGGTCTCCACGATTTGAGGGGCTATGAATGTTCAAGCGGCTCAACGGTTCGGCCTTGACTTTAGGTGATTCGAGCAGGATCAGGCTTGAAATCGTGAAAGCGAAAATGGCGGCGCGAACGATGGGGTGCATGGTTATTCTCCTGCGGATATATTTCGAGATGATCTCTGGTTAAAACTCGTATCCACATGCTTTAACTCAGTTCGAGCTTGTTCGATGGCAGCCGCGTCGATGATTACGCCGCACACGGAAGCTGGAAATTCACGGCGTCGTTTCGCCAGCTCCGCCAGCTTCTGCCATGTCGCTGTCAGCCCACGCAAGTTCAAGGATTGAACGAAGATGTTGGGGAGCTGCATCGGCTAATGGGCGGCGCCTGAACCTTGCACGCGGATGCCAGCGAGAGCGCGCGCGCCGGATCTATAGGGATGCCTGTAGGAGAGCCGTTTGCGCCAAGGGCCTGGCACAAACACTGTGGGTCCCCATTGACGATTTTTTTTAAATTCGCACAAGCATTCGGAGGCGGCGAGCCCTTCGCATCGCTTGACGTGCTCATCCATATCAATGCTGGACTGAGACTGACAACTACGCTGGTACAACCGCCATAGCCACAAGCTAACGCGGGAAGCCCAAGCAGCGCAATCAGCATGCAGGCCTGGATCACACGCGAGCGTCGGTAGCTTGGGCAAGATGGCCGGTTTGCAAGCAATGAGGATGAGCGCGGTGCCATGGTTGATCTCCTTGGAGGGCTTGTCAGCGATGCCTCGCATCTGTATTTCGAATGGGGTCCACCGGTAACGAAAGCACTACTCGTGCTTGATGCATAGATCAAGGAAGCGATGCCTCAACGGCATGCGAGCCGTGGCCGGCCACTTCGCTGCGGCCGACCGCATAAGCACCGCTGGGCGATTCCGCGACAAAACCATCATTGCTGCCTCCCGGCAAAGGAGCATCGTCTACGGGTGACGCCCCCTGCAATGAATGAAAGCCGTTGGCATGGCCGTCGCGCGTTTCCGAGATGCCCACTATCTCGCCGTTGTTGCCGATCGCCACGGCCTCCGCCGTCGATCCGTCCGTCAACGGGGTTATGTCGACAGCATCGGTACCGGTGGACGGATCCCACTCGCACGCACGGTTGAAACCGTTACCGTCCGAATAGTTACAGGCTACCTGGCCGCTTGCATTGATGTCGACGCCGCTGTTGTGAGAGTTGGCAATGCCTGAAATCGATTCAAGCACTATCGGCGTACTTGTCCACGGATAGGCCCAGCGCACTGTTTTGTTGACATCATTGGCATAAAGGCACGAGCCCAGGACGTCGCCTTCGCCATTGATCTCATCGGCCGAGCAATACTGCGCATCCGCTGGCACAGAGAGCACTACCGAGGTTGTTGGGCTCGTCCAGAGGATAGGCACGGGTTTTCCGGTATTGCTGCCATCATTGGGACAGCTGCCGACGATGACGGCCCTGGCGCCAGGATTGGCGGGGGTGTTGATACTTGTCGGTATGCAATTGGTGGACGCAAGCCCGAGCAGGCCGGCACCCAGTTCGGTCGGGGTGGTGGAGCCGGCGGCCCAGAACACAGGCCGGCCAGTGCCATTGCTGCTGAAGCTTTCTCCTACCACCTCACCAAGATCATTTTGGGCTGTGGCAACGGTACGCACGTCGGCGCCGATACCCAAAAGACCGCCGAGCGCGCCTAGCTGGGCAAGTGCCACAGCCGGTTCGCTGATGCTCCAATCATTCGAATTCCATCGTACGGCTTGACCTACCCCATGGGCGTCATCGCAGCTGCCGAGAATCTGCGATGTCTTGCCCGTATTGGTAATGGCACTCGCCGAACAGGCGCCATCGGCCAGCGCTGGCAATACCCGCTCATTGCCCATGCCTGCGTCAAAAAAAGCGATGGCCTTGTTCGTTGCAGACAACCCATCGCCAATAACTATGCCGGCATCGTTGACCCCAACAGCGGTGCTCTGCGTGCCGGCGCCCTGGCCTTCGTCCACTACCGAGGCATGGGCCGCCGAAATGAAGATCATGCCAGCGGCCAGGCCTAGCGGCGTACAAAAATAGGCGGAAAGCTTCATGAACGTTTCTCCTTGTTCGCAAAGGCACCGCCCGCGGGCGTAACGTGTGCGCCACGCGGTGCGACATGGCGCAACGGCGATAAAAAATTCCCGTGTTGCGAGAACGGATCTAATCGCGTTGGACGTTGGTGGCGCGTTGTTTAAAAAAACGTGTGGATCATGGCTATCAGGCGCGATGGGCTAAGGGCATCTGGATGCGTCATGCGTTTTTGCCCGGTAAGAATGACAAACACTTCCGCAGCATTCGGCTTGCGCGCCTGGGTTAATACTCTTCGTTTGGATTGTTCGCCATGAAGAATGCGCCATGTGCGCACCATATTTTCACCTCGCATCAAGTTTCCGGCCTACTTGTTTAACTTGCCTCCGGCTAGGGTCCGCTCATAGGTTGAGCCACATGGATCGCCTAGGCTGTTCCTGCAAGAAGAGCCGCGCGATGTAGGGGGAAAGGGTGAGGCCTTGGAGCATTCGATCGAGATCGTGGCAGTTTTAGTAGCGCTCCAATCCACGCAAATTTTCTGCTCAACAAGTCCCTTACCGAGGTCGCTAGAGCGGATGGGAGTTGCGGACGATGTGTGCATGCCAAAAAGCATGAGCACCGTTGCACTGGCGGTAATGATCAGATAGCGCCTGTGAATTGTGAACATAGGTGGCCTCCTTTCTGTGGCTGTAATGGGTAAAGGTCATGCTCGCCCATGTCGAGCCAAGCCTTTGCCGACGTTTTCATCGCATCCGTGGACAGACCGTAATCAGCTGCGACTTACTAAGATTTTCGTTAGTAAGGTCAATCGATCTTGCTCGAATCGCCTGGAAAACAGCTGTTTTTGGCTCTACAGAAAGAAACTTTAGTAGTACCCGACCCGTCACCTCGGCTGCACTGTTCCGCTCAGTTGGATGTCTCAAGCGCGTCCTCGTTCCCCGCACTGTCTTCGCCAGTGCCGGCTGCGTAATTTCCACTTGGCGATATCGTGGTGACGCCGCTTTGCAGGCCCCCGCCAACATCGCCATAAGGAACTGTACCTGTGGCTACCGTCCATTTGGCGGCCTGAACACGCTGGCCCCCGTCCTCGCTATTTAGGATGACGGTGTCATTATTAGCTAATCCGTAAACTGCGGTCCGTGTTCCGCCCGGCACGGGCGAAATCAGATAAAGCAAGCCGGCGCCGGTATTCCAGAAGGCTGATTGTTGTTTGCCAGCGGCGTCCGTGTATTGCACAACGACATTGCCATTGTTGTTTAGGAACGTTCCTTCCGTGTGCGTTCCGGCCGGTAAGCCGCCCCCGCTCAGCAGTGTGGGTGCGCTGGTTGAGTTCGGCCAGAATGCCGCCTTTTCGCCGTCAGAGAAGAGACAGACGCCTGCCGCTTGGACGCTATCGTTGATGGCAGTCACAACGCAGTGGCCTCCGGACGGTGAGGGCAACTGTGTTTCAACGAAGCGATTGTACTGTGTGTTGTACTGCGCAATATAGCTGGTTTTTTTTAGACTGCAGGACATGGCCACGCTCGGGAAACCATTAACATCACTGTTGTTGATGTCACGGGGCCAGCAGTCCTCTACGTCTATCGGAACTACCCCGATTCCTTCTCGCCAGATCAGGGGCTGGCTGCTTGACTTAACAGTCTTTACACCTGTGACGACGCCGGTCTGATTGTAGCTGGTGAGAATGTTTAAGGAGCCCAATTCCCGGATCGAGTTCGGATTGCTTAGCGACCAGGTCACTGTTGTATCCACGTCGACCGTATCCAGGCAATGACCGATGATGGTGCCACTATTGGTAACCGCCTCTGCAGTGCACGGTTGTCCGGACACTAAAGCAGGTAAACGAACGTAAGAATTGTTGGCCACCCAAGCGAACTTCGGTTGTCCGGCATTGGCGGGAGTGCAGTACCCCACCACGACTCCGTTGTCGTTAACGCCGGTGGAGACGCATTGGTCGCCTGCCTCCGACCCTACGTTGATCCAGCCGGCATGCGCCACGTTGGGCCGGCCAAAGCTGGTCAGTGCAACCGCGCCCACGGCAAGAAACAGGAGGTGACGCGAATGGCTCGTCGTTGAATGCATGATCGTTTCCTCTTGCATAAGGTCGATGGACGTAAGCGCTCCGTTTTGAGCACTCAGTTGGGGCTGACTAGCGCGTTCTCGTTCTCCGCACTGTCTTCGCCATCACCCGCCGTGTAGTTGCCGGTCTGCGATATATCGATCGCCACGCTTTCCTGGCCGCCGCCGTAATCCTCATAAGCTTCGGTCCCGCCGCCTATGGTCCATTTGGCAGCCTGGACATGCTCATTGCCGTCCTCGCTGGTCAAAATGACGGTGTCATCGTCGGCCAGTCCGGCTGCCTCAGTCTGCGTGCCGCCGGGAACAGGAAGAATCAAGTTGAGTTGAGCAGCGCTGGTGTTCCAGAAGGCTGATTGCGTTTTGCCACTGGTGTCTTGATATCGCACGACCACATTGCCGTGGTTATTGAGAAAAGCGCCTGCTGTACGCGTGCCGTCCGGCAAACCTCCTTCGCTCAGCAGGGTGGGCGCACTGCTGACGCTGGGCCAGAAAGCCGCTTCCGGCGAGCTACCTGGGAAATAGCAGGTGCCCAGTGCTTGGACGCTGTCGTTGACGGCTACCACTTCGCAGTCGCTGCTGCCAGATGGCAGGGGCAACGGCGTTTTGACGTAGGCGCGCAACAAACCCGTGCCCAGCAACCCTCCCGTGGCTTGCGCGATGTAGGGTGTCGTAGTGCCGGAGTCATTGGGGCAGTTCAATGCAATGCTGGGCGCCCCATTGACATTGCTGTTGTTGATATAGGCGATATCACAATTCTCGCCACGCTCCGATACGGCCACTGCAGTGCTGCTGCCAGGCGTCCAGAGTGCGGCCGTACGACCGCCATTGGCATTAAAACTTACGCCACCGATGAAGCCGCTCTGATTGAAGCTGGTTGCTATTGTTGATATGTCGGGATCGATCTGAATAATGCCGAGCAAAGTAACAGCCGCCAGCGGCTGCAGGACCGTGGCCGACCCCGGATTATCGATAGTCCAGAACGTCCCGAAAGCGTTTTCGTCATTGTCCACGCAATTGCCAATGACGTCGCCGCTATCGGAGACTCCTCCCGCCGAGCACGGTTGTCCTGCAGCCAGGGAGGGTAACGGGGTCTGCACGCCATTTATCGCCACCCAGGCGGTGAGCTGCCCGCCTGGGTCGATGGACGTGCAGGTACCCGCCGCGACACCGTTGTCGTTAACGCCACTTGTTCCGCACTGAGCACCTGCCGCATGCCCTTCGCTGGACCAGGAAGCATGCGCGACATTGGGCCGGCCAAAGCCGGCTAATACGACGGCGCCGATGGCAAGAAACAAGAGGTGGTGCGAGGTTTTTGTCATGGGACGCATGATCGTTTCCTCTTCTCTGGATAGATGAAAGGGACCGCTGTCGACCTATTCCGCGCCTCGGCGCAGGCCCGACAGAAAAGCTGGACAAAGCAACGCGATGCCCTCCGAATACTCGGAGCGAGCGGGTGCGCGTTGGATGCAACATGACAGCGTTGAAACAGCTTCCCCAATGAAGCGAAACCATGAAGCAAGTACTGACGTGGAGCGAAAAGCGTTGCGGCGGAAAAAAACGTTCGCTGGCACGGCGTGGGACTATATAAATCCGGACGTATAAAGAAGGGATGAAGAAAGCAGGCCATTTTCTGTCATTTAACCTGTCCCCGTTTTTTTTGATTTGATTCAACGAGCGCGTACGTTAAATCGAAGGGCGCTTGGCAGGTGGTAATGCCACGGAAGCGAGGCTCACTCACGGCCTTATGCTCTCGCGAAAGCGGGCATCCATCTTGCTCCGCTGCGTAATGAAAATGGATTCCCGCTTTCGCGGGAATGACGGCGAGGAAAAATTTGACACTACGGAATTTGAGTCACCAAAGTACTTTTAAAGGCAGGACCTGAGCTTCCGCACCCCATCCCGAATCTCCGCCACGCTCGCTCCCGAATAACCAAGAATCACCCCGCCCCGCTTCGGCGGCTTCGCGTAGCAAATGGACAACGGCCTGGTGGAAACGCCCAGCTTGGCGGTCTTGATGGAGAGCGCGACGTCATCCACGCCGCGCGCCAATAGCGCGGTGAGCTGCATGCCGGCGTGGGTGCCGATCACTTCGAGCTTGCCGTCCATGTGTTGATCGATCGCATCGAGCAGTGCGGTGCGCCGTTCCAGGTACAACGCGCGCATGCGGCGGATGTGCCGGGCGAATTGGCCTTCGGTGATGAAATCGGCGAGTGCGGCCTGGTAGAGCGTGGAGGAGAACGTGTCGAAGGCGTCTCGGACGGTGGCGAAGGCTTCGATGAGGTCTTTCGGGGCGACGATATAACCGACGCGCAATGCAGGGAACATGACTTTGCTGAAAGTGCCGACGTAGATGACGCGGTCGTCGGCGTCCATGCCCTGCAACGATGCGAGCGGGCGGCCGCCGAAGCGATATTCGCTGTCGTAGTCGTCCTCGATGATCCAGGCGCCGGTGCGTGCGGCCCAGCTCAGGAGTTGCATGCGCCGCGCGGCGCTCATGGTGACGCCGAGCGGGAATTGATGCGACGGGGAGATGTATATAGCGCGTGCGTTTTTGCCCAAGCGAATGCCAGCGTCGACGTTCAGGCCTTCGTCGTCGACGGGTACCGGCACGATCTCCGCACCGGCGGTGCGCAGCGCTTGCCGCGCGCCGGGGTAGCCGGGGTCTTCCATCCATACGCCATCTTTCGCTTCCAGCAGGGCGTGCGCGCAGATCTGCAAGCCTTGTTGCGAGCCGGTGGTGATCAGCACCTGCGATGCATCGCAACGCACCGCGCGCACAGTGCTCAGGTATTCGGCAATCGCTTCGCGCAACGGCAGGTAGCCCATGGGGCTGCCGTAGACCATATGGCCGATCGGCGGGTTGCGCGCGTGACGATGCAGAAGCTTGGACCATGCCGTCGAGGGAAAATGATCGAGCGCCGGCAGGCCGATACGGAACGCGCCCTGGTTGTCCGCCCAGGTTTGCGGGGCGGTTTTCAACGCGGCGACGCGGCGGGAAATTCTGCGCGGCGCGCCCTGCGATTTTTTCGGTTGCGTGGTGCGCTGGGCTGGCGCGAATGCTTCGCCCGGAATGGCGCGCGCGACGCAGGTGCCGGCGCCGACGAAAGTTTCCAGATAGCCCTCCGCGTACAACTGCTCGTACGCGCTCAATACCGGTATGCGCGAAATGTCGAGCTCCTTCGCCAGGCTGCGGGTGGAAGGCACACGCTGCCCCGGGCGCAGGCGGCCATCCATGATCGCGCGGCGGAACCATTCGGAAAGCTGGTCATACATCGGCACGCCGCTGGCGGCATCCAGGGCAACCGGAGGAAGGAAACCAGCGGATAGTCGTTTCATGGCGCAAGCCCTAAAGTCACCGGGTGACCGCCGAAGTGGTCATATCGGATCATACCCAAGTGGCTATTCCTGCGAACCACTGACGAAGGTACTTTTTGCCTCGCACGGCCGGGCCGCTGGGAGGCTTTTCCCAGCCACTTTTCGACGATAACGGCGATACATGGAAATCGAATTTCGTAGTGAATCGCACCCGCATCAGCTTCCTATGACCAATGCATGGCGACGCGCCAGCCTAGGCGCGCTGCTCGGCATGCTTGGTTGCCTGATGCACTCCACCCCTGCACATGCGCAGACGACGCCAACCCCGCCGCAGGAGTCGATGAGCGATGCCTGGTGGACCGGCCCGATGCTGGCGAACTCGGCCGAAACCTTGCCGCCCGGGCATTTCCTGTTCGAGCCTTACCTTTATGACGTTCGCCATGCGCACACCAGTACGTTCGGCTCGAACACCTACATGCTTTACGGCCTGGCCAACCGGTTATCGATCGGGATGATTCCGGTGATCGGTTACAACCAGGTCAGCCATGGACCGAACAGCTCCAGCATCGGCGTGGGCGACTGGACCTTGCAGGCGCAATACCGGCTGACCGAATTCCGGCAAGGCAGCTGGATGCCGACCACGGCCATTCTGTTGCAGGAAACCTTGCCCACCGGCAAATACGATCAGCTGGGTAATCGTCCTGGCGACGGCATGGGCAGTGGCACCTACACCACCACCCTATGGCTCAATTCGCAGATGTACTGGTGGTTGCCGAATGGGCGCATCCTGCGCACGCGCTTCAATATATCGAAGTCGTTTTCGCGCAGCGCACGCGTAAGAGGCGTGAGCGTGTATGGCACGGATGAAGGTTTTCGCGGCAGGGTGAAGCCCGGCAACGGTTTCTTTGCCGACCTGGCTTTCGAATACAGCCTTACGCAGCGGTGGGTGCTGGCGACGGATTTTACGTATAGCCACAACAGCAATACGCGCCTGGCGGGGTTGGATTTTGTTGATCCCGGCAATGTGCTCGTGCCGCAGAACGTGCGCTCGAATTCGGGTTCCAGCACGTCGTTCGGCGTGGCGCCGGCGATCGAATACAACTGGTCGCCGGCGATCGGTGTGTTGCTGGGGACACGGGTGATTTTTGGTGGGCGAAACAGTAGCGGGAGCGTGACGCCGGCTGTGGCGATCAATTATGTGTATTGAGCGCCGTTACACAGGTTAGGGTGCAAACCCCAAAATGACGTGATGACAGGCATCACGATGTTGGGGTTTGCACCCCAACCTACGCGAGCGCCAGTGCAGTGAGCTGATCGAGCTCGGCATCGTCGAACCCTGCTTGCAAGCGCGCGGGACGATTGAACGGGCCGCGCAGGTTGCGGCCCATATAGTCGCGCACCAGGTCGAGGAAGGTTTCGCGCGGGTCCACGCCGTCGCGTTCGCAGCACCAGCGGAACCAGCGCGTACCGGCGGCAACGTGGGCGACTTCTTCGCGCAGGATCACTTCCAGTATCGCGATAGTGGGTTCGTCGCCGACGCCGCGCAGGCGCTCGATCATGCCCGGCGTGACGTCCAGCCCGCGCGCTTCGAGCACGCGCGGTACCAGGGCCATGCGTGCGGTGTCGCAATGGGCGGTTTTTTCGGCCATTTCCCACAAGCCGTTGTGCGCGTCGAAATCGCCATAGGCATGCCCGAGCTCGGCGAGGCGCTGCGACAGCATGGCGAAATGACGCGCTTCATCGTTGGCGCAGCTGGCCCAGTCGCGGTAGTAATCCGAGGGCATGTTGCGGAAGCGATAGACCGCATCCCACGCGAGGTTGATCGCGTTGAATTCGATATGCGCGACGGCGTGGACGAGTGCGGCGCGGCCTTCGGGCGTGCCGAGGCCGCGATGGGGCACCCGGCGTTGCGGTACCAGTTGCGGGCGTGCCGGGCGGCCGGGTGCGCCGATCGATTCTGGCGGGGGAGACGTCGAATCCGGATGCAGTTCACCGGATTGCAGGGCGTTCCACGCTTCTTGCGTGAGCCGCAGTTTTTCGACGGGATCGGTCGCGTCAAGGCAATGTTTGGCGACGGCGTACAGATCATTCATGGCTGAAGTCACCCCCGCCCCTGCTTGCAGGGGAGGGCTGGGGTGGGGTTGCACGAACTTGCAGCATTGTTTGAGTTCAACGCGAGATTGCTTCACCCCACCCCAACCCTCCCTACTACACGTAGGGAGGGAGCAGACCAGGCACCATTACATTAAGCGCTACGGCGTGCCGCCTTCGCATCATCCGAACGCAGCATTTCGATCTGCTCCAGGTAATGCTGGTCCAGGCCGGTGATGTATTCGCCGGAGAAGCACGAGGTGTCGAAATGCTTGAGGCTTTCGTTGCCGTCCTGCACCGCCCAGATCAGGTCTTTCAGATCCTGGTAGATCAGCCAGTCGGCGCCGAGCATCTTTTCCACCTCGCCTACGGTGTGGCCCGCTGCCACCAACTCGGCAGCCGCGGGCATGTCGATGCCGTACACGTTCGGATAGCGCACCGGTGGCGCGGCGGAGGCGAAAAACACGTTCCTGGCGCCGGCGTCGCGCGCCATCTGGATGATCTGGCGCGAGGTGGTGCCGCGCACGATGGAATCGTCCACCAGCAGCACGTTCTTCTTGCGGAATTCCAGCTCCACCGCGTTGAGCTTGCGGCGCACGGATTTCACGCGCTCGCCCTGCCCCGGCATGATGAAGGTGCGGCCAATGTAGCGGTTCTTGACGAAGCCCTCGCGGAACGGCACGCCCAGCATTTCGGCCAGTGCGCTGGCCGCGGTACGCGCGGTATCCGGAATCGGGATCACCGCGTCGATGCCGTGATCGGGACGTTCGCGCAGGATCTTCTCGGCCAGTTTCTGGCCCATGCGCAGGCGCGCCTTGTACACCGACACGTTTTCTATCATCGAATCGGGGCGTGCCAGATATACGTATTCGAAAATGCACGGCGCGTGCACCGCGCCTTCCGCGCACACGCGCGTGTGCAGCTGGCCGTCGTTGGTGATGAACACCGCCTCGCCCGGCGCCACGTCGCGCAGGCGCTTGAAGCCAAGGATGTCCAGCGCCACCGATTCGGAAGCGAGCGCGTATTCGCGCCCTTCGGCGGTGATGCGCTCGCCCAGCACCAGCGGGCGGATACCGTTGGGATCGCGGAAACCGAGCAGGCCGTAACCCAGCAACAGTGCAAGGCAGGCGTAACCGCCGCGCGCACGCGCATGCATGCCGGCCACCGCCTTGAAGATGTGATCCGGCGTGAGCGCC
Organism: Dyella sp.; assembly: GCF_051954575.1. Classification (GTDB taxonomy): domain Bacteria; phylum Pseudomonadota; class Gammaproteobacteria; order Xanthomonadales; family Rhodanobacteraceae; genus Dyella_B. The sequence goes on along the minus strand of NZ_JBQCHP010000073.1, from coordinate 30,111 downwards.
ATGCGGTCCTGGATCTGCAGCTCGTGCGCCAGCACGTTGAGCAGCACTTCGGAATCCGAATCGGTGTTGATATGGCGGCGGTCGTCCTCGAACATCTCGCGCCGCAGCGTTTCGGTGTTCACCAGGTTGCCGTTGTGCGCGATGGCGATGCCGTAGGGCGAGTTCACGTAGAACGGCTGCGCCTCGGTGGCGCCTTCGGAACCGGCCGTGGGATAGCGGCAATGCCCGATGCCGACGCGTCCGCGCAGGCGGTTCATGGCAGTCTGGTTGAATACGTCGCGCACCAGGCCGTTGTCCTTGTGCAGTCGCAGGCGCGCACCGTCCACGGTGGCGATACCGGCTGCATCCTGCCCGCGGTGCTGCAAAACGGTAAGGCCGTCATAAAGCGCCGATGCCACCTCGGTGGTACCGACGATGCCGATGATTCCGCACATGGTGTTGCTACCCGTTAGTGTGATGCGTTGTGCCGGTCGCGCTCGAAGCTGCAGCCGGAGAAGAGGAACCGTGCGCCGGCGCGCTGCCGGGCAGGTTGGGCAAATGCAAGGGGATGTTTTCCGGATGCAGATGCTGGCGTACGTTCGGCGGCATTTCGCGCTCCAGCCAGGCCGCCAGGTTGTTGAATTGCGGCAGCAGCGTCGATTGCTGCCACATCGGTTCGCGCGCGAATGGTGTCTGGTCGACCAGGAACACCAGCAGCGCCACCAGCAACAGCCCGCGCACAAAACCGAAAATCATGCCAAGCAGACGATCCGTGCCGCCCAGCCCCGTGCTGTCCACCAGCGTGCGGATGGCAAATCGCACCAGTGCGCCAAGAATCAGCACGCCGATGAAGCACAAGCCGTAGCCGACCAGCAAGCGCAACAGCGGCGTCTGGATCGAGTGCTCGAAATGCGCCGATACGTCCGGCCCGTACGTCCAGGCCACCCAGAACGCCGCAATCCACGTCGCCAGTGCCAGCACCTCGGATATGAGGCCGCGCCACAAACCCACAAGGACCGACAATGCCAGTACCGCGATGATGATGAGATCGACCGCGTTCATGGCGTCGTTTCCGGCGTCGATGGATTCAATGGGCGCTCACTACGTTGCCGTCGAGGCCCAGCTTGGCCTTGATCTGGTCGCGCAGCGATACCGCATCGGCGCGCTGGGTCTGCGGCCCCGCGCGCACGCGCCACAGCTGGCGGCCGCCGGCGCTGACCGAATCGACGAAACCGTCGAAACCATTGGCGCGCAGCTTGTCGCGCAAGGCCAGCGCATCGGACTGGCTGCCCATGGCCGCCACCTGCACCGCCCAGGCGCCTGCCTTGGCGGGCGTGCCTGCGGCCGGCGCCGGCACATCGCCCTGCGGCGTGGTGGCGCCGCTTTCCAGGCGCGCCGGCACGCTGGGCATGGCCTGGGCAATCTTCAAACGGGCAGCCTCGGCCTGGGCGCGGGTTTCGAACGGGCCGGCGCTTACCAGCGTCAGCGACTTGCCGGCGCGTTGAATGCTCTGGCCGCGCACCGGATAGCCCATCGCGCGCACCTTCTGCATCAGGCGGTTGGCGCCGTCCGTTGCATAGGCGCTGAGATTCACCGCATAGATGCCGCGCGCGGCGGTGGCGGGCGGCGTATCGGGAATCACCGGTTGCGGCGGCGACTGAACCTGCGGCGCGGCCGGTGGGCGGCTGGTTGCGGCGGCCGTCTTGGGCGGCGTGGCGGGAATCACCGGTTGCGGCGCCGGCTGTTGCTGCGGCGGGGCCTGGACGACCGGCGTGGCGGGACTTGGCGCGGCGGTGTTCACCGGCGTCATGCCCTCCACGTTGGCCGCCGTGCTGGCGGGCGTCGGCGCCGCGCTGGTGGCGGGGGCCGCGCCGGAAAGGCTCATGGTCTTGGTTTGCAGGTCGCGATCGGGCGCCGGGGGAATGGCCAGGCTTACCGATTGATCCGCGCTCGCTGTGGACGGCGGCTTGCTCGAAAACATCATCGGCACGAACAGGATAGCCAACGCAACGAGTACGGCAGCTCCCAACAGGCGTGTGTTCAAGACGGACTCCAGACGACCAACTTGTGCGTGACGCGGCGGATTATACCCGCCCGTGCCGGGTTACATGACAGATGGATGATTTGGAATGGGCCTGCGGGAAATTGCCCTCCCCTGCATGCAGGGGAAGGTTGGGGTGGGGTTGCGCGAGCTTGCCGCACCATTGAAATCCATCGCGAGGTTGATTACCCCACCCTAGCCCTCCCCTACTACGCAGGGGAGGGGACAGATCGCGGCACGCCGATCTTCTCGCTGAGTGAGAGTCAGGCATCAACTTCCCTCAACACCGCCGACGCCACAAAGAACGAGCCGAACGCCAGCATGCACTCGCCGCGCCGTGCCGAAGCGCGCGCCGCCACCAGCGCCTTGTGCACGCTGTCGTGTGTATCGAACGCGGCGCGCGGCAGTGCCTGGTGCAGCACGCCGGCGAGCACGGCAGCGGGAAGTCCGCGCGGGGTGTCCTGTTCCAGGCCAGCCAGATGCCAATGGCCGATGCGCGAACCCAGCGCCGTCATCACGCCGCCCACATCCTTATCCGAGAGCGCGCCGTATACCGCATGCACGCGGCGGGCGGGCTGCGCATCCAGCCACGCGGCCAGTGCGCGCGCGGCCTGCGGGTTGTGGCCCACGTCGACAATCAATTCCGGATCGCCGCCCAGCGATTGCAGGCGCGCCGGCGCGCGCGGAAAGTGCATGCCCACCGCGGCGATGCGTTCCAGTTCCACCGGATTGACCATCTGCAAGGCGTGCAGCACCGCAATCGCCGAGGAAGCGTTCGCGTATTGCACCGGCGCCGCCAGTTCCGGCGCGGGCAGATCCAGCAGCGTGCCGTCGCGGTGATGCCAGCGCCAGCGATGCGCTTCGCGCTCCACGTAGAAATCGCGCCCGGCCCGCTCGATGTGCGCGCCTTGCGCGGCAAGTGCATCCAGCAAGCCCTGTGGCGGTTCGGCTTCGCCGACGATGGCCGGACGATCGCGCCGTGCGATGCCCGCCTTCTCGCGGCCGATGGCATCGCGATCCGGCCCCAGCCATTCCACGTGATCCAGGTCCACGGTGGTGACGATCACCGCATTCGCATCGATGATGTTGACGGCATCCAGCCGTCCGCCAAGGCCCACTTCGAGCACGGCGGTATCCAGGTCGCTGCGCGCGAACAGATCGAGCGCGGCCAGCGTGCCGAATTCGAAATAAGTCAGCGAGATGTCCCCGCGCGCCAGCTCGATGCGTTCGAAGCTCTCGATCAAGGCCGTGTCGTCGGCATCGACGCCGGCGATGCGAATGCGTTCGTTGTAGCGAAGAAGATGCGGCGAGGTGTAGCAACCCACGCGCTGTCCCGCCGCGGCCAGCATGGCTTCGAGAAAGGCCACCGTGGAACCCTTGCCATTAGTGCCGCCCACCGTGATCACCTGCCGCGCGATCTCCGGCGCGCCCATACGTCGCCACACGGCACGCACCCGATCCAGTCCCAGATCCACGCCGAGCGCGTGAACACGTTGTTGGTAGTCCAGCCATTCGGCAAGGTTGGTGGGTTTCACGCGCAGCTCCGGGCTCAGGCCCGCGGACCATAAAGGGAGTGGTGTGTTTGCACAATCCTCAATGTAGGTTGGGTTAGCGCCAGCGTAACCCAACGATCCCCGCCGCGATTAGATTATGTTGGGTTACCCCCGGATCAAGTCCGGGGTAACCCCACCTACAAAACATGTATGCCGCTCGCGTGCAGCGCCCAATACATGCCAAACGCCATCCAGAACATGCGCTTGAGCGCCTTGCCGGCCAGGAACGCGCCCAGCAGGGCGAGCATCCAGGGCATGTATTTATCCAGCGTGCTGCGCGTGTCGTTGATGGTGTTCATGGCGTGTTCCTCCCGTTGGTGTGGGAGGAATCATCCGCGGTAGGCGCAAGCGGCGGCAGGCGCAGGCGTCACGGGTCGTATCTGACATCCGTCATGCCGATTTATCGAGCAACGGCTTCAACAGGTCCAGCGGCAGCGGAAACACGATCGTGCTCGATTGCCCGCTGCTGGACATGCTCGCCAGCGTCTGCAGATAACGCAATTGCAGCGCCTGCGGTTGCTCGGCCAGCTTGGAGGCGGCGTCGCGCAATTTTTCGGCGGCCTGCAGTTCGCCCTCGGCATGGATCACCTTCGCGCGGCGTTCGCGTTCGGCTTCGGCCTGGCGGGCGATGGCGCGCACCATGGTGTCGTTGAGGTCCACGTCCTTGATCTCGACGTTGGTGATCTTGATGCCCCAGGGGTCGGTGGCTTCGTCCAGGATCTGCTGCAGGCTGTGATTGATCGAATCGCGCTGCGAAAGGATTTCATCCAGCTCGTGCTGACCCAGCACCGAGCGCAGTCGCGTTTGCGACAACTGGCTGGTGGCCTGGTAGAAGTTTTCCACCTTCAGCACCGATTTGTCCGGCTCCATCACGCGGAAATACACCACCGCGTTGACGCGTACGGAGACGTTGTCGCGGGAGATCACGTCCTGCGGCGGCACGTCCATCACCGTCACGCGCAGGTCCACGCGCATCATCCGCTGCACCATCGGCACCAGGATCACCAGGCCCGGCCCCTTGGCGCCGGTGTAGCGGCCCAGGGTGAGCACCACGCCACGCTGGTATTCGGGCAGCACCTTGATCGAGGACGACAGCAGCGCAATCAGGAAGATCACGATGACGCCAGCAAAACCGATCATGACGTTTCTCCTTCGCCTTTTTGAAATGCAGTCACGCGTAGCAACAAGCCGTCGCGGCCGGTCACCCGCACCCGCGCGCCAGCCGGAAGCGCCGCCTCGCTTTGCACGCGCCAGCGTTCGCCGCCGATGCGCGCCCAGCCTTCGCCACCGGCCGCCACTGCCTGCAGCAGTTCGCCGGCGTCCTGCAGCATCTGTTCCTTGCCATTGAACGCACGCGTGCGACGCGCGCGCATCACCAGCCGCAGCAGCATGGCGAGCAGCGCCATCGCGCAAAAGCCCAGGCCGGCAATCACGCCCAGGTTCACTGTATAGCCCGGCACGTCGCTACGAAACAGCATGATCGAACCCAGCACGAACGCGATCACGCCACCCACTCCCAGCACGCCGGCCGTGGGAATGAACACCTCCGCCAGCAACAAGGCCACGCCCAGCGCCATCAGCGTCAGGCCGGCGTAGCTCACCGGCAGCAGTTGCAAGGCGTACAAGCCGATCAACAGGCAGATGCCGCCGGTGACGCCCGGATAGAACGAACCGGGATGGAACGCTTCCAGGATGAGGCCGTAAATGCCGGCAAGCAGCAACAGGTAAGCAATGGTGGGATTGGTGATGATGCCGAGAAAACGCGCGCGCCAGTTCGGCGGATAGTCGTGCAGCGGCAAACCGCGCAAGGCCAGCGTGAGCGTGCCGCCATTGACGTGCACGGCGCGTCCATCGGCCTGCGCCAGCAGTGCTTCGCTGTCGGATGCAACAAAGTCGACCACGTGCTGCGCCGCCGCTTCGCTTGCGGTCAAGGTCGCCGCACCGCGCACCGCCTGTTCGGCCCACGCCGCGTTGCGTCCGTGCAGTTGCGCAAGCGAGCGAATGGTGGCGATCGCATCGTTGAGGATCTTGTTGCTTTCCGCATCCGTGCCGGAACGTGTGTCGGCCTTGTCGCTGGACTTACTCGATGAAGGCGCGCTGTCCAGCGGCGACGGCATCGGCGTACGTCCACCCATTTCGATCGGTGTGGCGGCACCCAGATGCGTGCCCGGCGCCATTGCCGCAATCGGGCACGCATAAAGAATGTACGTGCCGGCCGAAGCGGCGCGTGCACCGCTCGGCGCCACATAGCCGAGCACCGGAATTTTCGCCGCCAGGATGCCGGCGATGATGTCGCGCATCGATTCCAGCAAACCGCCGGGCGTATCCATCTGCAGCACGATCGCTTTGGCGCCATCGTCGGTGGCGCGGTGGATGGCGCTGGTTACGTATTCGGCGGCGGCCGGGCCGATCGGGCCATTCAATTCGATGCGCGCGACGAATGCCTCGCTTGCCGGCGCCTCGACGGTCGAGCGCGTCCAGGCCAGGGCCAGTGCGGCGCACAAGATGGCTCCCCACACGATCCATGCTTTGCGTGACATGACGCAGGCTCCCGGCCGACGTGCTCACTAGGCAGCCGTCGCGTGTGGCGGCTGTGGCACGGATATTACGCTGATGCGTGAGGCAATGCTCGCGAGCACGTAGGTTGGGGTGCAAACCCCAACGTCGCCATGCATGCGTGGATCGCCATGTTGGGGTTTGCACCCCAACCTACGTTATTGGCCGACGTAGTCGACGCGCCAGATCGAATTGGAGCCGTCATCGGTCACCAGCAAGGAACCATCCGGCGCCGTGGCAAGGCTTACCGGCCTGCCCCACACGCGTCCATCCGGTAATACGAAACCGGTGAGGAAATCCTGGTAATCGCCGCTTGCCTTGGGCGTGTGATGGCGCGGTATGCGGATCACCTCGTAACCCACGCGCGTGGCCTTGTTCCAGGAACCGTGTTCGGCGGCGAACAGATCGCCCCGGTATTCGGCGGGAAAATGGCCGGCTTCGTAGAAGGTGATCTGCAGCGATGCGTTATGCGGCTGCAACAGCACGTCGGGCGTGATCACCTTGTCCTTCAATTCCGGATGCTTGCCCTGGTGGCGCGGATCCTGATGGCCGCCCATGTACCACCACGGCCATCCGTAGACCCCCCCTTCGCGCACGCTGGTGATGTAGTCGGGCACGAGGTTGTCGCCCAGGCCGTCGCGTTCGTTGACAGTGGTCCACAGCTGGCCGCTCTTCGGATCGATCGCGATGCCTGAAGGATTGCGAATGCCCGAGGCATACACGCGCATGTGGGCGCCGTCCGGATCGAACGCGAGAATGTTCGCGCGATGTTTTTCCTCCGGCGTGGTATCCGGATCGTCGACGTTGGATGCCGAACCCACTGCAACGAACAGGGTTTTGTTGTCGAGCGAAAACGCTAGGTCGCGCGTCCAATGGCCGCCGGTCGGCAGATCAGCGATGTGCTCGGCCGGGCCGCGCGCTTTCAGGTCACCGTTGCGATAAGGAAAGCGCAACACGGCATTGGTGTCGCCGATGTAGATCCATTGCGGGTTCGATCCATTGGGGTAGAACGCAATGCCGTACGGCCGCTTCAGATCGCTCGCGAATACGGCCGTCTGCGCCGGTTTGCCGTCCGCCGTCATGCCGCGATACACGCGAATCTGGCCGCTGCCGCTTTCGGCGAGAAAAATGTCGCCGTTGGGCGCGGTGCGAATCACGCGCGGCGTATCCAGGCCTTCCGCATACAGGTTTACCTTGAACCCCGGCGGCGCCTTGGGCAGCGCGCCTTCAGGACGCGACACCATGTCAGGCCCATTGCCGGCCGAATGCGTGGCATAAGGCGCGGGCAGATCGGCGACGGTGATCTTACGTGTCGCGCCGGGTATTTCGTAACGGAAATCGGTGAACGGCGGCGTGGGTGGTGGCGTGGTGATGGTCGACGCGGTCGGCGCCGCCGTTTGCGCCGCGGCCAGTTTCGTCGCCGGCAATGTTTTCAGGTAGGTAACGATCTGCCAACGCTGTTGCTCCGGCAAGCTCGCCCAGGACGGCATGCCGTTGTTCACCGCGCCCTTGGTGATGAACCAGAACAGCGCGCCTTCCGTTGCCTGCTGCGCAGGCCCTTGTCGCAACGCCGGAATATTGCCGCTGCCCTGCCCCGCCGCGCCATGGCAGCTGGCGCAATCGGTGGCATACAAACTGGCGCCGGCGCGCGCCGCATCGGCCTGGCCGTGATACGGATTGGCCACCGACGCCGCGGCGCTCGGCGCGTCATGGAAGGTTTGCTGCGCCGTGGCCGAAGGCGTACCGCCGGCACCGGCAAGACACGCCATAAAAACAAGTAGCGACGACATCGAAGAGTGCTTCGCCATGAGCTGCCTCTGATCGCGATGAACGGGAGCGCTGCAGCGCGCGCCATGCGTTGCAAGCCGCCATGGATTGTCAGATGTCTGGTGTGGCGGGGAGATGCACGATGCTACGAAAAGCTTGCCCGATCGCGTGACCCTGCCATCAGTCATGCTTCCGGATCATGCTTCCGAATCGTCGTCGGGCTCGACGTCGATTTCACGGAAGTACTGATCGATCTGGCTTTTCGCCTCCGCTTCCCAGCGTGCGGCACCGCCGCTCGCAATAACATGCTGCCGGGGATCTTCCGGAAAATAGATCACGCCACTGCGCGCATCGGCATCGCCATGGGAAGCGTGCTCGAACTTGATGCCGCGATACTCGCCCTGTTGCTGCTCGGAACTCATGCATGCCCGCCGGTAGATTGTCGGCGCAGGAGTGTAGCGCGTCGGCCGGGCGGGTTGTCCCCGCCGACAACTATTTCTGGTCAGCCGAAGGTGCGGCGGGTGACGCTGGGCGCCAGCGGACGATGGTCAGAAATTGACACACTGAGCGCGCCAAGGGCGATGCCGAGCAAGGCCAGCGCCAGGCCGGAAGGCACTTCGGAGAGCACGCGAACCACCTTGGCCGCGCCGTACCAGGAATGCGGGTTGTCCACGAAGCTGCACATATCCGGACACACGCCGCGGATCCAGTTGAGCACCGGCGGCTGGTTGGTCCAACGGCCATCGTGCAGCCACTGCAAGCCCTGGAATCCCAGCCATAGCACGGAGACCATGTTCAACAGCACCGCCGACAGCCATAACGAAAACGCCACGCCTTCCCGGGCCAGCTCTTCAACGCGCATCGTGGTCATGACGGTTACCTGCAAAATCGAAGGTTCGGACAGGCAGCAGCATGCATATCCCATGCCCGCTTTCGCACTGGGCGCCTTCACATATGTGAGCGAACGGGTAGCCAGTTCACGTTGCGCAGACCGGCCTTTCGCCGACGATCGCTCGCGATGCATCGCGCTGCTTCGCCATCGCTGTTGATCGGTTGCGCCGGCTGGAACATTCCGGCGCAGCACGCGCATCTTTTTCGCGTCCAGGGCACGCATCTGGAGCGCTACGCGCGCCGCTTCAACGCGGTGGAGATCAACTCCTCGTTCTATCGCGCGCATCGCCCGGCGACCTATCGCCGCTGGGCGGCATCCGTGCCGGATGCGTTCCGCTTTGCGGTGAAGATGATCAAGACCGTCACGCACGTCCAGCGCCTGCGCCAGGCGGAATCGGCGCTCAAGCAGTTTCTGGATGAAGCAATGGAACTGGAGCGCAAGCTCGGTTGCGTGCTAATCCAATTGCCGCCCAGCGCCGCCTGCGAACAGCCGGTAGCCGATGCGTTCTTCACCCTGCTGCGCGCGCATTACACAGGGCCGGCGGTGTGCGAGCCGCGGCATGCCTCCTGGTTCGAACCGGCCGTGACCGAAATGCTGAAGCGCCATGCGATCGGCCGCGTGGGCGCCGATCCGCCGCCATACGCCGATGCGGACGAGACCGCCGGCGACGATGCCGTGCATTACTTCCGCCTGCACGGTTCGCCGCGCATGTATTACGACGCCTACGACGACGCCTTCCTGCAGCGAATGGCCGAGCGGTTGCGCGCAAGCACGGTGTCGGGCGCGCAGGGCTGGTGCATCTTCGACAACACGGCGCTGGGTCACGCCATCGACAACGCATGCACGCTGATGGAACGGTTGGACATGTCGCCCTCGATCGACTCAAGTTGCGCCATCACACGCCGATAGCACTTACGACCCGTCCGTTCAACGCTGCAGGGGAATCGGCCATGACCCAATCGGTAGTCCACGACCTGATGCTGCACAACCTTTCCTGTCCCCAATGCCGCGCCAGCGAACCCTGCCTGGTGGCCGAACACATCGAGGACAGCTGGCCGCGGCGCGTCGCGCTGGAAGCCGCTGCCAGCCTGCGGAAAATCAGCACGCTCGATGAGGCCTTGGCCTCATGACGCCAGCGCCGAACAATGGCCCGGCAGGACAGTCGATTGGCACTGTCCGGATAGAGCCGGGTGTTCGCGGCCGCCGTACACTGCCCGAACATCCACCCTTGACATTAGTCATCCGACTGATGGCGCTGACGTGATTTTCCGCTTCCACGTCAGCGCTTTCTTTTTTTGCCGCCGCGCAAGCCCTCAGAATTCACCCGATGAAGACGCCGCCGGCAGTGTGCGATCGCCCGCCAGCTGCTGCGCCGTGGCGCGGGATTTTTCCCAGGAATCGGTCTGCCCCAGCGCCTGATACACGCGCGCTTCGACCCACGCGGCACGCCAGTCGGTGGCGCTCCAGGCAGACAGCCGCCCGCTTATCGCCACCGCCTGGTCCACATGCCCGGTTTCCAGCAAGGCCAGCGAGTAGGCCTGGCCGACGCTCACGATCACTTCCGGCACGCCCAGCTTGTCGGCCAGGTTCATGGCCCGCTTCAGCTGCTCGATGGATTGGTCGCGGTGGCCGTCGATCCACGCCTGCGCCGCCTGGACGCGGAGCGCGTAGACATGGGTCCAGTCGTTCTTCACCGACAGGCCCGCTTCCCACGCCAGCATCGCGACGATCTGCTGCCGCGCCTGGTCGGTCTTGCCGGCGCGCTGCAAGGCGGTGATGCGTGTCAGCCATACCTCGGCGTAGTCGCGCTGATCGTCCTCCTCCAGCGCCGGCGTCATGGCGTCGGCCGCCAATGCCGCGGCGCGATCGTTGTCGCCGCTGTCGAGCGCCAGCGCAGCCAGCGATTTGCTCACTTGCGCACGCAGGCCCGGCTCCTTTTCGGCGTCGGTTTCATTGAGCACACGCTCGAACAAGGCTTTCGCTTCGGCGGTGCGTCCGTTGTCGGCCAGCGCGGTGGCGCGTACCGAACTCAGTTCGCGCCGCATATCATCGCCGACGAAACCGAAATCCTTGGCTTTGTCATCCAACGGCCAGAAATGGTCGGTGGTGGCCAGCTCGTCCGGAAATTTCAGCAACATCTGTTGCGCGTAAGCCAAGGCATCCAGCGTGGACGGCAGCATTGAACGCATGCCCATGCTGACGAACTGATCGTAGGCATGCTGCAGCAAGGTCGCCGCCGCATCGGGCTGCGAACGGCGCAAGGCGAGCACGCCCATGGCGAAATCCGATTTGGCCACGCCGACCAGTTCGCCCGCCAGCGAATAATTGACGCGCGCGCGGCCAAGATCGGCGGTGGCTTCTTCCAGCTTCCACAGGTTCTGGTTGAGATAGCCGCGGCTGAGATACGCGGTGGCCAGCGCGCCGAAATTCTTGTCTCCCTGCAGAACGTGTATGGCCTCATCGAGCGCGCTGGTGGCCTGCGCCCATTCGCGACGGTTGGAATGAAGCGTGCCCAGCACGGTAAGGACCTCGCCACGCAGCACGTTTTCCTGCTTGTCGGGCAGTTGCTTCAGCAACGCCTCCAGTTGTTGCTGACAGACGTCGGCATGCCCTTCATCGCATTCGAGCGAGGCGCGGAAGTAAGTGATTTCATGATGGTTGCGCACGTCCGGCGGCGCTTGGTCGATCAGCTCGCGTGCCGTTTGTGGCTGTCCGGCAAGGCGCGCGGCATCGATGCGCTGCAGGTATTCCTGCACCGTGCCACCCGTCAGCGACAAACCGCTGCTGCTCGAGGTATAGCCCAATTGCGCCAGCAAGAGATCGCTGGCCGTGCGTGCGGCCACCAGCACGTCGCTACCGGTCGCTTCGGCTTTCCAGGTGCGGCCGTCCTTGCTCTTGGCATCCAAATCCACGCGCCAGTGGTCGCCGGAAAGTTCCGCACTCGCGTGCACCACCAGCGCGTACGACGAAAACCTGGCACCTGACATATCGTCGGTGTCCTTGAGCAAGGCCAGCACTTCCTGGCTGCTTTCGGTGGGCACTTTCGCATCGCGCAGGCGTGTGGCGATCATGTCCATCATCCCCAAGTGCAACCATTTCCAATCGTCCGGCGCCACCACTTCCACCGGCAACACCACCGCGGCGCTCTGATGGAACTGGAAGTTCGCCTTGGCCGCACGGTTGCCCTGCATCTGCCATCCGGCATAGACCAGTGCGAGCGCCAACGTGACGAACAAGCTGATCCACAGCGAGCGGCGAATCGGCAACGTTTTGCGCCGATCGCCGGCATCCGGCGCTGCCGCTGCAGGCGGGGGCGTCACCTCGGCGGCGGCTTGCACCACTTGCGTGTCCAACGCCCAGCGATAACCCACGCGCGGCACCGTCTTGATGCAACGCTGTTCGGTGCCGGCATCGCCCAGCGCGCGGCGCAGACGCACGATGGTCTGCGCCAGCAGGTTGTCGCTGACGTCGGTGCGTCCCCATACCGCTGAAATGAGCTCGTCCTTGCCCACCGGGCGTTCGCGATGTTCCACCAGGTACACCAGGCAATCGAACGCACTCGCCGCCAACTCCACCGGCTCGCCGTTACGGCGCAACTCGCGCCCAAGCGGATTGAGCTGAAAATCGTCGAATCGGTAGATGGTCGCCCCCGTGCTCGTCATGGTCCTGGTCTGTATCGAGCCGTTCGAGACGGATGATACATGTCAGCCAATCGCCTGGCTGCGCGGTAGGTGGCAATGTTGGCCATTGAATGCATCGGCGGGGCGCACATGACAACGTCCGGTTGCGCCGGCATCGTTATCCGTACTGCGCGAGATTCCTACAACATGCCATCCGCACTGCTGGGCAACGATCGATCGCCGGCAAGTTGTTGCGCCTTGCTGCGTGCCTTGTCCGCCGCGGCGCCCTGCCCCAGCGCCTGCAATACGCGCGACTCCACCCATGCTGCGCGCCAGTCGACGCCGGCCCACTCGGACAGCCGGCCGCTGATCGCCACCGCCTGATCCACATGCCCGGCCGCAAGCAATGCCGATGCGTAGGAACGGCCGACGTCGACGATGGCTTCCGGTTCGCCCGATGCATCCGCGGCGGTCATCGCTGTCTTGAGTTGCTGCAGCGCCTGGTCGTGTTGTCCTTCGCTCCAGGCCTCGATAGCTTTGGCGCGCAACAGCCACATCGCGACTGCATCGTTTTGCTTGGGTAAGCGCTCGCTCCACGCCTGCATCGCGGCTATCGCGCGCTTGAGTTCGTCGATCTTGCCGGCACGTTGCGCGGCGACGACGTTCACGTACCCGGCTTCGGCGTAGTCGCTCGGATCGCCGTCGTCGGCCAGCGCATTGCCGGCCATGGCTTTGCCGATCCACTGCAATGCGCCGGGCGTATCGTCACGATCCAGTGCGAGCTTGGCCAGATGCATGCTGATCAGCGCGCGCAACGAAGCTTCCTCGTCACCGCTTGCCGCCGCCAGTGTGCTTTCGAGCAAGCTGACGGCGTCGGCGCTGCGGCCGTTGTCGGCCAGCGCCACCGCGCGCGTGATGCTCAGCTGGTGGCGCACGTAGTGGTCGAGAAAATCCATGTGCTTGCGCTCGAACGGCCAATACTGATCGGTAGTGGCCAGTTCGTCGGGATAGCGCAACGCAAGTTTCTGCGTGTTCGCCAAGGCATCCAGCGCCGAGGAAAACAGTTGCCGCATGCCCATGCGCTGGTATTGCTCGTAGGCATGTTGCAGCAGCGTCAGCGCGGCGTTGTACTGCCCACGGCGCAGCGCGATTTCGCCCATGGCGCGATCGACCTTGGCCTGGCCGACAGTATCGCCGGCCAACGCGAAATTGACGCGGGCGCGACCCAGGTCCAGCGTCGCTTCGTCCAGCTTGCCCTGATAGAACTCCAGGTGCGAGCGATCCAGGTAGGCGTTGCCCAGCGCTTCGTTGTCCTTCTGCCCTTGCAGCAGGCGCACCGCTTCGTCGAGCGCGGCCACACCTTCGGCGTACTGGCCCTTGCGCCGGTAAGGGAACCACAGCGAGGTGAGTATTTTTCCGCGCAGCACGGGCTTGTCGGTGGCCGACACGCGCGCGCGCAGATCGCCCAGCGATTGCTCGCACGCATCCAGCTTCGCTTCAGCGCAATACAGCTCGGCCTGTGCGTATTCGAGTTCCGGCGTGTGGCGCATGGCAGGCGGCGCGTCGTCGATCAGCCGGTGTGCAACCTCGGGCTGTCCGGCAAGCTGCGCCGCTTCGACACGCAGCAGATATTGCAGCAGTGAATCGCCGCCGGCCGATGGGCTTGCGCCGCTGGCGTAGCCAAGCTGCACCAACAGCAGATCGCTCGCCGTGCGCGCCGCCGCCAGCACATCGTCGGAAGAGGATTCCGCCTGCCAGCGCCGCCCGTCCTTGGCCTTGGCATCCAGTTGCACATGCCAGCGGTTGTCGGACAGCGCCACGTGCGGCGTCACCACCAGCGCAAACGACGCCAGTTGCGCGTTGCCCGATTGATGCAGCAGATTGAGTACGTCGCGGCTGCTTTCGGTGGGCACTTTCGCTGCGCGCAGTTGCGTGGAAAGCATGTCCATCAAGCCCAGGTGCAGCCAGTTCCAGTCGTCGGTCGCGCTCACCTCGGCCGGCAACACCACCGCCGTGCCGTCTTTGAAATGCATGGGCGCGGCAGCAGGATGGATGTTCGCCAGCTGCCAGGCCATGTAGCCGATGGCCACGGCGATGGTGAGCGCCAGCGCGATCAGCAGCGGACGACGAACGCGCATGGAATGCGCAGGACGTTCCTGCGTATCGCGCGCGCCGCGGTGCTCGCCTTGCGCGATGCCCGCTTCCGGCAGCGACGAGGACAGCACCGTCGTCTCCGGCATCCATCGATAACCCACGCGCGCCATGGTCTTGATGCAACGCTGTTCGCCGCTCGCATCGTCCAACGCCCGCCGCAGCCGCACGATGGTTTGCGCCAGCAGGTTGTCGCTGACGTCGGAGCGGCCCCACACCGCGGCGATCAATTCGTCCCTGCCCACCGCGCGCTGGCGATGCTCGATCAGATACACCAGGCAATCGAAGGCGCTGGCGGCAATCACGACCGGCTCGCCAAGGCGGCTCAACTCCCGGGCGCGAGGGTCGAGGCGGAAGTCACCGAAGGCGTAGATTGGGCTCCCCATGGGGGCACTTTAGCATCCGCGGGTGGCTGTTTTTGCCATCGCTGACGGGGGCTAACGTCGCGTTTTTGGTGCCGCTTCGGATGTGCTGGGTTACGCTGCGCTAACCCAGCCTACTGGGTTACGAGACTCTGCCAACCCGAGCTACGAGACTGTCCTGTAGCTTACGGGCAGCTATGGCAACGGAACATTGAAGGCCTCCCCGGACGCCACGTTGACGTCGAGCGCCGCCTGCGAGCAGGAGAGATTGCTCACCGTGGTGACCAAGGCTACGCCGTGCGTGTTGTAAGCCACGCACTGGAAAGGAATGTTCGTCAGCGTCAGTACGATCGACGCGTCGGCAGGCACGGGCCGTGCCCACTCAGCCTTGGCATCGCAGGTCGCACCTTGCGGCTTGCTTGCCACCACTGCCAATTTTCCGCCTGCAAAGCACACGGCCGCGGCCGGCAGGGTTTGGTCGGCCGATGCTTGTCGATTGCGCAGGGCGAGGCTTTTTGCGCGCCCCAGCGCTTCGCTCAACAGTCCGGCGGCTTCGCGCTGATGCGCCGACTGCAGCCACGTGCGCAACAGCGGAACGCCCAGCGTCACCAGAAACGCGAGCATGCCGATGGTGATCATCGTTTCGATCGCGGTGAACCCCGGCGTGCTGCGATTACCGCGCATGATCGTGCGTCACCACGTGGTGACCGAGCCGCAGTTGCCGGCGATCGCGCCGGTGGTATCGCTGCGCAGTTCCAGCACGCAGGTGGATAAGGGGCCGCCGAGTCCCTCCGCCCTCAGGTCGTAATAGGTGGCGCCGGAGGTAAGCACATAGCGGAAGGTGTTCGATTGCGACGGATGCCAGCCTTTGTACGCCTTGACGATGTCGTCGGTCTTGATGCCGTCGTGCACGCCGTAGGTCAGCTGCCGCTGCAGTTCGTTCTCGAGGTTGAGCGACAACGCGACCAGGTCAGCCTTTGCCGCCTGCACCTTGTTGCGCGTCATGTAGTTGCCGTAGGCGTTCATCGCGATCACCGAAAGAACGGTGATGATCACCATCACCACCACCCCTTCGCTCAACGTGAAGCCGCGCTGCAAGCGCGCGCATTTCATGGTTGCTCTCCCCGGTCGTCGTTTCGAGCCGGCCATACCGTCGAAGGGAGGTATGTCGGTGCCGTGCGCTTGCGCAAAGGACGGCTTGCGCGGTTTTTCCTCGACGTGCCGGCGCTGCGTTGGCTCGAATGCGTTTCAAAAAAATGGTAGGCCGCCGCCGCCGGGCGAGCCATGGCATCACACAGCCCAATCTCTGTCACAGTGGGACATGGCGCACAGTGCGTGCCGGTGGTTTGGGGCCATCCGCACAAGAATGACCTCAACTGACAGCTAATCGACCCGCAAAGGCGATGGCTGTTGCGCGCGCGTGAGGCCATCATGCGCACCAACAAACTACGATCGCGATGCCTGTGCATCATCAGGCGCACGACGCGTTCGTGACGATTCACCACAGTCACGCCGCCTGGTTGAACCTCATGTCCGAAACCCAAGCAGTCACTACCGCCTTCAAGCGCATGGCGGAGCTTCGCGCTATCTGCGACCGGGAGCTGGCCGAGCTTTGCGCGCATTATCCGGAGATCAGCCTGGCGGTGGTGACGACCGCCGATGCGCGGCTGCTCAGCGTGCGCTCCTCTATCGTGCAGGAAGGCCATCGCGTGGCCGCGATGACCGGTACGCTGCTGGGCCTGTGCGAGACGCTGGCGCGCGAGTTGTCCGGCGGCGCATGCCAATCGACCGTGGTGTCGATGACCGATTACACCTGCATCTTCGTGCGCATCGCCGATCCGTGTCATCCACTGGCGCTGGCCATCGGCGTGGGCCACAACGTCATGCTGGCGCTGTCGCGGCGCGTGGCGCTGGACTTGGCCGCGCGCATTTCCTCGCACGTGCAAAACCTTCCTTAAGCGACCTTCATGCCGGACGAAAACATCAAGCACATCAAGATGGGCCTGGCCGGTCTCTCCGAAGAGATCGAGCTGCGCCTTTCGCTCGCCTGCGGTTTGCTGGCCGCCTCGCAGATCGATATCGAGATCCAGGACTGGCAGGGCAACGAAAGCGACATCCTGATCGTCGACATCGACAGCGGGCATGGCCGCCTGGCGTATGAAATGGCCCAGCGGCGCAACCTGCCGGTGCTGGTGTTTCCGCGCAGCGGCGACAACGAGACCCAATACGCCTCGAAACTGGACCGCGACGCGCCGGCCGCCGCGCTGGCCCGCGCGTTGCAGGAAAAACTGCAGCCCTCCTCGGAAGTCTCCTCCGACGACGTGCAAGGCCTGCTCGGCATCTGCATTCGCGAGGCCGGCTGCAGCCAGGATCTTTTGGTGAAGCGCGGCGGCATCGCGATGATCCTGCGCCACTCGGCCGGACGCATTCTGGCGCGCTCGGTCAGCGACCTGACCATTGCCGAGGCACGCGTGCTCGACGGCACCTGGCTGTGCATGACGCGTCCGGCGAAAGATCCGTATCAAAACGAATGGCTGGTATCGCGCAGCCTGGATGGTTTCCTGATCAAGGCGTGCGTGAAATACCGCGACGGCCTGCCGCGGCTCGGCGGCAAATTGTTCCGGCTCACGCGCTGGCCCGACCTGGGCAGCGTCACCGAGGACATGGATGCGCTGCGCCTGTCGGCGCTGCTGCAGCGTTCGGCCTGGTCGGCCGAGGCGTTGGCGCAGCACACCCAGCTCAGCGCGGACATCATCAATGCCTTCCTGTGGGCGACGCTGGCCAGCGGTGCGCTGGCGCGCGCGGACGGCACCACGCTCAAGCCAGATGCGACGCAAGCGCCGGCCGCCCCTTCCTCTCTCATCCAACGCGTTGCACGGCACTTCGGGCTGAAGCTGGGTTACTCGCATGCTTGATTCTGAAAAGACCATCAAACTGCTGTTTCTGGGTCCATCCGGTGCCGGCAAGACCACGGCCATTCGCGCCATATCCGATATCCCTCCTGTGTCCTCAGAGGTGTCCACAATGGATGCTGCATCGGACGCAAGCGTCAGCACGACGGTGGCGTTCGACTACAGCACCATCCAGCTCAATCCGAACGAGATCCTGCACGTGTACGGCCTGCCGGGACGCGAGCATCTGGACTTCATGGCGGCGATCGTCGGCCCCGGTGCGCTCGGCGCCGTGCTGATGCTGGATGCATCCTCGCAAACGCTGGCGCAGGATTGCCGCACGGCGGTCGAACAGGCTGCGCGCATCGATCCGAACCTGCGCTTCGTGATTGGCTTGAGCAAAACCGATCTCGCGCCCGAGTTCTCGATGGAAACGATGTACGCGCTCGCCCGCCGCATGAGCCTGTTCGTGCCGATCTTCAGCATCGATCCGCGCGATCCGGCACAGGCCACGCAGTTGGTGCGGGCGTTGTTGTATTTGCTCTGAGGTGTCGCGTCGCACGGCGCGCATCGTCCAACGGGAATCGCAAGCGGGGAATACAGGGCGCACGCAAAGCATCGCATGCGCGTCATCCGCGATTCCCGATTGACGATTGACGATTCCCGCTATCACCACATCACGCCATCTGCGCCGCCGCCACACCCTGCGCCGCCGCACCGCGTTCCAGCTTGTACGGCAGCTTGGAGCGGTACTGGCTGGGCGATTCGCCGGTCCAGCGGCGGAACGCGCGCGTGAGGTTGGCCGCATCGGAATAGCCGCGGCGGTTGGCGATCTCGTCGATCGTCATGGTGGTGTTGAGCACGTCACGCAGCACTTCCTGCTTGCGCGCCTCGTCCACCAATTGGCGGAAGTTGAAACCCAGGTGACGCAGCTTGCGCTTGAGCGTGCGGCTGGACATGCACAGGGCCTGCGCCACTTCTTCCATGCCCAGGTACGTACCGTCTTCGAGCGGCAGCAGACCCTTGATGCGCGCGATCAGGCAGTTGTTCTGGCCCAGCGCGATGCGTTCGCGCTCGCATTGCTGCTTCACCTGGGCGAGCACCAGCGAGTGCGCGGTCGGCAGCGGCAGGTCGAGGTAGGCGCTGGGCATGCGCACCTGGCACAACCCGGTGGAGAAACGCACCTTGGGCAGGCGGCTGACGTAGGCCGCGGCGTAGGCCGGCTGGTCGTCCTTGAACCACATCTCCACGTCCGCCAGTTCACTCTGCGTGAGCTGGCTGGCAAGGCGGGCCGTCATGGTGGCCAGGCGCTCCAGCGAGGCGCTGCGCAACAGCGCGCCCGGGGCCAGATCCTGGATGTTGAGCTCAGCCAGGCCGTCGTGTTCGTGCAGGTAGATGCAGAACCCGGTGGTGCGCACGTCCAGGTAGCCGGTCCACAGGCGCAGCGCTTCGCGCAGGGTCTGGCAGCTCATCAGCCCCAGGCCCAGGATGCCGTGCCAGGTGAGCGCGCTGCGCAGGCCCAGTTCGAAGCCCAGGCCGGCGTCACCGGTCAGGCGCAGGGCGTTTTCCAGCAGGGCGGCGTCTTGCTGCGTCGTGAGACGCAGATCTCCTTCCAGCTGGGCCGAGCCGATGCCCGTATCCGCCAGCGCCTGCTCCCGGCTGATACCTAACTGCTCGAGGTATTCGAGCAGGCCAATTGCATATTCCGCGGAGACGTCGCCCCGGTACCACTCGTTCATGTCCAACCCTCGTCGTTCAAGTTCCGAGGGCGGCCGACCCAGTCTCGACCTGTCACCCCCGAAGGCGAGGTGGATCATCGGGACGGGCTCGTCCACACGCATGCGGTTTGCCTGCGCGGGCCATGCTTTTGCTATGACAAGCTTTCGAATCAGATAGTTAGACGCGAAAAATCTGCTTGTGAATCGCGGTTTCAGGGATGAAAAATGTCCTCAGTCATCACTGGTGATGTCCCGTGAGGACAGATGGCAGGTCCAAAGAGGCCTGTCATGCGGGGTGAGGTGGGCGTAAATGTGGACAACTTAGGTGGCGGGGAGGAGGTGGCCCGGTGGGGACAGGCAGATGGTCGGTCGGGATATCCGACCGCTCGCTCCCCTGCGTGCAGGGGAGGCCGGGGCGGGGTTGTCCGAGCTTGTCGCATGGTTGAAGCGCATCGCGAGCTTGCTTCACCCCACCCCAACCCTCCCCTACTACACGTAGGGGAGGGAGCAGATCCCCGCCAGGCAGAACCGCTCTGGGGTCTGCACATCACATACATATATATGTGTGACACCGACCTGCCTTCCCTCTCCATAGAAAGGCCCGACATAACAGCAAAACGTCCCACCAGGCTAATGGCCGCTCCGGCGCCCGCTTTTACACTGGCCCGATCCAACCGCTTCCCTGCATCCACTCCGGCACGGTGTTTTCGCGGACCCGTACCACGAGCCGCAGGGAGCAGCCGCAAGCGCTACATGATCTCCCCTCAGAGCCGGTTGGACTGGCGGGGCTGGCGAAGGGTTTCCTACTTTCGCCAGCCCCGTTTTTTTTCGCCATAAAAAGATTCCCTCCCCCGCTGGCGCGGGAGAGGGAAACGACACATCGATCTACGCCTTAGAACGGCGCGTTGGGCGACACAGTGCTGTAGGTGACGAACGCGTTGCTGCAATCCACAGGCGCCGGATTCTGCGTGATGCCATCGACGAAGCTCACGCCGCCGCCATGCTGCTGTTCCAGTTGCTTGGCGAGGCTCACCGCACCCGGGCCGAAGGTGAATGCCACGTTGGCCGGCAACACGCTGGGGCTGCCGTTATGGCCCTTCATGGAGGTGGTCGGCTGGGCGCCGTCGAACTGCACGTTGTTCAGCGCGATCTGCAACGGATACTTGCTGTAGGCCGCGAACACCGCCAGGCCGCCGCCATAGGCGGTGCTGCCGGTATCGTGGAAGTTGCTCACGCTGATGTTCTTGAACGAGGGGTACTTCGTCTTGCTCTTGGCGGTGCTGTAGAACGCGTCGAACACCAGCGGCTGGCGCACGTTGCGCATGCAGACGCCCTGATAGGTCACGCCATTGACCAGGCCGCCGCGCGTCGCGTCCGACTTGATGCGGATGCCCACGCTCTGCGCGCTGTCATGACCGTCCATCACCAGATCGCTCACCGTCATGTCGCTCACGCCGGTATTGGTTTCGCTGCCGATCGACAGGCCGTGCCCGTAATACAGATGATTGTGCGCAAACATAAGGTGCTGCGAGCCCGAACCGGAGCCGGCCTTCACCGCCACATGATCGTCGCCAGTGCTGATGTACGAATAGGCCAGCAACACGTGGCTGGACTCGCCCGGGTCGAAGCCGTCGGTGTTCTTCACCGTCTCGGGCGTAAAGCAGGTGGCGTAAGCGCCCGAGACGGTATCCGGCGTGGTGCCCTTGGCGCAGGCATAGCCCGGTTTGCTGTAGGCAAGGCTCGGCGAAAGAATCTTGATGCCCCATGCGGTGATAGTGTCCAGGCCATCGAGCACCACGTGGAAGTTCGGCGAGTTCTGCAGCGTCACGCCGTACAGGGTGAAGTTGCTGCCGCCGTTGATGTTCAGCAGGCGTGGATTGTGCTGCGTGACCTTGGCGATCTTGGTCTGGTAGGCCACATCCCACCAGGTGCGGATGCCGGCGTTGGGGCCTTTGCTCAATACCGCGCCGCCGCGGCCGTCGATCACGCCGCCACCGATGATGCCGCTGTTGGTGAGATGGTTGCCATTGAACAGCGCATAGCAAGACGAAGCGCCATTGGTATTGGCCACGCCGCAGATGCCTAAGCCACTGTCGTAGTCGGCCGGGTTGCGCGAACCGAACACGGTAATGCCGGTATCGATCCATAGCGTCACGCCGGACTTCAAGGTGATCGGTCCGGTCAGGAAACCGCTCTGGCCGTTGTTGCCGGCGATCAGCTTCACCGTTTCGCCGACCGGACAGTTGTCGATGGCGGTCTGAATGCTCTTGGTGTCCGGCGCCGACTTGGACGAATCGGCATCGACCGATGCATCGAGTAAACCGTTGACCGGCTTCTGCGTTGCCGGGACCTTGGCGCACACCAGGCTGTCATCAGGCAACGTGGGCTCGCTGATCGTGCCCCACGAAGTCTGCACGCCGAGCGACGAGACGGTGGTGGCGGCGAACGCCGTGGCGAACATCATCGTGCCCAAGCTGGCGCACATGGCGCGGGCTAACAACTTCTGCGAGAAGGATTTTGCGTTCATGCAATGCTCCGTGGATAAAACCGTTGATCAAAGAATGCCTGCGCTTGCGGCGAATTTCGGCCAAAGCAAACCGTCACTCCGGCGTCTGCCGGAATGCGCTAGAGCGAAAAAGTCGTATGGCAGGCTTCTTACTCGAAGCACTGCCGCGTCCCCTTCTGCATGCGTATCGCCACGTGCGTTTGCGCAACGTGCCGACCTGTCATGGCGAGCGATGTTAAGTACAGTGAAGCGGACGATTGTTGATGTCTCTCATAAATCCAACAACCTCATCATCATTGTTTGTCACAAGCCATGTGCATGGCATGCGCGCGACTTGTCATGAACGACCACGCAGGCCTGTCGAAACAAGTCGCGTGTAAATCTCTTCATACCTGCTCGATCAAAATGGAAATACGTGCGCGATTTTGCGTTTGCGCGCTAAACCAGTTTGCCTTTCACGGCGCACACACGGGCGGCCATCCGACAGAGACCACGCTATGCCGACCGGCACATCCTTCGAACGCCAGGCAAACGATCCATCCGACGGCAGCGCAGCTTCCTCGCACACGCAGGAGTCGTTGCTGGCCGAAGCGGCTCGCGCGCTCGAAGCGCACGGGAACCATGCCGCCGCACTGGACGGCGTCCTTGCGGCAACCTTGCGATATCTGCAATGGAACGATGGATGGCTGCTTGGCCGGAAAGAACGGGAATGGCGCGTACTGGCCAGCCGCGGTGGTGGATTGCCAGCGGATACGCCTGTCATGGATCCGGCTGCGCTGCGCGCCATCGACGATGACACGGGCATGCCGAGCATGCATTGGCGCCCGCCAGGCTTCGATGTCTTCGTTCCATTGCGCTTCAACCGCCGCACGAACGGCTTGCTGGTGCTGATGAGCGATACCGATGCAAACGCGCCCAGTCCAACACAGCTCGCTTCGTTGCATACAGTTGGCGTCATGCTGGCCGCCGCACTGCTCGCACCCGCGCAAGCGATCATCCCTGCTGGCAGCATGATCGAGCGGCTTACGCCGCGGGAACGGCAAGTCTTTGCGCTACTACCACATGGCATGACCAATATCGCCATCGCCAAGCGCCTGAACATTGCGCCCGGCACAGTGAAAAGTCATATGGAGCGCATTCTGCACAAACTGGAGCTTGCCGATCGAACGCAGGCGGCGGTGCATGCGGCGCGCCATGGATGGGATGATGCTTGAGCAAAGTGTTCCCTGGTTAGTGCCGCGTGTACGAAGCGAAATGCAGCTTCCTCCCCTGCATGCATAGGAGGGAAAGACCGGCGCCATCGCCAAAGCGCGTCGCTCGGCCGCTTTTTCTGCGATGCAACAAACACTTGCCTGATAAATTTTGTAATCCCCCTTCATAGCTAAAGTAACCGCGCTTTTGCTATACGTGCCCGCTGCCAAGACCACATGGGAGGAAGGGCATGCGTCGTAACGTATTGAAATGGGTGTTCGCCAGTTCCGTTTGCGCGGTCGCGACCTGCGCGATGGCTGCCGCTGCGGATCAGCAAGCGTGGGTGGATACCTGGGCGGCGGCGCCGGATACCACCGGCCCGGTGCTCAATGCGCAGACGGTGCGGCAGATCGTGCGCACCAGCGTCGGCGGCACGGAGGTACGCGTTCGTCTTTCCAATCTGCTCGGCAACGTGCCCGTCACCCTGGGGCCGGTGCACGTGGCCTTGAGTGCGCAAGGCGCGGATACGGTGCCCGGTAGCGATCATGTGCTGCTGTTCGACGGCAAGCCCACCGTGACCATTCCCAAGGGCGAAAGCGCGCTGAGCGATCCGGTGAAGATGGACGTGAAGGCGCTGCAGCAACTGGCGGTGAGCCTCTACGTGCCAGCCGACACGCAATACCATCCAGCCACGATGCACAATGCCGCGATCGCCACCAGCTACATCACCGAAAGCGGCGACGCCACGGCGGCCGTGCATTTTCCGCGCGAAGAAGTGAGCGGCAGCCGTTTCTACCTTACCGATGTCCAGGTGTCGGGCCCTGCCGCAAAACATACGCTCGTCACCTTCGGCGATTCGATCACGGACGGCGTCGGTTCCAAGGAGAACAAGAACGAACGCTGGCCGGACTACCTGGCAGCGCGTCTGCAGGCCGATGCGAAGCTTTCGTCGATCGGCGTGGCCAATGCGGGCATCGGCGGCAACCGCATCCTGCACGACAGTTTCGGTCCCAGCGCGCTGTCGCGTTTCGATCGCGATGCACTGGATAAACCAGGCGTGCGCTGGATCATCCTGCTGGAAGGCATCAACGATATCGGCGGCTCGGGTTATGCGTGGGAAGCGAAGGACAAGATCACCACGCAGCAATTGATCGACGGCATGAAAACGCTGGTCGCCCGTGCGCATGCCAAGCATGTGAAGATCTATGGCGCCACCTTGACGCCATATGGCGGCAACGGCTGGCCGTATCACAGCGTGGCGGGCGAGAAGACGCGCCAGGAACTCAACACCTGGATTCGTACCTCCGGCGCGTTCGATGGCGTGGTGGATTTCGACAAGGCGGTGCGCGATCCGGCTGCGCCGGAAAAGATTCTGGCCGCGTACGACAGCGGCGATCATCTGCATCCGAGCAGTGCCGGTTATCGGGCAATGGCCAATGCGGTGGATTTGAAGCTGTTTGCGGATAAGCCGTAATCGCCCTTTTAGGTTTGCACCTTTAGCGCAATTTTTTAAATTACCTCGCCGTCATTCCGGCGAAGGCCGGAATCTATCCCCAGTACGGAGCATGGATTCCGGCCTTCGCCCGGAATGACGACGAGGCAGCATCACCACATGCAAGAACCGCCGCACCCCGCATGGCAGGAAGCGGCCGCTAATCTGTCCTTTCGGGACAATTTCGGCTGATTTTTGGCGCCTCGCGATATTGACCTCATCTGACAGTTAATCGACCTAAGTAGCGATAGCGGTTATGTGCATTAACCGCGATGATTTCCTTGCGTGTTGTATGTGCCTAAGAACGTTAGGCGTGATGTTGTCGCAGACCCGGATATACGAGCTCAAGGTTCTTTAGGGGAGTGCCTGAAGTTGTCGCGTCCGGGAGGAAATCCTCCATGAAAGTGCATATCGGTTTGGCTGGCCTTCCCTACGAAGTGGAACTCAGGTTCTGGCTTGCCTGCAAACTCCTGATGTCCTCCTCCACACCTGTTCAACTGCAAAAGTGGGACGGCAAACCCTGCGACATCCTGGTCGCCGACCTGGACAGCGAGCAAGGCCAGGTGGCCTATGAACTGGCCATGCACAGCGATACGCGCGTGCTTTTCCTGAGCAAGGACGAGCGCACTGATCACTTGAACGGCACGCGCGTGGACAAGCATGCCGCCGCGTCGGCAATCGCCAAGATGCTCGAGCACCTGCTGCAGGACGCATCCGGCAGCGCCGACGACAACGCGGTCAAGGGGCTGCTGGGCATATGCCTGCTGCAAGGCGCAAACGGGCATGAAGTGCTGGTACGCAACGGCACTGCATCGGTGGTGATTCGTCATGGCACGCGGCGCATCTACGCCAGTTCCAGGGAAGAACTAGAAGTCGCTAAACAGCAATTGCTCGACGCCACCTGGACCTGCATGGCGATCGCCGCCCCGTGCGAGCATCAATACGAAGGCCTGGTTTCCGAAAGCCTGGATAGTTTCCTGGTATCGGCCTGCCATCGCCATCAAGCCAGCCTTGCGCCGATCGGCGACGCCACCTATCGGCTCGGCGCATGGCCGGACCTGATCGCGTTTCCAGACAACCGCGAAGCGCTGCGCTTGTCGTCGGCGCTTTATCGCAAAGGCTGGCGCGTGCAGAACCTGGCCGAGCATTGCGGCGTATCCACGCAAGCCGTCAACGCCTTCTGCTGGGCCATGCAGGCCAGCGGTGCGCTGAAGCTCGATGATGATGCGGACGAAACCGCTCTCGCACCTGTCGAGGAAACTCTGGCGGTACCGCTGGTACAGCGAATGGTGCGTCGTTTCGGCTTGAAAGCCCGGCAGCTGCATGCGTGATGGTAGGTTGGGTTACCCCGGACTTGATCCGGGGGTAACCCAACGATGTTGCTCCGTAGACGTTGGGTTACGCTGCGCTAACCCAACCTACTCCTGCGGTCATCGCCACCGCAGTTGCATGCATCAGTTCACCGTGATCGGGTGATACCGTCCACCGGCATGGCCTCACTGCTCAGCTGTTCGACCAGCGCATCGGCGCCTTTGTCGATGCCGACGCGCGCGGCCTTCAGCGCACCGAAGCTGGCGCCGATGTTCATTGCGTTGGGATACTGCTTGGTGATGTAGGCGCTGAGCAGTTGCCGCGACAGCGCATCATAGATTTCCACCGAATAGATCACCGATCCGTTCATCGCGCCCTCCTTGCCGCGTATCGCCTGCACGCTGTTGTACAAGCCGCCGCCGATATCGAACTTCGTTACCGTGCCGAGCACCGCCTTGGTGGTTTTCGCGCCGGTCAAGGTGAGCTTCACCTGCAACGTACCGGGGCCAGGCTCGTTCACCAGTTCGAAGCGCGTGGCCAGCTTTTGCCCGAACGTGTTTTGCATGTAACTGGCCAACGCGTTGCGGTCTTCATTCGACATGGCGCCGAACTGATTGTCGACGCCCTGATATACCGCGACGGGTTCCAGCATGATTTTCCGGTACGAACGCCAGTTCACCGGCGTGTCATAGCGATACGGCACGCGGCTGTTGTGGGTATCGGGACTCAACTGCGGCGAGGAGGCAAGACCGGAATACTGCACCGGTTTCACGCCCGCGCAACCGGCCAGGGCCATGCAAGCGGCAACAGCCAGCCAAGGCCGACCGTGGATCGACTTTTTCATGGGGATATCTCGAGTGTGGTTTTGAAGGGACACCCGCCGCCCAAGGGAGGGCAGCAGCTACGTCTGGGATGGAGCGGGATACAGGCTAGCAGCGGGCCGTTGGATTTGCAAACCGTCTGGACGGTTTTTATCGTGTACGCAATTTATCGTTCATAAGCCGCCACTCCACGGAAATGACGACCACGTGCGGGACTGTCCTTATTACTTGCGGGTTTTACGCAGCTTGGCGGCGCTTTTCGCTTCGCCGGCAGCACCCCATTTACCGTCATCCATCAGCCGACGGAACAACCGTTCCCGCTCCGCTTCGGAAAACGGGCTCATGCCGAACATGGCCGAGAGCAGCAAGCCTTGCGCAGCCATCCAGCGCAGCAGCGCCAGGTCCGTATCGGCGGCTTCGGCCTTGATGCGTTCGGCGTGGCGTCGCGATGTTTCCCGGCTCACTGCCAGCAGTTCGGGTTCTTCCACCAGCGCCGCGACGATGGCGTGCGCCACCGAATAAGGCTGATGCGATACATCCCTGAGCCTGGCGATTTGTTCGGCCAGGGCGCCTTTTTTTTGCGGCGCGCCTTCTTTCGCCGCGCGCAACGATGGAGTGTCGTCGAAATATTGGATCTGGTATTCCAACAGGGCGCGCAGCACATCCACCTTGGTAGGAAACTGATGCATCACTCCACCCTTGCTGACCCCGCTTTCACGTGCAATGGCGTCGAAGGTAAGGCGCCCGGGGCCATCACGGGCGATGATGGCAAGTGCAGCCTGGATCACGGCCTGGCGGGTGCGTTCGGAGCGTGCGGTGTTGTCCATGGAAGACCGATACGGCGGCGTTATGTGAAGCGGATGTCACGCCACTATAGCTCAGCGCCCGACACATTCCCGCAAAACGCCGCTTATGTGCGGCAGATCAAACCCGGACGCGCCGTTTGCGCTAAGGTACGCGATGCGTCAGCCGCGCGATGGCCAATGCGTTCCACACCATCGCTATCCAAGCGCAAGTTCTGTGCTGCATCCGCGCTTGACCATCAGCTCCGTTACATCCCTTCGAGACGGTGCCTGAAACTATGTCACAAAACGCTACTGCAAGCCCATCCCATGCGCCCGACAAGCGGGACATGGAAACGCTGGCCAGCCTGATCCGACAGCGCCAGTCGATTCAGGCCGAAGCGATGGCGCGCGAGCTGATCGCCAGCTGTCCGTCGCATGCCGTGTTGTGGCAAGGCCTGGGCGCGGCATTGCATGCGCAGGGTCGCTTTGCCGAAGCGGTGGAAGCGCAGCGCCAGGCGGCCACATTGTCGCCGTGGGATGCCGTTGCGCATTACGTGCTGGGCGAAAGCCTGCTGGCATTGCAGCAACCGGTGCTGGCGGCGGAAAGCTATCATCTCGCGCGCACCATCAAGCCCGATTTCGTCGATGCGCATTTCAAGCTCGGCCATGCGCTGGCCGTGCAACATCGCTTCGAGGAAGCGATCGACGCCTACCGCAGCACGCTCGCCCTTCGTCCTGATTTCTACCAGGCACATGCGCACCTGGGTTTGAGCTTGATGAGCATTCATCGCCACTCCGAAGCCGAGCCGCATCTGCGCGAAGCCTTGCATGCGCAACCCGGCAACGCGCATCTGCTCAACGCGCTGGGTTCGGCGCTGTACGGACAAGGGCGCATGGCCGAAGCCGCCGAACGCTTTCGCCGCGTGCTCACGCTCACGCCGAACAGCGCCGAGGCGCACCTCAATCTGGGCAATGCCTTGCGCGAAGATGGCGCGTTCGAGCAGGCCGAAGCGAGTTACCGGCGCGCCCTGGCGCTCGATGCGGGGCTCGCGCGTATCCATTTCGAACTGGGCGGCCTGATGTACGTGCAGGAGCGCCACATGGAAGCCGAGCAGTATTACCGCCGCGCGTTGGAACTCAAGCCCGACTACGTGGAAGCCTGCAACAACCTCGGCCGCAGCATTCGCCGGCAGGGCCGTCTGGATGAAGCGCGCGAACATTTCGAAGCGGCGATGGCGATCGATGACGAATCGGTGGAGGCGTACTGCAACCTGGCGTCGCTGCGCACGTTTACGCCCGACCATGCCGAACCCGCACGCCTGGAGAAGCTTGCCTACAAGCTCCCCACCCAGTCCAACCATATGCGCGTGCGCTACTGGTTTTCGCTGGGCAAGATGCGCGAGGACATCGGCCGTTACGATGATGCCTTCGCCGCCTATGCGGAAGGCAATCGGCTCAAGCGCAGCCAGCTCGCGCCCGACGAGGCAACCCAGGTCGCGTTGGTCGAAAACATCCGCACTGTTTTCGACGAACGCTACTTCGCCACTCGGCCGTTACCTGCCTCGACCGGCAAGGGGCCGATCTTTATCGTAGGCATGCCGCGCTCGGGCACCTCGCTGATCGAGCAGGTTCTATCGACACATCCGGACATTCATGGCGCAGGTGAATGGCCGGAGCTGGAAAACATGCTGTTCGCATTGGCGGCGGAAGCGGGCAAGCCCGCCTACACGTATCCGGAAATGGCGTCGCGCCTGTCGATCGAACAGATGCTTCAACTCGGCAATACGTACATCGAACACCTGTGGAAACAGGCGCCGCAGGCGACGCGTATCACCGACAAGCTGATGGCCAACTTCGCCCACGTCGGCATGATCCGCCTGATGCTGCCTAACGCGAAAATCATCCACGCCATGCGCGATCCGATGGATTCGTGTTTTTCCTGCTATGCCACGCTGTTTTCCAAAAACAATCTCGACTTCACCTATGATCTTGGCGACGTAGGGCGCCACTACGTGCGTTACATCGAGCTGATGCGGCATTGGCATCGCGTGCTGCCGTCCGACTCCATCCTGGATGTGCGCTACGAAGACATGGTGGCGGATACCGAAGGCCAGGCGCGGCGGTTGTTTGCGTACCTGGGAATGGATTGGGATCCGCGCTGTCTGCGTTTTCATGAGAATACGCGGGTTGTGAAGACCGCCAGTGCGGTGCAGGTGCGGAGGCCGGTGTATCGGTCTTCAGTGGCACGGTGGAGGCATTTTGAGGCGCACGTGGGAACGTTGTGGGATGTCGTGAAAGATTATCGGTGACGGCATTGCCCCTTCCCTCCTCTCCGTCGTTCCGGCCGTCGCCCGTAAGAAGGGAGGCTATGGCGAGCGGCCCTGCCAGATGGACAATCCCCCCAACAAAAAAATGGGGCGCGCCCAGGCGCCCCCAAGACTGTGGAACCCGCAAGCGCGTTCATGCCGCTGGACG
>NZ_JBQCHP010000072.1:0-43304 GCF_051954575.1 Dyella sp. | reverse complement strand
GAAAGCGGGAATCCACCTTTGCTCGTTGCATCAGAGCGACATGGATTCCCGCTTTCGCGGGAATGACGGCCAGGAGAGCGTACGCGTTGCCACAAAGAGCCGCGGGCCCATCAAGGAACCATGTTGATGGACGCCAACCTCGACAGCGAGCTGCGCGACGATTTCCTGGTGGAAGCCGGGGAGCTGGTGCAGCGCCTGGGCGAACAGCTGATCGAGCTGGAAGCCTCGCCGCACGATCGCGAGTTGCTCAACGCGGTGTTTCGCGTGTTCCACACCGTGAAGGGCGGCGCCGGCTTTCTCGGCATCGAGCCGATGGTGCAGTTGTGCCATTGCGCGGAAGAACTGCTCAACGATGCGCGCAATGGCAAGCTGGTGCTGAACTCCGCGCATATGGATGCGTTGCTCGAAGCGCTCGATCTGCTCAACGGCATGATGGCGGCGCTGGCCAGCGGTGCGGCGATGTCGCCGCCGCCGCAGGCTTTGCTCGCGCGTCTGCAGCCCGCGGTGGAAACGGTCGCGGGCGTCGATGCGACCGCCAAGCCGGCGCGTTCGGCCGATCCGATCGAAGCGGAATTCGAAGCCTTGCTCGACACCTTGTACGGGCAAGGCGGTGCACCGGGCGCATCCAAGCACGTCTCCAACGAAATCAACGAAGACGAATTCGAAAGCCTGCTCGACACCTTGCACGGCAAAGGTGCCGCACCCGGCGCCAAGCCCGAGGTGGTCGAAAAGAAAGACATCAGCGACGACGAATTCGAAGCATTGCTGGACAGCCTGCATGGCCACGGCGGCGCGCCAGGCCAGGTCGCAGCGCCTGCGCCAGCACCCGCTCCCGTTGCGGCAGCGCCGGTGGCCGCCGCCGCAGAGCCGCGTGCAAGCGCAGCCGCCAAACCGGCTGCCGAAACGACCGTGCGCGTCGACACTACGCGCCTGGACGCACTGGTCAGCCGCGCCGGCGAACTGGTGCTGCTGCGCAATCGCCTGCTGAGCCTGGCCTCGCGCAGCGACAACGAATCGCTGGCGGCAATGGCGGGCGACCTGGATCGCGTATCCGACGATCTGCAAAACGCCGTGCTCGGCATGCGCATGCAGCCGGTAGGTCGCCTGTTCCAGCGCTTTCCACGCATCGTGCGCGATCTTGCGCGCCAGCTCGGCAAAGACATCGAACTGATCACCGAAGGCGAAGACACCGATCTGGATCGCAGCCTGGTCGAAGCCTTGGCCGATCCGCTGATTCACCTGTTGCGCAACGCGGTCGATCACGGCCTGGAAGATCCGGCCGGCCGCGAACGGGCCGGCAAGCCGCGCAAGGGCAAGGTCAAGCTTTCGGCCAGCCAGCGCGGCGAGCGCATCGTGATCTCGGTCAGCGACGATGGTCGCGGCATGGATCCGGACGTGCTTCGCCGCAAGGCGGTGGAGAAGGGCGTGATCGATGCGGCGCAGGCCGCGCGCCTGTCCGAAGTCGAATGTTATGAGTTGATCTTCCGCCCCGGCTTCAGCACGGCCGCGCAGATTTCCGATATCTCCGGCCGCGGCGTCGGCATGGACGTGGTGAAGACGCGCGTCGCCGAACTCGGCGGCACGCTGCAAGTGCATTCGCGGTTGGGTTCGGGCAGCACGCTGGAGCTCACTGTGCCGCTGACGCTCGCCATCCTGCGCGTACTGATGGTGCGCGTGGGCGATCGCCTGTTCGCGCTGCCGCTGGGCAATGTCAGCGAAGTGTTCGAACTGCAGCCCCAGCACGACCACATGCTCGACGGTCGCCGCGTCGCCGCGCATCGCGGACGCGCACTGGTGCTGGGCGACCTGGCCGATTGGGCCGGCGCCGGCGGAGCGGGCGGACGCAACGTGGTGGTGTTGCACGTTGGCCACATGCACCTGGGTTGCCTGGTGCACGAGGTGATCGGCCGCGAAGACGTCATGGTGAAACCGCTGGGACCGCTGTTCGAAGGCGTGCCCGGCGTGGCCGGCGCCACCGTCACCGGCGACGGGCGACTTGCGCTGGTGCTGGATCTTGCTGCGTTGTCGCAGGAAGGGGGAGCGTTGTTGCCCTCGTTGAAGGTGTCGGCATGACGGCTATCTTCGAGCACGTCCGCGTAGGTTGGGGTGCGAACCCCAACATCGCCATGTGTGTGCGCTGCCACGTTGGGGTTTGCACCCCAACCTACACATACCCATCGAGAACATACCCATCGAGAGCAGCGATATGGACGTCATAAGCATCGCCGGCACCATCCTCGCCTTCGTCGTGCTGATCGTCGGTGCGATCCTCAAGGGCACCGACGTCTCCGCGCTGTGGAATCCGGCCGCGTTCGTGATCGTGTTCATCGGCACTATCTCCGCCTTGCTGCTGCACACGCAGGGCAAGGTGCTGAAGCGCGCGCTGGGCATGCTGAAGATGGTGTACAAGCCGCCGCAACTGCATCCTTCCGATTTGATCAGCCGCGTAATCGGCTGGAGCGAAATCTCGCGCCGCCAGGGCCTGCTCGGCCTGGAGCCGCACATCGATGCGGAAGACGATCCGCTGGTGAAAAAAGGCCTGCAATTGCTGGTGGACGGCAGCGAGCCCGAAGCGATCCGCAGCGTGCTGGAGCTGGAAGTGGAAACGCGCGAGCAGGCCGATCTGCACGCCGCGAAAGTGTACGAACAAGGCGGCATCTATTCGCCGACCATGGGCATCATCGGCGCGGTGCTGGGCCTGATGGCGGTGATGCGCGATCTTACCGATCCGGCCAAGCTCGGCCACGGCATCGCGGCAGCGTTCGTCGCCACCATCTACGGCATCAGCCTGGCCAACCTGCTGTTGCTGCCGATCGGTGCGCGCCTGAAGGGGCTGATCACCAAGCAGACGCAGGTGCGTGAGATCCTGATCGAAGGGTTGATCTCGATCGCCGAGGGCGACAACCCGCGGCAGATCGAAAGCAAGCTGCAGGGCTACCTGGTATGAGGCGCCGGCACAAGCACGAGGAGCACGCCAATCACGAAGCGTGGGTGATTCCGTATGCGGATCTGCTTACCTTGCTGCTGGCGTTGTTCGTGGTGCTGTACGCGATGTCCAGCGTCAACACCACCAAGTACCGCGCGCTGGCGCAGGCGATTTCGTCGGCCTTCAACGGCTCGCGTGCGGTGATCCAGCCGCTGACGCCCAATCCGCCGCAATCGAGCGTGCCGGTGCCCACCAACAAGCCGGCGCCGATTCCGCGCACGCCGTTGGCGCAGATCCTGCTGCCGGTGCTGACCCAGCACATCGCCACGCCGAACACCACGCCGGGCACGCCGTCGGACCAGAACAAGACCAAGCTCAGCGACGAACAGCAGAACCTGGAGCGCATCCGCAACCAAGTGGAACGCGCGCTGCAGCCGCTGATCGACAAGAACCTGGTGGTGGTGCGCCGCACGCCGACCTGGCTGGAAATCGAAATCCGCACCGACATCCTGTTCCCAAGCGGCGTGGCAACTTTGTCGCCGTCGGCAACGCAGGTGCTGACCAGCCTGGGCGACATCCTGGCGCCATTCGCCAATCCGCTGCGCGTGGAAGGCTACACCGACGACGTACCGATCAATACGGCCGTCTATCCGTCCAACTGGGAACTCTCCGCCGCGCGCGCGGCAAGCGTGGCGCGCCTGTTCGCCGAACACGGCGTGGAGCCGGAGCGGCTGGGCATTGTCGGCTGGGGCCAATACCGGCCCGCGTCCGACAACGCCAGCGAAGAAGGCCGCAACAGGAATCGCCGCGTGCTGGTGGTGGTGCTGAGCGACAAGGCTGCGCCGCGCCGTTTCTACACCAACAGCGCGCAGATCAACCAGACCGCAGACGCGCAGAGCGACACGACGGATGAACAATCCACCGCGCCGGCGCCAACCGCCGTTGCCGCGCAGCCGAGCGCGCCCGTGTCAACGCCGCCGCTGGTCGTAACGCCGCCCGCTGCATTGCCGTCGCCGCAAATCATCACCCCGGTCGCATCGCTGATCACCACGCCGGCGGCTCCGCGCGCGACCACGCCGGACAGCAAGGGATAAAAGTACGATGAGCCTGGTGCCCAACTTCGAAGCGATCGCACGCGAACCGTGGCTGTCGTTCCAGCTCGACGGCCAGCACTACGCCGTGCTGCTCAGCCGCGTGAGCGAGGTCATCCGCGATGGCGCGCCGACACCAGTGCCCGGCGCCGCTGATGACCTGCTTGGCATCTGCCATCTGCGTGGCAACATCGTGCCGGTGATGGACGGACGTCGACGGCTCGGCCTGAATACTTCTGTTGCAAGCGACCCTTCGGCCGCGCGCATCGTCGTCTGCATGCATGAAACCCATCGCGTGGGCGTGCGCGTGGACGCCGTCGGCGACCTGCTGCAACCCAGGCCCGAAGCAATCGAACTGCCGCCCGCCCGCTCGGGCCGGGCGGACGATCCCGTACAAGCGGTGATGGGGTGGCACGGTGGTTTTGTCGCCTTGCTGGATGTGGCCAAGCTGTGCCGCTTGGATCGGGCTGGCAAGGAAGCGGCGTAGGCCAGCCGTTGGCTTCATGGCCGGGCGAGCGCGCTCCATAGGCTACAGCCTATGATAAGCGGCGCCACAAATAGGTTATAGCCTATTTCGATTTGAGTTTTTATAGTTTATAACCTATATTTTTTGCGCAACGATATAGGCTGCAAGCTATGAAAACTGCCACTCCCGCTCACATCAAGGCCCGCAAAAACCTGGATGCTCGCCTTGGCGACGGTTCCGGCCTGCGCCAGAAATTGGCGCGTCCAAACCAGGGGTGGATTCGCGCGATCCGGCAATCGCTGGGCATGACTGCCGAACAGCTTGGCCGGCGCATGGGCGTCACCCAGGCAACCTTGAGCGGGCTGGAGGCTTCCGAAATCAATGGTTCGATCCGGCTGGCGACGCTACGCAAAGCCGCCGAGGCGATGCATTGCACGCTGGTCTATGCACTGGTACCCAACACGTCGCTGGAGGAAATCGTGCAGGAGCAGGCGAGGAAGGTCGCCGCCGAACAACTCAAGCCGGTCGAGCACAGCATGCTGCTGGAAAACCAGTCCCTGCACGGCATGGTTCGCGAGGAGTTTCTGCAGGACTACATCGAGAACGAGGTCGACTACCGCAAGCTGTGGCGATAAGTAGCGATGATCGACCTCTTCGATGCGGATGACGGGCAGACCGAGCTGAGCCCGGAGGAACGCAAAGGCCTCAAGCCGGCGTACATCACCTACCGTTCCGAGTTGAATCGCGAGGAACAGGAAAACATCCTGAAGGC
Source organism: Dyella sp. (assembly GCF_051954575.1). Taxonomy (GTDB): domain Bacteria; phylum Pseudomonadota; class Gammaproteobacteria; order Xanthomonadales; family Rhodanobacteraceae; genus Dyella_B. The sequence goes on along the minus strand of NZ_JBQCHP010000072.1, from coordinate 38,049 downwards.
GGAAAGGTGGCTGTTCGCACGACGCCTCGCCGCGCCGGACATTGTCGACCAGGCATTCATTTGCCAAGTCCACAAACGGATGTATGGGGATGTCTGGGATTGGGCCGGCAAGTATCACCGGAGCGATCGCAACATCGGCGTGGACTACTACCGCATTCACCCGGAAATGCGCGTATTCATCGACAACGTTCGCTATTGGCTGGAACATCGTACCTACCCGGCGGACGAACTCGCCGTGCGATTTCATCATCGCTTGGTGTGGATTCATCCATTTCCGAATGGCAATGGCCGCTTATCACGCCTGCTCGCCGATCGCCTTGTGGTAAGCCTGGGCGAACCCCGATTCACCTGGGGAAGAACGAACTTGCTCAGCGCCAGCGACGTGCGGGCTCGATACGTCGATGGCTTACGAAAGGCCGACGGCCATGACCTTGCCGCGCTGCTCGCCTTTGCGCGATCGTGATATTCCCGACGATTCGCTGATCTCGCGTAGGCTGGGTTAGCGCAGCGTAACCCAACGGTTCGAGGCGACATGGCCGGGTCACATCAACCTTGGCTGGCACGCCGCACGCCGTCACGCCTTGCTCGAAGCCTCATAAATACTCGCCAACACCGCCGCCGCCGCGGCATACAGCAATGGCGGCACATCCGCACTCATGCGCAGCGACACCAGCAATGCCGCGATCTGCGGATCGTGATGCAAGGGCAGGCCCAACGCATGCGCATGACGAAACAGGTTCTCCACATCGTGCGCCGCGGCGCCGGTGGATAGGTGATTCGCGTCGCCGCCATTGGGCAGGCGCAATACCACCTTGCGCTGTGGCGCGGGCAATGCGGGCGTGGTCATACGGTGGCCTTCAGGAACACGGCGCTCATGCCGTTGCCGGCTTGCGGCAATCCGAACTGCACGCTCAATTGATCGAGAAACAAGCCGGTGGTGTCCAGGCGTTGGCGCAAATCCGCGAACTGTCCTTCGAGCCGATCCACCGTTTCCCGCAGCTGCGCCCATAAACGCACCGACAGACGCAAACCGCGCAATTGCAGTTCACCGACGATGGGGCCGAGCGATGGCAGGTCGAGCGAAAAGCCCATCGTCCAATCGCGTTCGGCTTCCGGTTCGTGCTTGAGCGAGATCTGCAGCACGTCGGCGCCCTCCGCATGCTGCACGGGAATCTCTACGATCCAGTGGTTGGGATTGGCCTGCAACTGCGCCACTTCCAGCCGCGCGAGCGCCGCCTGCACGTCGGTATTGAGACGCGGCAGCAGCTCGGTGGCGTCGCTGGTAGTGGCCAATTCCGGCGGCAGCGGCAGGCGTCCTTGCGGGGTCACACCGCGATAGAGCAGGGGTGGATCGACTTCGTCGCCGCTGCTTTCGCTGAGCGTGGCCTGGCCTTGCAGGATCGTCATCAGGCGCAGCAGCGCACCCTTCATGTCATCTTGCACGACGGTGGCATCGTTGGTGGGCGCCTGGGCCAGTTGCGCTTCCAGAAACAGTCCGCTGCGGTTCACCGCCTGGCGCAAGCCTTCGGTCGTGGCCAGTTCGCGCGGCGTGCTCATGCTGTGCTCGAGCAAGGCCAGTGCGGACCGCAAATAGGGTGGCAATTGCTTGGCGACCGACCACTGCGACAGCGCCGTCACCGTGGCCAGCAGCGGCGCGTAACCGTTCTGCTGCGGCAGGCGTTCGCGCAGGGCTTGATGCACGGTGCTGTCGAGCGGGGCGGTGGCGCTCAGCACTTCCAGTTGCGGCTGCGCGCCCACACTGAGCACGCGCACCTGGAATTGCGGCGGCAGCTTGGTGCCCGGCGCCTCGGTTTCCACCGTCAGCGCGCCCACCTGCAGCACCAGCAAGCCCTGTTCGTTGACGCCGAGCGGCCGCGCGGACAGCACGTTGCCAATGCGCCAGCCCTCGGAACTGGCACCTGCTGCTGCACCGAGCCAGGTCAGTGCGGCGAGGCTGGTTGGCTGGATGATCACGCGTGGCTCCTTGGCCGGCGGCGTGCGGGTTTGGGCACGGTTCGTGGGCCTTTGAAGGTGGGTATCGGCGCGTCGGCATAGAACTTTAGGCCGTAGGTTTGGGGTGCGAACCCCAACCTACAAAACCCTAAAGCTGCCCCCTGCTGCGCCGATAAAGCCCATACAGACCAACCCAGCGAGGTAGCTGCCATGGGCGCCAAGAGCAAACACGAAACGCGGGTGAGCATGCCGGCCGACTGCCGCATCGCCGATGTCGGCGAACTGCACACGCAACTGAAGGGCGCGCTGGGCTCATCGCAGATCGTGCTGGATGGCGCCGCGGTGGATCGCATCGACACGGCCGCGCTGCAGTTGCTGGTGGTGTTCCAGCACGAAGCGAAGAAGCGCGAGCGGCACGTGCAATGGGCGGGCGCGAGCGTGCCGTTGTACGACGCGGCCGGCCAGTTGGGTCTGATGGAAGCATTGGCATTGCCGGCCAAGAAGCCGGCCTGAACTTGAGGTGGAAGATGGCAAAGATTCTTGCGGTGGACGATTCGGCATCGATGCGCGGCATGGTGGCCTTCACCCTGCGTAGCGCGGGCTACGAGGTGAGCGAGGCGGAGAACGGACAGATGGCGCTGGATACGGCGTCCTCGTCGAAGTTCGACTTGGTGCTGGCCGACGTCAACATGCCGGTGATGGACGGCATCAGCATGGTGCGCGAACTGCGCACACGCGCCGAATACAAGGGCGTGCCGATCCTGATGCTGACCACCGAATCCAATACGGACAAGAAGATGGAAGGCAAGGCGGCGGGCGCGACCGGCTGGCTGGTGAAGCCGTTCGATCCGGAGCAGTTGCTGGCGACGGTCAAGCGGGTGCTTGGTTGAGCAGCGTCGGGTGTCACGGTCGAGGTCTTGACCGCGCCGCCACTATTTCCTGACGTCATTCCCGCGAAAGCGGGAATCCATTTGCTCTGAGGCGAAAGGCGGACATGGATTCCCGCCTTCGCGGGAATGACGGCGGGTGAGATTGCGTATCTCCGGGGTTTCTTTCTTATGAGCAGCATCAACATCGCCCAATTCCACAAAGTTTTCTTCGAGGAAAGCCTCGAAGGACTCGACGCCATGGAATCGGCGCTGCTGGCGCTCGACGAGGGTGGCGACGCGGAGCTGGTGCACAGCATTTTCCGCGCCGCGCACTCGATCAAGGGTGGTTCGGCCACGTTCGGTTTTCCCGACATGGCGGCGCTCACGCATGAAGCCGAATCGCTGCTGGACCAGGTGCGCGACGGCCGCCGTGCGATCGACAAGCCGATCATCGAATTGATGCTGCATACGGTGGACTGCCTGCGCGGCATGTTCGACCGCGCGCAGAACGGCCAGCCGCTGGCCGATGCCGATAGCGAAAACCTCAAGCAGCAGCTTGCGGCGGCGGCGGGCAACAGCGTTCCTGCAACCGCGAACAAGGCTGCGGCAAAACCGGCCGCATCCAGCGGCTGGATCATTCACTTCCGTCCCCACGCTGGCATGTTGGCCGGCGGCAACGACCCGTTGCGTCTGTTGCGTGAACTGGCTGCGCTCGGTCAGCTGGTCGTCGAGGCACAGTGGGATCGTGTGCCCACGCTGGACGCGCTCGACCCTTCCGAATGCCACCTGGGCTGGCGCCTCGAACTGACCGGTGCGGTCACGCGCGAGGCCATCGCGGCGGTGTTCGAATGGGTCGAAGACGAATGCGATCTCAGCATCGAGCCGCTCGTTGCCGCCGCGCCACCGCCCGCACCCGTGGTCGAAGCCGTGGCGGCGCCGGCCACGAATGCGGGCGCGGCGGCAGGCACTTCACGCAGCGCGGCAGCCAGCAGCAACGATGCCGGTTCCGTGCGCGTGGCGATCGACAAGATCGACGGCCTGATCGACCTGGTCGGCGAACTGGTGATCACGCAGGCGATGCTCGATCAGTTCCGCGAGGAATTCGATCCCTCGCGCCTGGCCATGCTGCAACACGGCCTGGCCCAACTGGCGCGCCACACGCGCGCCTTGCAGGAAAGCGTGATGGGCATCCGCATGCTGCCGATCGGTTCGGTGTTCAACCGCTTCCCGCGCCTGGTGCGCGATCTCAGCCAGAAGCTGGGCAAGCAGGTAAAGCTGGATCTGGTCGGCGAGCACACCGAACTGGACAAGACGGTGTTGGAAAAAATCGGCGATCCGCTGGTGCACCTGGTGCGCAACGCGATCGACCATGGCCTGGAAACGCCGGACAAGCGTCGCGCCGCCGGCAAGGGCGATGTGGGCACGCTGCGCCTGGAAGCCTTCCATCGCGGTGGTTCCATCGTGGTGGAAATTTCCGATGACGGCGCGGGACTCAACCGCGACGCGATCGTCGCCAAGGCGGTGCAGAAAGGTTTGATTTCCAGCGGCGAGAACCTGAGCGACGAAGCGGTCGGCGAGCTGATCTTTCAGCCCGGTTTCTCGACCGCGGCGGTCACCACTGATCTCTCCGGCCGCGGCGTGGGCATGGACGTGGTTCGCCGCAACGTGGTGGACCTGGGTGGCAACGTCGCCATCAAGAGCCGCGCGGGGCAGGGCACCACCTTCACCATCACGTTGCCGTTGACGCTGGCGATCATCGACGGCCTGCGTGCGGCGGTCGGCGGCGAGTGCTACATCGTGCCGCTGGTGTCGATCGTGGAATCGGTCCAGTTGCGCGCCGATGCAGTGCGCAGCGTCACCGGCGGCGGCGAACTGTTCCGCTTCCGTGGCGAATACCGTCCGATCGTGCGCCTGCACCAGCAGTTCGGTTGCGCCAATGCGCGCCAGAACATCGAAGACGGCCTGGTGATCGTGGTCGAGGCGGACGGCACGCAGATCGGCCTGTTCGTCGACGAACTGGTCGGGCAGCAACAAGCGGTGGTGAAATCGCTGGAAGCCAATTACCGGCGCGTGGACGGCATCTCCGGCGCGACCATCCTGGCCGACGGTTCGGTCGCCCTGATCGTCGACGTGGCCGGATTGATCCGCCTGCAGTCGCGACGCCGGGCGGCCTAGCAAAAAAGTTGCGCAGCTTGGGAGGGAAGCTGCGCATGTCCAAATCTCGCGCATACGAAGTCGCGCGAGGCCGTGCATGGAGTGCGGTGGGGCCGTGCGCCCCGTCTTCCCATGTCATTGAAGGTTCGTCGTCATGAAGTCCCCATTGAAAACGCTCGAACGCCTCAGCCTTTCGGCGCGGGTGTGGCTGGTCATCGCCGTGGTCATAACCGGGTTGGTGGTCCTTACCGTGATGACGTGCATGGATGGACGATCCCTGCTGATGCAGGCGCGCGAGCGCGCACTGAGCGATGAAGTCGCCACCGCCACCTCGTTGATCGACAGCTACCGCATGCGCGCCGCGAAGGGCGAATTCAACGAAAGCGAAGCACAGCGCCGCGCGATGGAGGCAGTCTCCGTACTGCGCTGGAACGACGGCACCGGCTACGTGTACGTGTTCGATTCCAATCTGATCATGCACATGCATCCGATCATGCCCAACCGGGACGGCAAGAGCATTCGCGATGACCATGATTCCACCGGCAAATTCCTCTATCGCCAGATGCTTGCCGCGGATCAGCGCGATGGGCACGGCCTGACCGAATACATGTGGCCGATGCCCGGCAGTCAGGGCGACAAGCACAAGATGACTTACACCGCTTACTACAAGCCATGGGACCTGCACGTGGCGGCGGGCGCCTACTTCGTCGATATCGACGCGCAGTTCGTGCAGATGCTGAAACGCAGGCTGCTGCGCGCAAGCCTGGTCGCCTTGCTGGTATTGCTGGTGGTGGGGGAGTCCATGCGCAGCATCCGCCGCAGCATCGGTGGCGAACCGAGCATGGCGCTGGCGCTGGCCTCGCGCATCGCCGATGGCGACCTGCGCAGCGACGACGCCTTGGTGGCGGCGCCCGGCAGCCTGCTCGATGCGCTGGGCCGCATGCGCGGCAAGCTCACCGAGGTGGTCGGCGAAGTGCAGCAGAGCGCGCAGACGGTCACCTCGGCTGCGCAGCAGATCGCGCGCGGCAACGACGATCTCAGCTACCGCACGCAGGAGCAGGCCTCCAGCCTGGAAGAGACCGCCGCCTCGATGGAGGAAATGACCTCCACCGTGAAACAGAGCGCAGACAACGCTCAGCACGCCAGCCAGCTGGCCGTGGCCATGCGCGTGCAGGCCGAACGTGGCGGCGACGTCGCTTCGCGTGCCAGCACCGCCATGCAGGGCATCCAGCAGGCCAGCGCGCAGATTTCCGACATCGTTGGCTTGATCGACGAGATCGCCTTCCAGACCAACCTGCTGGCCTTGAACGCCGCGGTGGAAGCGGCGCACGCCGGCGAGCACGGCCGCGGTTTCGCGGTGGTCGCCGACGAAGTGCGCAACCTGGCCCAGCGCAGCGCGCGCGCCGCCAAGGAAATCAAGACCTTGATCGGCGACAGCGTGGAGAAGGTGCAGGCCGGCTCGCAGCTGGTCGACGAATCGGGCAAAGCTCTGGCCGGCATCATCGGCAGCGTGAAAAAAGTGGTCGACATCGTCGATGAGATCGCCGCGGCCAGCCAGGAGCAGGCCGGCGGCATCGAGCAGGTGAACCGCGCGGTGATGCAGATGGACGAAGCCACCCAGCAGAATGCCGCCCTGGTCGAGGAGGCCGCCGCGGCCGCCCGCGCCATGCAGGAACAGGCGGACCGGTTGCATGCGCAGATGGGGTTTTTCCGGGTGCGCGGTGGTGCGCAGGCGCCCGCAAGGGATGCGGCGGTGGTACGCAAGCCGGCTTTGGCGGCGAGTGTGTTTGCTGCGGTGGGTGAATAAGTGCCGCGTTCCTCAATCTCGCCACGACGTGCTCCCTCCCCTGCGAAGTAGGGGAGGGCTGGGGTGGGGTTGTACGAGCCTGTCGTATCACTTGAGTTCATCGCGAGATTGCTTCACCCCACCCCGACCCTCCCCCACTTCGCAGGGGAGGGAGCGGATCCCCGTAGCTTGGATATTCCGGCCTGCCCGCCAGCGCCAGCCAAATGGCGCCAAGCCAAGCTTTTGACGCCCTTCCGCATCCCACTTCTCCCTCCGTTGCACCTCAAGTTTTCCTCCCGTCCGCCGATCTCTCTCTCGTACCGGGGCACCACTTGGCTGCTCCCACGACGAGGCGAACATGTCAGACCAAGCGCAATACCTCACCGTGAACCTCGCGCACGAGGAATACGGCATCGACATTCTGGCCGTGCGCGAAATCCGCGGCTGGACGCCGGTGACGCGTATTCCGCAGTCGCCGCACTACGTGCTGGGCGTGCTGAACCTGCGCGGCGCGATCGTCCCGGTAATCGACCTGCGCCTGCGCTTCGGCCTCAGCCGCGAGGACTACAACGCCACCACCGTCACCGTGATCATCACCGTGGCCGGCCGCCAGTTCGGCGTGGTGGTGGATGCCGTATCCGACGTGCTCGACGTGGCCGGCGACGCGATCCGTCCCGTGCCCGACATGGGCACCACGGTGGATACCGAATACCTGAAAGGATTGACCTCGGTCAGCGACCGCATGGTGTTGCTGCTCGACGCAGACAAGCTGTTGCAACCGCAGGACGCGCAGATGCTCGACGCCGCCCTCGATGCAGTCGGCAATGTGAAAGCCGTAGCCTGAAGGAATAAATCTGATGAAATTGCGTTTCCCTACATTCAAGTTCACATCGCTCACGGTGCGAGCACGGCTGATCATGCTGGTTGGCCTGCTCGGCGTGATGCTGCTCGCCGGTGCGGCGATCGGGCTGTACTCCATGGCGCAGCAGAACGCCGGCACCCAGCACATCTACGAATCCGAACTGGTGCCCTCGCAATACCTGGATGTGGTGCGCAGCGATTCGCTGAAGTCCTTCCTCACCATGAGCGAGGCGGCCGCGCTGGTCGGCAAGCCTGACCAAGTGAAGCAGAAGATGGCGGAGTACGAGCGCTATCAGAAGGAAATGAACGACTACAAGGACCGCTTCGCCAAGCTGCCGCTGAGTCCTGCGGTGGCCGCAGCCAATAAAGACTGGCACTCCACCGACAAGGACTACGAGCAGGCCAAGCAGGACGTGCTCGATGCCATCAAGCAGGCCGATCCGGGTGCGTCCGACCTGGTCGAAATGGAGTTGCGTCCGCTGTTGATGCAGCGCCAGGATTCGATGTCCAAGCTGGTCGAGGCGCAGCGCGCCGAAGCGGCGCAGATCTTCGAGAGCCAGGTGAAGAACTACGCGCGCATCCGCTTGATCACCATCATCGCGCTGCTCGCCGGCCTGTTGTTCGCACTGCTGCGTTCCACGCTGTTGATCCGCTCGATCTCGCATGCGCTCAACTACGCCATGAAGGTCGCCAACGAAATTGCCGGCGGCAAGCTGGGCCATACGATCGAAGTGAAAGGTAACGACGAGTTGGCGAAGCTGCTCACCGCGCTGGGCACGATGGACCAGCGCCTGGTGGATATCGTCGCCGAAGTGCGCAATGGCTCCGATGCCGTGAGCACTGCCGCGCAGCAGATCGCACGCGGCAACGACGACCTCAGCCAGCGCACGCAGGAACAGGCATCGAGCCTGGAAGAAACCGCCTCGTCGATGGAGGAAATGACTTCCACCGTGAAGCAGAACGCCGAAAACGCCAGCCATGCCAACCAGCTCGCCCGCGGTGCGCGCGAACAGGCCGAGCGCGGCGGCGAAGTGGTGGCGCAGGCGGTAACCGCCATGCGCGAGATCAACTCATCCAGCCGCAAGATTTCCGACATCGTCAGCCTGATCGACGAAATCGCCTTCCAGACCAACCTGCTGGCGCTGAACGCCGCGGTGGAAGCGGCGCGTGCGGGCGAGCAGGGCCGCGGCTTCGCCGTGGTCGCCACCGAAGTGCGCAACCTTGCGCAACGCAGCGCGGGTGCGGCGAAGGAAATCAAGCTGCTCATCAACGATAGCGCCGACAAGGTGCGCGCGGGTTCCGAACTGGTCGATCAATCGGGCAAGGCGCTGGCCGACATCGTCGACAGCGTGAAGAAGGTCACCGATATCGTGGCCGAGATCGCAGCCGCCAGCCAGGAACAATCGGCCGGCATCGACCAGGTGAACCACGCCGTGTCGCAGATGGATGAAATGACCCAGCAAAACGCCGCGCTGGTGGAAGAAGCCTCCGCCGCCGCACGCGCCATGCACGAGCAGGCAGGCGAGTTGTCGCGCCAGGTGAACTTCTTCCGCCTGGGCGAGGAAGCGGCAGCGTCCGTGACGTCCAAGCCGAAGGCAGCCGAGATTCTGGCCGAAACCGAAGCGGTGTTCGCCGCCGTGCGCCAGTCCGCGCCGCCGGCTGCGCCGCGCCGCAGCGTGCCGGCAACGGCCGACAGCGACGTGTGGAAGGAATTCTGAGATGACCCATGCGCTCCCTGTCACGCAGGGAGCGCATGAAGCGGCACGCGCTTGGTGATGGCTGCCTGGATGCGCAGCCGAAGGGGGAAGGGCATCGACGCTGCGCGACCGCATGCGCGACGGATGCAGGAGCGAAGCCATTCGCTCTCATAACGATACGAGGTAAACGTCGTGACACTGGGTAGCCAAGCCATTTTTCGCCACGCGATCGCTACATCGCACACGACCGGACGGAAGGAGTCGCACATATGACGACGGCAGCTGTTTCGAATTTCGGCGCGGTCGTCGCAAACGGCGGTGGCCCGCTGCTCGGCGATGCGGAGTTCCAGTTCCTGCGCGATTTTGTCTACCGGCATTGCGGCATCGCGCTGAGCGAACAAAAACGCCAGCTCGTACAAGGCCGCCTGCTGCGCCGGCTGCGCGCGCTGGGCCTGAAGGAATTCGCCAGCTATTGCGAGCTCTTGCGCAAGGATCCGGATGCCGAACTGGGCGAGCTGGCCAGCGCGATCAGTACCAATGTCACGGCGTTTTTCCGCGAAATGCATCACTACGACCTGCTGGTGGAGCAATTGCTGCCGCGCTGGCTGGAAGAAAAGAAGCACGGCGGCCGGCTGCGCATCTGGTCGGCCGGCTGCGCGACAGGCGAAGAGCCTTACGCGCTGGCGATGGTATTGGCCGAAGCGCTGGAGCGCACCGGCAGCCATGTCGATGCGCGCATTCTCGCCACCGATCTTTCGCCACAGGCATTGGAACACGCGCAAGCAGGCATGTACGCGCTCGATCGCATGGAAGGTGTCAGCACCGAACGCCGCCGCCGCTGGTTCCTGCGCGGCGAAGGCCAGTACGAAGGCTACGCCTGCGTGCATCAGCGTCTGCGCGAGCTGGTCACCATCCAGCCGCTCAACCTGCTGCACGACTGGCCGATGCGCGGGCCGTTCGACGCCATTTTCTGCCGCAATGTGGTGATCTATTTCGACAAGCCGACCAAGCAGCGTCTGTTCGAACGCTACGCGGGGCTGCTGGTACCGGGCGGCTATCTGTTCCTGGGCCATTCCGAATCGATGCACGGCTTGAGCGATGCGTTCGACCTGGTCGGCCGCACCGTCTACCGGAAGCGCGTGTCATGACCGCCCCCGTGCGAGGCCTCGCCGTTGCACCGAACGTCAACGCGCCCGTCCTGCCCGGGTTCGAGCACATGCGCCGATTCTGGGATCCCACCCACAACTGCATGACGGTGAAGGTCCTGCCTGGCGAGTTCTACGTGAGCGCGCAGGAGGAAATGATCTCCACCGTGCTCGGCTCGTGCGTATCGGCCTGCATTCGCGATAACGATCGCGGCATCGGCGGCATGAATCATTTCATGTTGCCCGAGCCGATGAGCGGCGAACGCAACGATTGGTCGGTCGCCGTGGGCCGCGCGGCGCGCTACGGCAGCGACGCCATGGAGCAGCTGATCAACGCCGTGCTGAAGGCCGGCGGCAGGCGTGAATCGCTGACCGTGAAGATCTTCGGCGGCGGCCGCGTGCTGACCCAGATGACCGACGTGGGCCAGCGCAACATCGCCTTCGTCAAACGCTATCTGGAAACCGAAGGCCTGCCGGTGGTGGCGGCGGACGTGGGCGACATCTATCCGCGCCAGTTGCAGTATTTCCCGTCCAGCGGAAGGGTTCGCGTAAGGCAACTGCGCAGCCAGCGCGACGCGGAATTGGCGGCCAACGAGCAGCGCTACCTCAAGCGTTTGGCGAACGATCCGATAAAGGGTGAGGTGGAGCTGTTTTAGAGAACTCCACTTCTGACTGCCTCCCCTGCATGCAGGGGAGGGCCGGGGTGGGGTCAGGCTCTTCGCCTGGCTGTTTGAGAGCAAGAGCTCACCCCTCCCGGCCTCCCCCTGCATGCAGAGGGAGGGGAAAGACTAACGAAGCACACAGCGAGAAAGCGGTAATGGAAAAAGTTCGTGTCCTGGTCGTCGATGATTCCGCCCTGGTGCGCAAGCTCCTGTCGGCCATGCTCGATTCTGATCCGGGCATCGAGGTGGTCGGCGCGGCCGCCGATCCGCTGATTGCGCGCGAAAAGATCAAACAGCTCAATCCGGACGTGCTTACGCTGGACGTGGAAATGCCGCGCATGGACGGGCTGACCTTTCTCGAAAACCTGATGCGCCTGCGCCCGATGCCGGTGGTGATGGTGTCCTCGCTGACCGAACGCGGCGCGGAAGTGACCTTGCGCGCGCTGGAAATCGGCGCGGTGGATTTCTTCACCAAGCCGTCCAGCGACCTGGCCAATTGCTTTGCCGAAAGCGCGCAGGAGATCTGCGCCAAGGTGAAACTTGCCGCACGCACGCGCCCGCGGCCCTACACGCAGGTGCAGAAGGTCGAGGTGGCGCCGCGGCTCTCCGCCGACGCCGTGTTGCCGCGCTCGCAATCGCCCGGCACGCGCGGCAGCCAGCGCATCATCGCGATCGGCGCGTCCACCGGCGGCACCGAAGCGATTCGCGTGGTGCTCGAGGCGATGCCGCCGGATGCACCGCCGATCGTGATCACGCAGCATATTCCCGCCGCTTTCAGCGGCCCGTTCGCTGCGCGCATGAACCACTGCTCGGCCATGCGCGTGTGCGAAGCGCGCGATGGCCAGCCGATCCAGCCAGGCCATGCGTACATCGCACCCGGCGGCGAGCATCTGCTGGTGATGTGGGATGGCGCCAAGCATGTCTGCCGCCTGCACGACGGTCCGCAAGTGAATCGCCATAAGCCGAGCGTGGACGTGCTGTTCCGTTCTACCGCCGCCAGCATCGGCGCCGCCGCCATCGGCGCATTGCTGACCGGCATGGGTGATGACGGCGCGCGTGGTTTGCTGGAAATGCGCGAGAGCGGCGCGCCGACGCTGGTGCAGGACGAAGCGAGTTCGGTGGTGTGGGGCATGCCCGGTGCCGCGTGGAAGCTTGGCGCCGCCGACGAAAAACTGCCGCTCGAAGACATTGCCGCGCGCCTGCTGGTGCTCGCGCATCAACCCATTGCCGGCGCACGTCGCGCCGCATCCTGACGTATCGGAATCGCTTATGTCCGCTATCCTGCCCACCTCCGCGCCACGCCCGTTCATCGGCATCGCCGCGAGCCTCGTTGCCTTGCTGCTGTGCCTGGTCTGGGATCCGATGTGGCTGGCGCCCGTGCTGATCACCGCGCTGTGCGCCGTGTGGATCTTCGAATGCCGCCGCCTGTCCGCCGCCACCGTGGTGGAAGTGGCGCCCGAGCCCGACCACGCGCCGGTGCGCGAAGCACTCGAAGACATCCGCGGCGCACTGGTCGACGAGCTCGGCCACGCCTCGCGCGAGCTGCATCAGGCGCTGGACCTGCTGCGCGATGCGGTGTCCGAACTGGGCGGTGGCTTCGACGGCCTGTCGCAGAAGACCGGCATGCAGCAGTCGCTGCTGAAGCAGATCATCGACGTGCAGAACGGCGGCGTGTCCGTGCAGGATTTCGCGGCGCGCACCGGCGATCTGCTGGAGCATTTCGTGGGCCTGATCGTGCAGCTGTCGCGCGAGAGCCTGCGCATCGTCTATCGCATCGACGGCATGTCGAAGGAAATGGATGCGGTGTTCGCCTTGCTGAAGAACGTCAACACCATCGCCGAGGAAACCAATCTGCTGGCGCTCAACGCCGCGATCGAAGCGGCGCGTGCGGGCGAGGCCGGCCGCGGCTTTGCGGTGGTGGCGGGTGAAATCCGTAATCTCGCCAGCCATTCCAACCAGTTCAACGAACAGATCGGCAGCCACGTCGAGCGCGCGCGCATCGCGATGGAGCAGGTGCGCGGCCTGGTCGGCGAACTGGCCTCGCAGGACTTGAACGTGGCGCTTTCCGCCAAGGGCGACATCGACGCCATGATGGCGCACGTCACCGAAAGCGATGCGCGCACCAGCGCGGTGGCCGACCAGGTGGTGGAAATCAACCGCGGCCTCGGCAACGACGTATCCACCACCATTCGCTCGCTGCAATTCGAAGACATCCTGAGCCAGCTGCTCAACCAGACGCGCGTGCGACTGGTCGAGCTGCAAGGCATTGCCGCCGACACCACGCGCGACATCGAGACGCTGGCCTGCGAAGTATTCGATGCACAGGTATTGCGCCAGCATTCCGAACGCGTCCGCGAGCGCCTGGCGCTGCAGCGCGAAAAGGCCCGCATCCGCTCGCGCGGTCCGGCCTTGCAGAACAGCATGGATGCCGGCGAGATCGAACTCTTCTAAGGAACGCCGTCATGAGCCTCAACGTACAACACGACACCGAGCAGGATTGCCTGACCCTGCAACTGGGCCAGCATTTCGATTTCAGCGTGCACCGCCGTTTCCACGATGCGTGCCTGGGCGAACGCAAGCCATCGCGCAGCTACGTGATCGACCTGGGCGAAGTGGAAAGCATGGACAGCTCCGCGCTGGGCATGCTGCTGCTGCTGCGCGAACACGCCGGCGGCGATCGCGCGGAGATCCGTATCGTCAATGCCAACAGCGCCTTGCGCGGCACGCTGCGCGTGGCGGGGTTCGACAAGTTGTTTACGTTGCACTGATGTGACGCGGCGCATCGGCGCGTGCCCTGATGCATGGTCTTGCGCAGGGAGAGGGGTTATCGGATAAAGTTGTAGGCCTGCATAACGTGAAGGACCATGGCATGTGCTGGCAGTTTGTAAGATCAACGGTAATGAAGGGAAGCCTGGCCGTGTGGGGCGCGGCTTTGACGGCATGCGCCCTGGCATCTCCCCATCCGGCGCCATCCTCCTTCCATACGTTGTCCCAGGCGCAGTGCGCGCCGCCATCCCAAGCGGGTTACCACGGACCGCTGGCGGCAACATGGGATAGCTATAAGCCTTATGTCAGGGCATGTCCGCTGGCATCGGCAAAAACGCCTCCCAGGCTGTGGCTGCTGACGATATTCGCGCAACCCTATCTGGATGATCACCCCAGCGAAAAAACCTGGCCGAATTTTCCGCGCCCGCAGCTTGTTGACGCCGATGGCCATTGCCTGGCGCGTTTGCCGGAACTATTTCCGTTCGACGAGCCGCGCACCTTGAGCTTGCGTTATGGATCATCGACGGACGCCATGCCGGGCGAAATCCACGTACATGTCAGCAACCCTGCGATGGGTGGAGATTATGACTTGCCCGTGTTGCGCTGGATGCCTGCGCAACATGCCTACATCGCGCAGAACGCTACCGACGAATACACCAAGGACGATATGACATGCCGGAATTGAAGACTGTTCTGGAAGCCGCTTACAACATGCCTGATTCGCTGCACTCCTGCAGCAATTTCGTCTGGCATGCGATTCAGGGCTATGTGCCGGGTCAGCCCTACATGGTCGCCAACGATCTGGTGAAATTTCTGGCGCGCAGCAATGACTGGGAAGAGCTGGATGCCAGCGACAGTCGCAAAATGGCCGACCTCGCCAAGGCAGGAGCGCTGGTGGTCGGCGGCAGCGAGGACCATCCCAACGGACACGTGCTTGTGGTGTATCCGGGTGATGTGAAAGATTCCGGCGGCTACGCGTACTCGTCCGGCGGCAAGACGCTGATCATGCGCTCGCATGGACTGTATGCTCGTTCGATGTCGCGTGCGCTGGGAAACTGGCCGGGCGCCAAGAGCGATGGCGACAAGACGGTGTGGGACGCCTGGGCGGGGCCGAAATTCAGCAGGGTTCGCTTCTGGGTGCTCAAGTCCACGAAGCCACCGAAGTAGCCGGCTGCAGGCTTTTAAAAAAAAGCCGACGGTGTGGGCTAGCACCGTCGGCAGGTTCACACGCAATATCGATGCTTGAAAAAAGGCTTACCAGGCTTTCACATCGACCACGCTGAGCGAGTAGCTCTGCATGTCCGACTGGTAATGCAGCAGGCGGCCCAGGTCGAAATCCACCGATTGACCGGGGCTGATGTTGGTGGTGCCGGCAGGCCAGCCCATCTTGGAGGCGAGCACGTTGCCGGAGCCGTCCTTCGCATCCAGGCGGATCTGCGCGGCAGCCGCGGATGTGCAGTTGTTGACCAGCTTGCCTTTCACGCTCAGGCGCGTGGCGATACCGGTGCCGACGGCGGCGACCTTGACGTCCTGGATCGCGAAATCGGTGGCGGCGCAGGCGGCGTGGGCCGTGATGGGTGCGACCAGCAAAACAGTAGCGGCGAGTAGGATTTTCATGGGTCAGTCCTTACAGGGCCAGGTGACTAGGAAAAACCGGCTTGTAAGGACTATCGGCCCGAACGGGGCGAACTTTAGCGGTGGTGACGATCCGGGCATTGCAATACATGCACGCACGGTAATGTCCAGAAGATTATCCCGGCTTGCGAACAAGCAAAAAAAAGCCGACGGTGTGGGCTAGCACCGTCGGCAGGTTCACACGCAATATCGATGCTTGAAAAAGGCTTACCAGGCTTTCACGTCGACCACGCTGAGCGAGTAGCTCTGCATGTCCGACTGGTAATGCAGCAGGCGACCCAGATCGAAATCCACCGACTGGCCGGGGCTGACATTGGTGGTGCCGGCAGGCCAGCCCACCTTGGAAGCGAGCACATTGCCGGAACCGTCCTTCGCATCCAGGCGAACCTGGGCGGCGGCAGGCGATGCGCAGTTGTTCACCAGTTTGCCTTTCACGCTAAGGCGCGTGGCGACACCGGTGCCTACCGAAGCGACTTTGACGTCCTGGATCGCAAAATCGGTGGCGGAGCAGGCGGCATGAGCGGCGATAGGTGCGGCCAGCAACAAGGCCGCGGCGAGTACGGTTTTCATGATCAGTCCTTACGGGGAGGGGAAATATGCTGCGAAGAGCAGCCAGATAAGGACTATCGGCCTGGGCGGAACAAACTTTAGGGCTTGGCAATGATGCCGGCAGATGGCGCTTCACTTGCAGCGTCGAACCTCAGCTTGCCGCGATCGGTTCCCTCCCCTGCATGCAGGGGAGGGAACCGTCATTCGTGCACCTGATGCGTAGCGCCTACTGCACGTTCAAGTTGACATCATCCAGCACGAAGGACGTCTGCAGCGAGGTGTCTTCCGTGCCGGTGAATTTCACCGTGACGGTCTTGCCGATGTACGGCGTCATGTTGTAACTGTGTACCTGATAGCCCGATGCGGCGTTGAGGTTGGAGAACGTCGCCAGCGTGGCCAGCACCGTGCCGCTGCTGCTGAGCACCTGCACCTTCAAGGTGTCATACGCGGTCGTGGTGGTGGTCTCGGACGTGTCGATATGCAGATAGAACTGCAAGGTTGCGCTGGACTTGCCCGAGGGAATGGACACGCTCTGCGACACCGTATCGGTATGGCTGCTGCCATAACCGTCCAGCCATGCGAAGCCGGCGCCGTTATGCGCGGTTTCGCCCGAGCAACTGCTGTTGGTGCAGTACACGCCCGATGTCATCGACCACGGGCTGGACCCGCTTTCAAAACCTGGGTTGACAAGCAACTGGCTGGAACCGCCACCGCTGCTTACGGCATAGGACTTGGTCAGCGAGCTGGTCTTGCCGCTGGCGCTGTCTTTCACTGTTTCGGTCACGCTGTAGGTGCCGTTGGCGGCATACGTGTGCGTCGGGTTCTGCGCGGTGGAGGTGCCGCCGTCGCCGAAGGTCCACGACCATGAATTGATCGTGCCGCCGCTGTCGGTGGAGCTATCCGTGCAGCTCAGGCTGAGGCCGCTGGCCGAACAGCTGAAATTGGCCGTGGGCGTACCGCCGCCACTGCCGCCGCCGCTGACGATGGTGTGAGAGATATCGCAGCGGTTGGTGTCATTGGACCACGTACTTTGCATCGCAAAGCTGCCCGTGCCCATGCTCACATTGGCCGAGGCGCCCTGGCCGGAACTGATCCAGGCGCATTCGTCACCATTTTCCTGGCCGTTGTAGCTCGAGCCGGTGGTGTTGGTCCAACCGCCGGCAGGGTTCTGGTCGGTGATGGTTTCGGCGTACTCGTGGCCTTCGACGATGGAGAACCCATCGTCATTGTTGCCGGCGTTGACGAAGCCTGCGCCGCAACTGCTGCCCTGGTCAGAGACATACGGCAGGTTGGTAAAGGCGATATCGCCGTAGGGAGAGCTCACGCCGGCATCTTTGTTGTAATCGTGCCAGGCGCAGAAGCCGCCAGTCAGCCAGTTGTCGGGATTGGTTCCGGTGGGCGAGATGATTACGTATTGGACATAGCGGTTCGAAGCGGCGGTGGTGTTGCCGAAATGCGCCGCGGCATTGATCGCCTCCTGTGCCAGTTGCGCGGCCGTGGCCGCCGAAGGCGAAGCTTGCGTGTTGTCGTACCACACGCCGGCCAGCGCGCCGCCGGTGGGATAGCCGATCAAGGGCGCGCCGGAAGGACAGGAGGTTGCACCCGAAGCCACCGACGAGCCGTCGCAGTATTGCGTCATCGTGCCAGACCACAGTTCGCCGCCGGTACCCAGCCCTTTGAAAAGTTTCTGCAGGTAGGGCGCAGCACCGCTGGGATCGTTGGACAAGGTGACATTGCCGTTTCCATCCGTGCCCTGCGTGCCCCATTGGGTGCCGTAAAACACCAGGTACACCTTGGGCGTGCCGCTGGTGACGCCGATGCCATCGATGCCGCCGCCGAAGGACAAGGTCTCCGGGCCCGTGGCTGCACCGATCTGTTGCAGGTACGCCTTCATCTTCGCGTGCCGCTCCAGCGTCGGTACCACGCCATGCCGGTAAGGATGCGCATAAGCTGGCGAGTAGGGATTGCTTATCTGCGGCGTGCTTGCTTGTGGCGCAGGATCGCCGGCAGCGAAAGCTGCACTTGCGGCGAGCACAAACAAGCTCGAAACGGCTGCTGCTTTGAGCAGGCCGAGCTTCATGTAGTCGGACATTTGCTACCCCATTTAAGAAAGAAGAGAACAGAAAAACCCGCCCTGCGGCTTTCAGGCCACAGCACTACCGCTGAAGCGGGACTGGTTTGCTTTGCTCCGATCTAAAAAACGAGGCTTTGTCGCATGCCGGACATTACCCTCCCCCGATCCATACGGGCGCACGTCAGCGATGCTTGCTTATAAGCCGAAGCGTTCGACCTATATCCGTGACAAAGTCGTTCGCCAAAAAACGATCCTTTCCCCACGACGAACCGCGGCAACGTAGTGGAAGCAAATTTCGATTGCAATGATCGATGTGTGTATGAAAACGTATACCCAGAAATATTCTTAAGTGTTCACAGAGGTGTCACGCGTCACATCACAGTTAATCGATCCAAATGATGTGTGGTCGATGGTCTTCGCTCGCTCATCTCG
Source organism: Dyella sp. (assembly GCF_051954575.1). Taxonomy (GTDB): domain Bacteria; phylum Pseudomonadota; class Gammaproteobacteria; order Xanthomonadales; family Rhodanobacteraceae; genus Dyella_B. The sequence goes on along the minus strand of NZ_JBQCHP010000072.1, from coordinate 19,466 downwards.
CTCATGATTTGCAGCGCCGGTGAAACGTGCTTCGAAAAAAACAAAAAACCCCCAGGTTGCCTGGGGGTTTTTGTTGTTGCTTGCATCGACGCGTTGGCGTTTGTCAGAAGCGGTATTCCACCGACGCCGAATACGCCGCCACGTTCACGCGGTTGCGGCCGATGCCGACGTGATCGACGCTGGTGCTGTTGCCGGTATTGATGCGGTAGTTGTCGTAGTTGACGCCGACGCTGAAGTTCTTGGTCAGGTCATAGCCAACGCCCAGACCCGCATACAGGCCGTTGTTGTAGGTGGTGTAGTTGGCGCCGACATCACCCGACACCAGATCGAGCTTGGTCTTCGAGCGCAGGTAACCGGCATGCGCGGTGACGAACCAGTTCTCGTACACGTTGTACTTGGCGTTGACGCCGACCGTCAGCGCACGCGGCTTGGCGGAGAACGAGGTGCTGCCGTCGCCGAACACGTCGGTCTTGGGGCGGCCCAGATACACATAGCCGACTTCCGGACCCACGATGCCGTTCCAGCGCCAGCCGAAGCGGACGTTCTGGAACACGCTGTTGTTGTGGTCGAGCAGGCTGGTGCGGGCCTGGGTCTGGCCGAGTTGGCCGGCAACGAAGAAATTGTCTTGCCAGTTGGGATTGACGTTGGCGCCGTAGGTGGCGGTGCTGGCGTCATCCGCAGGGGCGGCGGCCTGGCTCAGCACGGGGGACAGGGCAAGAGCGGCCACAGCGGCCGAGAGGGCTAGCTTATTCATGGAGGACTCCATCTCTTTTTTATTGGCCCGGCGCCGCGATGGGGAAGTCGCGGCGCGGGGTCGCGCGGGGATACGCGACGTAACAAGATTGTAACAACCGTCCTGAACCGAACTTTGCCAGGGGATTGGCCCAGCCCTTGCGATTCAGTTTTGTCTTTGTGCCGGGCGCGGCCGTGCGTGGCGGCAATTCCAGGCACTGCAAGGCGGCGCGTGACCTCTGGCAGGGGAGCGGCGCGCGCGCACATGGCTAGCATCGTGGCCTTACACCGCCTTCACGTTCATGTTGGCGGTTTCGCCGCACCAGGAGACCCCCTTGAAACACACCCCGCTTGCCGCCGCCATCCTCGCCACCGTGCTCGGATGCACCGCCCTGGCCGTTCATGCCGACGTGCCGGCGCCACAGAACGCTCCCTACAGCGCCGGTGCGCTGAAGATTGATGTGGACGCCACCGATCTGGCGCATCGCGTGTTCCGGGTACACGAAACAATCCCGGTGTCGGCGGCCGGCCCGCTGACGCTGCTGTACCCGGAATGGATTCCCGGCCATCACTCGCCTACCGGCCCGATCAGCCAGTTCGCCGGCTTGGTGGTGAAGGCCAATGGCCAGACGTTGCCGTGGACGCGCGACCAATACAACGTGTACGCCTTCAACGTCGACGTGCCGCAGGGCGCCACCTCGGTGGAAGTGGATTTCCAGTTCCTCTCGCCGCAGGACACCCGCCAGGGTCGCGTGGTGATGACCCCGGAAATGCTCAACCTGCAGTGGAACGCCGTCACCGTCTATCCCGCCGGCTACTACGCGCGCCAGATCCAGACCGACCCGAGCGTGAAGCTGCCGGTCGGCTGGAAGTTCGGTTCCGCGCTGGAAGTCGCCTCGCAGGATGGCGAGGCCGTGCATTTCAAATCGATCAACTACGACGATCTGGTCGACTCGCCGATCTATGCCGGCAAGTACTACAAGCGCATCGATCTTGATCCCGGCGCAAGCACGCCGGTGCACCTGAACATCGTAGCGGACGATCCGAAGTATCTGGACATCAAGCCCGAGCAGATCAAGATCCACCAGCAGCTGGTGCAGCAGATGTACAAGCTGTACGGCGCGCATCACTACAATCACTACGATTTTTTGCTCTCGCTCAGCGAGAAGATGAGCGGCAACGGCCTGGAGCATCATCGTTCCAGCGAAAACGGCACGCCGCCCGGCTACTTCACCGAGTGGGAAAAGAGCTGGGTGATGCGCGACTTGCTCTCGCATGAATTCAACCACTCATGGGACGGCAAGTATCGCCGCGGTGCGGATCTGGCCACGCCGAACTTCAACGTGCCGATGGGCGATTCGCTGCTGTGGGTGTACGAAGGCCAGACGCAGTTCTGGGGCGAAGTAGTGGCCGCGCGTTCCGGCCTGTGGACCGACAACCAGTTCAAGGACATGCTTGCCGCCGTCGCCGCCACCTACGACAAGGGCCGTCCGGGCCTGGCGAGCTGGCGCAACGTGCAAGACACCACCAACGATCCCACCATCGCCCAGCGCCGACCTCTGCCGTACCGCAACTACCAAGCCAGCGAGGATTACTACTCTGCCGGCCAGATGATCTGGCTGGACGTGGACGCCAAGCTGCGCGCACTCAGCGGCGGCAAGAAGAGCATCGACGATTTCGCCAAAGCCTTCTTCGGTGTGAATCCCGGCGCGTGGGATGTCGATCCCTACACCTTCGAAGACGTGGTCAACACGCTCAACGGCATCGCGCCGTATGACTGGAAGAGCTACCTGCGCACGCGCCTGGACGGCCATGGTCCGCTGATCGGCGGCGTTGAAGCGCATGGCTGGAAGCTGGTCTACACCGACAAGCCTTCCGACGCGATCAAGGCGGTCGAATCTTTCCGCCACACCGCCGACCTGATGTATTCGCTCGGCCTGTCCATCGGCAAGGAAGGCGCGATCAACGACGTGCTATGGGACAGCCCCGCCTTCAAGGCCGGTGTCTCCCCAGGCATGACCATCGTCGCCGTCAACGGCCGCAGCTACGATCCGGATGCGATCAAGGAGGCAGTCACCGCCTCGGCGAAGGACAGCAACCAGCCGGTGGAACTGCTGGTGAAGAATTTCGATGAGTACAAGACCGTGCGCATCGACTACCACGGCGGCCTGAAGTATCCGCACCTGGAACGCGACACCAGCAAGCCGGATACCTTGAGCCAGCTGATCAAGGCGAAGTAAGCGCAATCTGCTCCCTCCCCTACGTGCAGTAGGGGAGGATTGGGGTGGGGTGAAGTCCGCCATTTCACGGAAACCTATCGAGCCGATGGGCATCCCCACCCACCTCCGCTATACTCCACCTCCGCTCGGCGCCCATCCCACCGGATCACCCGCGCCAGCGCTCACCACGCGCCCGTAGCTCAGCCGGATAGAGTAGTGGCTTCCGAAGCCATTGGTCGGGGGTTCGAATCCCTCCGGGCGCGCCATTGACGATCCATCGTTGTCCTGGCGTGCGGCCTGCATTTCACCTGCGTCGATCACTGCCCAGAACATATGGGATCGCAACATGCCGCCGCACATGCAGGCCTTTGGTGATACACCGCCACCCCATGCGTCACCACTATTGGCGAAAACCCTCGTCGATATCCGCTTGAGACAAGTGCGCCAACGCATTGACGAGTACCTTCGCTGCGGTAGCCATGGCAATGGATACCGCAGCGCGACTATCCAGGCCTGCCGCCTTCAAGGCTTTGATATCGCTATCGGAGACTTGCGTGCGATTTGATGCGATGGCGTCGGCAAAGCGGCGAACAGCCTCGAGCCTGGGATCTTCCAGTGAACCGCCATGGCGAAGCGCTTTGACGACCGCTGCCGGCGCCCCGAGCTTGGCCGCCCATGTCGAGTGCACGGCGATGCCGTAATCGGCAGCGTTTGCACGGCTTGCCGCAACCATGGCGACCTGTTGGGCAATGGGATCGAGCGAGGTCTTGCCCAAGGACTGCAACAGGGTTGCATAGGCTTCCAATACCGCCGGTTCCACCGCCAGCGCGTAAGCGAGATTGGGCACAAAGCCGAAGATGCCGGTCATGCCATCGAGCATCTCCTCGGCCTCAGTTGGCACTGACGCAGGACCGAGAGTGCCAAACAAGGCGCTGCCATGCTCCGTGTCCACCTTGCGTGCGAGGAAGCTGCGGATGATGCCGGCAACTTCGTCCAGATGCGTTTCGAGCGGGAAGTGCCCAGCGTCGATGAAATGAACTTCGGCGTCCGGTATATCTCGACGAAACGCTTCCGCACCCGCCGGCAGAAAGAAGGGGTCGTGCTTGCCCCAAACCGCCAGTGTCGGCGGGCGATGGGTACGGAAATAGTCGTGAAACTTGGGATAATTGGCGACGTTGGTCTTGTAGTCGCCGAACAGGTCCAGCTGGACTTCATCGCTGCCGGCCCGATCGAGAAAGTGCTGATCCAGCGTATAGCTTTCAGGCGCGATCAATGCAGCGTCGGCCTCACCATGGCTGTACTGGAAATACGTTGTTTCGGATTTCAGAAGCGCACGCAGGTTGGCACGGTTTTCTTCGGTGGGATCTTGCCAGTAGGTGCGGATGGGATTCCAGCCGTCACTGAGGCCTTCTTCATAAGCGTTGCCGTTCTGCGAGATCAACGCCAAAACGCGTTCGGGGCGAGCCGCAGCAAGCCGGAAACCAACCGGCGCGCCATAATCGAAAATGTAAAGCGCGTAGCTTATTAGCCCGATGGCATCGGTGAATCCGGCGATGACTTCGGCGAGATGATCGAACGTATAACCAAAGCGCTTGGCTTCGGGCGCATCCGAGAAGCCGAATCCAGGTAGGTCGGGTGCTATCACGCGATATTTGTCGGCGAGGCGTTCGATCAAGCTGCGGTACTGGTGGCTCGAAGTCGGAAAGCCATGCAGCAACAGCACGACGGGTGCATCTTCGCGCCCGGCGGCGCGATAAAAGATATTGAGCGCGGTTCCGGTGCGGCGATCGGAGACGGAGACGGTTTGATAAGTCGGACGAAGCTGGGACATGGGGATTTCTCCAGGCGGGACGTTTCAGCGGAACGATGTGTACCGAACGATCGGTACAATGCTCCTGGCCAAGGGAACTTGTCAAGGAAAGCATGCTGAATTCCCCGCTGGTAATATCCCTGTACCGAATGTTCCGTAGGTAGGCCCTTATGCCCGCTGCCTTGACCACCAGAGAAGAGATCGTTGACCGGTTGTTCACGGTATTCCGCGACCTTGGCTTCGACGGCGCCTCCATGGCCGACCTGTCGCGTGCGACCGGGCTCGGGAAATCCAGCCTCTACCACTATTTCCCTGACGGAAAAATTCAGATGGCCGAGGCGGTTCTCGATCGGGCAACCGCCGTGATCGACACCGAAATTCTCGGCATGGCGCGCGCTCCCGGATCATTGAAAACGCGTATACAGAAGATCATTGCCGTCCTCAATCACAGGTATGCGGGTGGGCGCACACTGTGCGTACTCGGCCAATTGGCGAGTTCGCAACTTGGCCCGGATGGCCGACAGGGTCTGCGCATGGCATTTGGTCATTGGATCGAGGCCATTGCTATCTTGGCCCATGAAAGCGGCATGCCACCGGCACGTGCCAAAAACTTCGCTGAAGATTGGGTTGCCGGTTTACAGGGCGCGCTTATTCTTCAGGCGGCAACCGCCGACGCTGGCGCCTTTGTGCGGTCGATGGATGCGTTGATGGCGCTCACAAAAAAATCCGCCCGCGGCTCGGTCTAGTCGCGCCTGCTTTTCGGATGCTGTACTACCGGCGGAGTTTGGCAGTGGATCGATAGTGGCGATGATACTGATGGGATAGGTATCCTTGAATTCGTCAATGTTTTTGATGCGCTTTGGCATGGTCCTGATGGAGAAAATTCGCGACGGGGAAGCACGCTGGCGGGCTAACGTTGCTGAGCACGATGACGGTTTCGCCGGTGTGCGGGTAAGTGCGCACATCGGTGCAAACGCCACCGGCGCTGCCGCCATGCCCCCAGCGAAAGTCGCGCTCGAGATGACCGGGGCCGTAATCGGTCGCGAAAAAGCCAAGACCCATGAACTGGCGATAGGTCTTGGTTGCCTGTGCAAATAGCGCTGGTGGAATGAGCTTGCCCGACTGCAATGCTTGGACGAAGCGATACATGTCGCCAATCGTGGATGCTTCGTCGCCGGCTGGAAATCCGCGCAAGGTTTCGCAGTTGAATACCAGTTTGCCATTGTCGATGGTGTAGCCAACGGCGAGCTTTGGATCAGGTGTTGTGCAGTCGATAAAGCCGGTGTGCGTCATGCCGGCGGGTTCGAAGATATGGCGGCGCAGGTAACTCTGGAAATCCTCTCCAGAGACGACTTCAACCATGCGACCGAGAACGACGAATCCGAAATTGCTGTAGACCTGCTTCGTGCCTGGTGGGAAGGCGGGCGGTTGATGGCTTTCCAACGCGACCATATCGGCGACGCTATGTATGCGCGCGCGATTGGCCGCATTTTCATTCCCCAGCAACGGGACATCATCTGCTCCGCTGGTATGCGTCAACAGCTCGCGGACGGTGACGGTGTCGGCAAAGTTCCGGTTCGGATAATCCTTCAACACGTCACCGACATGGGTGTCCAGCGACAGCCGCCCAGCGGCAATTTGCTGCAACACTGCCACGCTGGTGAACATCTTGCCGGCCGAAGCGAGGTTGAAGCGCGTATCTATTGTGTTTGGCTCATCATGCTTGGCGTCACGTTTTCCATATGCCTTTTCGAACAAGACGTGCCCATGCCTGGCGACCAGGACCACACCGGAGAACGTGCCTTGTCGGCTCAAATCCGAGGCAAAGTTGTCGAGCCGTGCCAAAGCAGGATCTTTGGCATCCGTCGGGCCGCTATCGGACCGGGCATGGATGGGCGCCGCAAGCCCCATTAGAAATACGACAGCAAGACAGCGAGCTAAATGAACAGAGGCTAGATGCATATGTTGTATCTCCAAATTACGGCTGCGCTGGCACGCATTTCAGGCGCCGACTAGATCAATGCGTTCCAAGGCTTGCCTTGTTCACGAGCGCCTCGAATGCCGCAGCGGTCTGCGCGTCAGTGAAGTTGCAGTGTCCATCGCCGACCGGTGCGAGCACGGTCAGCAACTTGCCGTTACCCGCCGCACGGATCTGGTCGGGATAGACGGAATGAAATCGTGAAGGAACGGTTGGGTCGAAGGCATTCCACTGCATCACCAGCGGCGTGTCGATCTGGCCGCTCAATGTCACGTTGCGCTGGGCGTAAGCCATGGCAGCGGCCGAGCCGGTATAACGATGTACTCGACGGTTGAAGGCATCGTCGTCGCCGAAGCCGTGATAGATCGTGTTGCGGTTATCCACCGGCATGCCGCCTGCCCGACGCTCCAGCTCGCGCAGTCCCATGTAATAGAGCGACAGCGTTGGCAGCGTTTCGGGGGTTTCCTGTAGACGCTTTTCCAGTATGGCCGCTTCGTTCGGATGCTCTTGTAACGCCTTGGCGAAGACGGCCGGAGGAATGAAGGGCGGTGAGTTGGGAGTAGCAAGATCCGGCAACACCCCGGGGATCAGTGCATCGAAGGCCACCAATGGCGTCACGACGGCCCGCGCCATGAATTCAGGTGTCGAGACAGTGACGCCGCATGTGATCAGTGCGCCCGTGTAGGCGTGCCGATAGCGCTCGATACTCGCCGCCGTTTCCAGGCCACCCAGCGAGAAACCATAAATATAGGTGTGTGCTGGATGCGCAAATGTGCGGACGAAATATTGCCGAAGGCGCTCGTTGTCGACGATGGCATCGCTCACCGCCCAACCTTGCGATACGTACTCGCTCTGCGCCACGGCGTAGCCCAGCTTGAGAAAAACAGGCGTGGCATCGGCTGCGGTCATGGGCGTTTTAATCGGAGCGCCTACGGGTTGGTAACCATGCATCACCATGACCAGATCGCCATTCCAGTGGGCCGGAATGTCGATGCGATAGAGCGCGCCCTGTAACGTGCCTGCATGAGTGCCAGGCTTCAGGCCGGCAGCGTGCACAGACAGGAAGCTGAAACCGATCCAGGCTGCCACAAGAAGCCCGGCACTGATCCGCGGAAAAATGGGGTAGCGTGGCGCTGTACGTTGCATATCATCACTCCTGATGGGAAAGCGGGCGCGAAGATGTTGTTGCGGCCATCCCTAATGGCCACAGTGAATGGGATGAGGCGCATTGCTATCAGTCCTGCGGGGCTAGGACTATCGAAAGAAGTGAAGCGGACTTGAGTTGTATAGGCAGGCACTCACCACGTACGGGTTCCTGTGTATTGGAAGGCGCTCGCCAGGGTTCCATCCTCATCGACCACCAACAACACCGTTTCCGTATCGTGCTGGCGTTTGACGAGATAACGGTCCGAGCCGAACTTGGTCACGCCCGTGAAAGTGTAGGATTCGACCGGTCCAAGCTCGGCGAGGAATTTCTCTCTCGACGCCTTGTTATGGGCACGTACCCTGGCCAGACCGTCACTCATGCCTGCGCCGCTGCCGGGATCGCTGAGGAACAACTGCAACGCTTTCTCGCTGCCGGGAAATGGTTTCTGCGCCTTGATGCGGGCTGCAAGTGCGTCACTAATCCTGTCAGCGGCGGTCTTGTCGATGCGCGGCTGGTCCAAGATGACGCGACCGTTCTGATTGGCGACCAGCCGCAGGGCATGCCCATTGGCGTCCGTGATGAAATGCACCGTGGCATCCAGAGGTTTTTCCCCAGGGAAACGCATCACCCCCAGTGGGTTCACGCCTTCCACGGCGAACCGGGTCTCGTCGAGCGGAGCGAGATGGAATGGCTTCGGTACTCCGATCTGCCCGCTGACCCTGACGGTGAGACCGTTGCCGGCACGCGTCACGGTAATGAGCGAAATGGGACTGATCTGGTAATAGCCGGTGTAGCGATCGAGCGTGTCGTTGTTCAACACGATGCCAGGTGGCGTTACCTGCGCCGCGAAGGCCGTCATGCCAAGCGCGATGAATACCAACGCCGCCACCGAAGCACTTGCCCATTTTTTCGGCTTGTACAGCATGTGCCTGATACGCAGTTCCAGGAACGATACGGAATCGGACATCGCCGGTACCAGACCGACGCGGCTCGACTGTTGCTGCCCCACATGGATCAGCGCTTCGCAATAAGTTCCGACGTCATGCCCGCACTGCAGGATACGTGCGTCACAGTCCAGCTCGATGGCGCGCCGCAAGCGATGGAACTGCCACCACAGCAAGAGATTCCAAGGCATCAGTGCCACTAGAGCCAACGCGAGGGCGACCAGCTGCGGATCGCGCGCATCCAGATGCGAGCGCTCATGGGCGATCGCGCATCGCTGTTGTTCCTCGCTTGCTTGCAGCAGCCATGCCGGCACGACGATGCGTGAACGCAGCAGACCGGCTACGGCCGGCCCCGCATCCGGTGCAACCAGGACACGTTCATCGAACAAATATTCTTCGCGCCAGCCGCGCTTTCGCCGATGCAGTAGCACGGAATTCAAGGTGACGATCAGAATCATCAGCGCGCAGGCCGCTTCCCATATGCCGCGCATCAGCGTATCGGCGTGAACAGGTGTCGCGCCCGCCTGTGTGTCTTCCAGGCCAAGCAGCATGGGCGGCATCGGTACCGACGTCGTATTGCGCAGGGCGATCGACGTTGGCGCAACGTCAGGCTTGAGAGCGTGGGGGAGGCGAATCGATGCGGTGGCAATCACCGTCGGCAGCAGCAGCGAGCCGGCCAGCGATGCGGTCCATACCCATCGCGTCGTCGTCCGGCGAACCTTGGCCGCGCGTTCTGCTGCGAGCGCCGCTGCGCACAGCGCGAGTGTCACCAGGACGGCATACACCATCCAGGCAATCATCACGGCGTCCCCTTGTCGGAACGCTCGGCCAACAGCTGCTGCATGCGACGTATCTGCTCGGGGCTGAGCTTCTGTTCCGACACAAGATGTGAAAAGAGCAGCTCGGTCGATCCCTTGAACAGCTTCTCGGTCAGGTGCTGCACCGCGTTCTTGCGCGCAGCCTGCTGCTTGATGCTGGCGAAGTAGCGATGCCCGCGCCCTTCTTCTTCATGTCCGACATAGCCTTTACTCTCGAGCGTACGCAGCACGGTGAGCACTGTCGTGTAGGCGAGCTCATCGCTCAATCGCTCACGTACTTCGGCAACCAGCGAGGGCCCGTGATCCCAGAGTACCTGCATGACATCCGCTTCGCGGTCGGTAAGAGATATCTTCAAGGCGCAGCCCCTGGCAACTATGGGCGTAGTAGATACTCGGGACTTTCCGGCTTGTCAACTATGGAGATAGTTCATCGATGGCTGTTGCGCGTAGGTCGGCCTAGAGCGGAAGCCGCAAAAGCTGCCGACGGATCGATTGGTCTTCGCAAATATTCGACGCGAAGATATGCGCAGTTGTCACATTAACTTCATCCATTGCAATCGCGCTCGATTCGCACGTATCCCGTCAATTGCGAAGACCATCGCAGCTCGCAGCATCGACATATTCCATAGTGCGCTCGATACCGCTGGCACTTTAAACCCCCAGATCCCTCTCCCTTTCGTAAGGACGAAGAAAGCATGCGCACGTTCTCCGTAGTACGGGCGGTCGCCCTGGTCGCCGCGATGTCGTCCGCTTTTGCAGCGGCGACGCCTGCAAGCGCTGCAGTTACCGTGGCGGTATCGCCCACGCAAGTTTCATTGCCTGCCAATGGCACGCAGCAGTTCTCGGCCACGGTGTCGGGCAGTACCGATCAGAACGTTACCTGGCTGGTGAATGGCGTGCCGGGTGGTGCGCCGAGCCTGGGTACGATTTCCACCAGCGGCGTCTATACCGCGCCGGCGGGTGCGCCGGCCTCGTTCACGGCGACGGTGACGGCGCAGGCCGAAGCCGCGCCGTTGGCGAATGGGGCAGCGGCGGTGGCAGTGGCGGCGTCGACGTATAGCGGGGCCATGTATTACGTGGCGACCACCGGTAGCGACAGCGCGAATGGCAGCGCCACGGCGCCGTGGCGGACGATTCAGCACGCGATGAATGCGGTGCCCGCGGGCGCCACGGTGCAAGTGGCCGGTGGCACCTATAACGAACTGGTGACGATCACGCATTCGGGCTCTGCTACGGCAGGCTATATCACCTTGACCTCCGCGCCGGGGCAGACCGCCACCATCGACGGTACCGGGCTCGGCATACCGCAAGGGCAGCAGGGGTTGGTGACGTTGCAGAACGTGAGCTACGTGCGCGTGGTCGGCTTGCAGTTGCAGAACTACACCTCCAATTCCTCGAGCCTGGTGCCGCTGGGCATCTATGTGGTGGGCTCGGGCAACCACATCGAGATTCGCAACAATCACATCCACAACATCGTGACCACGGTGAAGACCTCGTCCGGCGATGCGTTCGGATTGGCCGTATACGGTAATGCGACCACGCCGATCAGCAACCTGATCATCGATGACAACGAGCTGGATCACTTGACGCTCGGCTACAGCGAATCGCTGTCCGTCAACGGTAACGTGCAGAACTGGCAGGTGACCAACAACAAGGTGCACGACAACAACAATATCGGCATCGTGGCGATCGGTTTCGAGGGAACTGCGCCCAACAGCAGCCTGGATCAGGCGCGCAACGGCTGGATCGCGGGCAATACCGTCTACAACATTTCTTCTGCGAGCAATCCCGCGTATAACAACCAGCCTAGCGCCGATGGCATCTACGTGGATGGCGGCACGCAGATCACCATCGAATGGAACAACGTGCAGGCGGCGGATCTCGGCATCGAGCTGGCCAGCGAGCATTACGGTCGCGTCACCAGCTATGTGACTGCGCGCAACAATCTGGTGCTTTACAGCAATATCGCGGGCATTTCCATCGGCGGCTACAAGGCCTCGGTCGGCGGAACCAGCCATTGCACGATCGTCAACAACACGCTGTTCCAGAACGATGCGTTGCTGACGGGCAGCGGCGAATTCCAGGTGCAGTACAACGCCAGCAACAATCTGTTCGCCAACAACATTCTGTATGCCAACGGCCAGGGATTGCTGGTGAACAGCTTCGTCGCGTCCAGCACGGCACCGGTCACACTGAAAAACGATCTGTTCTATACCAGCGACGCGGGCGCGTCGGCGTATTGGATATGGAACAACACTACGTATACCGACCTGGGCAGTTTCCAACAGGCGAGCAAGAACGAAACCAACGGCCTGCTTGCCGATCCGCTGTTCAGGAGCGCCACGACACCCGACCTGCAGCTCTCCGCAGGTTCGCCGGCCATCAATACGGGCGTGAATCTCGGCTTGGCGGCGGAAGGGGTGTATGACTACGCGGGCTCGTCGCGCACCACCAGTAGCGGCCTGATCGATCGCGGGGCGTATCAGAACTGATGCCGTAACGGCGCTGCGCCCCGGTTTACGCCGGGGCGACGTCAATGCACATAATTCAGCGCGATCGCCGGTGTGATTGTGGTTGGGCTATTGTGGCCGCCGGTGAATACGCGCACGCCGACCAGCACGCCGAGGTTGTTGCGCCAGTTGTATTCGATGGCGGGCGCGAAGCCGAAATACGCGCTTGAGCGTGAGCGGTAGGCGAGCGGCACCGCATTCGCAACCCCTTCCACTCGCGCGCCACGCGCATAGCGATACGAGAGATCCAACGCCAGTACCCAGTGCTGCGTCATGCTGTATTCCCATGCCGCATTGACGCCTAGCGCGTTGCCCGGCCTGGCCCTGCCGTGAAAACCCGCGGGCGTGCCGTAAACGCTGAGTCCATTGACTTGGGTTGTGCGCGAAATGGAACCACCCACATTGAAACGCATGCGCAGGATGCGTCCATCCGGCAACCAGAAATAGGTTTGCGTATTCATCTGCACCGTGGTGGTGTACGCGCCGCTGCCTTGCGCATCCACGGCTGGATGATTGAGTTGATCGTAGCGGCCGGTCGGAAGCGTCTCCTGCACCATCAACGCCATCGCCGGCATGGCGCTGCCTTCGTGGAACGACCTGAGGCTGTATTGCGCCAGCACGCTCAGATCGCCGCTGTCGATGCCGCTGCTGTGCAGGCCATCTGCCGTGCGGTTGTAGCCGAAGGTCGGGATCATGCCGACCATCAGCCGGTTGGTCAGGCCGTACTCCATGTAGGTGAGCGAACCGAAGCTATCCATGTGCGGTGAACGCACGTCGTACAGATAGGGTTCAATCAGGAAATGGCCTTGCGGCAAGGCGGCGGCCGAATTGGCCATCATCGGGCCGGTCCACCATGCGTCGTCCAGCGATTGGCGAGCGGTGTCCGGCATTGCATGCGCCACTGCCCCAACCACCAGCCACGCCATCGCGTGCGCAAGCTTGCGCATCATGGGCTACCAGCCTTCGCCGTCGCGCGGTCGCCGAACATGGATGCGACCAGGCGCCGCCATGCCGGAGCGCGTTCTGTGGCGTTGCTGTTGCGCGTGGTCAATTCGATCTCGCGCAGCGGCGCGCGGCGCTGCCGGGCCACTAGCTGGGCGACCGGGCCATCGCCCATGCCGACATAAGGCACATCGCGCGTTTGCTCCGCCGTATGTGCGACGGAACGGAACAATCCATTCGCTTCGGCCGGGGTCAGCATGCGCTTGCCCATCGTCTCGTAACGCCCGTCATCGAGCGCCTCCGCTGCGATGGCGCCAAGATGCGCCAGCGTGGCCTGCATCGGGCCGCAGCCCAGGCTGATGCGTCGCACGCCCAATTGTTGAAGCGCATGCGACTCGGGTGCGCGGGGATAACCCGCGTAGACGTTGAGCGGTACCGGCAGCACTCGCGCGAGCGTTGCGATCTCATCGGCATTGGCCAGGCCGGGAACGAAGATGCCATCGGCGCCGGCGTCGACATAGGCCAGTGCGCGCCTGCGGGTTTCTTCCAGGCGCGCTTCCGGCGGCAGGTTGCTCAGGTACGTATCGATGCGCGCGTTGATGAAAAACGGCAAGTCGTGATGTTGCGCGATAGCCCGCACGCAGGCGATGCGCTTGCACAGTACGCTCGGGTGCGCCAGCGTTTGCATGCCGGGCTCGGTGCCGTCTTCGATATTGATGCCCACCACGCCCAACTGGATCAGCGCGCCGACCAAGCCGCCGGTGTCTTGCGCATCGCGGCCATAGCCGCGCTCGATATCGACGCTGACCGGCGCGGTGACCACCTGGCAGATGCGCCGGCACGCCGCCAGCAGCTCCTGCACCGGCGATTGCTCGCCATCGGGATAGCCCAGCGCCCACGCCATGCCGGCGCTGGTGGTGGCAATCGCCTTGGCGCCTGCGTTTTCGATCACCCGGGCGCTGGCGGCATCCCAGGCATTGGGCAGCATCAGCGGCGCCGGGCCGGCATGCAGTTGATGGAAAAGCTCGGCACGTATTCTCTGTTCGCGGTGCATGATCCTGGCCTGTGTTTTCACCCGACGCCGGGTGTGTGAAGCAGACCATTGGGTGGCCCCGCCGCGCTGTCAGAATCTTTAGCCATCGTCCTGGCACAGGTCTTCCCACAGCGGACTTGCTAAGCTGGCGCGCACCTTCCGCCAAGACATCGCCAGCGCGCCATGTCCACGCTTACGTCCAAGCTGCTGCTGTCGACCGAATCGTTGACGCTGCGAACCGTCCACTGCAGCGGCACCTGCCGCCATCGCAGTACGGAAGAATGCGCCTCGAGCACGCAACTGGTGTTTCCCTATCGTGGCCTCTACATGCGCCACCTGGGTACGGACCAGGCCGTGGCGGACGCCAACCACGTGCTGTTTTTCAACGCGCAGGAGGGCTACCAGGTCAGCCATCCGGTGGATGGCGGCGACTCCTGCCTGTCTTTGGATCTGACCCCGGGCCTGCTCGCCGAGCTGGCCCCGAAGGCCTTGTTGCAGGGGCAGGGCGACGTTGCCTTTCGCACGCAATCCCATTGCATCGACGCCCGCGCGCAGGCGCTGGTGGCGTTGCTGCGCCATAGCCTGGACAACGGCAGTATCGAGCCGCTGGAAGCCGAGGCACTGGTGCTTACCTTGGTATGCCGCAGCCTGGGGCCGCGCACGTCCAGGCAACCGGCCTCCACGCATGCGCGCCAGCGGCTGGCCGATCGCGTGAAGGTGTTGCTGTCCAGCGATCTGTCGCGGCGCTGGACGCTGGCCGAGATCGGCAAGGAAATCGGCAGCTCGCCGGTGTATCTCACTCAGGTGTTCCGGCAGGTCGAGGGGATGCCGTTGTATCGCTACCAGTTGCAATTGCGCCTGGCGCGAGCGCTCGATGCCATCGCGCAGTACGACGATCTCTCGGCCCTGGCGGCTGAGCTGGGCTTTTCCAGCCACAGCCATTTCACCAGCGCCTTCCGCCAGGCCTACGGACGCTCGCCGGCCGAGTTTCGTCGCTCCTCGCAAGCAAACACCTAAAGAATTCGACAGCGCAGCCCGGCTGCGAATGGTCTCCTGATGGTGCCCGTTGACGGGTTACCAAAGGAGACATCCCATGAGCGAGAAAACCTGCGCCGCGTGCGATTA
Source organism: Dyella sp. (assembly GCF_051954575.1). Classification (GTDB taxonomy): domain Bacteria; phylum Pseudomonadota; class Gammaproteobacteria; order Xanthomonadales; family Rhodanobacteraceae; genus Dyella_B. Next base: position 4,208 of record NZ_JBQCHP010000072.1, on the reverse strand, counting down.
CGCACTGGACGAGAACGCCATCAAGGTCACCATCGGTGGTCGGGTGGTGGAAGTGTGCTGCGAGGAATGCGCGGAAAAACTGCGCGAAGCCAACACCAAGGGAGGAGCGTAATGTGACCGCCGGCACGCGCCTTGTCGTGATCATGTGCATGCTTGGCGCCTGCCGGCTTGCGTCCGGCGCCGCTACTCACGTAACGGCGCCGGACGCCATCGCCAGCCGGGTGCAGACGCTGCTGCAACAGCATTACAGCGAGCGCGACAAATGCATGGTGGTCGATCGCGTGTTCAACCTGGAGAAGCGCCTCGGCGCCTACCGGGCGGCACGCACCCAGGCGGAGCTTATCTATCGCCTCAATGCCGACCTATGGGTGATCACCAAGGACCGGCGCGTGAGCGTGCACGAGCGCGGCGAAACCGCGGCCGCCGGCGTGGACCGATACGAGCTTGGCCAGGGCCTGGCACTGCAACTGCCCAAGGCCGATTCCCGGCACTGAGCGGGAGTACTTCCGGCACGGGGAAAATCCCCGCCGACGGGCGCATGGTGGAGGGCAGGAAGGCTTTTCGCCAGGAGTGCCATGTCGAATTCCGATCTGGAGCGGTTCTCTCCGCTCGTGCTGGCCAGAATCGTCGGCATCGTTTCCCTGATCGGGATCGTGGCCGGTGGATTCGACATCGGCTACGTGCGCAGCCTGCTGATCGTGCCGGGCGACGCCGCGGCGACGGTGCACAACATCGCCGCGCACGAAACACTGTTCCGCATGGGATTTACCGCGCACATTATCCTGCTGTTGTGCAACGTGCCCGACGAAGTCATCAGCTTCATGCTGTTCCGGCGCGTCAATGGCGTGGTCGCGATCATGGCGATGGCTTGCGGGTTGGTCGGCACGGCCATCGAAGCGCTCGACATGGTCAATGCCTACGTGCCGCTGAAACTCGCCGCCGAAAGCGGAGCGATGGCGGCATTCAATCCGCAGCAGTTGCAGGCGCTTTCGTATCTTTCGGTGCAGTTGCAGGACACGGGATTGCTGATCTCGTTCGTGTTCTATGGCGTCGATGAAATGCTGGCCGGCTACCTGATTTTCCGCTCCGGTTTCCTGCCGCGCCTGATCGGGCTGCTGCTGGGCGTTTCCGGATTCTGCTATTTCGCTGATGGCTTGATCAGTTTCATTGCGCCATCGCTGCAGGCATCGCTGTTGCCGTATCTGCTGTTTCCTTGCTTGCCGGGCGAAGCGTCGCTGGCGCTATGGCTGGCCATCGTCGGCTTGAACGTCCAGGCATGGCGCGCGTGGGCGGCCGACCCGCGTACGGCGCAGTGGGCGCCATGACGCGCGCGTACCTGCGGTGGGGAGTTCTCACGCCAGCCATGCTAGGCGTAAGGTACGCAAGCCAACAGGGGGAGCGGTTATGGGGCGACAGGCGACGCCCGTGTCGATGGCGGGAGATGCCATGACCGGGGGCGGTACGACATGGCTGACCATGGCCGATGGCCAGCAGCTGTTCTTGCGCGACTGGTCCGGCCGCGCCACGCATAGCGCAGTGTTGATCGTGCACGGGCTGGGCGAACACAGCGGGCGTTACGACGCACTGGCCAAATGGTTCGTCAGCCACGGCTACACCGTTCGCAGCTACGACCAGCGCGGACATGGCCGCACGCCGGGCCGGCGCGGCGCCCTGCGGCACAGCGACGACCTGCTGAAGGATCTCACCGCCGTCTACGAAAACTACGCCATCCACTCCGGCAGGCATCCGCTGTTGCTCGGGCACAGCATGGGCGGGCTGGTCGCGCTGCGCGCGGTGCTGGATGGGCGCGTCGAACCTTCGGGGCTGGTGCTTTCTTCGCCGGCCTTGCGCTCGTTCGAACCGCCCTGGATGCGCCGGCTGGCGGCTGTGCTGGCGCGCGTATTGCCGAACTTGCCATTGCGCAACGGCCTGCCGGTGGAAGCGCTGTCGCACGATACAAGTGTGGTGGAGGAGTACCGCACCGATCCCTTGCGCACCGGCTGGATCACGCCGCGCCTGGCCGACTTCATTTTTCGCGCCGGTGCATCAAGCATCGCCGATGCATGGCGCCTGCGCGTGCCCAGCTTGTTGCTGGCGGCCGGCAGCGATCGCCTGGTGGATCCGTCTGGCAGCCGCGACTTCGCCAACGGTGCATGGGCCACCCACCAGCTCACCAGCCGCTTCTTCGATACCTTGTTCCACGAGCTCTTCAACGAAGCCGAGACCGGCCGGCACCAGGTGCTGGCGCAGCTTGCCGAATGGCTGCGGCGCTTGCCGTCGATCTCAGGGAAGTAGATGGCGGTACACGACGAAGCCGGACTTCTCCGCCAGCGTGTCGTAAAGCCGCATCGCGGTGGTGTTGGTTTCGTGCGTCTGCCAGTACACGCGCGGGCAGCCGGCGTCCGCCGCAATCCGGTAAACCGCCTCGATCAATGCACGACCCACGCCCATGCTGCGCGCGGACGGCGGGGTGAAAAGATCCTGCAGGTAGCAGCTCGGTGCCAACTGGATAGTGCTGCGATGAAACAGATAATGCGCCAGGCCAAGCAGTTCGCCATCGCGTTCGGCCACCAGCGCGTGCACGGGTTCGTAGGCGTCGAAGAAGCGCCGCCATGTCGTCTGCGTGATCTGTGCCGGCAAGGCGGTGGCGCCGGTTCGTCCGTAGAAGGCGTTGTAACCGTCCCATAATGGCAGCCAGGCATCGAAATCCGTCTCCATCAGGGTTCGGACGGTGAGCGGTTGGCCCATGCTTTTTTCCTTGTTGCGAAAGAACGTTGAGACATCATGACCCAAGGCTGGAACGCGCGACTCGACGCATGGCTACAGGATCGATCCTTGCGCGACCCGCAGCAACTGGGGCGGCGCATCGAAGTATTGGATCAACTGGAAAGCGCGCTTGTGCATGGCCTGTTGCCGTCGTCCACCCACGGTGAAGCCTTGCTGGCCGAGCTGGAGGCGATCAACCAGCAGCTCTTCCAAACACTGCGCGAGGATATCCGGCGCGGCAAAGGCGCCGGATCATTGCGTGCATGGGCCGCTTCGCTGCGCAGTAGCGACAACGGCAAGGGCTACGGTCCGCTCGATGCGCTCATCAGTGGCGTGCTGGATTTGCAGGAACCGTCGGATGCGATCGAGCTTGGGCCCGAGATGGTGTTCTACCAACCCACGCCGGCAAGGCATATTTTCGATTTCATCGAACAGGCATCGCCGACGCAGGCCGATGTGGTGATGGACCTGGGCGCTGGCCTCGGCCACGTCACGTTGCTCACTGCCATTTGCACCGATGCGCGCTGCGTCGGTATCGAGCTGCAAGCGAGCTACGTCGCGAGCGCCCGTCAATGCGGGCAGGCGTTGCAGGTACACAACGCGCAGTTCTTCGCGCAGGACGTGCGCGAGGCCGATATTGCGGGCGGCACCGTGTTCTATCTGTACACGCCGTTTACCGGCGGCATCCTGCGCACGGTGCTGGATGCGCTCAGGCGCGAAGCGGCTGGACGCGTCATTCGCCTTTGCACGTTGGGCCCATGCACGACGGTGGTCGCCGAGGAAGCATGGCTGAAGCCAGCTGGCGCATGCGATGCGCAGCGGACGGTTTTGTTTCAAAGCATCCCCGCGGATTGAAAAATGCCGCAGCACCGGCTGGTGCTGCGGCAGGTTTGAGCTGTGGCGAAGGGCTGCGTTCTTACGGACGCGGTCCCCTGCGTATGCCGCCGAAGATCAGCGACAACACGAACAGTATGACGAACACCACGAACAGTATCTTGGCGATACCTGCCGCACCGGCGGCGATGCCGCCGAAACCGAACACGGCGGCGATGATGGCGATGACAAAAAATACGGCGGCCCAGTAGAGCATGACAACCTCCATGCAAATCGAAATGGCCTGGCGCGGTGATGCGTTCGGCAGGGTGATTCGATCAGTGCGCTCGTGAACGGCACGTACGCGCGGCGTACGTGGAAGCTTGAGGGATTCAGTCAGGTGAAGGGCTTGCGCAAAGGGTGTGCGTGGCGCGTGCAGGAGCGGGCGATGTTGGTGATGAATGCGTCGTTCTATGGAGCCTGCATTGGCCGATTGCGTTTAAGGCAACACTGAATAAGTATCGCCGTCGTCACCAGCCCTGTCTGTTCGCAGGCCACAGGGCCATCGGCGAAGGCAGACTGGCGCATCGTCGAGACGGGTACCTGCGGCATGCGGACAGACAGGGCTG
>NZ_JBQCHP010000071.1:0-10868 GCF_051954575.1 Dyella sp. | reverse complement strand
TGTGCCAGGACATGGGTTACACCTCGACGGGCCATTTGGCCTGCGCGGGGTTCTCATCCATGCCTTGGAAGGAAGCCACATCCATGTCCCTCCGTCGTGAGTTCATTACGTTGGCGCACGATGCCAGCCTGCCCATCACCGAGCTGGCGCGGCGCTTTGGCATTAGCCGCAAGACCGCCTACAAGTGGTTACAGCGAGATCGTGACGGGCAAGCGCTCAACGATCGGTCTCGCCGCCCTCATCACTGCCCCACCCAAACGGCCTTAGCCATGGAAGAACTCGTCGTGGCCTTGCGCCGCAAGCATCCATGCTGGGGTGGTCGCAAGCTTTGCCATGTGCTGAGTGAGCAAGGGTATGAAGGTGTGCCGGCACCGAGCACCATCACGCACATCCTTCGCCGCCACGGCTTGCTGGATGAGCCATTGCCCGGTGCGGGACCGCCTCGATGGCATCGCTTCGAGCATGCCGCTCCCAACGACCTGTGGCAGATGGACTTCAAGGGCACCATCGCGGTGGGCAGCGGGCGCTGCGACCCATTGACCGTGTTGGATGACCATTCGCGCTACAACCTGTTGCTTAAAGCGACCTCGGACATGCGCACGGATACCGTGCAAGCGGCACTCACCGAGACGTTCCATCGCTATGGCTTGCCGTGGCGGATGAACATGGACAACGGCTCGCCTTGGGGGAGCCCCGCCGGTGATTCACGCGGTTTGTCCAAGCTCACGGTCTGGTTGGTGCGTTTGGGCATCCAGGTGACTTTCAGTGCGCCCGCCCATCCCCAAACCAATGGCAAGGACGAGCGCTTTCATCGCAGCCTTAAGGCTGAAGTGCTAGCGGGTCAGCACTTCCACACCTGCGATCACGCCCAGCAAGCGTTCGACCAATGGCGCGCGGTTTACAACCATTTACGCCCGCATGAAGCCATTGGTATGGCGGTGCCCGGCTCGCGTTACCAAGCCAGTCCACGCCCCTTTCCGAGCGCCTTGCCGGCGATCGAATACGGCCCTAACGACCACGTCGTGATGGTTAAAACTTTAGGGGCCGTCAGCGTGTTGGGGCGCAAGCTGAAGGTATCCAATGCCTTGGCCGGCTATCCCATCGCCGCTCGGCCACGAGAGGACGAAGACGGTGTGTATGACCTGTATTTTGCCCAGCATCGCCTGACCACTATCGACCTGCGCCGGTCCGAATAGACTGTCACCCATGTCCTGGCACGACTGTTACCCATGTCTACGGTCTGTACAGGCCAGCAAAGAAAAGTGACTCGGGCCCTTTAGGGACCGAAAGCGCCGCAGGCAATCGTTCACGCTCACGCGCGGCTCTGTTTCCTCAGCACATTGTGGGGATATGTCAGAGTTGGCACCCCAACCTACAAATCACACAACCATATTTAATGCCGCTACGACAGATCCCTTGCACCTGTCGCGAAAACACCCGCACACCTCATCAAGACATGCGCCTCACATCGCGTTATGCGCGCATTGTCCCTGTCTGATAGCAAGTTTGTACGCTCCTGCGATGGTCATTGCGTACGTTAGTACTGATCATTTCATCAGCGGCATTTCAAGCGAACGTTGCTGATAACTCGCGCGGTTGTCATCACGCTTCGTCGCAGTCTTCCGGAGCCTTTGCGCAGGTTCCATACCGTACAGGGCGGCCCATGAGCACATTACGCGAACGTCGCGGACAAGCGGCTGGATTCTCGTTGATCGAACTGATGATCGTCGTGGCGATCATCGCGATTCTGGCTGCGATCGCCGTGCCGATTTACAGCACCTACATCACGCGCAGCAAGCTTACCGAAGCGCAGAACAACCTGAGCGCGTTGCGTGTGCAGATGGAGCAGTACTTTCAGGATAACCGCAGCTATGCGGACAACTCGGGAAAGTGCGGAGTCCTCATGCCAGCCACCGGCTCGAACAGTACGGTGAAATATTTCACCTACACCTGCGCTATCACCACCAGCGGCTACACGATTACTGCCACCGGCGCCACCACGCAGACGGCCGGCTTCGAATTCACCATCGACGACAAGAACACCCACGCAACAACCAGCGCCAACAACTGGTACTCCGGCTCGATGAGCAATTGCTGGGTCACGGCCAAAGGAAGCTGCCAGTGAACACGGCAGGCCAGCGCGGCGTGAGCCTGATCGAGATGATGGTCGCCGTGGCCATTCTCGCCATCCTGGTCATGCTCGGCATTCCCAGTTATCAGCAGTGGACCTTGAATACGCGCATCAGGACAGTGACCGAATCGATCCAGAACGGTTTGCGCCTGGCGCGCAACGAAGCATCGCAACAAGCGCGCTATGTACGGTTTCAATTGAATTCCGCCACCAGCTGGCAGGTGTGCCAGTTGCCGGCCAGTGCCGCCAGCGCGAGGGCCGCGACGGATTGCAGCAGCGCCACCAAGATTATCCAGACCTGGAATTCGCAGAGCGCAAGCACGGTGGAGGTAGGTGTTTCCACGACTCCAAGCAAGGTTGCCACGTATGCGTCCGGCTCTGCTGCTTACGCCACGCTCATCAGTGGCGGCGTTCCTGCCGGCGTCACCTTCGATGCGCTGGGACGCCCCACCGCGTACGGCAGCGGTTCGATTCTGCGCATCGACGCCACCGCCGCCAATGCATCGCTGCAATCGAACAGCCGGCGTCTGGTCACCACCATCTCGGCGGGCGGCATGGTGAACATGTGCGACCCCGCTTTCAAATTGAGCAAGAACGTTATGGGGTGTCCATGAACCTGATGAAGGTCAAGGCAAGCCGTGTCCCCTCATCCCGCCCCTCTCCCCCATCTTTGATTAAGGACGGAGGAGAGAGCGCAAAGCAGGCCGGCATCGTGCTGATCGACGCAATGATCGCCATCGTGATCTTTTCGATCGGCATTCTCGGCATGGTCGCGTTGCAAGGATCGGCGATCGAAATGACCACCGCCTCCAGCTATCGCATCAATGCGGCGATGCTGACCGATCACGTGATTGCGCAGATGTGGGCCTCCGACCTGACCAAGCTGCCGAACGATTTCAAAGGCAGCAAGGGCAAGGGCGGCGCCGGTTATACCGCCTGGTTCGATGCGCTCGATTGCACGATCCAACCGCAACAGCGTTTCCACAACTGCCTGCCTGGCGTGAAAGCCAACCCGCCAAGCATCGATGTGGTGCGGCAAGCCATTTCCCACACCGGCAATACCGAATACCAGGTGACGGTCACCGTCTACTGGCAGGCCCCCACCGATCACAGCGTGCACAAGTATGTATCCGTTACCGCCATCGGCAGTTGAGGAGGACCCTCTGATTTATTCCTACGCACCCGCCATGCCGTCGATGACGCGCCAGCGTGGTTTTTCGCTGATCGAGCTGATGGTGGGCATGCTGGTGAGCATGATCTGCATGCTGGCGATGATGGCGGCGTTTGCCGTGTACGAAGGTAAAAAGCGCACCACCACCAGCGGCAACGATGCGCAGCAGAACGGCAGCTACGCGCTGTATACGCTGGAACGCCAGCTGCGCAGCGCCGGCTCCGGCATCGTGCAAGGCCTCAACCATGGTTTGTGGGGCTGCCCTGTCACGGCTTACACCGGCGGCAAGAAGGTGCTTCCCGCGGCAAGCCTGCCGGCACCGTTCTCTGCGTCGGGCTGGCCGCTCACCACACGCCTGGTGCCGGTCCTGATCGCTTCCGGCAGCAAGGAGGGATCGGACGTGATCGGCGTAGTGAGTGGCGATTCGGCACTGCAGGTATTCAGTGTCGCCGTGAGCAGCACGCCTTCCACTCACGGTGTAGTGGTGAGCAATGCCTTGGGCTTTTTCACCGGCGATTACCTGATCGGCACGTTGTCGGGCGGCACCTGCGCCATGGCGCACATCGCCAGCAACGGCGGCACGGCGACGCAGGTACCTACCACCACCCTTGTGCTGGATACACCCAACAGCCCGAGCACCGGCCTGCAAACCGCCACCAATGTCTTCAACATCGGCCCCTCGCCCAGCTTCACGCTTTACGGCGTCGATCCATCCAGCGGCTCGCTGGTGTCGTGGGATCTGCTGCAGCGTAGCGTGGACAACCAGCCCGCCGCGATCACGCCGATCGCCGATGGCATCGTGATGGTCAAGGCGCTGTACGGCACCCAGGCCAGCGGTTCGAGCGACCTCACCTGGAAGCAGCCTGCCGGCGACTGGGACATCAGTAAATTGACTGCCGGAACCAATGCAGCCGCCGTGGCCATGAGCCAGATCAAGGCGATTCGCGTGGCGATCGTGGCGCAAAGCCGCCTGCCGGAACGCGAAGCCGATTACAAGGGTGATTCCCAGCTGACCTTGTTCAAGGATCTTCCGACCGACGTGCGATACAGCGTGCCCCTCGACACGCAGTTTCGCTACCAGGTGTACGAAACCACCATTCCAGTGCGCAACGCGATGGTTTCCCAGTTCTATTAGGCCGACACGATATGAATGCCCCCTTCCGCCAACAAGGCATGGTTTCCACCCTTATGGCCGTGATCGTGCTGGTGGTGTCGCTGCTGGCGGCGATGGCGCTGATGCGTTCGGTGGATACCAGCACCAGCATCGCCACCACACTCACCTTTCGCCAAAGCGCCTTGCAGGAAGCCGAGCGCGCCTATGTGGATGCGCAACAGCGCATCACCTTCACGCAGCCCGATAGCAATATCGATCATGTCCCGCTGGGTTATTACGCGGAGCCGCAGCCGGCCACCTCGCGCTCGGCCGCCGACATTCCGGACATCCTGGTGAACAAGGTCTCCGGCTACGCGCCATTGTCGAGCGACGACGGCAACGTCATTGCCTACGTGGTGGAACGGCTTTGCCCCAGTACCGGCACCGCCAGCGCGTCCACCTGCATCGTGCCGGGGCCGACCATCACCAGCGGCAACGTCTCCAACCAAACGTCGGACAACAAGACCTTCAACACCGCGCCCAACGCGGCGTTTCGTCTGACGGTGCGTGTGGATGGCCCCAAGGGCACCACTGCGTACGTGCAAACCATCATGCGCTGAGCGCTGCGATCGCATTCGTCTTTTGTCCATCCTTCATCTCGAAAAAAACGGCCATGCTCAAGTCTCTACGCAAAGCTCGTCTCCACTGCAGTTTGCTGGCATGCATGGTGGCGCTCGGCGCAAGTGCAGGCGCCTGCGCCGCCACCACCCTGACCGACACGCCGGTGTACAGCACCTCCAACGTGCCTGCGAACCTGATGCTGTCGCTGTCGGTGGAATACCCCACCGGTACCGTGGCTGCCTATACGGACAGCACCGGTTACGCGCCTGATGCCACCTATCTTGGCTATTTCGATCCGGCCAAGTGCTACGACTACAACAACCACACCGGTGCGGGCTATTTCGTGCCGGTCGGCAGCTCCGGCCCGGTCTGCACCGGCCACTGGAGCGGCAACATGCTCAACTGGGCGCTGATGACGGCGCTGGATGAGTTTCGCCAGGCCCTCACCGGCGGCAACCGTTCGATCGATGACGTAAAGCTGACCGTGCTCAAGCGCTCCAGACTCAATGCGGCGCAAAGCACTCTGCAGAATTTTCCGGACAAGATCATCGGCCCGTCCGCGAACGGCACCACCAACGTGTCCCCTTCCACCGTCATCGGCGACAGGCAGTACGCAGGTCTTGGCACGGTGTACCTGCGCTCGGCTGGACAGGACTCGACCTTCATCATTTCCAACAACAGCGCGTTCGCCAATTCCGCCGACGGCCGCCAATTTGCCACCGTCTACAGCGCACAAGTGCAGGTGTGCGTGCCGGGCATGCTGGAGCGCAATTGCAATTCGGCGCACAGCATCAGCGACTACATCGGCGCCGGCGTGTACGACAAACCAGACGGCTTGATCCAGCAAAACTACACCAAGATCCGTGTGGGCGCGGCGGGCTACGGATTTCACCAGGGCTGGGAACACCCCAACGGCGTGGTGCGTGCGCTGCTGCACGATAATGGCCCTACGGCCTACAACGGCTATGGCGCCCGCATCGATAACACGTACGCCGAGTGGGATGGGAAGACCGGCATCTTCTATCAAAACCCCGACGCCGCCGATGACGCTTACGCCAAAGCGCCAGGCGACGTCCCGTTCTCCGACAGCGGCACCATCAATTACCTCAACAAATTCGGCTATCGCGGCCATTACGAGTACTCCGACACGGTCAGCGACCTGTACTGGGCCACGCTCGCCTACTACATGCAGGTGCCGCTGGATCCGAGTTATACCGACGGCATCTCGCAGAGCAACAGCGGGGACCCCAGCTTCCCGGTGTTTTCCGGCAAGCCGGCGAACGTGTCGAACAAGCCCACCATCAACGACCCTATCCAGTACTCCTGCCAGAACAATGCCATCGTCACCATCGGCGACTCGCATACCTGGGTGGATACACGCGTACCGACGAGCGCGCCCGCAAGCCAAAATGGCGACGCGGGCAAGCCGCTTGCGTCGTTGAAGACGGACCGCACCGTGGCGGCTCCGCTCGATGCCTCCGCTTACGTCACGGCGTTGGGCAACCTGCCGTTGATCGAAGCCCAGGGCGCGACACCCGCTTCCAAAACCATGGCGCAGTACCTCAACGTACCTGCCCTGGGCAACATCTACGAAGCGGGCGGCGCAGTCTCCGCCACCTACAATATGGCGGGGCTTGCCTATTACGCGCACACCAACGACATCCGCGCCGACATCACCGGCAACCAGAAAGTCACCACCTACGTGGTCGACGTGCTCGAACCGGGCAGCTTCGACGGCACGCCTGGCCACGAAACGTATAACCCCAGCAACGCGAAATGGGGAGGTGGCGGCCCGAACATGTATTGGCTGGCCGCGAAGTACGGCGGCTTCAACGACGTCAACGGCGATGGCGTGCCGGCCAACATGCTTACCTGGCACACCAACAACACCACGGCAGACGCAAAGAACCTGCGCCCGGACAATTATTTCCCGGGCAACCAGCCCGCACTGATCCAGAGCGGCTTGCAGCAGATCTTCAACAACATCGCATCCACGTCGTCACAGACCGGCTCGGGCGTAACCATCAACACCAGCCGTGCACTGAGCAGCGTCACCGCCGGCGCCATGCCTTACTACGCACCGGCCAATGGCTTTCCGGCCTACACCACGCAATACACGCCCATCACCTGGACGGGCGACGTGAGCGGCATGATTGCCACCACCGCCAGCGACGGCAACATCGGCGCCGTCGACGGCACCTCACCCTGGCACGCGCAATTGCAGCTGGACACGCTGACCCAGGCTACCTCGAACGGCTCCTCGAAGAATGTCGTGGGCTGGAATACCGGCCGGCGCGTGGTCACCTGGAATGGCCGCGAAGGCATACCGTTCCGCTACGACCGCTTGTCAGCCAGCGAACAGACCGCGGTGAACACCACGGGCGCAGGCGCCGATTTCGTCAATTACCTGCGCGGCGACAAGAGCAACGAGAGCACGGTGTTCCACGCACGCACGCATATCCTGGGCGACATCGTCAATTCGGCCGCGGTGCTGGTGCAGGGCGCCATGTCCAATGCCTATACGGAGTCGGCCAATCCCGGCTATGCCCGCTTTGTCGCGAATGTCGCCAACCGCATGCCGGTGGTGTACGTGGGCGCAAATGACGGCATGTTGCATGCGTTTGAAGCGGACTTCCAGGGCGCCACCCGCGCCAATCCGGTGACCGGCGGCGGCAGCGAACTGTTTGCCTACGTTCCCAGCATGCTGTTCAACGGTCCCAACGGCACGCCGCTGGTGGATGGCCTGCCTGCGCTGGGCAACCTCAACGGCGTCTCGGCCAACAGCTACGCGCACCACTTCTACGTCGACGCCACGCCGCAGGTGGCCGATGCGGATTTCACCTATACCAGCAATGGCGCGATCAATCCGACCTCCACCGCCACCACCGCGGACTGGCACACCATCCTGGTCGGCGGCCTCGGCAAGGGCGGCAAGGGCATTTACGCGCTGGACATCACCAGCGTGCCCGACGTGGTCGACACCACCGGCAGCGTGAAAGCGGAAAGCACGGTGGCGAAGAACGTGCTGTGGGAATTCACCGAAGCCGACATGGGCTACAGCTACGGCGCGCCGTTGATCATCAAGACGCGCAAATACGGCTGGGTGGTGGCGGTGACCTCCGGCTACGACAACACGCGCGGGAAACTCGCCGGCCACGGCATTCTGTATATCTTGAACATCAAGACCGGTGCGATTCTGCAGAAGATCGACACCGGCGCAGGCAGCGCCGCCAAGCCGGCGGGACTTACGCAAGCCACCGCCTACACGCGCGACGTCGCCGACGGCACCGTAGACCAGATCTATGCGGGCGACCTGCTGGGCAATGTGTGGCGCTTCGATCTCACCGAAGCGGCCGTGGACACGTCAGGACACCCGACCGGCAACTACCCCTCGCCCACCCTGCTGGCCACGCTCACCGACAAATCCGGCAATCCCCAACCCGTCACCACCATGCCGCGCGTGGAAGAAAGCATCAGCACCGATGGCTTGAGCACGCTGCGCTGGGTGTTCGTCGGCACCGGTAAATTCCTCGATATCACCGACCTGACCGACACGCAGCGCCAGACCATGTACGCCCTGCGCGACGGCTCCGGCAGCACGCCCGCCAACAGCGGCCTGCCGCTCACGCGCCATGCGTTGACGCCCGTCACGGACCTGCTCAGCGGTGCGGCGCTCAACGCCAGCGCATCGGGCTGGTATTACGACCTGACTGGCTCGGCGGGCGGCAACAAGGGCGGCACCGAACGTATCGTGGTGGCGCCGAGCACGGGCACCGGCCTGAACGTGGTTGCGTGGGTGACGGTGATCCCCTCCAGCGATCCGTGCTCCCTGCAAGGCTCGCTGTATGCCGTCAACTACGCCGGGGCTTCGGTGCTGCGCAGCGGCGACACGCCGGTGAAAAATCTCACCACGACCGCCGCGGCACTCACCAACGTGCAATTGGTCAAGAACGCCAACGGCACCATCGGCGCGGTCGCCAGCGATACCAGCGGCAAGAATATGAACCAGCCGATTCCCGCCTCGCCCACCGCCAACCAGGTCAAGCGGGTGAACTGGCGGGAGGTCATGAACTGAAGCGCGATGCCGTAGGTTGGGTTGCGAACCCGAACACTGCCATGCGCATATGGATCACGACGTTGGGGTTTGCACCCCAACCTACGAGATCCAGCGATCTCAGTATTGCTGCAGGCGCTGCTTCAGCTCCAACGCGCGCGTGCGGTAGACCACCGCCGGTTCGTAGCCCGGGTCGACCACCAGGATGCGGTTCCACAACGCAATGGCCTGGTCCAGATGCTGATCCAGATACAGCACCATCGCCTGCTGATGGGAGTTGGCTACCCAGGTGCGGCTCAACGCTGCGAAGGCGGGATCGGAGGATTTCAGCTGTGGGTTCAAGCTCAGCGCCTGGTCGAACAGGGTCAGCGCCTGGTCGTGATGGCCTTGTCGATACAGGGCCAGGCTCTGGTTTTCCAGCTGCAGCGCACGCTGCGTGGGCGGTATCGCGGCCGGTGGCGGCGCGGGCGCGGCAACGGCTGCAGCCGACGCACCGGCGGAGACGGATGGCTGCGCGGAAGGCGCCTCCACCGCCGCAGCGTTCGGCGAAGCGGGCATCTGCAGCGTGGAACCCACGCGGAGCACGGCCGGATTGGTCGAGCCGTTGTAGCGTGCCAGCATCAGGAACAGGTTCGGATCACCCAGGTACTTGGCCGCCAGCGTGCTGTAGGACTCTCCCGGCTGCACCACGTGCGGGCTGGAGTCCGCGCCCAGCGCCTGCCTGGGATCTTCGGTCAACTGCTTGAGGAAAAACTGCGCATTGCGATCGCCCGGATGATCCTGCAGATAGCGCCGCAGCGCCTTCTCGCCATCCGCGTAATGCCCGTTCTGCAGGTCGTGCCTGACGATCGACGAAAGCGACTGGCGCGGCGAAGTATCCCCGCCGGCCCCCTCCGCCGGGGCGGACGCCGCCGGCTGCACGGTGGCAGGCTCGCTGTACTTGGGCTTGAAGGTGACCTTGGGCTTGGCGCAACCGCCCACCAGCACTACGCCCAGCAAACCGGCTGCCAGCATCCAGGCGCGTACGGACGTAAAGCGAGCTTCCCTATGCATCATCAATCTTCCGCCACCCTGTTCAGACGCTGATTTGCCCCGCCGCACAAGCGACTTGGCCGCACAAGTTAAGCCAGTTCCCGAACTCCTGCAAACCTAGCCGGGGGCGGGGCTAGGCTGTGTGAAGGGGAGTCGCTGTGGTGGACGGCTTGAAACGGTGGCTTCCTCCCCTGCTTGCACCTGATTAGCGTCGTATCTCAACTTGCACAAATGTATTCCCTCCCCTGCGTGCAGGGGAGGGTCAGGGTGGGGTTGCACGAGCTTGCCGAGCAACATGGATTCATCGCGAGGTTGCTTGACCCCACCCCAACCCTCCCCTACTTCGCAGGGGAGGGAGCCATTGTTCGCGCAGCCGAGATTCGACGCTAATCAGGTGCTTGCAGGGGAGGGCCGGGGTGGGGTTGTCCGAGCTTGCCGCGCTATTTGAGTTCACCGCGAGGTTGCTTCACCCCACCCTGGCCCTCCCCTACTACACGTAGGGGAGGGGACGCATTCGGCAAGCTGAAGTTCGACGTCAATCAGTCACGGGAAGATTCACTTGAATCATTCTCGATAAGTCGACTTCAACACACCGACGTGTCAACGTGCACTCGCACTCGATCGCTCCAAACTTCTCTGCCACATGGCATACATGCACCGCACTCCGCCCGAACAACGGCATGCGACTGTGCAGACAAGTCCACACAGGCCATGTGCGGCACATCGCGACATCAACGCGCTGTCCCAAAGTGACTGCTAGTTTGTC
>NZ_JBQCHP010000070.1:0-9551 GCF_051954575.1 Dyella sp. | reverse complement strand
TGCGATGTCCAGCCTGGGCCAGGCGTATCAGCCTAACCTGAGCAGTTTCGGTGTGGGCTTCGGTTCCTTCCATGGCGAAGCCGGCGTGGCGGTGGGCTTGTCCACCATCACCGAAAGCGGGCGCTACATCTTCAAGCTGGCCGCTTCATCCGACTCGCGTGGCGACGTGGGCGTTGGCGGCAGCGTCAACGTGGTCTGGTAAGGACAGGGAGACGAACATGAAACTTTCTTCGACAAGCAAGGCTGTCTTCCTCGCGCTGTTGGCGATGGGCTTGAGCGCCTGCGGCAACGTCAGCCGCAACGTGGCCAAGGATGGTTCCAACGCGCAGGAACTGGTGTGGCCGAAAACGGATGACGTCACGCCCATGCATCGCGGCGGTACGTTTCCCGAACTGGAACACTTGCGCGAGCTGCATGCCGGCCTGAACAAGCAGCAGATCTCGCAGTTGATCGGCTGGCCGCATTTCGAGGAGGGCGTGTGGGGCGTGCGCGAGTGGAACTACGTGTTCAACTTTCGCGATAGCGATTCCGATCGCGTGACGGTGTGCCAGTACAAGATTTTGTTCGACAAGGACAAGCTCGCGCGCAGCTTCTACTGGAAGCCGGAAGACTGCGCGCGCTTCGTGAACCCGCCGCCGCTGCCGGTGCCCGCCGCGGTTTCGAAGGTGCCGCCGCAGGAAACCACGCTGGCGACGGATGCGTTGTTTGCATTCGATCGCTATTCGCTCAAGGACATCACCGATGGCGGGCGTGCGCAGCTGGATGCCTTGGCGGCGCATCTGCTGGATGAGAAGGATCGCATCGCGCACATCAGCGTTGCCGGTTATACGGATCGTCTCGGCAGCGACGAATACAACCAGGTGCTGTCGCAGCGGCGCGCGGAAACGGTGGCAAAGTATCTCGTCGCCAAAGGCGTGCCGGACGATGTGATCACAGCGGAAGGCCACGGCAAGGCCGAGCCGGTGGTGCAGTGTGCCGATCAGGCACGCAGCACGTTGATTGCCTGCCTCGCGCCGAACCGGCGCGTGGTGGTGCGAGTGGATACGCACGACAAGGGTTGATGTCGTGCGTTAGTAGGTTGGAGTGCGAACTCCAACATCGCCATGCAGGGATATGACGCGATGTTGGGGTTTGCTCCCAACCTACGGGATCGTTGCAACGTTCGTTTTTTCAAAACAGCAGCTCGGGAGCTGAATACCATGCGCGTCATTGCTTATCTTTCCTTCTTCGCCCTGGCCAGCGTCACCGCCAGCGCCTTCGCCCAATCGCCTGCACCGGCCAGCCAGCCCACGCCGCAGGAAATCGCCCAGCGCAACCAGCAGATCGAACAAGCCGCCTTGCAGGTTGCCGACCTGGTCGACAAAGGGCAGGAAGGCCAAGTGTGGGACGGTGCCTCGTCCATGACCAAGCAACTGGTCGCCCGCGACGCATTCGTAAAAGGCGTCCATGGCGATCGCAAGAAGGTCGGCACGCTGATCACGCGCACGCCGGCCAATCTTTCCTTCAGCGAATCGGACGGCAAGAAGCTTCCGCCGGGCCTGTTCGCCAATGTGTCCTTTGCTACCCGCTTCGCCAACGAAAAGCAGCCGGTGCGCGAGCTGATTTCGTTTCATCTGGATGGGGACAATACCTGGCGTGTGACGGGGTATACGTTGCGGTGATGTTATTGGGGTTTACGGCAAGCTCGGACAGACCCCACCCTGGCCCTCCCCTACTGCGCAGGGGAGGGAGCAAAGCTGACCTGTTCCGCAAGGATCGAGCTTTAGCGCGCTGAACTCCCTCCCCTGCGAAGTAGGGGAGGGTTGGGGTGGGGTCGCTCGTTTCTTTAGCGTTCCATCAAACCTCGCCAAATCACTTCCAGCACATCCTGCGTACGCAGCAACACGTCATCATTCCAAAAGCGCAAGACGCGATAACCACGCGTTTCCAGCGTGCGCGTTCTTCTAGCATCGTAACAAGCGGCATCCACATGCTGCCCCCCATCGATCTCCACCACCAGCATCGCCGGCAGGCAAACGAAATCCACGATGTAACCGGCGATGGGGTATTGCCGACGAAACTTATAGGCCGCCAGGTTCTTCTGCCTGAGATGGCGCCATAAAAAACGTTCTGCATCCGTGCTTGCGCGCCGTAGCTGGCGTGCGCGTTTCCATTTTTCTTGCATGAGATGGGTGTGGGCTGGTCGCTGGATGGGTTTTACCCCACCCAGCCTCCCTGCATGCAGGGAAGGGCGTCAGATCTCGTACGCCGTCAACCCTACGGCTCCCACACCCGCCGTCGCTCGCCTTGAATAAAATGCCCCAGCGCCATCAACGGCCGCACGCGATCGCAGATGATCTTGAAGATCGCCAGCAGCGGTACCGCCAACACGGCGCCGGGAATGCCCCACATCCAATCCCAGAACAGCAGCGAAGCCATCACCAGCACCGGATTGAGCGTGAAGCGCCGCGCCAGCAGCATCGGTGTTACCGCTTCGCCCTCGATCAAATGCACGCAGATATACAGCGCCATCGGCATGAAGGCTTTCCACAACGGGTCCAGGCTCAGCATGCCCACGACGAGAAACAGCGCCATGCCGGTGATCGGGCCGAAGATCGGCACGTAGTTCAGCATGAACGCCACTACGCCCCACAGCAGCGGATCGGGCAGGCCCAGGCCCCACATGCCCAAGCCGGTGGCGATGCCGACCAGGGTGTTCATGATGCTGATGGTGATGAGATACACGGAGATATCCGATTCGACCTGTTGCGCGATATCGATCACCTGCCGCTTGTCGCCGAAGGTAGGCATCACTTCCACCAATCGCCGCAAGAAGGTATCGCCGGCCAGCAGCAGGAAAAACAGCATCAGCAACGTCCACACCAGGCCCGAAGCGAAGTGATGCGCGGTGGACAGCAGCAACTGCTGGATATCGGTGCCGCTTTGCTGTGCTGGTTGCCCGCCGCTGCCGACCATTGCGCTCTGGGCATGCTTGAATAGGCGCGTCATGCTTTCCAATGGCCGGCTGATGAAGCGCACGCGTTCCTGCAGCCGCGGCAGGCCCTGCGGCAGGCGTTGCGCCCAGCTGGAAGCGGGCGAGCTGAGCAGATCCACCAAGCCTACGATCACGCCCAGCAGCAAGGCCAGCGCTAGCAGCGCAGCGAGCAGCCTGGGCACGCGCAGGCGTTTCAACACGTTCATGCCCGGCTGCACCAAAAGCTTCAGGAAGAATGCCAGCACGATCGGCAGCAGTGCTTCCTTGGCCATGTACATGCAAGCCAGCACGGCGATGGCAAACAGGCCGCCCTGGAAGACATGGGAAGGATCTTCCGGAAGCGGCATGTCTTCCTTGATGTGCTGGTCGGGTGATTTCGCCACCTTAGCTCGGGTCCCCGTGGCCGCAGGTTTTGTGCAGACGATGCGCAGCAGGCGCTCTAGGCGGGGTGAAGTCTTTGTGGGGGAGTTGTCGGGTGCATGGCTGTGATTGCTACCTCCCCTGCGCAAGGCGATCACGATGATGTCGTCGTGCTGGTCGGGCATGCGATCGCGCGCGCTGGCTGTCACGGAACGGGCAGGGTCGGCCACACCGTGTCGCGATGGCGCAAGGGCGAACGAAGGTTGTGTCAGCAACATCCCGTCGCCAGGCGGGCTCAAGATGAACTGCCGCTTGCAGGCCCATGCACGGGGGCGATGACTTTGCTGCAGGCGTGGGGCTATCGTCCGCTCACGCAATATTTTGCGCGACTTTCCAGACGGAGCGGCTATGAGCGCGATCGGCAGAGTGTTACTGAATGGGGTGGCTACCGTGGCCATGGGTGTGTCCTTGCTGGCCGTGACGGCGCCGGCACAGGCGCAGCGTTACGAGCAAGTGCCGCAAAGCGCCTATTGCGCCAGCAACGACAACCGTTTCGCCCGCTGCCAGGTGCCTTGGCGCGATGCAGAACTGGTGCAGCAGGCGTCCAAGGCGCGCTGCATTCGCGACCAAACATGGGGTTTCGACCGTTACGGGATCTGGGTGGATCGCGGTTGCCGCGGTCAATTTGTGCCGGCGCGCGGCTATGGCAACGGAAACGGTTATGGCGGCGGCGGGCGTCCGGGCTGGGGCCGTCCGCAGCAACTGCAAGTGCGTTGCGAGAGCCATGGCGGCAACTATCAGGTGTGCCCGGTGGACTTGCGCCGCGACGATTCGGTGCGCCTGGTCAATCGGCTTTCCGGCGCCGATTGCCGTGAAGGAAGAAGCTGGGGTTGGTCGCGCGACGGTATCTGGGTGGATCGCGGTTGTCGCGCCGATTTCGTGGTGGAGCGCCGCTACTGATTTGAACCGGCGGCGTATTCGATAACTTCAAACCAAAGGGATTTACCATGCGTCGTTACGTGTTCTTGGCTTTGTTGATGGTGAGTTTTGCCGCACAAGCTTCGTCCACCTTGCGCGTGGGCGAGAAGGTGCTATCGATGGGCGATACCGCGGCCCGCGTGCAGGAATTGCTGGGCCCGCCGGTGACGCGCGTGTACCTGCATCAAAGTGATGGGCTACCGAACGATCAGGTGTCGCGCGGTGAGCAATGGCAGTACGTGCAGGATGGAAAAACCGTGATCGTCACCATCATCGATGGCAAGGCCACTGATTTCGAGACGAAGTACAACTGATCGGTGGTTGGAAAGTTGACGCGGGTGTGGGTGGGCGTCGAATTTCAAGCATCGCCGGATGCGTTCCCTCCCCTACGTGTAGTAGGGGAGGGCCAGGGTTGGGTGAAGCAACCTCGCGATGCACTGCAACGATGCGGCAAGCTCGAACAACCCCACCCCAGCCCTCCCCTGCGTGCAGGGAAGGGAGCCATGGTTCGCACAGCCGGGATTCGACGCTCGCGGGGGAAAGGGCACACTCAACCGCCTCCCTCGCAAAAGTTCCACCAGGGGCATGGAACTTGCTTCGCCTGTTCCATGATCCGACCCGGGCCAATCACCCCCAGCCACGGCGCCCCCAGGGTCGTCTCGCAGCAGGCGATCCGTATCCTGGGCAGCGTCACGGCCGTGCTGTTGCTGGTGATATTGGCGATCGACCTGCGCTCGAACCTGCGCGCGCAATGGAACGAGAGCGGCCGCCTTGCCAACGAAGTGGCGCTCAACGTTGCGCAAATGGTGCATGCGCCGCTGCGTTCCAGCGCCAATGCGCTGCTGGTGATCGCCGAGGAATCCCATCATCTGCAGCAAACGTTGCCGCAGCAGCACGATGCGCTGATGAAGAACATCATCGCGGCGGTGGTGCGACGGCAACCGCAGGTGGTGGATGTTGCGCTGGTCGATGCGACGCCCTCCAGCGAGACCGCGGCGTCTCCGCAGGACGGTGACGGAGTGTGGACCTCCTGCGGCACAAACCAGCCTTCGACGGCGGCCGTGCCGTGCTTCGGATCGGTCGAGAAGCATCCCGATGGAACCATGATGCTGCCGCTTGCGGCTTCCGACGACGAAGGCCATCGATGGGTGGCGGGGCATATCCAGGTGGCCGCGCTGGAACGGTCCCTGGCCTCCGTGCCGCACGCCGACAATGTGTTTTTCTCCGTCATGGACGCCCATGGACGTGTGGTGCTGCAAGGCGGCAAGCCCGGTGCAGCCGCCGGCACGGCGCAAATACCGCGGTGGATGCGCTTGCTGGTCGACAGCCAAACCTTGACGCCGCTGCAGGTGCGGGTGCCGGTGGAAAGCTATCCATTCACGGTGGAGGCCGGCGTGAGCAGCCAGGATGCCCTGGCGGCGTGGTACCGCCAGCTGGCGGCCATTGTCGTTTTCTATCTTTGCTACCTGGTGGCGTTCATCAGCCTGCTGCGGGTGACTTCGCGTGCAACGGCCTTGCAGCAGCACTACATCCGCAGTCTGCAGGCCGCGTCGGAAAATCTGCGCGTGGCGCAACGAGTAGGGCGGACCGCCATGTGGTCGCTCAGCGACGATGCGCAACGCTTCGAGCGATCCGAGGATGCCGAGGAACTATTCGGCTTGCCGCGTGGTACCACCATGACCAGCGTGAAGGACATGCTGACCATGGTGGCGCCGGCGGATCGCCCGCCGCTGATGCACCGGATCCGGGAAGCCTGGAGCAGCGGCGCGCCGTTGCGTACCGAATTTCGCCTGCACCTGGACGATGGCAGCGTGCGTTGCCTATCGGCCGGCGGCCAGGTGGTGATCGACGAGAGCGGCGCACGGCGCATGATCGGCACGGTGGTCGACGTGACCGAACAATGGCAAGCGCGGCGCCTGCAACGGGAAAGCGAAGACCGCTTCGACGTGCTGTTCGAGCAGAATCCGCTGCCGTTCTGGGTGTTCGACGTCGCCACCATGCGCATTCTGGAAGTCAACGCCGCGGCGCAGCGCGCATATGGCTATACGCGTGAAGAATTCCTGGCGATGTCGATCCTGGATCTGCGCGATCCGGGCGATCATTCCTCCGTCGTCGCCCAGGTGGCGGCGCCTTCGGAAACGCGCGAGATACCAAAAATATGGGTTCACCGCACCAAGGCCGGCGCGCCCATCAGCGTGCGCATCCACAGCGCCGACATCATGTTTGCCGATCGCCCGGCGCGCCTGATATTGGCCGAGGACGTGACCGCGCACCTGGCCGACGAACGCGAGCTGGTGTATCGCGCCTCGCACGACCTGATCACCGGACTGCCCAACCAGCATGCGCTGATGGAATGGATGGACGTTCGCATTGCCGCGGGTGCCCCGTTCGATGTGGCCTATCTGCAGCTGGTGGGCATGGACGCGATTGCCGATACCTTCGGCATCAACGTGGCTACTGGCATTCTGCAGGTGGTGGCCGCGCGCCTTGCGCAATTGAGCGATGGCCACGGCTATCTGGCGGCCATCACGCATCAATCCTTTGCGTTGTCCGACGCCAAGCGCCTGACCGATTCGTTGCTGCAGGCGATGGCCGATTGCATCGCCGAGCCGATCTACTACAAGGACACCCAGCACCAGATCAGCGTGGTGATCGGCGTGGCCCATTATCCGCACGACAGCATCCAGAGCGATGCGCTGCTGGCGCGCGCCGCGCTGGCCGCGCACTCGCACCTGCACAGCGACGAGTCGATCCATTATTTCGAGCCGGCGATGGCGCAGCAATCCAAGGAGAAGCTGCATTTCTCGGCCGCCTTGCGCCGGGCGGTGAAGCGCCAGGAATTCGAGCTGCATTTCCAGCCGGTCGCGCATTTTCCTTCGTTGCGTGCGAGCGGCCTGGAGGCCTTGATCCGCTGGCCGCAGAGCGACGGCAGCTATATCTTTCCGTCGAGTTTTATCCCGCTGTGCGAGGAATCCGGCCTGATCGTGCCGTTGGGGCAATGGGTATTGGAGCAGGCGGCCAAGGCGAGCCGCGAGCTGCACGATGCCGGCTTCGACCTGCCGATTGCGATCAACGTTTCCCCCACCGAGCTGCGCAGCCGCGACCTGATCAGCAACTTGCGCGCGGTTCGCGCCATGCATGCACTGGCCGATCACGCGCTGCGCATCGAGCTGACCGAAAGCAGCCTGATCGAGCACCGCGACAAAGCCATCGCGATAATGAAAGAGCTGCGCGCGGAAGGTGTAATCGTGGCGCTGGATGATTTCGGCACCGGATTCTCCGGCCTTTCCTACCTGCGCGACCTGCCCATCGACATCCTGAAAATCGACCAGGCGTTCGTGCGCAATGTGGATCGCGACGCGCGTTCGGCGACGATCTGCGAAGCGATCATCGCGCTCGGCAAGAGCCTGAAGGTAAGCATTGTCGCCGAAGGCATCGAGCGCTATTCGCAGTATCGCTGGTTGAACAACCATGGATGCGATGCGGCGCAGGGGTTCTATGTGGGGCGGCCGGAAAAACTGTCGAATCTCTTGGCGCGGTGGGCGCGGGTCAAAGACGACGTGCGTTGAACTTCCCGTAGGTTGGGTAGAGGCTCCGCCGAAACCCAAAGTTTTCAACCACTGCATGTCCTTCAACCGAACGACAAACAGTCCCCTCCCTCCTGCGGGGGAGGGACGGCCAAAGCCATAGATAAGTTCCTTGGCGAGATAACGAGCTGGCAGCCGATACAGTTCCGTAAATTCGCCTCGACAAAGAATTTACGCGTCTTCGGCTAGCTTTGCCAAGCGCCGCGTTATGTACAGCCCTGTCGCTGTGTTCGGCGTCGCGTCGATCACGGATCCGTCCGCGTCACCTTAGGGAGGAGGCTTCATGGACCAGATTCTTTCCGAGCGCAGCCCTCATGCGAGGTCGCTCAACACGGAAGTTCCACCGCTGTACTGTCCACCCCCTGTTCGTATTGATGAGCAACTCGCCAGCCGGGTCGAAGACCTGTTAATGGCGTGGATCGAACAGGTGGGCATTTTCGCGGGGCGGTATCGGAGGATACGGGAGTCGGCCTTTGGTCGGCTCGCAATGCTTTGCCATCCGGATACGGACGATCCCGAACGCCTGCTCCTGCAGGCTCAGTGCGTGACGGCGCTGTTCGCGGTCGATGATTATTATTGCGACGACAAAGGTTGCGGCGCCGAACCCGCCTTGGTCGCTGGTCGTCTGTCACTTGCCCTTGCGGCGCTGGATCCGGCCTATTTGGTGGAGCCATATTCGAGCAGACTTGAAATGGCCTTGAACGCGGATCCGGTTTTGATCGGGTTACGTTCTTATATGCAGCGGGTACAGCATTTCGCCACGCCTTCCCAGGTTGGGCGGGTGCGATACGAGACTGTCACGATGTTCACGGTCATGGCCGGGGAGGCGGCATCGCGCATGACCGGAGTGCCGCCTCCCATTCATGAATACCTGGCGCAGCGGCAGGTGAACAGTTTTCTGCCCTGCTTGCCATTGATCGATGTGATTGGCGGCTATGAATTGCCGGCGAATCTCTATTCAGCGCAGCTGGTGCGTCGCGCTACCGCATTGGCCGGCAGCATCACCGTCATCGTCAATGATCTTTATTCTGGCGCCAAGGACAGCATCAACGAGATTGGGTTGATCAATCTGCCCGGATTGCTCGCTGCGGAGCGGGGCTGCTCGCATCAAGCATCGATGGCATTGACGGCTGACATGCATGATGCATTGATGCGCGAATATGAGTGCGCCGAGCGGGAGTTGCTGCAGAACGCTACTCCGGAACTCGCGCGTTATCTAAGTGGGCTCAGAGCATGGATGGCGGGAAATCTGGCATGGCATCGCACCAGCGGGCGCTATCGCATTGCGTGAGTTGATATGCGAAGTCTCAAATAGCCATTTTGTAGTCTAAAAAAGTACAACGATCGGGTGGCTGGCCTGTGTGACGTTGAATTGTTGCAAAAAAAGCGACGGCTGCAAGTTGCACGGTAAGAAAGTATGGCTTTCGTGCTAGGCCTGTTCACACGATTGGCGTGGCCCGCGCCGGGATCTGTTTGCGCGCCAGGCAAGGAAGAGCGAAGGAGTGTACGTCGGTACACGACTTAAGCGATGAAGCGGCATGGCGGGCAAACAGACCCGGCCCTTCGGGTTGTCGTTGAGTGGCCACCATGCGGCAGCGCGCGGCTTGCCTTGGCAACCAGCCAAGGCTGCGCCACGCACTACCACCTGATGG
>NZ_JBQCHP010000069.1:0-3088 GCF_051954575.1 Dyella sp. | reverse complement strand
GGCCTTGCTCCTTCACCATCTGCACCACGCGCAGTTTGAAGGCGGTATCAAAAGTTCGGCGGGATGATCGTTTCATCGGTAGCGGTCTCGGATTGGGAATCATCCCTTATCGTGGTGTCCGAAACCATTAGACCAGGACAGCAAGCCCAGGCAACCTCACCCCAACCCTCCCCTGCATGCAGGGGAGGGAGCACACCCGGCCGCATAAATTCCAGCTAAAGCCACAAGCCCCAAGCGGTGTAGCATTCACGCCTTACCGACGCCCTTGTCCCTATTTCCTGATTTCCGCTCCAGCAAGACGACACCATGAATCAACGCAAATATTTCGGTACCGACGGCATCCGTGGACGGGTCGGTGAGTGGCCTATCAGTGCGGATTTCGTGTTGCGCCTGGGACGCGCACTGGGCGTGGTGCTGGGCCGGCATCGGAAGAAATCCTCGGGCCGTCCGCTGGTGCTGATCGGCAAGGACACCCGCGCTTCCGGCTACATGTTCGAATCCGCGCTGGAAGCGGGCCTTACCGCGGCCGGCGCCGACGTTCGCCTGTTCGGCCCCATGCCCACGCCGGCGGTGGCTTATCTCACCCGCAGCCTGCGCGCGGATGCGGGCATCGTGATCAGCGCCTCGCACAACCCGCATTACGACAACGGCATCAAGTTCTTCTCCACCGACGGCGAAAAACTTTCCGACGAGATCGAAGCCCAGATCGAGCAGGAAGTGGAAGCGCCGTTCACCACGGTGGATTCGCATCACCTGGGCAAGGTGGTGCGCGTTACCGACGCGGTGACGCGCTACGCCGAATTCTGCAAGGCCACCGTGCCGGAAGACTTCAGCCTGGCGGGCGTGAAGATCGTGCTCGATTGCGCGCACGGCGCCACCTATCAAGTAGCGCCGAAAGTGTTCGCCGAACTCGGCGCCGACGTGCACGTGATCGGCGACAAGCCCGATGGCTTCAACATCAACCACGACATCGGCTCCACGCATCCGCAGGCGTTGCAGAAGGCGGTGCTGGAACAGCATGCGGATATCGGTTTTGCCTTCGATGGCGACGGCGATCGCGTGCAGGTGGTGGATCGCAACGGCATGCTCGGTGACGGCGACGACATGCTGTACGTGCTGGCGCGCAGCTGGCAGGCGCGCGGCCTGCTCAAAGGCCCGGTGGTCGGCACGCTGATGAGCAACTACGGCTTGCAGCAGGCGCTTGCGGGCCTGGGTGTGGAACTGATCCGCGCCAACGTGGGCGACCGCTTCGTGCTGCAGAAGCTGAAGGAACACAGCGGCGTGCTCGGCGGCGAAACCTCCGGCCACTTGCTGTGCCTGGATCGCGCCACCACCGGCGACGGCATCGTCGCGGCGCTGGCCGTGCTCGAAGCGCTGAGGTTTCTCGGCCAGGACATGGCCGACGCGCGCCAGGGCCTGACCAAGATGCCGCAAATCATGATCAACGTGCGCGCCACCGGCGCGCGCGAAGCGCTCAACACCGACGCCGTGCGCCAGGCCCTGGCCGATACCGAGCAGGCCTTGCGCGGCCGCGGACGCGTGGTGCTGCGCGCGTCGGGCACCGAACCGCTGGTACGCGTCACGGTGGAAGCCGCCGACGAGGCCGAAGTGCGGCAGATGGCAGAACGCCTGGCGGACGTCGTAAAATCCGCCTCCGAACGCTCGTGAACCAGCAGCGCCGCCTCGCGGCGCTGCAAACAGGCTCCCAGGTCGCCATGGAATTGGCCCGACGTGCACCGCCCCTGCGGTGGCGGAACACACACGACCGCATGCCCAACCTGTGGAAGAAGCCTATGGACACCACCGTCAAGACCAAGCACGTTCCCACCCTCGACATTCGCCGGTACCACAGCGACCGTTTGGCGTTCGTCGCCGAACTCGGCGCGGCCTATCGTGAATTCGGTTTCTGCTGCATCAGTGGCCACGGCATTGCCCCGCAGCTGATCGATGGCGCCTACGACGCCTTCCAGCGCTTCTTCGCGCTGCCCACCGAAACCAAGCTGAAATACCACGTGCCCGGTTCCGGCGGCGCGCGCGGCTACACGCCGTTCAAGATCGAAACGGCCAAGGACAGCCGCTATCCGGATCTCAAGGAGTTCTGGCATATCGGCCGCGAAATCGATCGCCGTTCGCGCTTCGCCAATTTGATGCCACCAAACCTGTGGCCGGCGGAAGTGCCCGGTTTTCGCGAATACAGCTACGAGCTTTATCAGGCGCTGGACCTGCTCGGCAGCCGCGTGCTGCGCGCGCTGGCCTTGCATATCGATCTGCCGGAGGATTACTTCGACGACAAGATCGACCAGGGCAACTCGATCCTGCGGCCGATCCATTACCCGCCGATCACGCAGGAAAACATTCCGAACGTACGCGCGGGCGCACACGAAGACATCAACTTCATCACCCTGTTGGTGGGCGCCAGCGCCGAAGGCCTGGAAGTGCTCACGCGCGAAGGCGAGTGGTTGCCCATCACCACCGAAGGCGACGCCATCGTGGTGAACATCGGCGACATGCTGCAACGCCTGACCAACCACGTGTATCCCTCCACCACCCATCGCGTGGTGAATCCGCACAACGCCAACGCGCGCAAGCCACGCTATTCCGTGCCGTACTTCCTGCATCCGAACCCGGACGTGGTGCTCGATCCGCTGCCGCAATGCATAACGCCGGACAACCCGCGCCGTTACGACACCTCGATCACCTCGCACGACTATCTCATGCAACGCTTGCGCGAGATCAAGTTGATCTAACCAGCTTCATGCTCGCCTCCCCCTCCCCGTAGGTTGGGTAGAGCCCCTCGGGGCGAAACCCAACACCGCCATGTTCGAGATGGCAACGTTGGGTTTCGGCTACGCCTCAACCCAACCTACTGTGGCTCCCCGCTTGCGTTAAGGCAACACTGAATAAGTATCGCCGTCGTCACCAGCCCTGTCTGTTCGCAGGCCACAGGGCCGTCGGCGAAGGCAGACCGGCCGTCTGTCGAGACGGCGGATCGAAGGCATGCGGACAGACAGGGCTGGCCCAACTAGTGAATTTAAAGGGATGGGTGATGCCTGGAAGGCCCGCAGGCTGCGCCGCGCGGCTTGGCAAG
>NZ_JBQCHP010000068.1:0-29086 GCF_051954575.1 Dyella sp. | reverse complement strand
TACCCAGTTATGCAACGTTTGCGGCGTACAGCCAAGCTTCGCGGCCACGGACTGGATCGTGGCCCACTCTGATGGATGGTCGGGCTGATGCTCGCGCACCATGCGCACGGCACGCTCGCGGACTTCTTTGGAATATTTTTGATTCGTCATGGCTCCATCTTCTCAAGATTGGGAGCCTCCGATGAAGCCGGGGCGGTTCAGGCTGACGGCCTCGCCGCCCTTCCGTCGGATAGTGGGGTTCCACCAGCGCTTCCAGTTCGTTCCACGGAACCACTTGCTCCATCTCAGCGAGAAATACCTCTCGCCGGGTTTGCTTCTTCTTCGTAGCAAAGTTCAAGGAGGCAAAGCTGGACTGTTTCATCACACTTCCTTCTTCACACAGCGGTCCAGCGCCATGATGCCTCAAGTGAGGAATAAATCAGAGATTCCTTAGGGTTAAAGGCGGAGCACAGCGTCCGGGCGTTTTTTACTCGAGAGCGACCAGAGCAAAAAAACAAGAAGATTAGAGTCGCCCTCAACGCAACCTACATCAATGCCCTGCGTAAGTGCTTCGACATCGGTGAAATACGCATTAATACTAAACAACTATCAATAGATCGCCGTATTCAATGGTAAAAGACTCGAATTGATCGCTATCATCAAAAACCATTAGCACAGCCCCGGACTTGAAATCCACCTGCATCCCTCCGTCGACCGTTGCCTTAGCCTCCCTGATGCAGTCTCCAATGAGCGGAAGTAGCGCCATGGCGTCTTCTACCGATCCGTTAAACCGTGTGTATGACCGCCCCAATGTACTGATAGCAAAGCTGGCGAATATCTTGATCGATACACGGTTATCTCCGCCGATGGTGAGTGCTCCTGCGCTTACACAAAGCTGTTCAATACATACGTCAGATAGAAACGACAGGTCGGTGGTGCTCTTAAGCCTATACATCTCGCGACTCCAAACTAATCATCAGTGGGTGCAGTGGGAGGTGGCGGCGCCTCTTGGGTGGATTGCTTCTCTGGAAGAGGAACATGAGTTCGAGCGCGAGATTCACTACGAGAGACACTCCCAGGCATCTTCCCTGTTGAAGGATCAATGTATTCGCCTTTCTCGTTTGTCTGACGCCAATATCCATTTGGATATTGCTTTGTTGGCGGCATTACGCGCACGGAATGACCAGGCGGAAGTTTGGTTGGCGCATTCTGAGGCGCATTCGTCGGTTCTGCGAAGTTTTCAGCTGGTTTCGCCCCGCCAGTGGTAGCTTTTGATGAAATCGGCGTCGTTGGACGCTGCATGGGATTTGCGTTGGCGGGCGCCTGCGACTTTGACATCGCCTGCGATTCTATTTGATCATTGAGAGCTAACTCGGCCGATTCGTCAGCAGCTACATTTCCTTCTCCACTTTCCGCCGCCTCCATGCCCGCACCGATCCTCTCCATCATTCTCCCCCCCTCAGGGGATCCCATGAAAGTACGGATGCTGTTCCATACACGCAGATACCAAGGAGAACCAGGATCCTGGCCATTCGGATCTATATTGAGTATTGGATTGTTATTTGCGTAATCGTATCGATTGAACTTAAAGAGATCAGCCTCGGACACGGCAACAGGGTCCACGCTCAAAAAATGTCCTGTTGCAGGGTCATAATATCTAGCTTGCATGTAAACAAGACCCGTTTCCGGATCACTTACATGCCCAATATAGCCAGGTCCGCTTGGTCCCGCCTTTGGCGATGTAGCACTATATGGAACGTAAGCCCCATATGGCATGTACTCAAACGTCGCTGTGATATTGCCATTTGCATCCGCCTCAGCCAGCGGCGTTCCCTGCGGATCGGTATATACATAGGTCACGGTCCCCGCGAGTGCCAATTTACAGATCGCCAGCAATGGCCACAAAAGCAATCCATTCAATAGCTTGTTCATATGCACCCTCTTGGCTTTCCTCATTCCCCGTCACTAACCTAGCCCTTCTCGAACCGCCGACAATCGCAGGACTCGGCACGCTCAGTTGAAGCTACATTACTGATTCAAGATATAGATAGATTGAAGGGTCGTCCCCCATCCCCCACATCCCGTACCCACAACTTCCAACTGCACCGACTTGCCAGCCACCATGGCACTCAAGGCTGCTGCATAGATCTCTTTTGCACCACCAAAGCCGAGGTTGATCATGAATGTATCCGTGCTACAGAACGCAGCGCTATCCACCCGAACGTAGACCTGACCACCGGTAGTCCCGTTGGCGTTGGCGTACGGCCGGAGCGAAATGATATGCACAGCCCCGCTTGTCGGTTCCGCACGGCAAATAACTGGCATAAATAAAGCAAAAAAGATTAAGAAAAATCGCATGCATATTTTCATAGACTTATTGCACCCTCTTTTCGACTGCATATGCAATCGGACCCATTAGCCTATCCGCCCGTATCGGACGCAATCATGGAGAAATACCGATACCGATGATAAGTGGTCGATTGTCGGCAGAGCATGTGGTGTTACTGACAACGATGCTCACATTTTGTCGACTGACCGTGACTGACAACGCAGTCGCCAGAAGCGTCTTAAACCCGCCGCTCGGGGAATATATGCTGTAAAGATCAGTAGCTGTGCAATGCGCCGGATTGACAAACGGTGCCGACGTACTTAGAGAGAACGCATCATTCGCCCATCCGCCGTTAAATACCGTTACCGGCGCTGGTGCAGATCCAGTTTGCGCCGAAGCGGGCGACGCCATAACTAGCGATAGAAGCAAATAGGCTCGCTGCCGTTTGATTCTTGAAACCATTCCTACTCCCCCACTGAAAACAGAAAAGACATGCTGATTTGAAATCATCGCCAGCAATCTCGCTCAAGGTAGCGCCGGCACGATTAATTGTCGTCCAAAATCAAGTTGATGATGGGTGACATATCCACAATAACTTGAATGGTTACAGCCGGGCACCATGGTCCACAGCCAGCACCATTGCACGCCTGAACCTGATAGGCGTAGCCTCCGATGGGTTTATTCGTCGCATTCCACGAACCGTTCGATCCGCTGTAGACAGTGGCCCATGCCCCGCCTTTGTACTGCTCTTGAAGGTTGTACGTTGCCGCCTTGTCGACACCCGTCCATAACACAGTGTAATTGGCAGGTATGCCCGATCTATTGACCATCAACAGAGGCGCCAGAGCGGGGGTAGGCGATGGGGCCTGTGTGTTGACCGTCACTTCCGCTGGAGCGCTCCAAGCGCCGCAGTTACCGGTTGAGGCGCAAGCGCGGACACGATACTGGTAAATCCCGCTGGCAGCACCAGAGATGTCATAGCCATTCGTAGAACCGACGTAGATCGTTGTCCAAACGCCATTAACCACCGACTGCAGCTCGTAGCTGGATGCACCAGTGATGTTGTACCAGCTCACGGTGTAGTACCCCGTTGAGCTGTACGATGGAGGGAACAGCACCGACACACCCGTGCTTCCCGTATTTACGCCGCCAGCCAGGGCGTCTTTCGCCACCAGCTTTGTCCCCAAATAGAAGAAGTTGGTACTGGTGCCGACCGCACTGTCCCATTGATACAACAGTTGACCGGACTGATTGTAAAAATAATAGGTCGGCGCCCGATCATTGGGTGTCTTGCTCACTCGCCGACCAGCTGCGTCGTAGCCATAACCCTCCAGGCCAGGTATTTGCAGCAGCTGGTTTTCAGCATCAAACAGATACTGCTTGGTGACACCTCCACTGGAAAGGCTGGCTCGATTACCTTGCACGTCATAGCCGAAGCTGGTTGTGACACTGCCGTCTTGCATCACATTGGCAAGATGATTGGCGGCGTCGTAATTGAAGGTAAGCGTCGTGCCAGCGGTTAAACGACTACGTAGATTATTGAGCGGGTCGTAGGTGTAATTTTCCGTCCCGTACAAATTATTTGCCGTTGCGCCAGTCAAGCGGTTAAGAGTGTCGTAGCTGAAAGTCTTGGTGCGCTGGCCGTTAACAATGTCACTGACTTTGGTAATGTTGCTATCGGCGTCGTAGCTATAGTCCTCGCTGAGCGCTAGCGTGCTGCCAATTCCGTAGCTGAAGTTGCTAAGCAACTGGCGAGCATTCTGCTCGGCCACGTAGCTGGCGCCGTTTCCGAAGTTGAAGCCGGCTACTTGGCCATTAGGAAAATAGGTGACGCCGCTGGCGTAGCCGCTCACCTGGGTCGCTCGGCCCATAGCATCGGGAGCATATGTCGCAGTTTCGCCGTCGGGATAGGTGATGACGTTTAGGCTCCCGTACCCGTCATGTTGATAGCCGATTGTCCAAGGATTTTGTCCGTTCACTTGCAGCGCCTCGCGAGTCAGCTGCCCCAATTTATTATGGCTGGCCATCCAAACACTGGTGCCCGACACCGCACTGTACAGATTCCCCAACTGATCATAAGAGTACGTAGTGGCTTGGGTCCCCACTGGCGGCGTTACGGTCTTCACACGATTTATCGCATCGTAGGTGCGTATAGTGCGGGCACTGGTGGCTACTTGATCTTGACCACAATCCGATCCGGTAATGTTTTGCCCCATGGCTGACCATACGACATTGTCAGCCGCATCGTAGGCAACTACAGTACTTCCGCTTTCTGGCTCGATGGTACGGCAAAGGCGATGGTTTGCGTCATAGACCAATGTCTTGGTGACGCTGTCCGTCTCGTTTCCATAGGCACCTGACTGTGTAATGGCGGTAGCGCTGCCAAATATGTCGCGCGTAATAGTTTGCGTAATGCCAGCAGGCGCTTGAATTAATATAGGCTCATCGTATGACGGAGTATCAAAGGACTGATAACTGGTGGTAGTTATGTTTCCCTTAGGATCCGTCACCTGTGTCTTCGCACCGGATAGATAGGTTGTGGATGATGTCAGCGTGCCAAGCTCAGATGTCTGTTGCGTTGACACAGGCCGATTAAGAGCGTCAAAGGAGGTGTTTGTTCCCACGCTTATTGCGCCGATATCAGGCGCTCCGCTGACTGGATAAGAGACAAATACCTTATTTCCCAGCCAGTCGTAGTCGATTCGTGAGCTTATGTGCGAACTGCTGTCATTAACGTTGGATGTGTCGTTAAGAATTGGGCGCCAAAAAACATCGTACAAAGTGGTTTGACTTAGCGTCCCTTTCGTTATTGTACGGCGCCAGTGGTTGGCGGCTACTCCACGCTCCGCAGTATTCACGAAGTTGTACGTATAGACCGCTGGATACCAGGGTTGTTCGTCACCGCTCGGATAAGTCGTTTGGGTCACGCGCCCAACCGAATCGTAGCTATAGCTAGTCGTACTCCCCATCTGGTCCGTCACACTAGTAACGTTCCCCGAATCATCCACAGATAAACTTTCCTGAGCGCCATCAGCGTAAGTTGCGTACTGAGGAATGCCTCGTTTCCAATTGCTTAAAGTAGTTGTATTACCTAAACCATCTTTAATCTGGTATAGCGTCCCGTCTGCGTTATAGCTCAAATTCTTTTTTAGCGCCCCAAATCTGTAGTAATCGATAGGTAATGCTGTTGTAGGATCATAATCGAAACGATCGACCTCAATGCCGTTAGCGGTCGTCCTTGCAATTTGTCCTACCACCCAGCTTGAAAAATTATCTGAATACTGTGTTACCTCAGTTTTCGCGTAACCAAGTGAATTGTTCTTTGTCACGTTGACGGCTCGCGCAAATACGTCGAACGCATTTACGGTATACGTATAATTGACACCGTCTTGGTTAATGGTTTGTGACTTTAAGGGTTGATAGATCTCGCCATCCGGATCACACCGATTGCATGGAGATTGACCAATCAGCGCGGGATATGGCTGGCCACCAGGATCCAGCAAATAGCTCTTGTTTTCTGTGCTCGAAGTGGCGCCTCCTTTTCCAATTTGGACCTCAAGCTCTTTACCCTCCGCTGAGTTGTACTTATTACTATAAGTATGAATGGCCCAACTTCCGTCTGGATTAGTAACGGTTACATTTTTTGTAGTGGGACAAGATGTTGTGCATTGTTGTGCGTAACTGCTATTGGCTGGACCGTACGAATATGTCCAGAGCAAAGGCGAAGTAAACCCAGCACCCGAAATCTGTTTTGAATCAATAGACAGAACATCAATCACGTCAGATTGCGCGGGATAGGACCCACCCCCGTCCGTATATACGCACGACTGTGGAACGTTCGATCTTCCGTGCCTCCTGGCGCTGAATGTAAATACGCCTACCGCGCCAGAGGGATGCGTCAAGGTTACTTGCACATTCGCAGAACCGTTGAGAATTGGCGAGTCACCGCAATCTCCGCCATTCGAGTAGGACATACCCGCTGGGGCGAGCTTGCTAAAACTTAGCGACCAGGTGCTGTTGTCTGGCAAGGAAACCCCAATTAAGCCCCCGGATGCATCGTAGGAATACGTCCATGTTTTGCCATTTGCGGTAGCCGTCGCGATTCGCCCAGCGGGGTTGTAACTCAGATTTATTTGGCGACCATCGCTAGCGACTATATTCAATAGGTGCCAGGGGTTTGCGGGATCGTACGTATACGTAACCGTATTTCCGAAACGGTCCTGTATCTTAGTTGGAAAGATCCAATCCTCTTCTCGGTTCAGTGTCGTTTTGGCGCATCCATTTGCGCAAACCCCGTAAGGCTTCTGGATAGGCTTATATGGACGAGCAACGATCCAATTGAACCAGTACTTTGTACCCGTAGGAGATATACCCAAAAAGCCTTCTCCCGCCACACCATTCGCCGTACTGGTTAAGCATGAAAATACCCACTTATTACTTGTAGCCCAATAGTACTGCCTACCATCAGAAGGCCTGTCCATGTCTCCCTGCGAGATCACCAACATCTTCTGATCGCCGTCACCAGGTATATATACGCTGTTGCCGTACCAATATTCTGCTGATGAAAAAGGGTAGGCAGGCGAGCCGTTTTCATTAGGTGGCGTTGCAGAGAGATAGTTGCTCGTATCTACAGAGCAACGCTGATTTGGCAAGCCGGATGTCGATACCTGCCAGCCGACACTTCCCGCACTGGAGATTGCAGCAAATATTCCGTGAAGGTGTGGAACATCAAGTTCCCAATCGCCAAACAGCCCCGGGTACAGGAACATTCCAGGATACATACCGGTGCCATCATGTCTATCTTCAACTATATATCTTCGACCAACCGCAACAGACAGGGAATTATTTCCCGGAATGGACACATCCATCGTCCTGAACTCTGCAGCACCCGTGTACATACTTACCTGATCGCCAAACAGGTCGGGACCAAGCGTCATAACGTCCGTTTTGGGCTTTGTAAACTTGGAAAAGTCTACGCCAACATTCCCAGAAGCGTCTTGTGCCCTAGCAATGGTCACAAAGCAGGCCATTGCAATCGCAACTGTCCATTTACCAAAGTTATTCATGAGCATCCCTCATTACACCAAGAATAATATTGCAACTAGCAGGATCAACTACTGCTTATCCAGGCTAAAGGACGTAATAATGCAATTCCCAGAGGAATTAACCACATAACTAACAAACACTGGGATCTGTGATGCCTTCGCTGTCATAATGGTCGCCCACAGCAGCTTGCTCTGATCGAACGACCATGATGAGTCAACCAAGAGCTGACCGTTCATGCACGTCGAGCCGGTATACCAAAGAACTGCAGAGCCCCCGTAACTCTGAAGCCTCCAGCCCGTTGGAACGGTGTTGATAATTGTGTCAGCAAAAGCGAGCGGGGCGAAGGACGACAATATGCCAATTGCGAGAACCAGCGAGACGCGGCGAAAACCTGAGAAAGTCATTTCGATCCTTTTTTTCGCATAAACACAACAGCGCTTATCAACATAACCAGCCATAAACCAATAAGGCAGCCCCCAAGGCATAAGCTGTGGCGACCGCAGCGAATGAATCATTATTTCACCATATGAACATCGCTAAACCTTCTCTGGTTACTTTAAAAAATTCACTCTATTGCGAGTAATCGGACAGTTGGTGAGCTACTACCATGGACTCAAAGGACGGGACTATTGCCCGATGTAGTAGTAGACAAGCTGTGGATAGCCCTGTGTGCTGCACCCGGACAGGTCGACTGTTACACGCTTACCAGATAAATAAGCCGCCAGAAAGGACGCATAGGCACGCCTTCCCTCATCCGTATTGCCATTGTCGAAGCGGAACTGCGTCGTAGCGCCGACAGAGCATCCGAGGCTACTGCCAAAAGAAGGCCCATCTAGCGTTACATAACATGTCCCGCCGACGTCGTGGCAACCCAGAGACACGATATTGCGTGACGCAGGCGTCTCATCTGCCCGGCAGTTGCTGGCGAGGCTCAGCGATGCCAGAAGGGTAAAAGCGACAGCGCGCAGTGGCATATTGCTCATGATTCGTTCCTTAAGAATATTGGGCGCACAAGAAGACGTGAAAAGTAACTTTTTGGCAAAAGCCCATGATTAAATCCACGCCCATGCCCGCCCCCCCCCGTTAACAGCCGGAGGAATAATTGCATTTGAGTGGCGACTGCACATGACACCCGTTATTGGACGCCATCATTCACCGACTCGCTCCAACATCTAAGGACTTCGCAAGCTGCTCCTGGCATGTCGCAGTAACAATCAATATTGACGCAGTCCACCGCCGTATCGCGTTGGATGCGCCGCGTGCAGTGTCCCATCAGCTCATGACAGCTATGTAGCCAATCTGGCAGTAGCCAGCACCGTCCTTGGTTGTATACAAAGTTACGGCTTTGCCGTTGGCCTGGGCCATCAAAAGCATCGCAAGCAACCCTTTGTAATTCGGGTCGCTCATATTGATGTAGCCCCAGGTGGAATCTGCGCGGCCTGAGCAGAGCGTCGACTGCCCGTCAAGATAGACACGCACATCGTAGTTTCCCGGTGCACCACCAAGTCCGCCTACTCCGTTTATCTCGGAGATCTTCCCAGTGGTTACGCCGTCCCACGCGCTTGCCGGCACTGCAACCAGTGTGAGGGCGACGCCCAACGCCATATACAAAATCCGTTTTATCCCCATGGCTCCCCCAGCCTACGGTTCTATATTTCCCCTAAGGTCATTATCGATTGCCGAATGACCCGTTCGCGGACGGGAGCTTATCATGTGGTCGATAGATATGCGAAGCATCTCAAGAGCTTGGTACCGGTGCCCTCGCCAATGCCCATACATCTACACGCTCAATGCCTGTACGCCTCAAAGCAAGCGCGCACTCCGCCAACGTTGCACCCGTGGTAAAAACATCGTCCAGTACAGCAATGTGTGAGGGCAGCCTTGCCTTTTCATTCACTGTAAAAGCCTTGCGCAAGTTGCGGCGACGTTCAATTGCATTCAACCCGGTTTGTGCATCGGTATATCGCACGCGCTGCAATACATCGTGTTGAAAGGGAATACCAAGTGCATGCGCAAGCGGCCTGGCCAATTCAACCGCCTGGTTATAGCCACGCTCCCGCAACCGCTTTTGATGCAGTGGCACGGGAATGATCATTTGCGGCAAATCGACTGGATGCGGTTCACGTTGCCACATCGTCGCAAGTACACGCCCCGACGCCAGATCACGGCTGAACTTGAAGCGTGTTTCCAGCCGGTCCAGCGGCCACGCGTACCGGAACGGTGCCCAGGCGGCATCCCATGGTGGCGGCTTGCGTTGGCAACGGCCGCATAGCGGCGCCGCGATCGGCAGTGGCAAGGCACAGCGTTGGCAGCAATGGATGTTGCGAGGGAGTTCGGCCGCGCAATCGGCGCATAGGTCGATGCCGTTTGCACCCGCATCACCGCATAGCAGGCAACGCCATGGCAGCAGCCAGCGGTGCAGGGCGGAAAACCAGCGTAGTGCCGCATCCATGCGCAGGCGGACGCGTCAGCGGTTGGGCTTGAACATCGCCGCGTCGAGGATCGACCACAGGTGGATGATCCAGCCCATCCAGAAAATCCACAGCACACCGGCCAGCACGAACATCAGCACCGCTTTCAGAAAGCGTCCCTGCACCAGCTGGCCAAGGCCGGGGATGAACAAGCTGCAGATGGCGGCGATGACATTCCCGGCACTGCCCTGACCTGCTGCACTCATGGATCGGCTCCTTCGATGGATGACCCACCGATGGTAGAGGTACCGCCAGCATTCTGGAAAATGCCGGGCGTCCACGCCCGCAGGCGATCCCACACAATTTATGGATCCTTCCGTTCCAGCAAGGACGCCCGATAGTAGCCGAGCTCAACGATACCCCGCTGAAATCGTTGATATACGGACTTTACACATGGATATATTGCGCGAAAATGGCAAGCGTCGACACTCATCCGCAGTCGCATCCGGCGACATAACGGAGAGAACTCATGAACGTCCGGAACATCCTGTTTCTACTTGCCAGCACGACCCTCGCAGCCACCGGGTTCGTGCAGGCGGCATCCCCGGCGCATGACATGGCTGCGGCCACTCTTGGCACGTCACCCAGCACGCCGCAACTGCAAGCGGCCATGCGCTCGCTGTGGCACGGGCACGTCGTGCATACGCGCGAATACGCCATGGCCGTACATGCTCACGACAATGCCAAGGCCAAGACCGCGGCGGGCGCGGTGGTCGCCAATGCCAAGCAGATTGCCGACGCGGTAGGTGGCTTCTACGGCAAGGCCGCCGGCGCGCAGACACTGCAATTGCTCGCCGGCCACTGGGGCGGCGTGAAGGCACTGACTGACGCCAGCGCGGCGGGTGATACGGCCGGTGAGCAGAAGGCCATGGCCGATCTCAATGACAACGTCACCGCCATTGCCAAGTTCTTCTCCGGCGCCAATCCCAACCTGCCGCAGAACGCCGTGCAAAACCTGTTCGCCACGCACGTGGCGCACCATGCCGCGCAGATAAAGCAAATCATGAGCGGCGATAGCAAGGGCGAACAGGCCACCTGGGCAGATATGCAGGCACATATGAACACGATTGCCGACGCATTGGCCGGCGGCATCGCCAAGCGGTTCCCGGACAAGGCGCACTGAGACGATGACGGCGCTCAGGCAACTGGGAACCACGCAGCAACGCCTGTTGCGGCAACTGCTGATGGCCAGCGAAGGCGGCACGGTGGAGTCGCTGTGCGCGCAATTGCGCATCAGCCACAACGCGGTGCGCCAGCACCTGAGCGCCCTGATCGCACGCCACTACGTGGAACGCACGCAGTCAACGCCCAGCGGCGGCCGTCCCACCGCCCGCTATTGCCTCAGCGAAGAGGGGCGTGCGCTGTTTCCACGCAATTACGGCACCATTGCCGCCGCCTTGCTGGCGCAATGGCAGGAACGATTCGGCGATGCGGCGGTGGAAACGGCGCTGCGCGAACTCGGGCACAGTCTGGGTAGCCACGAGATAGCCCCACCGCCTGACACGCCACTTGCCGACGTGGTGCACGGTCTGGCGCAAAAGCTCGACGCGCTCGGCTACGAAGCCGTACCCGCGCGACATGGCGAGGAGTGGCAGGTCGAGGCATTCAACTGCGTCTTCCACGCCTTGGCCAGGCAGCACCCCAGCGTGTGCAAGTTCGACCTGGCTTACATGGAAGCGGCCAGCGGGCGGCACATCCATCACATGGAATGCATCGTGCGCGGTGGGCATGTGTGCCGCTTTCGCCTGGGCACACCGCTGGCGAAGAAGAAAAGCGACGACGCAGAACCTTAGTCGCCACGGTGTCGGCGCAACCAGGCCGTCAACCATTCACCAGTGAATCGAGTTGACAGCCTGTCTGGCCAACCTCACACTGTGCGCCGGTTTCCCGGAGCCTACCCATGACCGCAGCCGCTCTTCGCCACGACTGGAGCCGCGACGAAGTCGTTGCCCTGTTCGCCCTGCCCTTCAACGAGTTGCTGCACCGTGCGCACAGCGTGCACCGTGCGCACCATGATCCGAATGCGGTGCAGGTGTCCACCTTGCTGTCGATCAAGACCGGCGGCTGCCCGGAAGATTGCGGCTACTGCCCGCAGGCCGCGCGCTACCACACCGGGGTAAAAGCCGAGAAATTGATGGCGGTGGACGCCGTGGTCGCGCGCGCCAAGGCCGCCAAAGATGCCGGCGCCAGCCGCTTCTGCATGGGTGCCGCCTGGCGCAGCCCGAAGGATCGCGATGTGGCGCAGGTCGCGGAAATCGTCTCGGCGGTGAAGGCGTTGGGCCTGGAAACCTGCGCCACGCTCGGCATGCTGAGCGGCGAGCAGGCGCAGACGCTGAAGCAGGCGGGCCTCGACTACTACAACCACAACCTGGATACGGCGCCGGAGTTCTACGGCGAGATCATCCACACGCGCCAATACCAGGATCGCCTGGATACGCTCGAACACGTGCGCCAGGTCGGCCTCAAGACGTGCTGCGGCGGCATCGTCGGCATGGGCGAAACGCGCGCGCAGCGCGCCGGCCTGCTGCAGACGCTGGCCAACCTGCCGGAGCACCCGCAATCGGTACCGATCAACCAGCTAGTGCAGGTGGAAGGCACGCCGCTGCACGGCACCGATGCACTCGATCCGTTCGAATTCGTGCGCACGATCGCAGTGGCGCGCATCCTGATGCCGGCCTCGATGGTGCGCCTGTCCGCCGGTCGCCAGCAGATGGACGATGCCGTGCAGGCGCTGTGTTTCTTCGCCGGCGCCAACTCCATCTTCTACGGCGAGAAACTGCTCACCACCGGCAATCCCGACGTGGAGCACGACCGCGCGCTATTCCGTCGCCTCGATCTGCATGCGCTGGAAGTGGTGGAAGAAGCTGACACCGTGCATGCGGATATCCTCGAAACGGAGATGGCCGGTTGCGGGCAAGGCTGTGGCTGCGCGGCCTGACCTGCTCGAGCGATTGGCCTTCCAGACGGCCGAACGCGCGCAGGCGCAACTGCAACGCCGCTTGCGTTGCGTCGAACGCGTCGAAGGCCCTTACATCCAAAGCAACGGCCGGCGCCTGCTGGCGTTCTGTACCAACGATTACCTGGGCCTTGCGCACGATCCGCGCCTGGTTGCCGCCCTGAAAAAAGCCGCGGACGCGAGCGGCGTCGGCAGCGGTTCCGCGCATTTGATCTGCGGCCACCGGCGCGAACACGCCGAACTGGAAGAGGCCTTGGCCGCCTGGACCGGTCGCGAACGCGCACTGCTGTTTTCCACCGGCTACATGGCCAATCTCGGCGCGATGCAGGCGCTGCTGCAGCGTGGCGATCTGTGCGTGCAGGACAAACTCAATCACGCCTGCCTGCTCGATGGCGCGCAACTGGCCGGCGCGACATTGAAGCGCTATCCGCATGCGGACCTCGATGCCGCCGCGCGCCAGTTGCACGGCAATGCCGAACTCGGCGCCCTGCTCGCCACCGATGGCGTATTCAGCATGGACGGCGACATCGCGCCGTTGCGCGAACTCGCCACACTTTGCGCGAAAGATGGCGCCACCTTGATGGTCGACGATGCGCATGGCCTCGGCGTGTTGGGCGTCGAGGGTGCCGGCAGCGTGATGGATGCGGGCTTGAGCGAACATGAGGTGCCGGTGCTGATGGCGACGCTGGGCAAGGCGCTCGGTTGCGGCGGCGCTTTCGTTGCCGGCTCCGCGGCATTGATCGATGGGCTGATCCAGTTTGCGCGCACCTATATCTACACCACCGCGATGCCGCCGGCGCTGGCCGCCGCAACGCTCATTGCCGTGCGTATCGCGCGCGACGAGCACTGGCGCCGAGAAAAATTGAATCATCTGATCCAGCGCTTCCGTCGCGGCGCGGAACAGCTCGGGTTGCCATTGATGCCCTCGCGCACCGCCATCCAGCCGTTGCTGATCAGCGACACCCAGCGTGCGCTGGAAACATCGCGCATGCTGGAGAAACAGGGGCTATTGGTGGTGGCGATTCGCCCGCCCACCGTGCCGCAAGGTCAGGCGCGCCTGCGCATCACGCTGTCGGCCGCGCATGAGGATGCGCATGTGGACCGGCTGCTGCAATCGCTGGCGTCCCTGCGCCTGGCCGATGCGCCGGTATAATTGCGCTTCGTAACATCTCCCTCCTTCTATGCCGATCCTGAATATCTCCGCCTATCGCTTCGTCAGCCTGGACGATCTGCCGGCGCTGCGTGAGCGCATGCTGGCGCAGTGCCACGCGCTGGCGTTGAAGGGAACGATTCTGCTGGCGCCGGAAGGCATCAATCTTTTTCTTGCCGGTCCGCGCGAAGCGATCGACGCGTTCATGGACTGGCTGCGCAGCGATACGCGCTTTGCCGATATGCAGCCGAAGGAGTCGTTTTCCGACGACGTGCCTTTCAAGCGCATGCGCGTACGCCTGAAAAAGGAAATCATCACACTGCGCCATCCCACAATTCGCCCCGAAGGCGGACGCGCGCCGGCCGTGGATGCTGCCACGCTCAAGCGCTGGCTGGATCAGGGCCATGATGACGAAGGCCGCGAAGTGGTGTTGCTGGATACGCGCAACGCCTACGAGACGGACGTCGGCATGTTTCCGCAAGCCGTCGATTACCGCATTGCCAGTTTCACCGAATTGCCCGCCGCGTTGGCGGCGGACCGCGCGCGCTATGACGACAAGACGGTGGTGTCGTATTGCACGGGCGGCATTCGCTGCGAAAAATTCGCGCTGCATATGCAGGACATCGGCATGCAGCGCGTGTTCCAGCTCGAAGGCGGCGTGCTGAAGTATTTCGAGGAAGCAGGCGGTGCACACTGGCAAGGCGGCTGTTTTGTGTTCGATGAGCGTGGCGCAGTGGACAAGACCCTGAGCCCCGCCACCACCGACGCGTCGCCTGACACGCGCAGAGATACCGTCGCATGACCTTGCATATCGAAACCCATGGCAGCGGCCCGATTCCGCTGGTGATGCTGCACGGCTGGGCCATGCATGGCGGTATCTTCGCGCCGCTGGTCGACGCATTGCGCGATCGCTGCACGATGCATCTGGTCGATCTTCCCGGCCATGGGTTTTCGCGCAACTGCGGCCTCTCGCTGCAACCGACAGCGTGCGCACGCGCCATCGCCGACGTCACGCCGTCCGCGATCTGGCTGGGCTGGTCGCTCGGCGGGCTGATCGCATTGCAGGCGGCACTGGATGTTCCGGCGCAGGTGCGCGGCCTGGCCATGCTGTGCGCCACTCCGCGCTTCGTCAGCGACAGCGATTGGCCGCAAGGCCGCGATCCCGCGCTGGTGCACCGCCTCGCCAGCGATCTGGAAACCGACTACCACGCCACCATCGAACGCTTCCTTGCATTGGAAGTGATGGGCAGCCCCGATCCGCGCGCGGAATTGCGCAAGCTGCGCGCGGAAGTGTTCGCGCGTGGCGAACCGGATCTGCGCGTGCTGCAGGAAGGCATTCGCGTACTGGACGGAACCGACCTGCGTGCCGACTTGCCGCGCCTGCAAGCGGACCGCAGTTGGTGGAGCGCAGGGCGTCTTGACCGGCTGGTGCATCCTTCAGCCATGGAATGGTCCGCGCAGGCGAGCGATGGCGAGTTTCACCTGATCGCGCACGCCGGACACGCACCCTTTCTCAGCCACGCCCAAGCCGTTGCGCAGGCGCTCCTGCCCTGGCTGGAGACTCACGCATGAGCGACTTCCAACTCGACGCCCAACGCGTACGCGCCAATTTCAGCCACGCCGCCGGCAGCTACGAACAGCACGACGCCTTGCAGCGCGAGGTGCAGCAATTGCTGCTGGAACGTCTGGACTTCTACTTGCAGCAGCCCGAACGCGTCATCGACGTCGGCGCAGGCACCGGTCGCGGCAGCGCCTTGCTTAAGAAACGCTACGGCAAGGCGCAGGTGATCGCCATCGACGCGGCGCT
This sequence comes from Dyella sp., assembly GCF_051954575.1. GTDB lineage: Bacteria > Pseudomonadota > Gammaproteobacteria > Xanthomonadales > Rhodanobacteraceae > Dyella_B. Next base: position 13,348 of record NZ_JBQCHP010000068.1, on the reverse strand, counting down.
GCCGATGCTGCGCACCGCCAAGTCGCACGCCAGCTGGTTGAAGCCGTTCGTGCGCGTGTGCGGCGAAGCCACTGCGTTGCCGTTGCCTGATCACAGCGTCGACGTGCTGCATTCCAATCTGTGTTTTCAGTGGATCGACGATCTGCCTGCCTTGTTCGGCGAATGTGTGCGTGCACTGAAGCCAGGCGGCATGCTGCTGTTTTCCACCTTCGGCCCCGATACGCTGCGCGAACTTCGCGCGGCGTGGGCGGCGGTGGATCAGCATTCGCACGTTGGCCGTTTCCTGGACATGCACGACCTGGGCGACGCCATGATCAACGCGGGATTGCGCGATCCCGTATTGGATGTGGACCGCTTTACGCTGACCTATAGCGAACCGAAGGCACTGTTGCGCGAACTCAAGGGCCTGGGCGCCACGCATGCCGATCGTGGCCGCGAACGCGGGCTCACCGGCAAGCGTCATTTCCAGGGCATGCTGGCCGCGTACGAGGCGATGCGCGTGGACGGCCGCATTCCCGCCACCTGGGAAGTGGTGACCGCGCATGCATGGGGACCACCGCCCGGCCAATCGCGGCGTGCGAAAGGCGGCGGCGAGATCGCCAGTTTTTCGATCGACAGCCTGCGCGGCTCGCGCCGCCGATAGGGAACCCGTAGGTTGGGGTGCAAACCCCAACGTCGCCATGTATGACGCGCGCGAATGTTGGGGTTTGCACCCCAACCTACGTTAGTTCTGCGGCGCGGTAGACGCCGGCGCAGGAGCTGGCTGTGCATTCGCGGCCTGCCGCTGCCTGGGTACGTAGGTCATGCTGACATTGCCGGTACCGGTGAAATACGCGGTCTGCGTGTTGTAGGTGAGCTTGTCGGCATGCGCCTCGCCCATGCCTTCCTGGGTGACCACGGCGCTGGGCTGGAGCACGGCGATGCCGTGGATGTTGTCGTAGTCGAGCGTCGGCGCTTCGCCGGTCATCAGGTGATTGTTGTCGTCCAGTTGCTGGATGTGTGCCGGGCGACCTTTCATGACAATGCGGCTGACCTGGCTGTCGGCATCCAGATAAAGCTGCGCGATATCGCCCTTGGCCTTCATGCTGCCTTGCGTGATGACCACATTGCCGGTCAGCGTCGTGGTGGTATTGGGAGCGTTGAAGCCGTTGACCGAAGCTTGCGAGGTGGTCATCGGCTGGTTGCGGTCGCCGGTCTTGGCATGGGCGGCGAGCGGCAGCACCAGCGCGACGGATAGCACGAGGCCGCCCCAGCGCGTGCGGGAATCTTGGAACGGCTTCATTGAGGGCGTCTCCTTCGTTCGGTGTCCGCGGCCATTCTATTGAGTTTTCCGTGGCGCGAGGAAATGATTCTGCCGGCCTACGATTTACCCGCGCAGGCCTTGTGCCGGAAACAGTCGACCAGGTGATCGTTGACCATCCCCGTCGCCTGCATGAAGGCGTAACAGATGGTGGTGCCGACGAAACGAAAACCGCGTTTCTTCAATGCCTTGCTCATGCGATCGGACACCGGCGTGCTGGCCGGTACCTCGGCGCGGCTGCGCCAGGTATTGCGGATCGGCTTGCCATCGACGAACGACCACAGGTAGGCATCGTAACTGCCGTATTCGCCGATCGCCTCCAGCGCCGCCTTGGCGTTGTCGCGCACGGAAGTGATCTTGAGCCGGTTGCGAATCAGCCCCGGATCGAGCAGGCATTTCTCCAGTTCGCGGTCCTTCATGGCGGCAACCCTCGCGATGTCGAAATCATGAAAGGCACGACGATAATGATCGCGCTTGTGCAAGACGGTGCGCCAAGAAAGGCCGGCCTGCGCGCCCTCCAGGCACAGGAATTCGAACAGCGCGCGGTCGTCATGCAGCGGCACGCCCCACTCGGCGTCGTGATAGGCCTGCATCAACTCGCCGTCGGCTGCCCACTGGCAGCGGGTACGTGTGGTCGCCATCGCTGTTCCTCACTTGGAAGGTGCGCAGGATAACGCCAAGCAGTCCACTCAGTGCGATATCTCCAGGCTGCAGTGCGCAGCGCCGGCGCTGCGGCAGCTCAGGTGCCTTACGCGCACCCTTTTGCCCGCCACCGCCGCGCCGAGCAAGCCTTCCAGGTAGCCGCCATAGAACTTGCATCCGGAGCGTCCGTCCGGTTCGCACAGGGGACTGCTCAGCACGTGCACATGCACGCCGCGCTGTTCGATGTCGGCAAGCTGGCGCAGGGTCGGCACGGCAATGCGCCGTATCGCATCCCCAAGGCTCAGCAGCGCATCCTGGGCATGGTCGCGTTTATGGAGCCATGCGCCCAGGCGGCGGCCGATCAGAAACAGCGACGATTCGCGCGACGGTTCGGCCACGCTGCGTTGCAACGAGGCGAGCGCTGCGTAGACGTGCGGAAACGCTTGCGTGAGTTCCGGAAACAGGCGCTCGATCTGCACGATGTCCGCAGCAATCGTCGATGGCGTCGCCGACGATTCCGCAGTCACACGCAATGGCGGCCATGACGGCGTCATCGCAATCGCGGTCGCTTCCTCGCACAGCGCTGCCTCGAAACTCAGCACGCGGCTATGCGTGCCCAGCATTTCCTCCAGCGCAAAACGCTGTTCGGACGGTCCGCGCACGACCATCGACAACCACGCCCCGCGTCCGTCTTGCGTAAGACGCTGGCGCAGCAGCGCATAGTGGTTCGCGGTGATGACTTGTCCAAGTTCCATGACCAGGCCCTCCCGGCGATCGGAGAGAACCTGTATTGCCAGCTCGATCATAGGCCCCCCTGTGGCTCGATGCTGGGTGATGCGCATTGAGGCGGCAGGATGAGCGATTTTCGGCATACGCGTCGTGATTGGCTTCAAAAATCGCCGTGCACGAGTGGACGCACGTCGCATACGGCGCATGTCGCGCCGCGCTGACGGCTCGCATATTCCCGTGCAACACAGGATGGTCGATCAGGACAACTGTGCCGTTCGTGTGGAACGGAAAAGTGCCATCAGCGGCCGGTTCAAAATACCAGCCGGCGCTCGAAGTCGGTCGGCTGCGTTTTGATCGTGGCATCACCCGCGCGTACGCGACGCCGGGATCGGGCCTTGCTCATCTGGAGCGTCCAGAAGCGATCCCATAGATCGCAATACTGCAAGCACAATGTTTCGATACGCCCGTACTGTTCGGGCATGAGCGCCTGGGTAAGGATCAGCCACAGATCGTTCTCGTGATCATCATCGGCAGCCTCGGCATCTACGTCGGTGCTGATACCGTGCACGAAATAGTAACCGTCGCCGACATCGATACCGAGTGCCCCGGTTGCCGTCCGCAGAGGCGGGCTGAACAACACCACCTCCTCTTCCGCCACTGCCAGCAAGGCCGTCACGTCCAGGTAATGGCGATAACTGCGTTCGAGAAATGTACGCACAGCGCGAGCACTGCGACTTGGCACGTAGGCTTGCCGTTCCTCCAAGGTGATTCCGTAGTCATCGAGTACGCGTTCAAACAGAGGATAGTGCGCATAGGCCGGGTTGCCGCGGTAGTAGCCCTCCTTGTCGCAGCCGGGACGGAAACCGAATTCGTCCAGATCATTCAGCGTGATGAGAAAACGTGGCGCCAGCTTGGCGCCCGGACGCAGGCGTGGTTCCAGCTGCCGCGTTTGCATCTGCGCAGCCAGCAAGGCGTCGGTAAATATCTGCACGATGGCATGGCGATATTCCAGATGGATCTGGCGCATGGACGTCGCATCCAGCTCCCCGCGACTGAGCATTTCGATGGCTACATGCCTGGTCACCGGGTGATTGGCAATGGTCTGCCGCAAGGCTTGCACAAAAGCGGCGTTCTGCTGCCACAGATCGGCCGGTACGCTGGCCTGCATGGTGGCGATGGCTTTGTTGCGGGGATGATCCAGGTCGAGCATCGACGAATGCATAAAGGTTCCCTCCAGCGTTGGCTACAACGACCAGGCGCCGCTGGCGCCCATCCATTTGATGGCGAAGCGTGCAGAACTGTCGCAACAGCAGGTTGAACCGCATGTCGATTTTTCTGGAAACTTTGGTTAAGAATGCTCTGCAAATGTGATCCGCGCCAGCGGACGTCGTCTTCACGCACCTGTCCCGCTTTCACCAAGGCAGCGCATCGATGTCCACATTGCCGCCGGTCAGCACCAGACCAACCCGGCGTCCCGCAAAATGTTCGCGTTGCTGCAACACTACGGCGAGCACGGTGGCGCTGGATACTTCCACCACCAGCTTCAGCGTCTGCCACAGCATTCTCATGGCGGCGATGGTTTCTGCATCGCTTACCGTGACCACTGCTACGCGATGATCGCGCAAGGCCTGCAAGTTCGGCTCACCAACCAATGCGCGCAAGCCGTCGCAGACGGTATCGGGCGCGAACCGTTCAACGCGCGCGCCCTGCGCCAGCGACTGCGCCGCATCCGCCGCACCGGAGGGTTCGGCGCCGTACATGGCGATGTCCGGCGAAATGCTGTGCGCGGCAATTGCGCAACCGGCCTGCAAGCCACCGCCGCCAATCGGCGTGATGATCGCGTCCAGCCCTTCGCTCTGCCGCAAAAACTCCAGCGCCAGCGTGCCTTGGCCTGCCATCACGCGCGTATCGGCATAGGGATGCACCAGCACCGCGCCGGTGGCTTGCTGGATTTCCGCAGCTTTGGCTTCGCGCGCGGCGATGCTCGGCGCACAGCGATGCAGCGTGGCGCCCGCCCGCTCGATCGCCTCCACCTTGGCGCGCACGGCGCCCTCGGGAACAATCACATGCGCCGTGACGCCGCGCGTGGCGGCCGCCATCGCCAAGGCATTGCCGTGATTACCTGAGGAATGCGTGACGACGCCGTGCCGCGCTTCGTCGTCGCTCAACGACCAGACGGCATTGCACGCGCCGCGGAACTTGAACGCGCCGCCGCGCTGCAGGTTTTCGCACTTGAAGTACAACTGCGCGCCGACCATCGCATCCAACGCCTCGTGGCGCAGCACCGGTGTCACCACCGCATGCGGTGCGATGCGCGCGGCGGCGTCGCGTATTTCATCCGGGTTCGGCAGTCGCACGCTCATGGCCGGTCGATCTCCACGCCGCAACGAAACACACGCTCGGCACCTGCCTCGAGGCGAATCGCATCAAAGCAATCAGCACGATTGAACGCATTGGACAGGCTTTCCATCGGCTCCAGCGCCACCGAGCGGCGCACGTCGCGGCTCACCGTGTCGGCGCTGAACACCAGGACTACGCCGTGTTCCTGCCACATGCTGATGCGCAAGCCGCTGCGTGGATCACGCAACCGAGTCCGCACGCGGCCGTCGGCGTCGCGCACGAGATCGGCGTAGGCGTTATCGATTTTGGTGGCGCCGATCGGTTTTGCCTGGCGAAAATCCAACGCCTGCGGTGCCTGGTCCAGCGCTTGAAAAGCTTCCGCGCCCGGCAGCGGCAACAGCTCGGGCGAGGTACGGACCAGCTGTCTGGCGGGTACCTGCAGCTCCCAGGTATCCACCTCGCTGTCGAAGCGGAAATAGGGATGCCAGCCGAAGAAGCACGGCGCAGCCGTATCGCCGACATTGCGCATGCTTACGGTCAGCGACAAACCCTGCGCATCGAGCGTGTAACCGATCGTCAGGTCGATGGCGAAGGGATACCCGGGAAACGCATCCGGACGAATCACCGACGTCGTGAAGGTGATCCCGACGCTGTCGTCACTGACGTGCTGGCGGGCGACGTCGAAATCCACCATGCGTACGAAGCCATGCCGGATGCCGCGCTGCGCATCCACGCCGGGCTGCATGTCGTAGGTCTTGTCGTCGAAAGTGTAGCGCGCGTCGGCGATGCGGTTGGCGAACGGCGCCATGATCGCGGAGCGCGAACTGGGACAGCGCACCAGTTCGTCGGCATCGCGGTAACCGTCGACCAGGGCATGCGTGACGCCATCGACCGTCTGCTCGAGCGACACCAGGTTCGCACCGCGGCGCGCCACGCGGGCGCAGCGGCCATGTTTGGCGTCGCGCAGCACGAACACGTCGTGCGTGCCCCATTGGGTCTGTTCGATGTCGAAGGCGCTCATCCGCTTGTCCTGTGAATCAAAGGGCCTCATGTTAGCCTGACCCGTCCCCGTACTACATCGGCCTGGCCTGCCATGACACTCGTGAACGAAACCGCCCTGATCCGCCTGCGCGACTACCGCCACCCTGCCTGGCGGGTGGAGGCCATCGAGCTGGAGATCGATCTGGGCATCGACGCCACCGAGGTTTCATCGCGCCTCACGCTGCGCAGCGATCCGGCGCAGGCTTTGCCGCTGCAGCTGGATGGCGAAGGGCTGAAACTGCTTGCGATTGCGCTCGACGGCCGCACGCTCGACGCGCAGGATTACCACTACGAAAACGGCGTCCTGGAAGTGCGCGACGCCCGCGACGGCAGCGTGCTGGAAACGCGCGTGCAGGTGCATCCGGCGGCCAACACCACGCTGGAAGGCTTGTACCTGTCTGGATCGCGCGAGCATGGTTTTTTGTTGACACAGTGTGAAGCCGAGGGCTTCCGCCATATCACCTTCTTTCCCGATCGGCCGGACGTGTTGGCGCGCTACAGCGTGACCCTGCGCGCCGATCGAGCGCGCTTTCCGATCTTGCTGGCAGGCGGCAATCCGGCCGGCGGCGGCGAGCTTGCCGACGGGCGCCACTGGGCGCGCTTTGTCGATCCGCATCCCAAGCCGAGCTATCTGTTCGCACTCGTCGCCGGCCGGCTGGAAAACATCACGCGCGATTACGTCACTGCCGACGGGCGCAAGGTACAACTGGTGATCTGGTCGGAAGCGAACGTGATCGATCGCTGCCATTACGCGCTCGATGCATTGGAGCGCTGCATGCGCTGGGACGAGCGCGCGTACGGCCGCAACTACGACCTGGACGTATTCCACGTCGTCGCCACGCACGATTTCAACATGGGTGCGATGGAGAACAAGGGCCTCAACATCTTCAATGCCAAATACCTGCTGGCCGATCCGGACAGCAGCACCGACGAGGAATACCGCGCCGTCGAGGCGGTGGTGGCGCACGAGTATTTCCACAACTGGACCGGCAATCGCGTCACTTGCCGCGACTGGTTCCAGCTTTCGCTCAAGGAAGGCCTGACGGTGTTCCGCGAGCAGCAGTTCTCCGCCGACATGAATTCGGCGCCGCTCAAACGCATCGAAGACGTGGCGCTGCTGCGGCGCACGCAATTTCCGGAAGACGCAGGGCCCCTGGCGCATCCCGTGCGTCCGGCCGAGTACCGCGAGATCAACAATTTCTACACCGCCACCGTCTACGAAAAGGGTTCCGAACTGGTGCGCATGATCGCCGGTCGGCTCGGGCAGGAAGGATTCCGCCGTGGCATGGACCTGTATTTCGAACGGCATGACGGCCAGGCGGCCACCATCGAGCATTTTCTTTCCGCGCTCGGCGACGCCAACCATCTCGACCTCACGCCGTATCTGGCCTGGTACGCGCAGGCCGGCACGCCGCGTCTGCACGCCAAGGGCGAATACGATTCGGCGCGGCGCGAGTACACGCTTACCTTGTCGCAGCAAACGCGCCCCACGCCCGGGCAACCCGAAAAAATGCCGCTGCCGATTCCGGTGAAGCTTGCGCTGTTCGATCGCAACGGCGCGATGTTGCCGCTGCACGTGCAGGGCGACGAACAGGCGGACGGCACCGAGCGCGTGATCGTGCTGGACCAGCCGTCGCAGCGCTTCACCTTCACGCAGGTTGCCGCGCCACCCGTGCCCTCGCTGCTGCGCGGCTTCTCGGCGCCGGTGGTGCTGGAGTGCGACTACTCGCCCGAAGAGCTGGCCTTGCTGCTCACGCACGACGCGGACGGTTTCAATCGCTGGGAAGCCGGCCAGCAGTTGGCCATGCTGGCCTTCGACACCCTGCACGACGGCAACGATTCGGATGCATGCAAGGTATGGTGCGCAGCCCTGGCGGCGCTGTTCGCGCAACAGGCCATCGACGATGCCTTGCTGGCGGATCTGTTGACGCCGCCCGGCGAGATCGAATTCGCCGACCGGCAAAGCGAAGTCGACCCCGCGAGAATTCACGCGCAACGCCAGGCGTTGCAGCGTCGCCTGGCCGAGCGCATCGGCGTCGACGCCTTGCTTGCGCGCTATCGCCTGCTGTCGGCCGATTCACGCGCACCACTGGAAGCCGTAAGCCAGGCGAAGCGTCGTCTCAAGCGCCGCGTGCTGGAACTGCTTGCGTTACTGGACGCGCGGCAAGCGCACGAGCTTGCCGCCAGGCAGTACCACGCCGCGCAGGGCATGACCGATCGCCTGGCTGCGCTGAGCGTACTGGTGCGCTACCACGCATCGCAGGCAAGCGCGGCGCTTGCGCATTTCCGCCATCGTTATGCCGACAATCCGCTTGCGCTGGACAAATGGTTCACCGTGCAGGCGCAAGTCCCAGGCGATGCGGCGCTGGCCATCGTGCAGCAGCTGGAAAACGATCCGGCGTTCACCTTGAAGAACCCCAACCGCGCGCGCTCCCTGCTCGGCGCGTTCGCCAGCACCAATCCCAGCGGATTCCATCGCACTGACGGCGCCGGCTACATGCTGCTCGCCGAACGCCTGGCGCAACTGGATGCGCTCAATCCGCAGATCGCGGCGCGCTTGGCCACCGCCTTCAACGGCTGGCAGCGCCTGGAACCGGTACGCCGCAGCGCTGCGCGGGTGGCGCTCGAAACATTGGCTCAACGCGCGGATCTGTCGCCCAACCTGAGCGAGATCGTGGGCAACGTGTTGCAGCGCTGAGCTGAAAAACACAAACGGCGACCTGCAAGAGGTCGCCGTTGCGAGGCGGTAGGTTGAAAGTGCCGTTTACGCGGGCAGATGATCCAGCTCACTGAGCAGATGGCTCATGCGCGATTCGAGGCGCGGGCGAAGCTGCTCTTGCTGGGTCGCGTCGCGATCGACCAGGTGATCCATCGCCAGTTCCAGGCGACCGATTTCCACCATCAGGTCATGCCGCAGATACACCGGTGCAAACTCGTTGCTGTTGTCCATGACTCACCCCCGTTACCTTCAGTTGCATGGGATCTCCAGCAACAGGCGTGCCAGTGCGTGACGCAGATCACAGGGGGATTTTGGCTTACATCACGCTGTGACCTTTTCTGTCAGCAGTTGCCGTGGCTCGACAGAAATTTGCGTTTCAGTCACTTCATGTTCACGCGGTTGGGGTGATTATCGATCCACGCAACGGGGGGTGCGGTCTTTACCGTACTGCCTGTTTAGGCCACCAGTTTCTGGCGCCCGGCACTACGGTCATCCTGGATTCCCCCTGTTCCTGAGACCGCCGGGCGCCAGATCTCTCTTCCAGAGATCAAAAAAACGACGGCGCCCACTGGGCGCCGTCTTGCTTCCTCACCCGGTACGCAAAGAGACCCCTGCCGTCCCTTCTCAGCGCGCGTAAGCGCAGCGTCTGCCCGTGAAAGTGCAGGAATGTAAAAGCAGAAAGCATGCCAGCTTCGCGTAAGGCACCGCTGACGGGGCCGGCCGTATTATCATAAGAGCTTGTCTGTCCTTGAATTTAGCCCTCTTCCGATGCTTCATCCGACCTCCTACGACGTGATCGTGATCGGCGGCGGCCACGCTGGCACCGAGGCGGCGCTCGCCTCGGCCCGCGCTGGCGCACGCACGCTGCTGCTAAGCCACAACATCGAGACGATCGGCCAGATGAGCTGCAACCCCGCCATTGGCGGCATCGGCAAGGGCCATTTGGTGAAGGAAATAGACGCCCTTGGCGGCGCCATGGCCCAGGCGGCGGATCGCGCGGGCATCCAGTGGCGCACGCTGAATGCCTCCAAGGGGCCGGCCGTGCGCGCCACGCGCTGTCAGGCCGATCGCGCGCTGTACAAGGCGGCGATCCGCCGGATCGTGGAAACCCAGCCAAACCTGGATCTGTTCCAGCAGGCGGTGGATGATTTGATCATCGAGCAGGGCCGCGTGATTGGCGCGGTGACGCAGATGGGCGTTACGTTCCGCGCCAGAGCCGTGGTGCTCACCGCGGGCACCTTTCTGGCCGGCAAGATCCATATCGGACCGGCGCAGTATGCGGGTGGACGCGCCGGCGATCCGCCGGCCACCACACTGGCCCAGCGCTTGCGCGAACTGCCGGTGGCGGCCGACCGGCTGAAAACCGGCACGCCGCCGCGCATCGACCTGCGCAGCATCGATTTCAGCGGCCTGGAAGAACAGCCCGGCGACGATCCGGCGCCGGTGTTCTCCTACCTGGGCTCGCGCGACGATCACCCGCGCCAGGTCAGCTGCTGGATCACCCACACCAGTGCGCGCACGCACGAAGTGATCCGCGGCGCGCTGGACCGCTCGCCGCTGTACACCGGCCAGATCGAGGGTGTCGGCCCGCGCTATTGCCCGTCCATCGAGGACAAGGTGGTGCGCTTCGCCGACAAGGCGTCGCACCAGATCTTCATCGAGCCGGAAGGGTTGGACAGTTTCGAAATCTATCCGAACGGCATCTCCACCTCGCTACCCTTCGATGTGCAGTTGGAACTGGTGCACTCGATCAAGGGTTTCGAGCACGCGCACATCACGCGTCCCGGCTATGCGATCGAATACGACTACTTCGACCCGCGTGGCCTAAATCCCTGGCTGGAAACCAAGACCATTCCGGGCCTGTACTTCGCCGGCCAGATCAACGGCACCACCGGCTATGAAGAAGCGGCGGCACAAGGCCTGATCGCCGGGCTCAACGCCGCGCTTGCGGTGCAAGGCAAGGCACCGTGGTATCCGCGCCGCGACGAGGCCTATGTCGGCGTGCTGATCGACGATCTCACCAGCAACGGCACGATCGAGCCGTATCGCATGTTCACCTCACGCGCGGAATACCGCCTGCATCTGCGTGAAGACAATGCCGACCTTCGCCTCACCGAGATCGGTCATGCACTGGGCGCGGTACCGCAGGCGCGCTTCGATGCGCTGCGCGCCAAACGCGACGCGGTGGAGCGGGAGACGCAGCGCCTCAGCGCACTGTGGGCCGCACCGAGCAACGCGCTAGGCGCAGCGATCGAACGCCAGCTCGGTATCGCCGTGAGCCGGGAAACCAATGCGCTGGATCTGCTGCGCCGCCCCGAACTCGATTACACCAAACTGTCCCGCGTGCCCGAACTAGGCCCGGTGGTGGATCGCGAAGACGTCGCCGCACAGGTGGAAGTGCAGGCCAAGTACGCCGGTTATCTCGAGCGCCAGCGCGAGGAAATCGAGCGCCAGCGCCGCCACGAGAATACCGCCATTCCATCCGGCTTCGATTACGACAAGGTGCGCGGGCTGTCCGCCGAAGTGCTGCTGAAACTCAAGCGCAGCCTGCCGGCCACCATCGGCCAGGCGGCACGCATCAGCGGCGTGACGCCCGCGGCCATTTCGCTGCTGCTGGTGCACCTGAAGCGACGCGACGCGGCCTGAGCCACCACACACATCCGCGTTCGATGGCATCATTCGCTTCTGTTTATCAAGGAATACGCGATGGAAGTCTGGATCGGCCGAGATGGCGAACGCCACGGCCCCTATCAGGAAGAACAGGTGCGCGAATGGTTGCGCAGCGGCCAGCTGAGCCCTGACGATCTGGGCTGGCGCGATGGCCTGGCCGATTGGCAACCGCTGTCGGTGCTGTTTCCCGAGGACAAGCCCGCGCCCGCACCAGGCCCCTACGGCCCGCCGCCGCTGCAAGCGCGGACAAGCCCCATCAATATCGACTACGCCGGCTTCTGGCAGCGTTTCGCCGCGTGGGTGATCGACCTGATCGTGCTGATGATTCCTTCCATGATCGTGATGTACGCATCCGGCGGCCTGGAGGCGTACAAGCACCTGATGGAGCAGATCCAGGGCAGCACCGAGGTCGCCACCGCCATGCGCACCTATGCGCAGGCCACCGAAGGTGCATCGTTGGCCTCGCTGGTAATCACTTACGTGTATTACATGTTTTTCGAAGCGTCCAAATGGCAGGCCACGCCGGGCAAGCTGGCGCTGCGCCTGCGCGTGACCGATCTGCAAGGCAAGCGCATCACGCTCGGACGTTCGGCCGCGCGCAACGTGGTGCGGTTGTCGGCCGCGATCTTCGGCCTGATTCCGGTGATCTGCTACCTGGCCATCACATGGACCCAACGCAAGCAAGGCCTGCACGACCTATGGGCGGGCACATACGTGCTCAACGGCAGCGCACAGGAGCAGCCGCCGGAGCGGCCAACCGGTGAGCACGGCCGCTTCAACGCTTGATCCATATCTATGATGACGGCGCGAGCGCTGGGCTTGCGCCGCCTTTTTTGTCATGCTCGCCAACCTTACGACGCATGACGTTTACGCCATACGTTCGTCGCACCACGAAGCCGAAGGAAATTCAGTAGTCCCATGCTCAGCATCGAACAACGCATCGCCCTGGACATCGCCGCCAAGCCGGAACAGGTACGCGCCGCTGTGGATCTGCTCGATGGCGGCGCCACCGTGCCGTTCATCGCGCGCTATCGCAAGGAAGTCACCGGCGGCCTCGACGATACGCAATTGCGCCTGCTCGAAGAACGCCTGCGTTATCTGCGCGAACTGGAAGAACGGCGCGCGGCGATCCTCTCCAGTGTGGAGGAACAAGGCAAGCTCACCGATGCCTTGAAGCGCGACATCCTCGACGCCGACACCAAGGCGCGACTGGAAGATCTTTACCTGCCCTACAAACCCAAGCGCCGCACCAAGGCGCAGATTGCGCGCGAAGCGGGGCTGGAACCATTGGCAACCGGCCTGCGCGAAGATCCCACGCAGGCGCCGGAAACGCTCGCGGCGCAGTTTGTCGATGCGGAAAAGGGCGTGCCCGACATCCGCGCCGCACTCGACGGCGCACGTGCCATCCTGATGGAAAGCATCGCCGAAGATGCGCAGCTACTGGGCGAGCTGCGCGACTGGTTGTGGGAAAAAGGCCAGATTCGCGCCAAGGTCGTCGCAGGCAAGGAAAACGAAGGCGCGAAATTCCGCGACTATTTCGATCACATGGAACCGATCGGCAAGATCCCCTCGCATCGCCTGCTCGCACTGATGCGCGCACGCAACGAAGGCGTGATCGAACTGGAACTGTTGCCGAACGTGGAAGCCGAACAAGGCCACCTGGAAGCCGAAGGCCGCGTCGCCTCGCATGCCAACATCATTGATCGTGGCCGCGCCGCCGATGCATGGCTGCGCGAAACGGTGCGCATGACCTGGCGCGTGAAGCTGCATCTGCATCTCACGCTGGATCTGTTCGGCCGCGTGCGCGAAGGCGCCGAGGACGAAGCCATCCGCGTGTTCGGCGACAACCTCAAGGACCTGCTGCTGGCCGCACCGGCCGGCGCCAAAACCGTGATGGGGCTGGACCC
>NZ_JBQCHP010000067.1:0-13800 GCF_051954575.1 Dyella sp. | reverse complement strand
TCGTAGCCCTTGAACTCACCGCCAAAACGATCCGCACCAACCTTCGTCAGCGCCGCCGTCAGCGTCGTCTTGCCGTGGTCCACGTGACCGATCGTGCCCACGTTCACGTGGGGCTTGGTGCGTTCGAACTTACCCTTTGCCATGAGCGCAAATCCCAATGGAGTCAGTGAGTGAGGAAATCTTAACGAGCTATCAGGCGATACCGCGGCGGCTGCGTGCGGTGGTGCTCATGACTGGAATCGAACCAGCGACCTCTTCCTTACCAAGGAAGTGCTCTACCGACTGAGCTACATGAGCACAAAAAACGCAGTGACGAGGTCAATGGAGCGGGAGACGGGAATCGAACCCGCACCATCAGCTTGGAAGGCTGAGGTTCTACCATTGAACTACTCCCGCCCAGCGCGGAACTCGTCTCTTGAACCGCATGAGCATACAGCTGCCCGTGCGATCCGCCTTCCAGCCTTGTCCGCGGTCACCCGCAGCAATCGACTGGTGGAGGGAGGTGGATTCGAACCACCGAAGGCGTAAGCCAGCAGATTTACAGTCTGCCCCCGTTGGCCGCTTGGGTATCCCTCCAACAAAGAACGGCTATTGTGTGGATCGAGGCTTGATGTGTCAACACCTTGACGAGCGAAATGGCCGGTTTTTCGAGATTTTTCCGCACGCACGCAAGCCGCGCGCAACGTCGCTGGAAATATCCCGCCGGACTTGCTCAGTCGCTGCCGGCGCCACGTGTGTCCACGAACTGCGCCATGCTCTTGGAAACCTCGAGCAACTGCCTTGCCTGCTCCTGCAAGCGGCGCTCGTTGTCATCGCGCGGTGTCCATGGCGGCACTGCGGTGGGTTTGCCGTCCGGCCTGTCCAAGGCGACGAACACCATCACGCAACTGGTAGCCAGGCGTTCCTCGCCGCTGCGCAAGTCGCGCGCCAACACATCCACGGCCATCTGCATGCTGGAGGTGCCGGTATGGATCAACTTGGCCCGCACGCTGACCACATCGCCAATCAGGATCGGCTTGACGAACTGGATGCCGCTGACCGCCACCGTCACGCAATACGCGCCGCTCCAGCCTACGGCGCAGGCATAGCCGGCCTGGTCGATCCATTTCATCACCATGCCGCCGTGCACCTTGCCGCCGAAGTTGACGTCGGTGGGCTGAGCGAGGAAACGGAAGGTGACTTCGTGTTGCTGGCCGGACATGCATGTTCCACTGGAGGTGCCGATCGGAGCGCGCATTATGCCCGCTTGGCGCGCCGCATCGGCACTCGCAACGACATCGGTGTGGTGAGCACACCCAGCGGCGATGGCCGTTCGGCGCCGTCGGCGCGAAAACCCAGACGCAGATAGACCGGTACCGCGCAACGCGTGGCATTGAGCGTGAAACGGCGTGTGCCGGCGCGGCGGATCGCATCGCGCATGGCGCGCTGCCACAGCCGCCGCGCGATACCTCGCCCCTGATAGCGCGTGCCCACATAAAAATGGATCAGATGGCTGTCATCACGCATGGCAGCCACGCCCACCAACACGTTGCCCAGATAGGCCAAGTGAAAACGTTGGCCTTCGATGATTTTCTGCCGGAGCGCCCTGGCGCCAAGACGCAAAAGCAATGCGCGCCCGATCTTGCGCGGCTGGTCGGGCACCACCCAGCGCCGCACGACGCGGCGACTCAACGCACCGATGACGCGAGCATCGTCTAGCTGCGCGAGGCGTATGCGAAGGATGTCGTGAGGCATGCGCATTCACTCCATGCATGACGCAGATGCTCGCATGAAAAAGGCCCCGCTGGTGCGGGGCTCAACATCTACACATTGAAGAGGAAGTGCAGCACATCGCCATCCTTGACCACGTAATCCTTGCCTTCCTTGCGCAACCGCCCTGCCGCCGCCGCGCCGGCCTCGCCCTTGTATTGGATGAAGTCGTCGTAGCTCACCGTTTCGGCGCGAATGAAGCCGCGCTCGAAATCGGTGTGGATCACGCCGGCGGCCTGCGGCGCGGTGAAGCCGCGCTTGATGGTCCAGGCGCGCACCTCTTTGACGCCGGCGGTGAAATAGGTCTGCAGGCTGAGCAGCTTGTAGCCGGCACGGATCACGCGATTGAGTCCAGGTTCTTCCAGACCCAGATCCTTGAGGAATTCATCGCGGTCGGCGTCGTCGAGCTGCGCGAGCTCTTCCTCGATCGCCGCGCACACCGGCACCACTTCGGCACCCTCGGCCGCGGCGCGGGCGCGCACGGCGTCCAGGTGCGGATTGTTCTCGAAGCCGTCTTCGCGCACGTTGGCGATGTACATCAAAGGCTTCAAGGTCAGCAGGAACAAATCGCGCACCAGCGCTTTTTCTTCGTCATCCAGCCCCAGGCTGCGCGCGGTCTTGCCTTCGTTGAGGCCGGCGGCGAGCTTTTGCAGTACCGGTTTCTTGGCCAGCGCTTCCTTGTCGTTGGCCTTGGCGGCGCGCTCGGCGCGGTTGAGCGCCTTTTCCACCGAATCCAGGTCAGCCAGCGCCAGTTCCGTATCGATGGTTTCGATGTCGGCGATCGGATCGACCTTGCCGGCCACGTGGATGATGTCCGTGTGCTCGAAGCAGCGCACCACGTGCGCGATCGCATCCACTTCGCGAATGTGGGCAAGGAACTTGTTACCCAGCCCCTCGCCTTTCGATGCGCCCGCCACCAGGCCGGCGATATCGACGAATTCCACCGCAGTGGGGATCACCTTCTGCGGATTGACGGTGTCCGACAGCGCCTGCAGGCGCGTATCAGGCACCGGCACCACGCCCACGTTCGGCTCGATCGTGCAAAACGGGAAGTTGGCCGCGGCAATGCCCGCCTTGGTCAGCGCATTGAACAAGGTGGATTTGCCGACGTTAGGCAGGCCGACGATGCCGCATTTGATGCCCATGGGTTATTTCCGTAAATCGTAAATAGTGAATCGGCAATCGTAGAAAGCAGGCATTGGAGACTCAACGAGTTCCGATTTCCTACTCCCGATTCCCGGCTGTATGAAGCTGCTGCATCGCCTTGTCGAACTGCCCATCGACCGCCAGCGGCAACACGTTCAGTGCGCGCGCGATGCCATCGAGCAGGGTGTCCTCGTCCTTGGCCGAAGGGCGACCCAGTACCCACGACGTGACCTGGTCCTTGTGCCCGGGATGGCCGATCCCCAAGCGCAGGCGATGAAATTTGCCATGGCCCAGATGCGCCATGATGTCGCGCAGGCCGTTCTGGCCGCCATGGCCGCCATCGAACTTCAGGCGCACCGTGCCGGCGGGCAGGTCCAGGTCATCGTGCGCGACCAGGCATTCTTCCGGCTCGATCTTGTAGTAACGCAGGGCCGCCGCCACCGCCAGGCCGCTCTTGTTCATGAACGTGGCGGGCTTGAGCACCCACACCGGCTCGCCGCCGATGCGCAGCTTGCAGGTTTCGCCATGCAGCTTGCCGTCGAAGCCGAAGCGCTCGTGCTGGCCCGATACCAGGGCGTCAACAAACCAGAACCCGGCGTTGTGCCGGGTTCGGAGGTATTCGGTACCGGGGTTGCCCAGTCCGACGATGAGTCTTAGGCCTGCCATTGGGAGTCTGGGCGCAAGCTTGACCCCTCACCCCACCCCTTTCCCCTTAGGGAAAGGGAAGAGAACAAACGTCCTCCCTAAAGGGAGAGGGGGCGGAAGCCGAAGCGGATTACTTCTTGGGTTCCTTGGAAGCTTCCGCGGCCGGCTGGCCTTCGGCACCTTCGGCCGGCGCTTCGTCGACTTCTTCCTGTACGGTCACCGCGGTGACCACAGCCACGTCGTGATCGACGCCCAGGTGCAGCTCCGGGATTTCCACGCTGGCCGGCAGCTTCAGCTGCGACAGGTGCACGATGTCGCCAGGCTTGAGGTCGACCAGGTCCAGTTCGATGAACTCAGGCAGATCCTTCGGCAAGCAGGAAATCTGCACTTCGTTGAGGTTGTGCGAGATCACTACGCCGGCGGTCTTGCCAGCCGGGGATTTTTCCTGGTTCAGGAAGTGGATCGGCACATTTACGCGAATGGCTTCGTTCTCGTTGATGCGCAGGAAGTCCATGTGCAGCATCTGCTGCTTGAACGGATGCTTCTGCCAGTCACGCACCAGCACCTTCTGCACCTTGCCGTCGATGTTCAGGTCCAGCACCGAGGAGAAGAACCACTCGTGCTTGGCGGCAAGCAGGATGGTGTTGTGCTCGATCTGGATGCTTTGCGCGGGCTGACCCGCACCGTAAACCACTGCGGGCACGAAGGACGCGCGACGCAGGCGGCGGCTCGCACCTTTCCCCTCGTCGTTGCGGGCCTGTGCCGCGATTTCATGAGTCTTGGCCATGTTGGTATTGCCTTGGATTGGAAAGCCGCCTCACGGCGACCGGACTGACTCTCCCGCGACCAGAAGAGCCGGAATGCCCGCGGATGCGGGCGGAAAAGCACACAAGTATACCGGAAATTCAAACGCCATGGCGCCCTCTTCCCTCCAGGGAGAGGGCTGGAGTGAGGGGCCAACTGGCGGGAAAGCGTAGAGGGCCGAGGCAAGCCAGGCCCCCCACCTCGGTCCTCTCTCCGGAGGGAGAGGAAGAAAAGTGCGTCAGTCGATGTAGAGCGAGCTCACCGATTCGCCGAAGGCGATGCGCCGGATCGTCTCGGCCAGCAGCTCGGCCACCGACAGCTGACGGATCTTGGCGCAATTCCTGGCTTCTTCACGCAGCGGCAGGGTGTTGGTGACCACCAGCTGATCCAGCTGGGAGCCCTCGATATTGCGGATCGCCGCACCCGACAGCACCGGGTGCACGCAATAGGCCACTACCTTGCGGGCGCCGCGCTCCTTCAGGGCCGCAGCGGCCGCGCACAGGGTGCCGGCGGTGTCGACGATGTCGTCCACCATCACGCAGGTTTTGCCTTCCACGTCGCCAATGATGTTCATCACCGTAGCCACGTTGGCCTTGGGGCGGCGCTTGTCGATAATGGCCAGGTCCGCGTCGTCCAGGCGCTTGGCGATGGCGCGCGCGCGCACCACGCCGCCCACGTCGGGGCTGACCACGATCAGGTCGTCCATGCTGTGGTTGCGCCAGATGTCCGCCAGCAGGATCGGCGAGGCGTAGACGTTGTCCACTGGCACGTCGAAGAAGCCCTGGATCTGGTCGGCATGCAGGTCGACCGTAAGCACGCGGTCCACGCCGGCGGTGCCGATCAGGCGGGCGACCAGCTTGGCGGTGATCGGCACGCGCGCCGAACGCGGGCGGCGATCCTGGCGGGCGTAGCCAAAGTAGGGAATGACCGCGGTGACGCTGGCGGCGGACGCGCGCTTGAGCGCATCGACCAGGGTCAGGAGCTCGAACAGGTTCTCCGCGCTCGGCGCGCCCGTGGGCTGCAGCACGAACACTTCCTGGCGGCGAACGTTCTCTTCGATCTCGATCTGCACTTCGCCGTCGCTGAACTTGCCGATCAGCGCCTTGCCCAGCGGAATGCCGAGGCGATGAGCGATGTCTTCGGCCAGGGCACGGTGCGCATTGCCGGTGAACAGCATCGGGCTGGACGTATCCACGATTGTTTCCTCGAAACCAGGCATTGAGTCAGCTCAGCTGGAAAGGTGCGCTCCGCCCCATCCAGCCACCCCTTCGGCACATGCCCGAATGGAGCTTGAAAAACATCGAACACGCAAGTGCCCGATGCGGCGGCAATCCATCCGTCGGACTGCACGAACAGGGGCTCGTTCGAGCCCCTGCGGTAAATGGCTGGGGCGGTAGGATTCGAACCTACGCATGCGGGAATCAAAATCCCGTGCCTTAACCAGCTTGGCGACGCCCCAATGATTCGTTGCTAGTTTGTCCCGGCTCAGCTGTGCGCCGCTCGCTGTGGCAAGCAGTGGCCGCCGGGAAACAAAGAAGGAAAATTGTGGCGGGGACTGCCATGCGTGTCAATTCAAATTGCAGACCGCGCCACTGCGCTCACGCCGGAAGCGTGCGCGACATGAACACCCGCAACGCATCGGGAAAACCGTTTTCGCGATCGCGCTCGCGTGCGTAGGCGAAGGCCGGATCGTCCTTGTCGACCACGACGAAGCCATGCCGGGCGTAGAACGGCGCGTTCCAGGGCACGTCGGGCAGCGTGCCCAGATCGATGCGGCGATAGCCCTTCTCGCGCGCCCAGTTGCAGGCATGCTCCAGCAGCGCCGAGCCGATGCCCTGCCGGTGGAACGCCGGCAGCACGTCGATTTCGGCGATGCTCACCACGTCGCCGTGCAGTTCGACATCGAGCCAGATGAACCCGACGGCTTCGCCGCTGCCATCGTCCACCGCCACCCAGACGAAACCGCGCCGGATTTCCTCCGCCAGCAGATCTTTGGGAATCGACAGGCGCGAATAGAACCGCCACGCCGCGTGGTCGCGAAACAATTCCACTGCAGCGCGCTCGATGTCGCAGATCACGTCGATGTGCGCGGCGGTGGCGCGCTGGATATGAAAGGGCACGGCAGATTCCTGAGCTTGATGGAGCGTGGATGGCGAGACTAACGCGAAAGCGAAAACCTCACTGCATCGTCCACGACTGGATCGCCAGCTTGACCTTGTACGGCGGCTTTTCGGCGAATACCTTCGCCGGCAGCGGCGGCTGGCGCGTCGTATCCCATAACGGATACGTCACTGTCCATCCATCCTGCTGCAGCATCGAGGGCAGCCGGTCGTTGCCGAAACTCAGCTCCGCGTCGGCGCCTTGCGCGCGCAAGCCCAGCACCCACGCGCGCAATTCGTCCAGCGGAACTTCCCAATGCAGGGCGCGGCGCATCAGCGCTTCGGCGTCCGGCCCGCGCTGTGGACCGCCGTCAGCGCCATCGAGCTCGGCGCCGTCCGGGCTGCCGGTGAGGCGGTAGCTCTTGCCGGTGATCGGCGTGCGGAAAACGAATTCATAGTGGTTGCCGTCCTGGGTCCAGGTAAAGCCGCCGCTACCGGCGTCCTGTCCATTGGATACACCGAGCTTGCCTTCCAAGACCCAGTGATTGGCGTTCGCCAACTTCTGCTCGCGCGCTGCCTGCTGCGCCAGTGCGGCGGCGTCGCCCTTGTTGCGCACCAGTTGCGTCGGCGCGCACGCGGCCAGCAGCAGCGGCGCGAGCGCTGCGAAAACGCGTAGGATTTTTTTCATGGCTGCAGGCGCTTCAAGGTCTGTTGCAGGGTAGTGTTGCGCGGGTCCGCGCGTCGCACTTCGTCGAACACTTGCTGGGCCTGGTCACGCCGGCCTTGCTTCCATAGCACCTCGCCCAGGTGCACGCCGACGTCGGCGTCCTTGCCCGATTGCCACGCGCTGCGCAGCACTTCGGCAGCCTGGTCCAGGTGGCCAAGGCGGTATTGCAGCCAGCCCCAGGAATCGGCGATCGAAGGATCGTTCGGCTTCGCCGCGCGCGCGGCGGCGATCAGCTGCTCCGCTTCGGTCAGGTCGCGCCCGGAATCGGCCAGTGTGAAACCCAGTGCATTGCTGGCGTCGATGTCGCCGGGCTTGATCTGCAGCAGGCGGCGGAAATCGGCCACGGCCGGGTCGATCTTTCCGATCTCCGCATATGCCAGTCCGCGTCCGTACAAGAGATCTGGATCGTCCGGCGCCACCTGCAGCGCATGGCTGAAGGAATCGATCGCCTCGGCATAACGCTTCTCGCGCAGATAGAGATCCGCGTCGACTTCATATGCGCGCCGCAACTGCGCCGGCTGGTCGAGGTAGTCCGTCTGCATCTCGGCCAACTGCTGATGCGCTTCGGCGCTGCGGCCCAGATCCTGCAGCAGGATCGCGCTGCGCAGGTCGGCGTCGAAGGCGTGCTCGTCTTCGTCCGGCACCTGGTCGTACCACTTCAACGCCTCTTCCTTGCGACCCAGCACTTCGGCCAGCTGGCCCAGCAGGTAGGCGCTGGAAGCGCGCACGTCCTCCGGCGCCTGCGACAGTTGGTTGTAGACCTGCTGCAGGGTCTTGTTGTCCTTGGCGTTGGCGGCCAGGGCGGCGCGCAGGGCGTAGGTCTGCGCCGTCTGCGGGCCTTTTTCCAGCAGATGCGAGGCTTGCGCGTACTGGCCGCTCTGACCCAGCAGGGAGGCGTAGGTGAGACGCAGGCCGATGTTGTTCGGATCCTTCACCTGCGCCTGGCGCAGCAGGCTCAGGCCGCCGCTGCGATCGCCATTGTTGAGCTTCAGCTGCGCGGCCCAGGCGTAGGTTTCGGCGGTGCCGAACCGCTTCAGCGCGCCATCGGCGATCTGCTGGGCGTAGCCGTGGCGGTTCAACTGTTCGCCGAGCTCGCTCATCGCCAGCCAGGCCTTGGGGTCCGCTGGCAGGCGCTCGGGCGTGGCCAGGGATTCCAACAGGTTGCCGGCCAGCGCCGGATCGCGGCTGCCGATCAGTACGCGGCCGAACATGCGCCAGGCGTCCTTGTCACCACTGGCGATCAGGGCCGACAGCTGGCGGCGGGCTTCATCGGCCTGCCCCTGCTCCACCGCCAGCTGGGCGCGGGCCTGGGCCAGCTGCGCCGGCGTGGCGCCGAGCACCTGCCAGCGGTCGATGGCGCGGTGCGCGGCGTCCGCATCGTGGATGGCGATGGCCAGCGCGGCGGCCTTGCCCGCCACCTCCGGATCGCTGGAGATCATCATCGCCTTGTCGTACGACTGCGACGCGGCCTTGAGATCGGCGCTGGACAACGCCAATTCACCTGCCAGCAGTTGCGCCATCAGATCGTGGTCCAGGTCCGGCGTGGCGACGACCACCTTCGCCAACGGCTGGGCCGATGCGGGCGATGGGGCGCTTGTCCGATGAGGTACCGCTGCGCACCCGGTCAGGACAAGCACGATCCATCCACCCGCTACCCATCGCCGCACTTGCTTGAACTCGACCGCTCCGCTCAGCACACTATTCCTCCAACGAATCCTTCGGTTCCGACTTGGAACCGGATATGTCTAGTCTACGCCGGCCAACGCCTGCCGCTCCCACTCGCATCACGTCATGAAGCTGATCGCCCTCGGGCTCAACCATCTCACCGCGCCGGTCAGCCTGCGCGAACAGGTGGCGTTCGACGAAGATGCAACCGGCGCGGCCCTGCGCGAACTTGCGCACGAACCGGGCGTTGACGAAGCGCTGATCCTTTCCACCTGCAACCGAACCGAACTTTACGTGAGCGTAGCGGCTGGCGCAGAAAACGTGCCGCAGGAATGGCTCAGCCGACATCACCATCTGACTCCCGGCAAGCTTGACGAGTTCCTGTATCGCCATGATGACGAAGCCGCCGTGCGGCACATGTTTCGCGTCGCCACCGGCCTCGATTCGATGGTGCTGGGAGAACCGCAAATTCTTGGCCAGGTGAAGGATGCCTACCAGCAGGCGCGTGAAGCGCATGCACTGAAGACCTCGATGGACCGCCTGCTGCAGCACACCTTCGCCGTGGCCAAGCGCGTGCGCACCGATACACGCATCGGCGCACACACGGTGTCGGTGGCGTTCACCGCCGTGCGCCTGGCCGAACGCGTCTTCACCGATCTGCGCCAGGCCTGCGTGCTGTTGATCGGCGCCGGCGACACCATCGAGCTGGCCGTACGCCATCTGGCCGAGAAACAGGTACGCCGGCTGATCGTGGCCAATCGCACGCTGGAGAACGCGCAGGAACTGGCCGGCCGCCACGGCGGCTATGCCGTCTCGCTGCACGACCTGCCGCAGCATCTGGCCGAGGCCGATATCGTCATCGCCTCCACCGCGGCGCGCGAACCGGTGCTGACGCGCCCGATGGTGGAAAAGGCCATCGCCGCGCGCCGCCGCAAGCCGATGTTCATGGTCGACATCGCCGTGCCGCGCGATATCGATCCGGCTGTGGGCGAACTGGAAGACGTCTATCTCTACGGCATCGACGACCTGCGCCAGGTGATCGACGACAACCGCCGCTCGCGCGAGCACGCCGCGCGCGAAGCCGGCGCCATCATCGATCTGCAAGTGGAGCGCTACATGGCCTGGCGCCGCGCGCTGACCATCCGCAACCCCGCGATGGACCTGCGCGTGCATGCCGAAAGCTATCGCGACCAGGTGCTCGAAAAAGCACGCGCGATGCTCGCGCGCGGCAAATCGCCGGACGAAGCGCTGGCGTTCCTGGCCAACACCTTGACCAACAAGCTGCTGCATCACCCCAGCGCGCGGCTGCGCGAGGCCACGCTCACCGGCGATCACGATCTGCTGCACGCCGCCGGGCGCCTGTACGGCCTGGACGAAAGCGAAAAAGCGGGTACCGGCGACGACGACTAGCGAGGGCGGCTGGCTGCCGCGCTACGCACGTTTTCCGCCGCCTCCTCTTTTCGCCAGCGCTCTTTTCATGACCCCATCGATCCGCAGCAAACTCGAAGCCACCGTCGAACGCCACGAAGAACTCGCCCTGCTGCTCAGCCAGCCCGACGTATTGGCCGACACCACGCGTTTTCGCGAACTCTCGCGCGAATACGCGCAGTTGCAGCCGGTTGCCGACGCCATGCGCGAACTGGCCGACGCCGAACGCGAACTCACCGATGCGCATGCCATGCTGGAAGACGCCGAACTGCGCGACATGGCGGCCGAAGACATCGCTCGCCTGCAAACCCGCACAGCCGAGCTCGAGAACCAGCTGCAACTGCTGCTGATTCCGCAGGACCCGCGCGACGAAGCCAACCTGTTCCTGGAAGTGCGCGCCGGTTCTGGCGGCGATGAGGCGGCGATCTTCGCCGGCGACCTGTTCCGCATGTATACCCGTTACGCCGAGCGCCAGCGTTGGCAGGTGGAAGTGCTGAGCGAGCATCCGGGCGAGCACGGCGGGTACAAGGAAATCATCGCGCGCATCGAAGGCAAGGGTGCGTACTCGCGCCTGAAATTCGAATCGGGCGTGCATTGCGTCAAGCGCGTGCCGGTGACCGAATCGCAGGGACGCGTACACACCTCCACCGCCACCGTCGCGGTGCTGCCGGAAATGGACGAGATCGATGACATCGCCATTTCTCCCGCTGACCTGAAGATCGACACCTTCCGCGCATCCGGCGCCGGCGGCCAGCACGTCAACAAGACCGATTCGGCGATCCGCATCACGCATTTGCCCAGCGGCATCGTGGTGGAATGCCAGGACGAACGCAGCCAGCACAAGAACCGCGCCCGTGCGATGAGCCTGCTCAAGGCGCGCTTGCTGGACGAGGCGCAGTCCAAGCAGACCGCCGAGCAGGCGCAGTCGCGTCGCCTGCAGGTAGGCACCGGCGACCGCAGCCAGCGCATTCGCACGTATCGCTACAAGGACAACCTGATCACCGACCATCGTATCGGCCTGGATCTGCACAACCTGCCGGATGTCATGCAAGGACAACTGGAGGAGCTGTTCGGCGCACTCACGCGTGAGCATCAGGCCGATGAACTGAAGTCGCTGGCGGGGCATTGAGTCGCGCCGGCGGCGAGGTAATCTAGGCTTGTTGCAGGGGGATTTCGCGCTACCCGGTAGGTTGTTCCGGCTTTAGGCCGGAATGACCGCCATGCCGCGCGTTCGCAGTTGCTTGCCAGGCTCGCTTTACGATGACCGACGTTTCAGGTACCGATATCGCTTCCACGCTGCAAAAACTCGGCGAGCTGCTGCAGCGCGGCGCCAACGAAGAAGCGGCCCAATCGGCGACAATGGCGCGGCGGCAGTTTCCGGTCTCGGCCGAACTTATTCGCCTGCATGGCGTAGCGCTGCTGCGCCTGGGACGCCGGCGTGAAGCGCAGGTGGCGTTGAACCGCGCCGCCGAACTGGCGCCGGACAACGTCGAATTGCAATGCAACCTGGCCAGCCTCGCCATGGCCGATGGCCGCACCGGCGCCGCCATCGAGCGCCTGCAGAAGGCGCTTACAAGAACGCCCGGGCATCCCGCCTTGCTGCAGGCATTGGGTACGGCGTACATGTCCACCGGCCAGCACGCGCAAGGGCGGGATGCCTTCGCCCAGGCGCTGAAAAGCATGCCGCAGCATCCGGCCATCCGTCTGAATCTCGCCGGCGCGGAAATGGAACTGGGCCGTCTGGCAGAGGCCGAAACCCTGGTGCGCCAGGTGTTGCAGCAGGCGCCGGACGCCGATGTCGCGCACGCCATGCTCGGACATCTGCTGCACATGCAGCGCCGTCCCAAGGACGCCGCCGCCTCGCTGCTGCGCGCCGGCAAACTGGCGCAGGGCAACGTGCAATACGTATTCCAGGCCGCATTGATGCTGGATGAAGCCGAGGATCTCGCCGGCGCGCACGATGCGTTCGCCGATGCGCTGGCGCGCGCACCCGGTTCGGTACCGATCACCGGGCAGTTGTTGTTCGCCCGCCGCCGGCTGTATCGCTGGAAGGATATCGATGCGCTCAGCCAGCGCGTGATCCGCGCCGTGTCTGAAGGCGAAACCGGCATCCATCCGTTCGCTTTCCTATGCGAAGACACCGACGCCGCGCTGCAGCTGCGA
This sequence comes from Dyella sp., assembly GCF_051954575.1. GTDB lineage: Bacteria > Pseudomonadota > Gammaproteobacteria > Xanthomonadales > Rhodanobacteraceae > Dyella_B. The sequence continues at coordinate 1,374 of NZ_JBQCHP010000067.1, read as the reverse complement.
TGCGCGAAAACCTATGCCGCGCTGATCGAAGGCCAGGTGTCCGCCTTCCGCCAGCAGCTCAACCTGCGCCATACGGTGCCGCTGCCGGATGCGCCGATCCGGGTCGGCCTGCTGGCCGAGGGCTTTCACGAAACGGCCGTCAGCCATCATCTTGCCGGGTTGATCGAGGCACTTGGCGATAGCGATCTGGACGTCCATCTGTTCGCCACCACGCCCGACGACGGCAGCGCGATACGCCGGCGCCTCGCGGCCGCCGCCACTCTGCACGACGCTTCCGCGTTGAATCGCGCGCAGGTCGCCAGCCTGATCCACGGCGCCGGCATCGAGGTGCTGTTCGATCTCAACGGCTATCGCAGCCATGGCAATGCGGAGCTGATGTCGCTGCGTGCGGCGCCGGTCCAGGTCGGCTGGCTCGGCTACACCGGCAGTTCCGGCGCGCCGTGGATGGACTATCTGCTCACCGACAAGATCGTGCTTCCGCATGAACTGCGCGAGCACGTCAGCGAGAAAGTGATCCGGCTTTCGCGCTGCCAGCAGCCGAACGATCCGGACCGTATCCAGGCCCAGCCGCCTTCGCGCGCCGCATGCGGATTGCCGGAAACCGGCGTGGTGTTCGCCTGCCTGCAGGAAACCCAGGCGATCAATCCGGCCATGTTCGCGCGCTGCATGCTGATCCTGCAGCAGGTGCCCGACAGCGTGCTGTGGCTGCTGGCCGGGCCGGCCGATGCGGACGAACGCCTGCGGCGCGCGGCAAGTGCGCTCGATATTGCGCCCGAGCGCATCGTGTTCATGCCGCGCATGCCGTATGCGGACTATCTGGCACGCTATGCGCACGTGGATCTCTATCTCGACACCTTGCCGGTGAACTCACGAGCGACGGCGTCGGACGCATTGCGCGCAGGATGTCCGGTGCTCACCCGCACCGGCGAAACCATGGCCTCGCGCACCGTTACCAGCCTGCTGCATCACCTGGGCCTGCCCGAGCTGATCATGGGCGACAACACCTCGTTCATCGGCATGGCGACCGAGCTGGGAAATCATCCGGAAGCGCTGGTGGCTTTGCGACGCCACCTGCAACAGCAGCGCAGCACCAATCCGCTGTTCGACATCAAGGGTTTTGCGGCGGATTTTCGTCGCGTCGTGCGAACGGTCAGTGCGCGCTATCGGATCGGGCGGCCGCCGACCGATGTGGATGTGTAGTTTGCGCTCGAGTGCCGGCATCACCTCGAGAGGTTCAACATCTCCTCACCGTCATTCCGGCGAAAGCCGGAATCCAGTTCAAATCTGCGTCCGAAGGACACAACTTAGGTTTTGAGTGCTTCGCACAACGTATTGAAACTGGATTCCGGCTTTCGCCGGAATGACGGTGAGTGT
>NZ_JBQCHP010000066.1:0-39422 GCF_051954575.1 Dyella sp. | reverse complement strand
CGATTACTGCTTGCGAGCCATGGAATCCAGCGCTTCGCCCATGGTCTTGATGACGTTGTTGACGGCATCCATGAACTGCGCGAATTCCTGCGCCTTCGCGCTCAATTGGGTGGTTTGGCCGGGATTGTCCGCATTCACGCTGCCGGCGGCTTTCTGGAGGTCGTCGGCCGACTTGTTCAACTTGTCGCCCAGCACCTCCGCCAGCTTTTCAAGCCAGCCGCGCGTATCTCCGTTGCTGTCGGTAAGCAGCGAGATGAGCGGTTCGGAGGCGCGGTTCTGGAATTCGTTCAACGCGTTGCGAACGATCTCGGTGGCTTCCGTGCGGCTGATGCCGTTGTAAAAGGTCTGGTTGATCGTGTTGGCAGGAATGATGTGGGAGACGCTCATGGTTTTGCCCTCTTCAGGATGGGGTCGCAAATCAGCCGGGAGTGCTTCGCTACAGATGCCGTCATGAAGCCATCCAGCGCGCTTCAAGATCGGAGCGAAGTATGAAAAGCGGCGTCCCCTCGGGCCAACTAGGCCATTCCCTAGGTTAGGGTTTTCCCCATGCTGTCTTGCTCAGCCTGCGTCATTCGATGACGGGCCAGGTATAGCGGGCGATCCTGCCCACCGGCGGCGCCGATGAAGCATCACGCTTGCGTGATCGCTTGGCGGCCTGCATCGCCGCTTCGGCCTTGGTCAGCAGCGCCTGCGCGCTGGAGCAACCCGGTTCGGCCACAACCGCCCCGACGCTGGCGCCGGCGTAGTCGATCAGCGCCGAATCCAGTTTGAAGCGTCCGCGTGTGGCGCTTTCCAGTCGATGCGACAGCGCGACGGCAGCCTCGTTGGCCTTGGCGCGCTGCTCCGTGGCCAGCACCAGGAATTCGTCGCCGCCCATGCGGGCGGCCATGTCGCTGTCGCGCAGCATGCGCCGCAGTCGCTTCGCTATGGTCTCAAGGAACTGGTCGCCGGCTTCGTGGCCGAACCGATCGTTGATCGGCTTGAATCCATCCAGATTGATAAGGGCGGCGATCAGCGCCTGATCGTGCTGCAGTGAGGCAAGCTGTCGCTGCATGGCGTCCAGCAGGGCGCGCCGGTTGGGCAGTTGAGTCAGCGCATCGGTCAGGGTCATCGTCGTCATGGCGCTGTTGGCCTGCTGCAGCGTCGCCTGCAACCGTTCGCGTTCGATCTGCTGGGCGATCAACTGGGCGAACAGCGCCAGCACGTGGGATGCCGTTTCGCCAAGCGGCTTGCGCTCGCCGCTTGCTGCGCACAGGCTGCCGAAAAGCTCGCCGCCTTTGACGCGGACTGGCGCGCTGGCATAGGCGACCAGGCCGAGCGTCCGGGCGAGGCCGCAGTCTCCCCAGCGACTACCGACGTCGTCCGTATCGAAGCGGCCCTCGTCGAGCGCGCGTTTGCTGAGCGTACCTTCCCAGGGCGCCGACAAGCCCTCCGGAATGGCAAGGCGCCCGGTGTTGCGGGCGTAGAGTACGCACAACATGCCCGCCGGCTCGTCCAGGCGGGTCAGATAGGTGGACTCCATGCCCGTTGCCATCTGCAGCAATTCGAGCAACGGCCGCACCAAGGCTTCCAGCGTATGGGCATGGGTGATGGTGGCGAGCAGTGCGCCGAAAAAATGGGATGGAACGGTTGTGCGCGCGACCAGGCTCATGGCCCGTATATCGGCCGATGGCGGGAAGGCTGAAGTTCCCGCGCCACCAACACACGTAATAGCCCCGTAGATTGGGCTGAGGCGCTAGCCGAACCCCAACGTCGCCATGCATATCCAGCGTTGGGGTTCGCCCCGGATCAAGTCCGGGGCTCAGCCCAACCTACGGGAAGCATTTCGCGCAGACGCAACCTACGGCTTGGTATAGCCCATATGCAGCGTAATCTTGTCACCCGCCTCCAGGCCCGCCACCGCAGCGGGTGGGAAGTGCACCTTCAGCGACATGCCCTCGGCATCGGCCTCCACCAGACCGGTCTTGGTATCCACCGAGCTGACCGTGGCCGGCATCTTGTGCATGCCTTGCACGTGATGCATGCCGGACATGCTGCCGTGCATGCCGCTCATCGAACCCATGGAATGGGTGGAACTGCTCGATGCGGCATCCTGGGCGAAGCAGGCGCCGCTCACGACAAACCCGCCGAGCAATGCAACGAGCATTTTGGAAGAAATATTCATGGTGATTCTCCTTCAGGTATGACCAATGAAAGGAAGACATCGGCGAAAGTATGCGCCTGTTCCTGAAACAAAGTTGTCATTTCGGCGGAAGCTGCTGCGCATGTGCTGTTCCTTGCACAAGGTCTTCACATAACTGCGACAAAAAGCTTAGAACTGCACCATCAATGCTGCGCGCTGCTGGAAGGCGCAGGCGCTGAAGTCGCCGACGCCGCGGGCGTTTCGTGCTCCTCGCCGTGCGCGTGTTCGTGGTGGTCGCCCATGTCCATATCCATGTCTTCGTCCGGCGGCGCCTGCGCCACGATCTTCTTGTACTGCTCGGGCGTCATGCCTGGCAGTTTCTGCAGGAACGCCACCATGCTCCAGATGGTGGCATCGTCGTGGCTGAATCCCCATGCCGGCATTGCGCTCATCTTCACGCCGTGCTTGATGATCCAGAAAGCCTCTTTGGGTTGAACCCGCAGTTGCGAGAGATTCGGCGGTTGCGGATACAGGCCCGGACGTATTTCCGAATCCTTCATGCCAGGCGCCAGATGGCACCCCGTGCACATGGCAGCGTACTGCCCTGCCCCTTTCAGGATGAGCTGCGGATCTTCCAGGTTGGGTATGGTGACGCGTTCACGCGCGGCATGCGCATCGATGGAACGCTCGCGCAAGGTTTGCATCACGGCATAAGTGACCGGCCAATGCGGCGCATCGGCGCCGATGTTGTAGGTGCCGGACAGGATCCATGCACCGAGGGCCAGGATGAAGACGACCAGGGTTGCAATCACGGTGGCGATAAATCGTTTCATCGCACTCTCCTCAAAACCACAGATGAAGGCCGACGACGAACTGCTGATCGAATACCGGCTCGCGGTCCTGCCCGGCGAAGCCGGCGGTGGCGCCGAAGCGGCGCACCCAGACTACGCCCAAATACGGTGCGAATCGCCGGCTTATTTCGTAGCGTAGCCGCAAACCGAGCTGCAGGTCGGAAACGCCCGCGCCCGTCCGGCGCGGCCGGTCGCTCTTGCTGTACAAGTTGGCTTCCAGTTCCGGCTGCAGGATCAGGCGCTGGGTAAAGCGCAGATCGTATTCCGTGCGCAGGCGCGCGGCGATGCGTCCGGCCTGGCCGACATACGCGGTGGCTTGTACCTCGAACCAATACGGCGCCAGGCCTTCGATACCGAACGCGGCCCAGGAACGTGGCGGACCGCCGCCGGCATCCTGGCGTATGCCGAGCTGGGTGTTCCAGTAGGTCGCCACGGCATGGCTCCAGAAGGCTTCGATATCCGCATCGCGTACCTGGCCGGCGCTGCGTTGGCCTTCGCTGCGCAGCCATAGCTTGTCGCTATCGCTGCCATACCAGGCTTCGGCTTCCCAGGTGAGGCCATTCGCATCGCGCCCGTGGAAGTTCTCCAATTGATCGATAAGCAGCATGCTTTGCGTGGCGTGGTCGTGCATGTCCATGCCGGTCATGTCGCCATACGTCCGTCCATCTGAGTAGTCGGGGCTGCGTGCATCCGCGGGAGCGGAGCCGCCCTGCATCGGCCCCATCGTCATGCCTTGATGCGTTTCGGATGGCTGGGCTTGATCAGTGGTGTTCTGATGCATGTCGCCATGCTGCATATCCATGCCTTGCATCGGCGCCGTTTGCGCGACCAATGTCATCGGCAGCATGGCGAGTGCGAGCGCGGCGGAAAACGCCGTCCGTTTCATCGTGTGCGATGCGGTCATGCCACCACCACCTCGCGGAACATGCCCGCTTCCATGTGATAGAGCAGATGGCAGTGATACGCCCAGCGCCCCAGCGCATCGGCGGTGACGCCATAGGTAATCCGCTGCGCCGGCTGCACGTTGATGGTGTGCTTGCGTACCTGGAAGTCGCCGCCGGGGCTTTCCAGTTCGCTCCACATGCCATGCAGGTGGATGGGGTGATTCATCATGGTGTCGTTCACCAGCACCAGTCGCACCCGCTCGCCGGCACGCAAATGCACCGGCTTGGCATCGGAGAACTTCAGGCCATCGAACGACCACATGTAGCGCTCCATGTTGCCGGTCAAATGCAGTTCGATCTCGCGCGATGGCTCGCGTTTGTCGATGGAGCCGCCGAGCGTATGCAGGTCCGCATAGGTGAGCACACGCCGGCCGTTGTCCCGCAAGCCCACGCCAGGGTCGTCCAGGTTCGTGCGCGGCATGTCCACGCGCATGTCCACGCCGGGGCCGTATTCCGTCCGTGCATGGCGAACCTGCGGCATCGCATCCATCGCCATGCCGGACATGTCCATGCCTTGCATGCCGTGCTGATCATGCGTCATGGACATCGCCCCCATCATGTCGACCATGGCCAGCGGCATGCGCGCATCGAGTGCCGGCACGTCCGCCTGCATGCCGGCACGCGTCGCCAGCGTGCCGCGCGCATAACCGCTGCGATCGATCGTCTGCGCAAACAGCGTATAGGCGCGGTCTTCCTGTGGCTCCACGATCACGTCGTAGGTTTCGGCCACGGAAATGCGGAATTCGTCGACGCTGACCGGTTCCACATCCTGTCCGTCGGCGCTCACCACGGTCATCTTCAAGCCGGGTATGCGCACGTCGAAAATCGTCATGGACGAGCCATTGATGAAACGCAGCCGCACGCGCTCGCCCGGGCGAAACAAGCCGGTCCAGTTGCCGGCCGGCGTCGCGCCGTTCATCAGGTAGGTGTAGGTGTAGGCCGATACATCGCTGAGGTCGGTGCGGTTCATGCGCATGCGATTCCACATGCGCCGCTCGGCCAGGGCTTCCTGCAGGCCTTTTTCGCGTACATCGCGCAGGAACGCCGGCGCCGTCGGCATGGCGAAGTTGTAGTAGTCGCTGCGCAGCTTGAGCATGGCGAGGATGTGCGCGGGATCGTCATCGGTCCAGTCGCTGAGCATCACCACGTAATCGCGATCGGCCTTAATGCGATCGGGGCCGGCAGGATCGATCACCAGCGCGCCATACACGCCGGTCTGCTCCTGGTATTGCGAATGGCCGTGATACCAGTACGTACCGGACTGGCGCACCGGAAAGCGGTAGACGAACGTCTCGCCCGGCGCAATGCCGGGAAAACTGATCCCTGGCACACCGTCCAGTTGAAACGGAACGAGCACGCCGTGCCAGTGGATCGAGGTTGGTTCGCGCATGCGGTTGGTGACGCGCAAGGTGACTGTGCTGCCTTCCTTCCAGCGCAGCGTCGGGCCGGGAACGCTTCCGTTGATCGCGGTGGCGATGCGCATGCGGCCGGTGTAGTTGACCGGCATCTCGGCGATGCTCAGGTCAAACTCGGTGCCCTGCAATGTCTCCGGATAAGCAGGAGTCGCTTGAGCACGCGCGCCTGGCGACGACCAGGTGCCGAGACCGGCCACCACGCCGCCCAAGGCTAGGCCGTGAACAAATCGCCGGCGCGACAGATCCACTGCCGGCGTAGAGAGAAATCGTTTCATGGAAAAACGCTCGTATCGGAACGCGTCCTTACGGACGCGGATCACGCCTCACGTTCGCTGCAAGCGACGTGAAGGCATCCATTACATGGATGAGCGCTCAAGCAAGCGGAGGTCGCAGTGGCGGACGCGTCGGTTGCGCCAGCGTATCCGGCGCCCACGGTGGCATATCGAACGATCGCCACGATACGGCGACCAAGACGTAATCATCGGCGGGAACGACCGCCAGGCTGCACAGCAAAGGACAATGGCATGGCGATTTCAAGGGCCCGTGATCGCCGCCTGCGTGCGTGTCGCAGCATGGGCCCGATGCCGCATGTCCCGCCATGACAGGCCCGTGCATGCCTGCTGACATATGTGAAACCATCCCGCCGTCCGCAGCATGCAACGGCATGGACGAGGCCATCCACGACATCACCACCAGCATCAGCCACGCCACGGCGCTCAAGGCGCGAAGCGCGCGGGAGCGATGAAGAAGGCGCAGTGACGGAACCATGCGGCGAGCTTACCGCCCGTGTCCGCTGCTCTCAACTCTGGAGCCGGGTCAGGGTTGCGGTTTTTCTATTGCGGCGTCTGCTTCAAGCGTTCGCGCAAGGCGCCAACGTCCGACTCCGAGACGGCATCGGCATGATTGCCCCATGCATTTCGTATATAGGTCACCAGCGCGGCAACTTGCGCATCGTCGAGTTTCTCCGCAAAGGCCGGCATGGCCAACGCGGTAGGCGCCGCTTGCGTCGCGGGCAACCTGGCACCGTGCAACACGGTGGCCACTACGGTATCCGGCTCGGCGGCCATCACGCTGTTGTTGCCGCGCAGTGCCGGAAACACGCCGGGCTCGCCGCCGCCGTCTTCCATATGGCAGCCGGTGCACTGGTCTTCGTAGATGCCGGCGCCATCACGCATCATTTGCGCATCGGCCGCCGATGAATGGTTCGGCTTCGGTCCCGGCACGTCCTTCAGATAAACGGCGATCGCCTGCAAATCGACCTGCGTCAGGTACTGGGTGGATTGCTCCACCGTTTCCGCCATGGGACCGGCGGCGCTGGCTTGCCGGCTGTGGCCGGTGCGCAGGTAATCGACGATGTCCTGTTCGCTCCATCCGCTCAAGCCATCATCGCTACCTTGCCCCAGGTTCGGCGCATAGACGTTTTCGGCGAAACCACCCTGCAGGGGATGTTCGCGGTCCGCCGCGCCGAGAAAATTCTTGCTGGAATGGCAGGCGCCGCAGTGGCCCGCACCCTGCACCAGGTATGCGCCGCGGTTCCATTGCGGGGATTTGTCGCCGCGATAGGCATACGTGCCCGGATGAAAATACAAGGTGTCCCACATCGCCATGCTGTGCCGGTTGCTGATCGGCCACGGCAGTTCCGGTTCGCGATCCACCTGGCGCACGGGTTCCAAGGTATCAAGATAAACCTTGATGTCGTGCACATCGGTGCGGCTAAGCCGGGTGAACCATGGATAAGGAAACGCGGGAAACAGATGCTTTCCCTGCCGGTTGATGCCGTTGTGCATGGCTTTGTAGAAATCCTCGTCGGTCCATGCGCCGATGCCGGTATCGCGATCCGGCGTGATGTTGTCCGAATAGATCACGCCAAACGGCGTAGGCACGGGACGTCCGCCCGCAAACGGCGCACCGCCTTGCACGGTGTGGCAGGCTTCGCAATCGCCCGCGCGTACCAGATATCGTCCATGCGTCACGCTGACGATGTCATGCGAACCCAGCCCGCCATGCATCGCGGACAAGGATGCGGTAGCGCAAGCCAGCATGATCAGCGTGAGCGCGATACGTTTCATGGCTACATCAGCGGCCCCGGATTTTTCATGTAGCGCCGAATGGCATCCGCCGCCCAGAACGCCAGCGCACCGACCGTGCCGGTCGGGTTGTAACCCGGGTTCTGCGGATACACGCTCGAACCCAGCACGAACAGATTGGGCACGTCCCACGATTGCAGGTAGCGATTCACGACACTGGTACGTGGGTCCGTGCCCATCGCAGCACCACCGGTGTTGTGCGTGGTCTGGTACGGCACGTCGGAGTAGTGGCCCGAACGCTGCTGCACATTCAAGCCCTTGATGGGCATCGCCCGCGCAATGCGCGCGCCCTGGTCGGTGATGTAGGTCGACATCGCATGCTCATTGGGCTGGAAGTCGAAGGTGAGGCGCAGCAGCGGATTGCCGTACACGTCGGTGTAAGTCGGATCCAGATCCAGATAATTGTTGCGATAACTCATCACGCTGCCGTGGCCCTGGATCCAGGTGGAGCGCAGGTAATCCTCGTGCACGGCCTTTTTCCAGGCGGAACCCCACTTGGGCGTTTTTTCCGGCAGGTATTCCTGCAGAATCGGCCGTCCGCCGGTATTCCACAGGCATAGGTAACCGCCGCCGATGAAATTCAGCGACCCATGGTCGAAGTTGTCGCCATTGAAATCGTCGACCACTTGCCCCAGCGCACCAGCGCCCATGAAGGGATTGATGATGTCCTTGAACGTGACACCAATAGTGCTGCTCATCTGGTAGGCGTAATTGCGCCCGACCACGCCCTGGCCGGTGTTCGGATCGTAAGGCGTGCCGATCTTCGACAGCAGCAACAGATGCACGTTGTGATACGCAAACGCGCACAAGGCGACCAGGCCTGCCGGCTGCTCGTAAACCTTGCCGCTGGCATCGACATAGGTAACGCCGGTGGCCTTTTTGCCAGAAGAATCGGTATTGACGCGCGTGACGTCGCAAAAGGTGCGAAAACTGAAGTTGGGCTTCTTCAGCAGCACCGGCAAAATGGTGGTCTGCGGGCTGGCCTTGGAATAATTGCCGCAACCGAACCATTCGCAAAAACCGCAAAAGGTGCACTGCCCCATTTGCACGCCGAGCGAATTGACGTATGGCCGAGAGGTATTGGCGGCCGGACAAGGAAACGGATGCAGCCCAAGGTCTTTCGCCGCCTTGTCGAACAGCGTGGTGGATGCGCTGCGTTTTAGCGGCGGCAGCGGAAAATCGCGGCGGCGCGGCCCTTCGAACGGATTGCCGCCCGGCTGGGTTTTTCCGCCGATATTTCCCGCTTGTCCGGAAATACCGCAGAGATATTCCCAGCGATCGTAATAAGGCTCCAATTCGTCGTAGGTCACGCCCCAGTCCTGCAGGTTCATGTCGGGCGGAATGAATTTCTTGCCGTAACGCTGTTCGATATGGCTGCGCGCAAGGAAATCGGTGGGCAGGAAGCGCCAGTTCTGCCCGTTCCAATGCACGCCGGCACCGCCCACGCCCGCCGCGGGCAGGAAGGAACCGAGCTTGCGCATCGGCAGCGCGACCTGGTCCATCGTGTTCCGGAACGTGAGGGTTTCGCGCACCGGCCGCTCGAACGTCTGCTTGCGCACCGCGTAACGCAATTCGTCCTGAATCAGCGCGGTGGAAAAGTCCGGCACGGTATCGCGAAACGCGCCGCGCTCCAGCGCAAGCACTTCGAAGCCTGCATCGGTCAATTCCTGCGCAAGAATCGATGCGGTCCAGCCGAACCCGACCAGCACCACGTCGACCGCCGGCAGGCGCTTGGCCGGGGTCATGCTTCGGCCTTGGGCGCACGGCCGCCCAGGCTGACGAACGGCTGCTCATAGGGCACGCCGAATTTGCCGATTTCTTCCAGATAGTTGTAGCGCGGCCCTGGAAATCCGATCAGCTTCCAGCCGATGAAGTTGCGGTTGCCGCCGTAGATGGGATCGGCAAAGAAGCCTTCCATGGTGTTTTGCAGCAGGGCTTGAAAGAAGGTGTCCTTAGGGATGCCCGGAATCGGCACGTCGCCCTTCTCCAAGGCATGCAGCACTTCATCCTGTTTTGCCGCGGGGAGTTCGGCGAAGATCGCGCCATGGCGTTGCCTGCAATAAGCGTCCACAGGCGGGATGGCGCTGCGGTAGAGTTCCGAAGGCGTCAGCGATAGCTGGTAGCCCTGCTGCTGCGTACCCAGATGCCAGGGGCCTTGCATGTACCAGCTCGAAGCCTGCCCGAAACTCCCGGCCAACTGACTGTCGATGAATTCGGCCACCCCGGCCTCCAGCGCGCCCGGCCCCAGTTCGTCGGCCGGAATCAGCCGTGACACCGCCGCGCGCACGAAACGCATTTCGCTGGCGGTGAAATATTTGGTGGCGGAAACGGGCGCACTCGACGTGGTGCAGCCGGTAAACAGCAAGGCCGACAACGCAACCGCTGTCGCGCCCAGAAAATGCCGTCGCGACACGCAAACAGCGTCGGCATCGAATGGCCGACCGTCCGTAAGCACCGTTATCTGTCGCAGCAACATCTTTACCTCACTGCGGCATGGTGTGATCCACGTGGTTGAAGTGTGGTGAAAGGCGCATCATCGTGACGAAAAGGCTCGTGCACAGCGTCCGGGTTCAACTTTGCGCCTACTCCAGCGTAAAGCCCACCTTCAAGGTTACCTGCCAGTGCGCCACCTTGCCGTCTTCCACATGCCCGCGCGTCTCGATCACCTGGAACCGGCGGATATCGCGAATCGTCTTGGACGCCCGCTCGATCGCGCAACGGATGGCGTCGTCGCTGCTGGTCTTGGAGGAACCGGTCAGTTCTACGGATTTGTAGACGTGCTCGGACATGATGGTCTCCACAAGTAGCTCGGATGAAGTGTCTGCGTTGTTGCCGGCCATGTTCATTGGACGCCATGCGGCGCCCGGGCGTGTGAAGAAACCGATAGCCGTAGGCGCGGATGACGTCCCAGCACAAGGGGTTATGCGGGCAAGGCTTGCCCCGGAAAGCAATGGGCCTTCGCCGGAATGACGGTGAAGAAGCGGAACTAAATGTGAATATCAAGTCCAGGGGCACCAGGCATTTTATTCTCGCGTACTTAGCACACTCTTCATTGAAACATTATCGAAACAAACAACAACAAAGCCGTTTTCACGACCGTTTCATAGTTCCTTGATCGCCATGCACCGATTCTCGCGTGCACTCGAGCACGCCTGCATATCGGCGATGCGCTCGCATCAAAGGAACCCAAGCATGTCCAAGCAAGCGATCACCCTGATCGGCGCAGGTCCTGTGGGCGCGTTGCTCGCCCAGCTCCTGGCCAGGCGCGGCTTTGCGGTGCAGGTTTTCGAAAAACGCACCGATCCGCGCCGCGTCAGTTTCGTGCGTGGCCGCACCATCAATCTCGCGCTTGCCGAACGCGGCCTGCAGGCATTGCGCACGGCAGGGCTCGATGAGCTTGCCTTGCAGCGATCGGTGATGATGCGTGGCCGCATGGTGCATCCGCTGGATGGGCCTTCCGCGCTGCAGCGCTATGGCGTGGACGACAGCGAAGTGATCTGGTCCATTTCGCGCGCCGGGTTGAATGCGCTGCTGATCGATGCGGCGGAGGAAGCGGGCGTCAATTTCCATTTCGGCCAGGCGCTGAGAACGGCCGATATCGACACACAACGCATCACGTTGGTTGACGAGCACGAGGTTCAGCGCGAGCACCAGGCGAACGTGTTGATTGGCGCCGATGGCGCAGGTTCCGCCCTGCGTGCGGCGATGAACCTGCACCAGCCGCTCGGCATCCGCGTCGAACCGCTCGGCCATGGCTACAAGGAACTGGAAATTCCACGCGCCGCCGGCGCCGATCGCTTCGCCATTGAACCCAACGCCCTGCATATCTGGCCGCGCGGTGGCTACATGTGCATCGCCACGCCCAATATCACCGGCAGTTTCAACGTCACCTTGTTCCTGCCTCTACGCGGGACCGGTTCCAGTTTCGAGACCTTGCCGAACGCTGCGGCAGCCGGTGCGTTTTTCCACCGTGACTTTCCCGACCTGCTGCCGCTGATGCCGCGGTTTGCCGCCGACTACGATGGACATCCGGTCGGTACGCTTGCCACCCTCTATCTCGACCAATGGCATATCGACGGACGCGCCGTGCTGGTGGGCGACGCCGCGCACGCCATCGCCCCCTTCCACGGCCAGGGCATGAACTGCGGCTTCGAAGATGCCGTGGTGATGGCCGAACTGCTGGCCGATTCCGGCGTGCAGGTCGCCGACGCGTTTGCGCAATTCCAACGTATCCGCAAGCCCAATGCCGATGCGATCGCCGCCATGACGCTGGAAAACTACGTGGAAATGCGCGACTCCGTGGCCGATCCGGCTTACGTGGCCAAGCTCGAACTTGGCAAACGGCTGGCCGAACGAGCGCCGCAGCATTTCATGCCGCGCTATCGCATGGTCACGTTCACGCAGCTGTCCTACGCGTATGCCTACGAGCGTGGTCGTGCGCAGGATCGGCTGCTGGGGCAGTTGTTGAACGAGTGTTCCGATCCGAACGAGCTGTCGCTGAATGCGGCCATCTCCACCTTGCAGGCCACCCTGCCCCCGCTGCCTGCGCTTCGTGAGGACAATAAACCGGATCCCGTGACGGTCGCCGATCGCCCGATTTATCTGGAAACCACGCCTTCCGCGGAAGAAGACGCCGATTATTTATTGGAGGGTGAATAAGTCGTCGCCTTCAATCATTTTCCGAGCAAGCCGTCTAGACAGTGCATACACAGCATCGCACTTAAGCTCACCCATGAGCGTCAGGTACATGCAAGGAAAATGACGGTACGCCTTGATGCTGCGGGTGATGCGTTTTTCTTCCATCGCCGGCAGCTTCTTTGTGCCACCGCCAGTAGCAAAACCGTAATGCCCAACCGTTGCATTTTTCCGTGCGCTTATCGCGTTCAGCGCACTGTCGTGCGCTGGCAGGTCGTGTTCTGCTGTCAACTGGATGGTCGTATGAATACGTCGCTATACGAATGGCCGGATATAAGCCTATCGCCCAAGAAAATCCATCTTTACACCAGCCCCCATGCGGGCGAGGTGGATTTTTCCCCATTGAATACACCGGATGCGCGCCAGGCATCGATCGACATGGTGTCGCTCGCCGACTTGTTACGCAACGGCTTCGTCTATCCGCCGCATACCATCTATAGCGACGTAAAGAATATTGCGACCGGCTTTTCCGCGTTGCCGGGCGTGGAAGACGAGCCTCGTTTTCATTTCGCCTATCAATCCACGCGCGCCACCTCGCGGCCGGCCTCCGGTGCCGTAAGCGACGAGACCTTGCTGCGCCGCTACCACCAGTTGCTTACGCATGCCGTAGTGCAGTGCACGGCCGATATGAAAGCGCCGTGGCTGCTGCAGAGCGGCGGCAAGGATTCCAGTTCGCTGGCGATCGCCATTGCGGATACGCGGCCGGATACCACCTGCATCACCTACCTCGGTGGCAAGGAGGAAAACGAGGTCGATTCGGCACGCTTCGTGGCAAGCCATCTGGGCCTGCGCCATGAAACGCTGGTGTGCGATCCGGGCCGCGCCTACGACCGCTATCTGGCGATTGCGCCGCGCATGCCCTTGTTGACGGCCGATTTCGCCACGCTCTCCTACGCCGACCTGGCCACCGAAATCGGCCTGGAACACGGCGATGGCATCATCGATGCGCTGGGCATCGATCCCTATGTCGGCGTGCCGTTGCATCTGAAAGATTACGTGCTGGGATGGTTGGCGCGCAGCGCGCGCATACCCGGCTCGCTTTACCTGCATCCTCTGATCCGCCGCAGTTTCAAGCTGTGCTTTGCGCTCAGCACGCTGCAGATGAATACCTTCGAGCGCTATTTCCCCGGCTCGCGTTTCAGCGATAGCGAGGTGGACCGGCTGCTCGGGCAGAAGTTGTCCGTGCACTCGCGCAAGCGCATCCGGATGTTCCAGGACGACATCGACGCGGCCGATTCCGCTGAAGCGGTACGGCGCATCGTGCTTATCGTGATGGAGGCGGCCGGCTTCGCCAAAGGCATGTATACCGCCAAGGCCGCAGGCTTGCGCCTGGCGTATCCGTATTGCGATATGCCGCTGTGCGAGTGGTTCTTCAACGAGGTTCCCGACGACCGCCTGATAGGTCTCGGGGGCATGAACAAGGTGCTGATACGCCGGCATATCGCGCAACGTTTTCATCAACTGCCGTACGTGCAGTCCAAGGGTTCGTTCCGTTTCGATGTCCTGGGCCTGGCCAGCCGGCGTTTCGAGCAGGTACATGCTTTCGCCCTGCAGGCACGGTCGCTGCTCCCGGGTGCGTCCAAGTGGCTGGAAGATCATCGCCATTGCCTGGGAAACAAGTTCTTCGCTTCCAAGTTCTACCTGTTGGCCGTGACCCTGCCCTGGCTGCTGGCGCGCCTGGACCAAAAAGCCAACACCTGAAATGTCACGCCCGGCTGGTGGAAAACAACAGCTTCAATCCCAGCGCGACAAACCCGGCGGCGAAGAAGCGCCGCAACCATGCCGTGACCCGCGGACGCGAAAGCACGCGGGCGCGCATGAACGATGCAAACATGCCATACAGCGCGAACACCACCAGCGTCATCAGCATGAAGATCGCGCTCAGCGTCAGCAGCCGCAGCATCGGTGATGGATCGTCCCGGGCGATGAATTGCGGCAGAAAGGCGAGAAAGAAGATCGGCAGTTTCGGATTGAGCAGGTTGAGCAGCACCGCCGCAACGATCATCCGCAGCGGCGAGCGTTCGGGCACCGGCTGGTTCGGATCGAGCGCGCCGCGGTCGCGCAAGGTGCCCCAGGCCATGTACAGCAGATACGCCGCGCCCAGATACTTCAACAGCTCAAACGCGAATGGACTGGTGCGGAACACCGCCGCCAGTCCCAGCACCGCTGCCGCCATATGCGGAAGCGTGCCCAGCGTGCAACCGACCGCCGCCACCAGGCTGGCGCGTGCGCCGCGGGATAGTCCGGTGGAGACGGTATGGAGCACACCCGTTCCCGGGGCGGCCACCACCAGTAGCGAGGTGAGCAGGAATTGGATGTTCATGCGCTGGCGCCCGGCGCGCGGCGCGTGTGATGGATCGTCGTCATGAGCCTTACCCTCGTGAAAGGTGGTAAGGGGAAACCATTACAAAGATGGCGACGTGGCGTCTTGAAGAATATTGCAGCCCGTAGGCTGGGATGAAATCCCAGCATTGCCATGCACACGTGCACCACGATGCTGGGATTTCATCCTAGCCTACGCGTTGGTTCTTCAGAGGCCGTATTTTGCGTGCCGCTAATCAAAATCACCATGCATCGCCGCCCGATAACGCCCCGGCGTAATACCGAACTGCCGAACAAACGCACGCGTGAGATGGCTCTGATCGGCAAATCCCGTCAACAACGCAACCTCCGCAATCACCCTGCCCTGCGCAAGATAACGTCGCGCTGCTTGCACGCGCAGTTGCATGCGATATGCGTGCGGCGTCGTGCCCACCTCGCGCATGAAGCTTCGAATCAGCTGAAAGCGGCTCACGTCGCAAGCCGTAGCAAGTGCGGATAACGACGTATCCGCGTGCGGCTCGGCTTTCATCCACTCGATCGCGCGTGCGACCGGTGGCGATGCATGCGGCAGCGATGGCCCGCTCAGGCGGTGCCGTTGCACGCTGGATGCCAGGCAGGCAAGCAGAAGCTCTTCGGGATCGTCGCAGGCATTGGGCATGCGCAACGCGCCAAGCAACTTCATCACCTCGCCTGCCAAAAGCGGATCGTGCGCCACCGGCTGCAACATGACATCGCCATGGCACTCGTCAGCCAATTCGCGCGCCACCACATCCGGCTCCAAATACACCATCTGCCATTCGCGCGCGCCGCCGATCGGCGAGCCGTCATGCATCTCGCCCGGATTCACCATGATGACGTCGCCCACCACGGATTCCACCGTACCCACCGCGCTCCACGATTTTTGCGCGCCGCGAGTGATCACGCCGATGCCGTACTGGTCGTGCGCATGGCGTGGAAAGGCGTGCTCGCTGCGCCGATACATTGCCTCCACGCCGGGCAGGCGCGCTCGGTAAGACGTCGCTTGATAGGTCTTTTCCGTCATCGCCATCCTCCTCACGATACCTGCCTGGCGCACTGTCCTTATCGATCACCCATTGGATCACTGCGGACAATTGCCACGTTCATACAGTAAGCCTAAAACAAAATCAGTTGACTTCAGCCGCGCCCGAAGAGTAAAACCATGGGCGCCTATGGGGATAATAGGTTGGTGCAGTAAAACGGATTGGCGTCTTCTTCTGAACGGGGAAAGAAGACACGTCACCATGAGGTTTGGACCTCCCGTTATGGACCGCTGTCGCTCATATGGCTTGGTAGGAACGGTAATACATGAACCGCTGTTCCCTAACTGAAAGTTCATCGAGCTGCGTTTACGCGGTGGTACTTCGTGCCTGTTCCGCAAAGGGACAGTGCAAATCGATCTCGGTACGCGATCAAGCCAAGAAAAGCGCCCTGCGCGCCCGCGGCAAATGCATCGCCGGCTATTCGCCGCCGCTGCTGGCCGCCTGAAAATCCTTTAATGACCTGACGATACGCGTTCCGGCTTGCTGGTCGAGCTGGCATGTCCTCGCACCTTCCGGTTGACGGCCTGCGCAGCGGGCCGCGGACGGGCGTGCAGATCGTCGCGTCGCCATCACGAAAGACCGAACACCAGCGGGGGGAGAGCCCGTCGTACGGTCGCATCCTGTAATTGGAGAACCCGAATGAAAACGGCTGGTTTAAAGCGCAGTAAGTTGACAGTTGCCGTCTTGCTGGGCGTTGCTGCCACGTGCATCGCCTCGCAGGTCCTGGCCACCGAAGTGCGCGGGCACTTGCAGCAGGAAAATTCAGGACAACCGGTAGCCAATGCGCGCGTGTCACTGGACGGCACCGGCTACACCGCCACGGCAGATAAAGAAGGCAATTTCGTTTTCGCGAACGTGCCGGCAGGCAATTACACCGTTTCCGTCTCGCAAGCGGGTTTCGCCATCACCCGCTCGCCGCTGACGGTAGGCAGCAGTGGTCCGGCCACGGTCACCATCGGCCTGAAAAAGGTTGCCGAACTCAAGGGGCTGATCGTGGCGGCCAATCGTTACGATGCGTCCAGCATGCAGATGGATGCGCCCAACACCGTCAACGTATTGTCGGCCGCCAGCTTGCAGCACACGGCAGTGCACAACGTCGCCGAAGCGCTGGGCCTGCTTCCGGGCGTGAATGTCACCAATACCGGCTCGGGCTATTTCTCCGGCGTAGATGGCGCGGCGCGTGGCGAAGGTGTCTACGCCACGGTACGCGGCTTGCCGGCCGATTACGACGTCAACCTGATCAATGGCGTCGATGTGGCGCAAGGCATGCCATACAGCCGCAGCGTGCAGTTGAGCTTGCTGCCGCCTTCGGGCCTGCAGACCATCGTGATGAACAAGACGTCCACCGCCGATATGGATGGTGATGCGATCGGCGGCACGGTGGATTTCCGCACACCGACGGCATTCGATTTCGCCAAGACCACCAGCGGCAGCGTGTCGGTCAGCGGACGCATGGAAAGCCGCGCACGCGACTATGGCAACAGCGGCCTGGGCGGCGGTTTTGCCGGCGATTTCCAGACCAAGTTCGGCAGCGAGAAGCAATTTGGCGTGTACGCCAGCGCGTATTACGACTACCGCGCCTACGTGAACAGCGAAGAGGCCGCCGCCACCAGCGCCTTGAACGATGGCTCGTGGGAATTCGCACACACCGATGCCAATGGCAACAATGCGGCCGGCTACGATCCATCCAGGAACCTGAGCAGCACCGGCATGAACGTCGGCGTGGTGCCGGGTTATGACCGTCGCTACGGTGGCAATTTCTCGTTCGACTATAAAGTAGACGAAACGCTCAGCACGTACCTGCGCATGACTTACGCCTACGCGCAGACCACGCAGGACACCGCATTCACGCAGATCCTTCCGAAGAACGTCACGTATCAGCAGGTCGGCAGCAGCGACGTGTACACGCCGAACATCGGCCGCATCGCCGCCCGCTACTGGTACGAAACCAATCCGGAAGTAGCGGACCTGACCACCTTCCAGCTCGGCGCCGACAAGACCGTCGGCGGCTGGACC
Source organism: Dyella sp. (assembly GCF_051954575.1). Classification (GTDB taxonomy): domain Bacteria; phylum Pseudomonadota; class Gammaproteobacteria; order Xanthomonadales; family Rhodanobacteraceae; genus Dyella_B. The sequence goes on along the minus strand of NZ_JBQCHP010000066.1, from coordinate 21,909 downwards.
ATCTCGCCGAACGTGTTCTACAGCTTCGGCGACAACGATCGCCCGAATCACGTGGAAATCGACGGCCGCGAAGACAAATACTCGCAGACCAACTTTGCCTACAGCGGCAGCTCGCTGATGAGCTACGGCCCGGGCAGTTTCCCCTATCCGCAGCTGACGCCTGCATTGGCGGCCAAGGTCAACGACATTCCCTCGCTATGGGCCAACGATTACGGCGAGCTCACCAAGATCTACTCCGGCCAGCGCAAGGGCGGCGGCAAGGTCGACTTCCGCTATGACTTCACCGACGGCAGCCTGTCCTCGATCCAGTTCGGCGCCAAGTTCACCGAAAGCGTGCGCAACTACAACAATCGCGACTGGTCGACCGCGGGCATCAACGACGGCGTAACCACGCTGGGTGACTTAGGCATCTTCAACGGCACCTGGAACTCGATTTACCCGGGCGCGTACAACTGGAAGGCGCCCAAGGTCAGCGAATCGGGCGTCTCCAACCTGATCCAGCAATACCTGGTGCCCAGCGACCTGGATACCTGCGGCGACAGCCTCTACGTCAACAACTACAACTGCGACACCCTGCGCGGACGCGAAGCGGTCAGCGCCATCTATGGCAAGGCCACGTTCAATATCGGCAACCTGGAAATCATCCCCGGCCTGCGCTTCGAGCACACCAGCATCCAGAACACTTACTGGGTGGTGCCGCAGGACAGTTCCGGCAACGAGATTCCCGGTTATTTCCAGAGCAACCACACCGTCTACAACGAACCGTTGCCGAGCGTGTTCCTCAATTACCGGCCCAGCGACGGCAGCATCTATCGTGTCGGCCTGTGGCAAAGCTATACGCGCCCTTCCCTGTACCAGTTGGGCAGCAGTTCCTCGATCAGCATTTCCGAGGGCGTTACCACCATCACGCGTGGCAACCCCAACCTGAAAGTGATCAAGGCCACCAACCTCGACTTCTCCGGCCAGTGGAACAACAACAACGGCGGCTATGCGTCGGTGGCCGGCTTCTACAAGCACTTGAGCCACTACATCTACGATGCGGGCGGCCAACAGGCCAGTTCCGGCATCACCGGCAACGGGCTGATCCTCTACAGGACACCCGAAAACGGCGGTAATGCCCGCGTCTATGGCGTGGAGCTGGATACGCACCAGAAGTTCAAGTTTCTTCCTGACCCGTTCGATGGCCTTGGCGTCAGCTTCAACGCCACCCGCCAGAACACCAAGGCGGATCTAGGCATTGCCGGCTTCCATAACGAAGAAATCCAGAGCGCGCCCAAGTTCATGGCGAACGCGGAAGTGTTCTACGAGAAGAACGGTTTTTCGCTCAACCTGAGCTATCACTACACCAGCGCATGGCTGGCCAACTACGACTATTTGAACCAGGGCGCCCCCTGGGACGATTTGTGGATCCGGCCAATCAAGCGACTGGACCTGCATGCGGGTTATGCGTTCCAGAACGGCCTGCAGGTGGATTTGTCCATTTCCAACCTGGCCGACAATCACAGCTACTGGGCGCACATCGGCAGGAACAGCCTGGTGATCTCCGACATTGTCGATACCGGCATGACGTCATTGCTGACAGTGAAGTACAACTTCTGATGATGCGTACCCCGTTTCAACCGCGATGCATTGCTCCCTCCCCTACGTGTAGTAGGGGAGGATCGGGGTGGGGTTGCATGCGCTTGCCGCATGGCATGAATTCACCGCGAGATGGCTTCACCCCACCCCAGCCCTCCCCTACTACACGTAGGGGAGAGGGTTGCATCGTGCACGCATGAAACGCCGTCACTTCATCCAGTTCACCCTGCTCTCCGCACTGGCGTGGGATCGTCACATCCTCGCCACGCCAAGCACAGGCGTTCCGACACCGACTCCAGACGGCAAGCCACACCGCTTCACCTTGCAACACCACGATTTTATGTTGGACGGTAAACCCTTCCAGATCCGCAGCGGCGAAATGCACCCCTCCCGCATTCCCGCCTCGCACTGGCAACACCGTATCCGCATGGCCAAGGCGATGGGGCTGAACACCATCGCCATCTACATCATGTGGAACCATCTGGAACGCGAACCCGGCGTTTTCGACTTCAGCGCAAACCGCGACTTCACCGCCTTCATCACCCTTTGCCAGCAGGAAGGCATGTGGGTATATCTGCGGCCCGGCCCGTACATATGCGGCGAATGGGATATGGGCGGTTTGCCGCCGTACCTTCTGCGCCATCCGAACATCAAGCTGCGCGATCGGCACGATGCCGACTACATGGCGGCGGTGCAACGCTATATCGCCGCCATCGCGCCGAAGATCGCGCCGCTGATGATCGATGCGGGCGGCCCGATCCTGATGTTGCAGGTGGAGAACGAGTATTCATCGTTCGCCGCCGACGTCGGCTATCTGCAAGCCATTCGTGATCTTTGGAAAGCGCACGGCATCGACGGACCGTTTTCGATCAGCGATGTCTTGCCCGACCTGAAACGCCGCCACGCCTATCTGCCGGGCGCCGCGCTCGGCCTGGATGGCGCCGAACCGCCACAATTGCGCGAAGGTGCGCACTTCGCACCGCAGGTACCGACCTGGGTCGGTGAAGCGTATCCGGGCTGGCTAACGCATTGGGGTGAGCACGAACTGGCGCATAAAGATTGCGCGCAAGCACTGCGCAGGATCATCGCCGCCGGTTATTCGTTCAACCTGTATGTCGTGCACGGCGGCACCAACTTCGGCCTGAGCGCCGGCGCCAATGCAGATGACGATGGCTCGAACTTCCAGCCGGTCATCACCAGCTACGACTATGGCGCGCCGATCGACGAGCGCGGCGATCCCACGCCGGCGTACCACGTGTTGCGCGAGATCATCGGCGACGCAACGGGAAATGCGTTGCCTTCGATACCACCGCCCTGCCCCAAAGGTTTGTTCGCCGAAGCGCTACCCACACCGTTTGCATCGCTCTGGGACAACCTGCCCGCTACGCCGGTACAAACCCACGCACCGGCCAGCAACGAGCAACTGCTGCAGCAAAACCAGGGGCTGGTGGTTTATCGCAAGCGCGTAAACCGCGGCCGTCATCTGCGCATCGATGGCGTACGCGATTATGCGATCGTGCATGTCGACCAGGCCGAGCGCGGCTCCATCTCGCGCGTGCGCGATGCGCGGCTGCACAGCTCGCCCGATCTGCATCTGACGCACACCGGCAGCGATCAACCGATGATGCTGGACATCCTCATCGACAGCTTCGGCCACATCAATTTCGGCCCGCAGATCGGCGACCGCAAAGGCTTGGTCGGCAGCGTGCATCTGGATGGCAAGCCACTGCACGATTGGCAGGTCTATGGCCTGCCTCTGGATGACGCCTTTATCGCGAACCTGAAACCGGCGCTTGGCCAGCCCGAACGCCCGGGACTGTTCTTCCAGGCGAACTTGCATCTGGAAAAGCTCGGCGATGTCTACGTGGACATGCGCGCGTGGACCAAGGGCTACGTCTGGATCAACGGCCATCTGCTGGGCCGCTATTGGCATATCGGCCCGCAGCAATGCCTGTATTGTCCGGCAGAGTGGCTGACGGTTGGCGATAACCGCATGCTGATCCTGGACCTGCGCCAGACGCATGCCGCGCCGGTGCGTTGCGCGGACAACCTGGTGGGTAGCGCATGATGAACGTGTTCGGGCAGTACCCCAAAACGGCCGACGAGCAGCACGCAAGCTTGGCGATGCCAATGGCCGAGCCCGGCGCCGCACCGCCGCGCGTGATGGGCTTCTGGGGCGGTCTTTCGGCCAACTTGCTCAACATGATCGGCGTCGGCCCGTTCATCACTATTCCGCTGGCGCTTTCGGCCTTGGCCGGCCCGATGGTGCTGGTTGGCTGGCTCGCCGGAGCCTTGCTGTGCCTGTGCGATGGCATGGTGTGGGCGGAGCTGGGTTCGAGCATTCCCGAATCCGGCGGTCCGTACCATTACTTGCGCACGGCCTATGGCAGCGAGCGGCTTGGACGTCTATTCGGTTTTCTGTATCTGTGGCAGACGGTGCTTACCGCACCGCTGTCGATCGGTTCGGCGGCCGTAGGTTTTTCGCAATACCTGGCGTTCCTTGTTCCCAGCCTCGGCCACGCGGGCCAGGTGCTTGCCGCCGTCGCGCTGTGCCTGGTGAATACGGCGCTGCTGTATCGCCGGGTCGATTCGGTGCAGCGGCTTTCCTTGCTGGTGAGCGTGGCGGTGATCGGCGCCAGCGTGTGGATCGTGTTGAGCGGCCTGCTGCATTTCGACATGCATCTGGCCGTGCGCTTCATGCATATGGGCAGTGATTCCCAGCATGGTTTCTGGCTGGGGCTTGGCGCAGTCAGCCTGATCGCCGTGTACGACTACGGCGGCTACAACAATGTGTGCATGCTGGGCGGCGAGATCAAACGGCCACAGCGCACCATTCCGCTGGCCGTGCTGGTGTCGATTCCGGTGGTGGCGCTGCTCTACATGGGACTGAACGTTGCAGTGCTCGGCGTGTTGCCGTGGCAGCAGGCGGCGCAATCCAAGGCTGTGGTGGCCGATTTCATGCAGGCGATCTACGGACGCACCGGCAGCATCACAGCGGTGCTGTTGATCCTGCTGGCAAGCTGGGGCTCGGCGCTGGTGGTACTGCTGGGTTACTCACGCGTGCCATATGCCGCCGCCGCGTCCGGACAGTTCTTTCGCGTGTTTGCGCGCCTGCATCCGCGCGGGCGCTTTCCGACTGTATCGCTGCTGTTTACCGGCGCGGCATCAGCGCTGGCTTGTGCGCTACCGCTGGACGAATTGATCGCCGCGTTGATGGTAATCCAGATCATGTTCCAGTACCTGGCGCAGTGTCTGGCAATCGTCTTGCTGCGCCGTCGCAGCCGTAGCGATCCCAACATTTTCCGCATGCCGCTGTATCCGTTGCCGGTGCTGATCAGCGTGGTCGGCTGGCTCTACATCGTATGCACCAGCCCGTGGCGACACATTTTGGCGGGCACTGCGGCCATGGTGGTTGGCACGCTCATTTACGCAATCGATGCATGGAGACGCAAAGTTTGGCCTTTTCAGAAATCATGAAGCGTTGGGACGTCGTGGTGGTCGGCGAGATTTACGCCGATCACGTTTTCAGCGGATTCCAGCACTGGCCCGCCCCGGGCGAAGAAGTGCACGCCGAGCATTACCTGCGTGAACTGGGCGGTGGCGCGGTCAACACCGCATGCGCATTGGCGCGCCTGCAACGCCGCGTGCGCCTGATCGGGCTGATCGGCGCCGCCGATCGCGCCTGGTTCGAAACGCGCCTGCGCAGTTTCGGCCTGACCGCCGAAGGCCTGCGCGCCGATCCCTTGGGCACCGGCGTAACCGTGAGCGTGTCCACCGCACAAGACCGCACGTTCTACACCTATCGCGGCGCCAACCAGCGCCTGGGCGAGCTGCTGGACGAAGCGGCGATTCGCACCGAGATGATCGCCGGCCGCCATGTGCATTTCGCCATGCCGCTTGCCGCGGACATCGCCAAACGCCTGTTCCCCATCTTGCGCAAGGCAGGCTGCACCACCTCGCTGGACGTGGGCTTCAGTCCGGACTGGCTGCGCGATCCGGCCAACCAATGGACCTGCCGCGCGGTGGATTATTTCTTTCCCAACCAGACCGAAACCCAGGTGCTGACCGGCGACGACAGCGCCGAAGCGTTTCGCGACTGGGTGTCGTCGATGAACATCCTGCATGGCGTGATCAAGCTGGGTGCAGCGGGTGCGGCGGCCGTCGTCAATGGCGAACTGATCAACGTGCCGCCGCCGCGCGTCGAAGCCGTGGACACCACCGGCGCCGGCGACGCGTTCGACGCCGGCTTCATCGACGGCGTATTGAACGGTGAAACGGCCGAAGAATGCCTGCGGCGCGCCTGCATTTGCGGCGCGCTGTGCAGCACGCGCGTCGGCGCGCTGGAAGGCCTACCCAATTCCATTTCGTTGAGGAGTATCTATGAGCAAACCTATGGACCGTAAGATCGCCCTGATCGGTGGCGGCGGCGTGCGCGCACCGTTGGTGATCTTCGGCGTCGACGAAGCCACGGAAGCCTTGGGCGCCGGGGAAATGGTGCTCTACGATCCCGATCAGGAACGCCTCGCGGTGATGGTGGAACTGGGCAAGGCGATCGTGGCCAAATCCGGCGGCTCGCTGCGCCTGCGCGCGGCGGCCAGCGCCGAGGACGCCATCGACGGCGCGCATTTCGTGTTGAACAGCATCCGCGTCGGCGGCATCGCCGGACGCGCGGCGGACGAGCGCGCCGCCATCGAGCATGGCTACCCGGGCCAGGAAACCACCGGCCCGGCCGGCGTCGCCATGGCGCTGCGCACCGTACCCGCTGCACTCGAGCAGGCGCGCCTGGTGGAACGCTTGAGCCCCGATGCGTGGCTGGTGAACTTCACCAATCCTGCCGGCCTGATCACCCAGGCCGTCACCACGCACACGCGGGTGAAGATGGTCGGCATCTGCGATACGCCCACCGAACTTTTCCACAACATCGCCAAGGCGCTGGGCGAACCGCTGCACGACGTGCAATGCGATTACGTTGGCCTCAATCACCTGGGCTGGGTACGCGGCGTGCGCGTGCGCGGCCAGGATGTGATGGACAAGTTGCTCGGCAGCGACGAACTGCTGCGCCAGCTCTATCTTGCGCCGCTGTTCGACTTCAACATGATCCGCTCGCTGCGGCTCATTCCCACCGAATACCTGTTCTTCTACTACGAACGCCGGCGCGCGCTGCACAACCAGCGGCAGCAAGGCGGCAGCCGCGGCGCCGAAATCCACCAGCTCAACCAGGCATTGATCGACACGTTGAAAAGCCGGCTGACCGCTGGCGACGGCGATGGCGCGGTGACCGCCTATGCGGCGTACCTCAACCAGCGCTCCGGCTCCTACATGAAGCTGGAAGCCGAAGGTGGCTCGGCGTTCGATCCGGACGTGAGCCTGCAGGTCGATCCCTTCCGCGTCGCGACCGGCTATCACCGTATTGCGATCGATGTGATGAGCGCGCTGACCGGCGCCAAGCCCGCCACCATCGTGGTCAACACGCGCAACCGCGGCGCCCTGCCCGATCTGCCGGACGATGACATCATCGAAACCGCGGCGCGCATCGGCCAGGATTCGATCATGCCCGAACCCATCGCACCGCTGCCCGACGAAGTACGCGGGCTGGTGCATGCCGTAAAGGCTTATGAACGCGCAGCCATCGATGCGGCCCTGACCAATGCAAGGCTGACCGCGCGCAAGGCGCTGCTGATCCATCCGGCCATCGGCGAGTGGGGCCCAAGCGAGGCGCTGTTGCACAACATGTTCGGCAGCGTCGACGCGGATGGGGAATGCTTGTGCCAGGGGCATATGCATGGTCATTTGCATGGATGAAGGCGGGTTAGACTCCGCCAACCCCAATGGCACTGACTTGAACACCGTCGCCCCGGCGAAAGCCGGGGTCCAGTGACTTTGAGGATCCAACAAATCGCCGGGTCCGGGACGGCGGTTTGAAAATTTTCGCAGTATTCGCACGAAAGGCGGCTTAAGTTAATGCCCTCGCCGCCAACCCTGCTCATCACCTTTCATGCCCGACACCACCCTGCAGATCGACACCGAACGCCTCGTACTACGCCCCCATACCCTTCGCGATTTCGAAGACAGCCTCGCCATGTGGTCCGACGCGAGCGTCACGCGCTTCATCGGCGGCAGGCCTTTCAACCACGAGGAAACCTGGGCGCGGCTGCTGCGTTACGCTGGCCATTGGGCCATGCTCGGCTTCGGCTATTGGGTGATCCGCGAGCGCGCCACCGAACGCTTTATCGGTGAAGTCGGTTTCGCCGATTACCAGCGCGACATGGAGCCCCCGCTCGGCAACATTCCCGAAGCCGGCTGGGCGCTCTCGCCCGATGCGCATGGCCAAGGGTACGCGACCGAAGCGCTGCGCGCCGTCACGCTATGGGCAGACCGCCGCTGGCCCGGCGCGCCTACGGTATGCATGATCGATCCGGACAATGCCGCGTCGGTGCGAGTGGCTGAAAAGTGTGGCTATACGCAGACCAGAACCGCGACGTATCGCGGCAACCCGACGCTGCTGTTCGAGCGCGCTGCGCAACCGATAGCTTCGTAACTTTGCGCCATCAGGACAGCGTCCACACATTTCTACGCCGGGATTGGCATCACAGCCTACAAGACGGCATGGCTCAACGCCGTCTACGCTTCTTGCGAAATCGCCTTATCGGCATCTCCAGCAACTGCCTGGTCAGATCGCCACGAAATCGCCCTGGTTTGCGTGAAATCCGGCGCACGACAAAAAATGCTACAAGCGCGAGTAAGGCAAGCAGGATGAAAGCCAGCCCCGCGGGGTCTCCAGGCTGCGCTTGCATCCAATGGATCTGTGGACCGAACGATACGAAGACAAACATATTTTATGCACGCTCGCGGTCGATGCGTTATTGGACGCTGTCCCGTAGGTTGGGTAGAGGCGCAGCCGAAACCCAACGTTGCCATGCACATCTTATGTTGGGGTTCGGCTTCGCCTCAGACCAACCTACAGGTGGTATTTCGCGCGGAGTAATTCCTGCCTAGATGCTGTTGCGCGACTTTCGGGTCACTCGTCGCCAGAACCATCGCCAACCCAAGGCCAACGGGAACGCCAACAGCAGGAATGGAATGCCATAGGCAAGCATGGACAGCGCATCATCGATGCCCTCGCGCAACTCATCGGTCCAAGCGTTGAGAGAAAGACCTAAGCGGTGGCCGTGCGCTTCATCGCTGAAGTCCAATTGCAGAAGGTTTGTGTCAAGACGCCTTTGCTGCTGGGCTGCAACGTTTTGCAAATTTTCACGTTCCACCTGGATCTGCGCGCGTTCGTGGCTTAGTGCGATCAGATCGTTGGTTGCGAGATCCTTACGTTGGGAAAGCTGTTCTATTTGGGTGGAGTAGGCCTCCAACTGCTTCAGTTTCTGCGCGTTGTCGTTGACCGCATCGGCCAGGTCTTCCGCCCGTGTTTCCCGCCAAGCCAGCCTGCCATTCTGGCTTGCAAGGCCGCTGAGCGCCTCCACACCCGAAGGCACGATGCGTACTGTCAGCGTTCCATCGTGCTCGCTCTGTTCGATGCGCAAGATATTGCAGGCACCAAAGCGCGCCGATTCGCAGGCTTCACGCACAGAGGCCATGCGTGGTGCTATGTCTTTCTCCTGAAGCTCGATGCGCAGGTGGTGCTCATAGGCCAGCTTGGCGCCTGCTTTTGCTGATTCGCCGTGAATGGACGATGGTCCGGCTTCCTGTTTTTTTGAACAGCCGGAAACCGTCAATACCAGTGCCGCCAGCAACATCAAATAGTTCGCAATGCGCATGCTTCTCCCACTACTTGTGACATGAAAGGAACCAGGTGACGCTGCAGCCTGGCTCAGCTATCGCTCTGCATACTCACCACTGCAACGCACCCGCTTTCCCGTGGAATCGGACTGCACATGCGTAGAAGCATTCACCAATACGACGATGCCATCGACACATCGCTCATCGGGTGTGAGGCGACGATACTGCGTTCGAAGTTCCGTTATGTCGGTAGCGATGCGGGAAGCGGGCAATTGCGATGGCGGCTGTCGTTGCCCGGATTCTGTTGCGCTTCGGTGTTGCGAGGTAGAGTCCCGCTGTGCCTGGCCCATGTCATGGCCTCGCGCGTATTGGCCATAGCCGATGTATCCGCCAATGATGATTGCCATGGTCGCCACGCCGGCTACCGCGAACTTGCTGGAAGCATCCATAACCCCTCCCTGTCCTTTCCCCGGGAAGAGCATAACTTGAAACTTGGGTTGGCCGGCAAGGGGTTTTTGAAGGCCAGGTAGCAATTTACGAAGAATTCCTAGTGAATCCCTCTATCGGATGAGCGTTCGGGCCAAGCGCGATGCTTACCACTGGCGCAGGAGTAGTTATTGCGCGCTGATGCACCAACCCCTCTCCTGTTGGGAGAGGGGCTCGGTCGCGCGGTTCGTCTTATATTTGTCCAACAAAAGAGCGAGCCGTTACGGCGCCTTGCCGCCCTGCAACTTCTGCACAATCGCCAGCGATTTCTTCACATGGTCCTCAGGATGCAGATGATCCGCCTGCGACGAAAGCGTGGCGATGATCTTGCCGTCGCGGCCGATGACGAAGGTGGTGCGTTCGATAAAGCCATGATTGATCGCGGCGCCGCGGACGTCGGTGAGGCCGGGCTGGGCCGCTTCGGTCTTCAGTTCGTAAGAAGCGGCGATGCTGCCGCTCGCGTCGGAGGCGACCGGGAACTTGCCGGCGCAGTATTTCGGATCGGATGAGAACGTATTGAGGCGGTCGAGGCTGTCGGCAGAGACGCCGATGATGGTGGCGCCGGCGGCGTCGAACTTGGCTTTTTCGGTGGCGAAGGTATGCGCTTCGATATCGCAGCCGCCGGTGTAGGCCGATGGGTAGAAATACACCACTACCGGGCCTTTCTTGAGCGCATCCTTGAGCGAGAAGGTGAAACTCTTGCCTGCCAGGCTGGCCTGGGCGGTGAAGTCCGGCGCGGCGGCACCCGGCGCAAGCGCAGCAAGCGCAGAGGTGGCGAAGAAGATGGCGCCGGAGAGGATCGATGCGGAGAGATGCTTTTTCATGCCTGCTTTCCTCGTGACGGGGTTTTGAATGAAGTGCGGTGTGAGGTGAACGCCATGCAACGCGCCATCGTACTCCTGTCCCATACCCACCGTCTGTTCGCACCATTGGCATTGCCCGCGTCGGGCTGATACAGCGAGCACAGTCAGATCGCCTTCGCGTGATGATGGCGTGGCAACGTGGATCCTTTCGAAACGACCGCGGCGAAATCCGCGCCGATATCGACACACTGATCCGCAATCGCCGCCACGCTGCCGCGATGCGATATCACGATCAAGATGGTCTCGGGCAAGCGCCGCTTGAGTGCCGACAACACGGCCATTTCCGAGGCTGCGTCGAGCGCGCTGGTCGCCTCGTCCAGCAAGGCGATAAACGGTTGGCGAAGAATCACCTGGGCCAGCAACAGGCGCTGCAGTTCACCGCCGGAAAAGCGGCTGGATGCGTTGTTCAACGCTGTGTCCAGCCCATCGGGCGAACCGGCCAGGCGCTTGTCGAGGCCGACGTCGGCCAATGCGCCGTGCAGCATGGCGTCGGATGCGTCCGGCGCCGCCCACAGCAGGCATTCGCGCACGGTATCCTGCCATGGGCGCACGCTCTGGCTGACGTATGCGCCATGGCGCACCAGCTCGCGATAGGCGGCAAAATCCAGCGCGTGCCCACCCATGTGCGCAGCGAACGACACCGGCGACATCATACCGGCCAGCACGTCGACCAGGCTGCTTTTGCCGATGCCGGAATCGCCCCAGATCAGGGTCAGCGCGCCAGACACCAGGGACACGTCGCGGATATCGAGCGCCGATAACGGCGGTGCGAGCTGCACGCGCTCGATATGCAGCGCGCCAGGCGCATGGGCGGCGCTGGCTTTCGCACGGGCCAGATGCACGGCATCCAGTTTCATGTAGCGCTGCCAGAGCTCGAATGCCGGCACCGCCGAATGCAGTTGCTGGAAACTCTGGCGGGTCGATATCAGGTACGGCAGCAATCGTCCAAGCAGCAGGCACACGGCGATAAGCGACGCCTGGTCGACGCCCGGCAGGCGATACGCCAAGATGAAAATCGCCGCGATACCCACCGCTGCGAGCAATTCCAAGGTGAGCCGGCCCGAGGCGATCAGATCCAACTGGCGCCGATAGCCATGGCCCAGCCGTGCGGCGATGTCGCCATAGCTTTTCTTTTCCGCATCCTCGCGGCCGAACGAGCGCACGTGGCGCAAGCGGCGCGGAAAATCCTCGCTATGCCAGAACAGTCGCGTAAGGTCGGACACGTATTGCCGGCTCACCGCCGATTGCGCGCGAGAGCTGATGCGCGAAGCGGCCACGGCAAGCATCGCAAGCACCGGCGCGGCCAGGGCCAGCGGCGGCGATACCCAGAACGCGAGCGCGAGGCTGATCGCCGCCGTCATGCCCGCCACCAGCAGTTGCAGCAAGGCGGTGAACCCCTGCGTGATGATCTCGACGTTGTAGGTGAGTACGTTGGCGATTTCGGCGGAACTGGCATCGGCCAGGGAAGCCAGCGAGGCATCGATCAGGCGCGCATGCACGGTGCGCCGCAAGTCCATGCCATAGTCGCCAACCAGGCGCGCCGCCAGGCGCGCGGCCTGCCAGCGTAGCAAGGCGAAGACCAGGGTGACCACGGCGAATATCGCCGCATGTATTTCCATGTTGCCGCGCACGTCGAACGCTCTGCCACCCAGCACCAGCACATGCCCCGGTTGCACCAGCGGCACCAGCAGTACCGCGGCCGCGCTGCCGGCCAATGCGCTGGCCAGGGATAGCGCCACGTAGGCGACCATGGCGGCGAGGCTGGTCGCCTTGAGCATTTGCCGGAAGGCATGCGCTTGATGCGAACTCGCCTTCATGGCTGTTCCAGCAAGCGCAGCAAGGCATCTACCGACCGTTGTGGATGAGGCCCGCGCCGCAGCTCGTACACGCCCCTCTGCACCAGTTTCTGCTGGAAAGACAACCAGCCCGGCTGTCCGGATGCATACGGTTGATCGGCATGCAGGCGCGCGGCGATTTCGTCCTTAGGTATGGGATGCAACAGCCCATCGGCATCCGTTGCCGGCCCGCTGGAAACGAGCACCGCGCCCGCCAGCTTCAACGGCGACGGCGCCAGCCTGCCATGCCCGTGGCGCAAGTCGGCTTCGAATTTCTCGACGCCACTGCGGCGGCGGATCACCGGTGCGTTGCCGATCCAGCGGCGCGCGGCTTCGTCCTCGATAAAACGCAAGGCATCGGCCTTCATATGCAGATAGTTGGCGACGCCGGTGGCCAGCAAGGTGTCCGGATCTACCAGCACAGCGTCTTCGGAAAGAAATTCCAGGCCGTTGAGCAGGCTGTGCAAGGCGACGGTGGATTTGCCTGCCCCGCTGGCGCCAAGCAGCAAAAGGCCGCGCCCGTGCCGTCCCACACAGGCGCCATGCAGCGGCACCAGGCCCAGGCCGCGCGTCGCCAGGATGAACACGGCGAATTCGATCAGCTCGTAGCGCAGGTGATAGGGAAAACCAAGCATGTCTTCCGAGGCCACGACCAATGCGCGCTGCTGTGCCTGCGACACCATCACATAGTTCGAGGCGTCCATCACGCCGCACAGGAAACCTGCGCCCGATTGCATCTGCACCGGTGGCGGCTCGCGAAAAGCGGGCGCATGGGTACGTGGAACCAGGCGCAGTTCGATGCGGAAATCCGCCGTGGCCATCGGCAAGCGATGCGGCGGCAAACCGCCATAGGCCGCCTCCACCAGGTCCAACAAGGCCTCGCTCGCGCTTTCGAACCGAAAGCTGCCGCCCAGCAGTTGCTTGTGTATGGATAAATGCCTGGGGAAGCGCTCGCCAAAAGGGTCGGCACTGACGTCGCGAACGACGTGGGGAAAAGTCGCGGCCATGCGGATCGAACGGAGCCTTGCAGCCGATGGGTCTGGCGTAGGTGCGTTCCAACGGGCAAAAGGTTGCCATATGCGAAATGCCCGGACCGCTCCTCATCGTTCATTCCGGCGAAAGCCGGAATCCAGTTAAAGCATGCGTCCGAAGGACACAACATCGATTTTGAGTGCTTCGCACGGCGTATTAAAACTGGATTCCGACTTTCGCCGGAATGACGATGAGGCAAGACCTGTAACCTTCACGTAAAGACGAAACAGCACGCACGCAACCGAAACCGCCTCCCCAAGCACTTACGGTCACGCAGCCATGCGGGCTGCACTTCCCATGGCTACGAGGCGCTACGGATGCTAAGGATTCAGGTCGGCCACTCCTATTTCCTGCGGTACGACCGGAAACAATGGGAGCGCGGCAAGCCCTATCCCCCGCTGGCGACGATCCAGGTGGCCGCGCTGTTGCGGCAGATGGGCCATCAGGTCAGCGTGTTCGACGCCATGCTCGCCGACGGCGTGGAGGATTACGCGCAAACATTGCACGATGCAATGCCCGATGTCGTCGTGTTCTACGAAGACAACTTCAACTACCTCACCAAAATGTGCCTTAGCCGCATGCGCGAAGCGGCCTGCCATATGATCGGCGAGGCGCGCGCGTGTGGCGCGCGCATCATCGTGGCGGGCTCCGATGCTTCGGACCAGCCGGAAGCCTTTCTTGCCGCCGGCGCGCATGCGGTGCTGATCGGCGAAGGCATCGCCGCGCTCACCCAATTGCTTCAACGCCTGGAGCGCGATCCGCACATCGACAACGCCGATTGGGTGTCGGGCATCACCGGCGTGGCCACCTTGGTCAGCGAACAGACCCATGTCACGCGCATCGGCGTGGTGCCGCCCGATCCGCGGTTGACGCTACGCCCTGCGTGGGACCTGCTCGATATCGATCGCTATCGGCGCATGTGGCGCGAACGGCACGGTTATTTCAGCCTCAACATGGCCGCGTCGCGCGGCTGCCCGTTCCGCTGTACCTGGTGCGCCAAGCCGATCTGGGGCAACCACTACAAGCAGCGCAGCGCCGAGGACATGGCGGCGGAAATGACATATCTGAAACGTAGCTTCCAGCCCGACCACATCTGGATGGCCGATGACATCTTCGGCTTCCACGTGGACTGGGTCACCGAATTCGCCGAGCATCTTCGCGTTGCCGATGGCTCTGTGCCATTCACCATTCAAACCCGTGCCGACCTGATCAGCGAACGCATGGCCGATGCGTTGAAACTTGCCGGCTGCGCCGAAGCGTGGATCGGTGCGGAAAGCGGCAGCCAGCGCGTGCTCGATGCCATGCACAAAGGCACCACCGTGCCGGAACTGATCGCCGCGCGCGAACGGCTCGGCCGCCGCGGCGTGCGTGTCGGTTTCTTCATCCAGCTCGGCTATCTCGGTGAGCAATTGGACGACCTGCTGGCCACACGCGAACTGGTGACGCGGGCCGCACCGGATGATATCGGCGTGAGCGTGTCCTATCCCCTGCCCGGTACCAAATTCTACGAACAGGTCAAGGCGCAGCTCGGCAAGAAGACGCACTGGGACGACAGCGACGACCTGTCCATGATGTTCCGCGGCGCCTACGACTCGGAGTTCTATCGCCGCGTGCGCGACCTCTTGCATGCGCAAGTCACCTTGCAGCAATCGCGGCCCGCGCAAACGCCGGAGCATTACCACGAAGCGCTCGCGGCGCTGGATGCGCAATGGAACGCGCTGATCGCCAACGAATACGCACACCGCACCGAACACGCCACCTCGCCCATCGCGACGATTGTCATCCGCCATGTTGCCACCGCTCAAACTCGTTAAAGCCGGCCTGCGCCGCACTACTGAAACACTGGCCCACGAACTGGCCCGTCCCGGTGACGCGGCGCCGGCGTGGAACGAACTGGAATGGCAGCTCGCCTCCGCTGCCGCCGCCGCGCACGGCGTCTCACCCCTGCTTTGCCACCATTCGGCGTGGCAGAACCCGGCGTGGCGGCGCTTCCTGGAAAGCCAGCGCGCGCATGTGGAATGCCGCCACCAGCGCATTGCCCAATTGCTCCGGCGCATCGACGCCGAAGCGCGCTCCGCCGGTGTGGCGATGGTGGCTTTGAAAGGCTCGGCGCTGCATGCCATCGGCTTGTACGCGCCCGGCGAGCGGCCGATGGCCGATGTCGATCTGCTGGTGCGTGAAGAAGACCTGGACCTGGCCAGCAAACTGCTGCAGGCGCTGGGTTATGTGGAATCGTTCGCGCAGTGGAAACACCTCACGTTCAAGCCGGCGGCCGGTGCGCCAGTGATGGGCCTGGGCGAACATCGCGATACGCCGATCAATATCGAGCTGCACACGCGCATCCAGGAACGCCTGCCGGTTTCCACCGTCGACATCACCGATCGGATCTATCCGCGCCAACCGTCACCGGGCTTGAATCCGTATCCGTCGAACGGCGCGTTGATGAGCCACTTGCTGCTGCACGCCGCCGGCAACCTGTGCGGGCGCAGCTTGCGCTTGATTCATCTCAACGATATCTCGCTGCTGGCCACGCGGATGCTCGCGAGTGATTGGAAAGCCTTGTGGAGCGACGGCCAATCGCCATGGTGGGCGCTGCCGCCGCTACGCATGGTGGCGCGCTATTTCCCTAATGCCGTGCCGCGTGGCGTGCTGGAACGCATCGAACCGCATTGCGCACCCCTGCTGCGCGCATTGTCGCGGCGGCATACGCTTACGCAGGTATCTTGCTCGGCGCTGTGGCTCAGCGCATTGCCCGGCATCGAGTGGTCGCGGTCGATGCAGGAGGCCGGACGCTGCGTGAAGCAGCGCATCAAGCCCACGCAGGAAGCGAAGCAGGAACGTGCGGACATGGTGCGCACGCAAGTGTGGCTGCAAGGGCAAAGCTGGGTGACCTTGAAGCACGGCCGCCGCCTGCTGACCTGGCTGACGCGGCCGGTGCCGCGGATGGATACCTTGTATGTGGTGCGGGAGGCGCTGCAGCATTTTTGATGCGTAGGTTGGGGTGTAAACCCCAACATCCCAATGTATGCATGGCCATGTTGGGGTTTGCACCCCAACCTACAGAAGCCCCAGCCCCATCAAGCGTTCACGCAACCCTGCCGGATCGCGAAACCAATGGCCATGCATCCCAAGCGCCTCGGCCGCTTCGACGTTGCGCGCCGAATCGTCGATGTACAACGCGGTCGCAGGATCCACCGCATAGCGCTCCAGCAAGCATCGATAAATACGCGGATCGGGCTTCACCAATCGTTCCTCGCCAGACACCACGATGCCTTCGAACCATCCCAGGAACGGAAACAGCTGCCGCGCGATGGGAAAGGTTTCCTGCGACCAGTTGGTCAACGCCAATACACGCACGCCGCGCTCCTTGAGTTCGGCCAGCAACGCGACGCTGCCTTCGATCGGTCCGACCAGGGTTTCCTTCCAGCGCAAGTGGTAGGCGTCGATCAGCTCGGCGTGTTCGGGAAAGCGCTCGCGCAGCATGGCAGTGCCTTCGTGCCATGGGCGCCCTGCATCCTGCTGCTCGTTCCATTCGTGGTTGCAGACTTCACGCAGGAACCACTCCATGCGCTCCTCGTCATCGATCAATTGCCGATAAAGGCGGCGCGGATCCCAGCCGATCAGGACGTTGCCGAGATCGAAGATGACGGTATTGACAGGTTTGCTCATGCTTGGTCTTAAAGAGATGCAATGACCCATAGATGGGTGCAAACCCAAACAGTGCCACGCTCCACATCACAATGCGCGATGCAGTCCCCTCCCCTGCGTGCAGGGGAGGGTTAGGGTGGGGTTGTACGGGCTTGCCACACGGCTTGAATTTTACCGCGCAGTTGCTTCACCCCACCACGACCCTCCCCTACTGCACGTAGGGGAGGGAGTTCGCGGCGTTGACTAGAAACTTGCCCGCACACCCGCACTCGCGTGCCATCCGCCGGCCACTGCATCGGATTTCGACACCTGCCCTGCTTCGGCAAAAAGGCTCCAGCGCCCGGCCAGCGCAATATGCGCACCAACGGCCAGTTCACCGGCCGTGCCGCGTCGCGAAGGCAGGCTCACCGGCACTGAACCGCCGTCGAGCGATGCGGTGAGATGGGTGCGGCTGCCCACGGTATGAATGGCCGACACGCGCAGATACATGTCGCCGGTGACCGAAGCCGAAGGCGCGAATACCTGGCCCACCAGCACACCGGCTCGCGTGAGGAAGGTTCGGTTGCGGCTCACGTCGAAATGCACCTGATCGCTAGCGACGTAGCTGCTGGAACCGATCGAGCCGTAGGCCGCCTGCACCTGCGGTTCGATATAGCCGCCGCCTTCGTCCCGGTAACGCCACCCGGCGCGCGCGGAGACGCTGGCGGCATACGGCCGATAGTGGCCCGACGTGCTTCCGAACGCATCCGTCGAGGTATAGCTGTCGCGCAACTGACCAACACGCACCGTCGCATCGGCAAACACGCCGCGGCGGGAATTCCAGGTGTCGTAAACGCCGATCGAATCGCCGCGCAAGTCGGCGCTGCCGTTCTGCAGGCTGGCGTGGGAATCGGTGTGCGTGTAGACCAGGCCGAGCGCATTTTGCTCGCCGTCGAATTCGGACATCCGTTCCGCGCCGATCGATACATTGGTGCGGCGTTGGCGATAGCTACGGCCGTCGCTGGTCTGCCCGGTGAAGTCGCCGGTGTCCGTATCCATCCATGCGCCGGAGGCGCCGGAAACCTGGCCTAGGCGCGCCGATTCGCTGCGGCGGGACACGGCCTGGTCATCGATCTGCCAGATATTGGCAAGCGCGAACGCCGCATCGGCCCCCACCAGTACGCCAGTGGATGGAGTCACCGCGGCACTGTTTTGCGCGGCGACGCCGCCGGTGCTCGCAATAGGTGGCGGCGTCGCCACGGTGGTCGTGCTGCTGCCGGTGCTTGCCGTACCTGCGGTGCTGGTGCCGCTCGATGACGGCGTCGACGTACCGGTGGAATTTGAAGAGGTCGATGTCGACGCGCCGCTGGAGCCCGAAGGGGGCGGCGTCGACGTACCGCTCGTGGAGCTGCTGCCGCTACCGAGAATATCGATGCCGGTAAGCAGAATCTGCTTGTGATCGGCGCTCAGGCTTACCACTGGCACGTAGGAGTAACGCACCAGCGCGTTCTGATAGGTGGTGCCCCATTGGCTGGTCAGCCCCGCCGCCCCCAGGAAACTCGCCGTACCGTTTGCGGCAGAACTCGCATCGACGATCACAATGGGGCTGGATGCCGCGATCGTCACACCCTTCTGCATCGCATTGGCGTTGACCCACGACGTATCGTCCAGCACCGGGTCGTAGGCGATGCGGATGTCTTGCGTGCCCTGCGCGGTGAACGCCTTGATACCGCCGCCGAACACCACCTTGTCCGCCTGTCCGTTGCGAACATCGCTGAGCAGGGTAAATACCGCGCCATCGGAAAGACTCATGCTGGCGCCGCTGCTGCTGGTGCTGTCGACCTGTAACGTACGCAAGCTGTGGGAAGGCACGCTGCCCACCGAGAACACGCCCCAGCTGCCGGCCATGTCGATCGCGCTGCCTGAACCGATAACCAGGTTACCCGTACCGAAATCGGTGACCAGCGTGCCGGTGCCGGTCGGCATCCAGCTGGCGCCGTTGGTGAACGACAATTGGGCGCTGCCGGTCTGCGTGTAGCCGAGCACCAGGCCTTTGAGATACGAGCTACTGGTATCAAGATTGAGCGCCGTGGTGCCCTTGTAGACTGTGCCGGTGGTGGCGTCCGTCACGTTGCCGGTCAGCACGTCGCCGTCGATGTTTACCAGCTGGTTGTTGCCCTGGTTGACCTTGACCGTCGCATCGACGCTGTTACCCGCGACATTCCAGATCGCGTAGCGATGTCCGGTTCCGCTGGTGGTTTCGGCAACGTCCAGGCCGCCTGCAAAGGTGAGCACGCCACCGGTGTTCTGCGCGCCGAACACGTCGCAGGTCGAGCACGTTGCGCTGGTGCGCAGCGTAACGACCTTGGCGGCATTGGTGAACGACGTGGTGCCGTTGCTGGTGATGGCGTAATCCGTGGTGGCTGCGGAAACGCTGATATTTGCCGCACCGCCCACTGTAAGGAAATCGGCCACCCCGTACGTATTGCTCACGCCGACCGGATTGCCGAACGGCGTGTAACCGGTGGTGTTGACCACCGACACGGTGAGATCGCCGCCCACGTAAGTGCGCGCCGTGCGATGCCGGTTGTCGATGCCGTAGGCCGAACGCGGGCCCGTGGCGGTAATGGTCGCGTTGCCGTCGATCCGCAGATTGCCCTGGTTGCGGATACCCATCACCGTGGAGCCGTACGACTTGGCCGTGAGGTTCAGGTTGCCGGTAATGGTCAAACGGGTATTCATGCCATCGTTGTAGATGCCATGCACGTTGTCGTTCGGCCAGATGCCGAGCCCCTGCACGGTGGCATTGCCGTTGATCACCACATTGCCGTAACCGCCGCCGGAGTTGTAGAGCGCGCTGGTCATCGAGCCGCGCGCCTGCGCGGTAAAGGAGACATCGCCGTTGAACGTCACGAAGCTGTGACCGATGTACACCGCCTGAGAGTAACCGGGCGTGTACGTGCTGACGGTCGTGGTGCCGTTGAACGTCGCAGTGGAATTGATGACCTTCAGACCGATCGCCGTACTGTTCCACACATCCGCGGTCTGGGCATAGATGGTGCTGTTGCCGTTGACGGTGAGGTTGGCGCCATTGTTCACATTGACCGTGTCCACCTCGCCAAACACGCCGGTCGCGGGTCGCACGCTGGAAAAATTCAGCTGTCCCGTTCCACTCGCACCTGCCTGCAGGATCACTTTGGGATTGCTGTTCTCCAGATCCACGCCATAAACATTGGCGCCGCTACCCGTGGTGGTGATGCTGTCGCCATCGGCAAAGTGATAGACCAGGTTGCCGTTCGCATCCGTCGATGAGCTGTATGAGGTATCGGCCGAAGTGCCGGTCAGCGTGGTGGTGTAGACCGTCGATTTCGCCTTGCCGACGCTCAACGCCGCGAACGTCGCCATGATCGAAATGGGGATCGCCTTGCGCCGCTGCCGCATCCGCAGCCGCCTCATCGCATCGTGATAGTTCGCCTCCACCGACAGCTGCCACGCTTCCGGCAGCTGCGCGAACAGGCACGGTTGCCTGCGGTAATAACGCCACAGCTCGATGCTCGACGCGTCGATCTTCTTGCTCACCATCTTGTCCCCTGGCTGATGCGCATGCGGTTGTCATTTCAGGACGAATTGCCGCACTGATGACATGTAAAACACGTGCAGACTCGTAACAATGCCGCGTAAGTACCACTTTCGATCACGTAACGTTGTGGCGAAATGGCGTGGATGTGAATCCAATCACACGACACGAAATGCAGCGCGGGGAATGCCATGAATGGCATCGACCGCGAACGCCGACGGGATCGCTCATGACGCTATGGTGCTTACGGAAATGGCGCACGGCGATGTCATTTCAGGACATTTCCTAGCACTCGTGACAGACGTGTTGCGCTAAGCGCTTCGGATGTGAAATCAATCGCATATTCACACTTGCCGAATATCCCCGTAGGTTGGGTTCGAGGCCCCAACCAACCGCCGATACAAAGCCTCGAACAACTGCGCCGTGCAATCCGCGTTCTCCTTCAACGCACAACGCTGCGCTTCGCGCGCCAACCGCAACCGCAGCGCTTCATCCACAAGCACACTGCGAATGGCCGCGGCCAATGCCACCCAATCGCCCGGCCGCACCGCGAGTGCCGCGGCCGGCGCCCATTCGACGAGATGCCCCACCGCCGTACCCACCGTCGGCACACCGGTGACCGCCGCTTCGAGCAGCACCAGCGGACCGGCTTCATGCAAGGACGACATCACCAGCAGGTCCGCCGTTTCCATCAAGGGACGCAACTGGCGCTGCGTCTTGAAATCCAGAAAGCGCACATGCTGTTGCAAGCCGAGTTGCCGCACCAGCACGCGCATCTCGCCATGCAAGGTATCGACGCCGACGATGTCCAGTTGGAAATCCAGCCCTTCCCTGGCCAGCGTCGCCAGCGCACGCAGCAGCGTCGGCTGGTCTTTGACGCGGTTGATGCTGGCGACGTGGATCAAGCGCGCCGTGCCACCGCTGCGTGCGCGCGGCGCCAGCGGCGGCCAGACTCGCAAATCCACGCCCAACGGTATGCGTATCGCGCGATGGCCCAGCGCGCGCAGCGAATCGATGATCGGCGTGCTGGCCGCGGTGATGGCGTTCGCACCGCGCAGCACCAGCGCTTCGCGCAGCCGTCCTTTCCATTTGCGCCGGCCGCCGTAGCCGATTTCGTGCAAAGCGACCAGTTCGCCACCGGCGATATGCACCGCGCTGGGCACGCCGAGCAGCCTGGCCGCTG
>NZ_JBQCHP010000065.1:0-127988 GCF_051954575.1 Dyella sp. | reverse complement strand
TTGTCTCTGTGATGTATCTCTATTCGTTTTTGGTTGTTTTGCTTTTCCATGGCATGCCGCGCACTTATCCTCTGGCGAGCTATCTGGGCGCGTCTGCGGTGGCGCTTGCCGCCGGCCTGTACTTTCTTCGAGGAGCTCCGCATCTATTGCGGTTTGCATATCCGGCGACAAAGCTCCCGAGCGATGTCAACGATGATGTCTAGCAGATCGTTCAGAACGAACGGTTTCATCCATGTAACAGCCTTGAATACCCTGAGATGAAATTTCGCACGCTGATAAAGATCATTGCGTTCCTCATAGGCATCCTTCTCGCCTCGGCTGGCGCTACGGGAGCCTATATTGCAGCCTCTAGCGGATTGAAAACCGGAATCGCTGGGAGCTATCTTGCGGCCAGCGGGTTCATATTGGTGGCAGCACCATTTCTCGCATTTCCATTTTCGACCAGGCTCGCCAAGTTCCTGCTGGTTATCGCCATGTTCGCTTTTGCGTGCGGCGTACTGTGGCTTGCCTTCCAGCCAAATCTGCCGAGCAGTCATCCGGCAGCGATCCAAGTAGCTGCCATTGCATTTGGCGTAATGCTGGTCGCCCGCGTTGGATTGGCGCTGCGGCGGCAGCCCCGGCGAAGATCATCTGTCCCGTCATCCAAGCGTTAAGGACACAGCAATGGCTACTGTTTTTTTGAAAATCACGTCTGTCCCTCCGGGTGAAGCGCCAGCCTGGGTGCGTGAACAATGGGTCGGCCTCTTGCTGCCATTGGCGCAACGTTCTTTGGCGCCCCATAAGTTCATTACCGCCGGGGTGCTTTCCGGTCCGCCAGGTCGTTTTCGCTCGCTCGTTGCCCTGCTGACCGGAAAGTACAGACGCGAATCGGGCTACTTGGTCGAGTGCACAGCCGCGATCGAAGCACTTTCCATGGTCAATCTGGATGCTGCCAATTGGTGGCGCACACACACGCCACACCTTATTCAAAAAGGAAAGCACTTCTTATTCCAGGAGGGCGTTGGACATGTACAGTGCACGAGCATGTCCTAGCCATTCACTTAAGCGCTCCGCATCAGGCGCAGCAACCGCTGCAATTGCTCAGCGAAGTCCCACCCGCCGCAGCAACTTGCCCACCACGTCCGTGCATGTGCGGATGCGCAGCATGAAGGTCACCGCAAAATAGATGACACCATAGGTGGCGAGCACGAACACGGCGGTGACGATGGGGCCGGCAGCGGGCAGATAATGTTCGACCACACCAGCCGCGCAAGCGGCAACACCCGCCGCCGTCCACAGCTTGGCCATCAAGGACAGCGGGATGCCGGTCGCGCCGAGTTTCTTGTTCATGCCCCGGCGCAGCAGATGAAATTCGATCCAGCCCGCCACGCCCGCGGAAGCAGTCAGGCCTACCGCGCCCCATTGCATGGAAATGCCCAGCGCCTTGGGCATGATCAAGGCGCTGGCCAGGCCGAGCACGGCGGTGAAGGCCAGGCGCACCAGCGCAAACCGCAACGGCGTGCGCGTGTCGCGCATTGCGTAATACGTGGAGGAATACAGACGTCCAAACGTGGAAGCCAGCAACCCTACCCCGGAACCGGCCAGGATCGCCCACACGTAATATGAGTCCTTGGCGGTAAACGCGCCGGATTGATACAGCGCCGCCACGATCACGTTGCCCAGCGCGAAGAATGCCATCGCCGATGGCACGATAAAAAAGGCGATGCGTTCCAGGCCGTTGTTCAAACGCGTGGAGAGTTTTGCAGCCACTTCTTCGTCTACATGGTCACCGGCCATGCGCGACAGCGTCGGCAATTCCGATGCGGAAATCGCCATGCCGAACAGGCTTACCGGCAGCAGGTTGATCGAGGAAGCCGTGGTCATGCCGGCGATCGCGCCACTGCCGAGCAAGGTAGCAATGGCCTGATCGACGAAAGCGCTGATCTGCACCACGCCGCGCCCGATCACCACATTCGTGAAACTGCCGCCCACCTGCTTCACATGCAGGCTTTTCGTGTCCAACCGCAGACGCAAGTTCGGTACCAGCTTCAGCACCGGACCGAGCTGCACCAGGAACTGCAGCAAGCATCCAAGCACCGTGCCCCATGCCAGGTACACGATCAGGCGATTCGCATCCAGATGGCGGAAAAGCAGCATCGTCGCGATCATGGAAACGTTCCAGATCACCGGCGCCGCATAGGAGAGAAAGAACTTGTGGTGGCCATTGAGGATTCCCAAACACCATGCCGACCACACCAGGATGCCGGTGCCTGGAAACAGAATGCGCACGATCAGAATGGTGAGCTCGCGCTTCTCGCCGGTGTAACCCGGTGCGATCAGCCATAGCAGATACGGCGTCGCCAGCACGCCAACGGCGACAATCACCGAAATGATCAGCGCGAGGATGGCGAAGATGGCGCCGGCCAGGCGATCGGCCTCTTCCTGTTTGTGCTGCGCCAGCAGGCGCGCATAGACCGGAATGAAGGAGGCCGACAGCACGCCTTCGCCGAACAGGTTCTGCAGGAAGTTAGGTACACGCAGCGCCGCGCTGAAGATGTCCGCGGCATCGGACAGGCCAAAGTAATGCGAGAACACCCGCTGCCGCACCAGTCCGAACAGGCGGCTGCAAAGAATGCCTGCGCCGACCAGCAAGGCATGTCCGCGGCCCGCCTCTTTCGTCATACCGATTTGCTCTGCTGCAAAAGCGGTAAGGGTAGCATTACGCTACCCTTGCGAGTCTCGTAAGTTGGGCTGAGGCGCAGCCGAACCCCAACGTGGAAATGCGCATGGCGCCGTTGGGATTCGGCTGGGGCCTCACCCCAACCTACGGGGCGTTTCCTGCAACTACTTTAGCGGCGCGCCTTGGACAGCAGGCGCAGCAATTCCATGTAGAGCCACACCAGCGTCACCATCAGCGCGAATGCGCCGTACCACTCCATATACTTCGGCGCGCCCTGGCTGGCGGCGCGGTCGATCATGTCGAAATCGAGCACGAGGTTGAGTGCGGCCAGGCCGACCACCAGCAGGCTGAAGCCGATGCCGATCGCGCCGGTTTCATGGATAAAGGGAATCTGGATCTGCGTGAATGTGCGCAGCCCGATGTCCACCAGGTATAGCAATGCGATGCCGCCGGTGGCGGCGACCACGCCCATGCGGAACTTGTCGGTGACCTTGATCCAGCCCGAGCGATAGGCCAGCAGCATCACTGCAAGCACGCCGACCGTCAGCATGATCGCCTGCAGCACGATGCCGGGGAAACGCAGGTTCATCACCGCGGAAATGCCGCCCAGCGCAAAGCCTTCGGCGATCGCATACAGGGGCGCGGTGATGCCTGCCCAGCGCTGCACGAAGGTGGTGACCAGCGCCAGCACCACGCCCACCAGCAAGCCGCCCCACATGAATGGGCTGACCGCGGCCAGCGCGGCGTTCAGACCACCGTCCGCGGCCACCTCGGCAAAACGCTGCCAGGTCCAGCCGCCGGTGATCACCGCCAACGCCAGCAACAGCGCCGTGCGCGTGACAGTACCATTCATTGTCATTCGCTCGCCCGCGATGGGCAGGCCTTCGAATGCCTTGTTGCGTAGAACCGGATTACCTGACGGCATGGCTACTCCTTTGGATTTACATCAATCGATGGAACGCGATCCTAGCCAACGATGGGCTAGCGTCCCGTTAAGAAGAGTGCCGCTGCTCATCCACCACCACATAATGCCGTTCGCCGCGCTGCGCATCGAAATACACGGCGGTGAGCTGGCCCGTGCCTGGGTCGATGAAGCGCTCGCCCGTATCCTCCCAGCGCGGGTCCGGGCCGCCGCGCAACAGCGGCTTGTAGCGCCAGCGTTCGATCGCCAGCCCCACCACCAACAGGAGGCCACCGAAGATCAACTGAGGCAGCAAGGCCACCATCACGCCAGTCAACACGGCAATGCCGGCGCCGACCAGCATCAGGCCGCCTAGCACATACAGCACCATCGGTAACATGTGCGCGCTCAGGTCGGCGGATCGAGCACCACGGCAGTGCCGTAGGCCACGATCTCGCTCATGGTCTGGCCGATTTCGGCCGAGTCGAAGCGCATCATCACCACCGCGTTCGCGCCCATCAGCTTGGCGTTGGCCACCAGGCGATCGAGCGCGTGGCGGCGGGCTTCTTCCAGCATCTGGGTGTATTCGTGAATTTCGCCGCCGACCAGCGAACGCAGTCCGGCCACGAAATTGCCGCCGATGCCGCGGCTGCGCACCACCACGCCGAACACCTGCCCCTTCACCTGGACCACCTGATGGCCCGGTACGTTCTCGGTCGTTACCACCAACATAGGCATGCTCCTGTGGGTCGTGGAACTGCGATGTGCGCACGATACCCTGTCTTCAGCCGCCGCGCGCGTGTCTCTTCCGGCACTTAGGTTGCGCAAGGCACTATGGCACCATCCAGCGGTCTACCTTCCGCACTCTTCAGCTAAGGAATTCGAACATGATGTCGAGACCGTTCAAGACATTGGCATGGAGCATTTTGCTGGGCATGGGCCTGGCCACTGCAGGCCTTCCC
This sequence comes from Dyella sp., assembly GCF_051954575.1. Lineage (GTDB taxonomy): Bacteria > Pseudomonadota > Gammaproteobacteria > Xanthomonadales > Rhodanobacteraceae > Dyella_B. The sequence goes on along the minus strand of NZ_JBQCHP010000065.1, from coordinate 123,466 downwards.
GCCCGCGCCGATGCGCCGGTCGCCGCCAAGGCTGTCGCCAACGACAGCAACGTGCTGCGCGCCACGCTCGACAACGGCATGCGCGTGGTGATCGTGCGCGAAACGCTGTCGCCGATGGTCACCACGCAGATCACCTATCTGGCCGGCGGCTACCAGACACCGGAAGGCTTTCCCGGCACCGCGCATGCGCTGGAACACATGATGTTCCGCGACAGCAAGGGGATGACCGGCGCGCAGCTCAACGAGATGACCGGCAAGATGGGCGCCGACAACAACGCCTTCACCACCAACGATGCCACGCAGTATTACTTCGTGGCGCCGTCCAATTACCTTGACCTGCTGCTGCATATCGAATCCACGCGCATGAACGGCGCGCTGCTTACCCAGCAGGATTGGGAGCGTGAGCGCGGCGCGATCGAGCAGGAAGTGTCGCGCGACATTTCCGAACCGGAGTTTCTTGCGTTCCAGAAGGCCGAGCGCATTCTCTATGCCGGCACCGGCTACGAAGACGATCCGCTGGGCACGCGCCCCTCGTTCGGCAAGACCACCGCGGCGGATCTGCAGAAGTTCTATCAGGAATGGTACACACCCAACAACGCCTTGCTGGTGATTGTTGGCGATGTCGATCCGCAGCAGACGCTGGCGAAAGTGAAGCAGCTGTTCGACAAGGTTCCCAAGCGCACGCTGCCCGAACACGTACCGGTGAAGCTGCAGCCGGTGAAGCCGGAAACCATCGCCTCCACCACGCCGCGCGGTACGGGCGCAGTGCAGTTCATGTATCGCATGCCGGGCATGATGGACAAGGACAACGCCGCCGCGCAGGTGCTGCTTGACGTGCTCACCAATGCGCGCAGCTCGCTCTCCGCGCTCGCCGTGCAAGGCAAGGTGCTCAGCACCAATGCACAATTGCAGCCCTTCAGCTACGGCGGCATCGGCGTGATCGAAGTGGGCTTTCCCAAGGGCGGCGACGCCAAGAAGGCACAGGCCGATCTGGAAGGCGTGATCGACGATCTCCTGAAGAACGGCGCACCCGCCGACCTGGTCGAAGCATCCAAGCGCTCCGAAATCGCGCAGGCCGAGTTCAACAAGAACAGCGCCGTGACGCTCGCCAGCGCCTGGTCGCAAGCGATCGCCTGGATGGGCCTCAATTCCCCGGAGGAAGCGGAAGAGCAGATCCGCAACGTCACCGTCGACGACGTCAATCGCGTGGCGCGCGCATATCTCAAACCGGACGAGCGCGTCACCGTCGTGCTTACGCCCGATGAAAACGGCAAGCGTCCGCCGGACAGCGGCGGCTTTGGCGGTTCCGAATCGTTCAACAGCAACGAACGCCTGGATGCGCCGCTGCCCGAATGGGCCGCGGAAAAACTGAGCAAGCTGGACATGCCGCGCTGGACGCTGGCACCGGTGGAAATGAAGCTCGACAACGGCATCCGCCTGATCGTCCAACCGGCCACCATCAGCAAGACGGTCACGGTGGTGGGCCATATCGACAACAATCCCAAGCTGCAGGAACCGGCCGGCAAGGATGGCGTGGCCCGCCTGCTCGGTTCGCTGTTCGACTATGGCAGCACCACGCTGGACCGGGACGCGTTCCATAAAGCGCTGGACGATATCTCCGCCACCGAAAACGGCGGCACTGATTTCGGCGTGGCCGCGCTCAGCAACCAGTTCGATCGCGCCATGCAGTTGCTGGCCGACAATGAGTTGCACCCCGCCCTGCCCAAGGAAGGCTTCGACGTGCAGCAGGAAACGCTGGCGCGCGCGCTGGCCGGCGAAATGCAATCGCCGCAATACAAAATGATGAAGGCGCTGCGTGCCGGCCTGCTGCCCGCCGGTGATCCCGACTTGCGCTTGCCCACGCCCGAGTCGATCAAGTCGCTGAGCCTTAAGGATGTAAAGGATTATCACGCCAAGACCTACCGTCCCGATCTCACCACCATCGTGGTGGTCGGCGACGTCACGCCCGAACAGGCCAAGGCCACCGTGCAGCGCTACTTCGGGCAGTGGAAGGCCGAAGGCGCCAAGCCGGACGTGGTCTCCAAGCCGGTGCCGGTGAACCCCAGCGGCTACGTGGTGATCGACAACCCCTACGCCTCGCAGGATCAGGTGCTGATGGGCCAGATGCTTGCGCTCAACATGCACAATCCGGATCGCTACGCACTGCAGTTGGGCAACAACGTGCTGGGCGGTAATGGCTTTGCTTCACGTCTGATGACCGACATCCGCGTCAAGCACGGTTACGCCTATGGCGCCGGTTCCGGCATGCATTTCGACCGCTCGCGCTCGATCTTCTTCGTGCAGTACGGCAGTGATCCTGACAAAGTCGCACCCGTCAATGCGCTGATCCGCCAGAACCTGGTCGACATGCAGACCACGCCGATCAAGCAGAGCGAACTGGACAACGCACGCCAGTACGAAATCCGCTCCATTCCGGTAGGTGTGTCGAGCATCAACAGCATCGCCCGTTCGCTGCTCGACTGGGCCTGGCACGGCGAGCCGCTCGATCAGCCGATGGTGGCCGCCAAGCACTACCTCACCTTGACGCCGGCGCAAGTGCAGGTGGCGTTCAAGAAATACCTGAAACCGGAGAATCTGATGCAGGTGGTGCAAGGGCCGCCGCCGGCGAAGCATTGAGGCTTGCAACGGCCCGCACCATGCGGGCCATTTATTTATGGGCTTATCGCGACGGGCACTTGCATGTATCTCTATTGAGATACAAACTACTGGCCAGATTCCAGGGAGATACGCCCATGGCCACGCATACCTCGATGCTGCACGTCCGCATTGATGACGACCTTAAGAATGCCGCTACAGAAAAACTCGCCAACTTCGGATTGACCATCTCCGATGCGGTACGCATTCTGCTCACGCGCGTGGTCAAGGAAGGCGCGCTGCCTGCGGGACTCACCGCCGATCCGGAAGCCTACGATGCGTGGTTCCGCGAAAAGGTAAAAGAGGCGCTTGCCGATACGCGACCGGCGCGCCCGCACAAGCAGGTCATGGATGAAGCCCAGGCACTCATCGACAGGAAGCGTCGTGCTCGAAGTTGAATGGAAAGAAGCCGCCATCGCCGATCTCATCGCTATTGTCGATTACATCTCCGACGAAAATCCGGAAGCTGCGCAACGGCTGCACGACGACATCGCGATCAAGGCGGCTAACTTGCCGTTACATCCAAAAATCTATCGGCAAGGACGCGTTGCCGGCACCAGGGAAATGGTGGTCCATGAAAACTACCTGGTGGTCTACACCGAAAGCGCCAAGGCCATATCCATTCTGCGCGTGCTGCATGCTGCGCAATCCTGGCCGCCCGGTTGACACTTAACGGCGCCGCTTCTCCAAATCCGGCAAAAACACCGCCAGCACGCCGATCAACGGCAAATACGCGCACAGCGAATACACATAGTCGATGCCACGCGCATCCGCTAAGTGTCCCAGCACCGCCGCGCCAATGCCGCCCATGCCGAAGGCAAAACCAAAGAACAGGCCGGAGATCATGCCCACGCGCCCGGGAATCAATTCCTGCGCGTAGACCAGGATCGCCGAGAACGCCGACGACAGGATCAGCCCGATCAACACCGATAGCACGCCGGTCCAGAACAGGTTCGCATGCGGCAAGGCCAGCGTGAAGGGCGCCACGCCCAGGATCGAAATCCAGATCACCCATTTGCGCCCTACCCGGTCGCCCACCGGACCGCCGATCAGCGAACCGGCTGCCACGGCGAACAGGAACACGAACAGATGCATCTGCGCCGCCTGCACCGACACGCCAAAAGTGTGGATCAGGTAGAAGGTGAAGTAGCTGCTGATGCTCGCCAGGTAGAAATACTTGGAGAAGATCAGCAGCCCAAGAATCAGCAAGCACGCAAACACCTTGCCGCGGCCGAGCGCTTCACCGGCCACATGGCGCACCGATTTGCTGCGGCTGACGTGATGCAATTGATACCAGCGCCCCACCTGCAGCAACACCACCATCGCCAGCAAGGCGGCGAGCGAAAACCACGCCACACTGCCGCGCCCGTGCGGCACGATGATCCACGCCGCCAGCAGCGGCCCCAATGACGATCCCGTATTGCCGCCCACCTGGAACAGCGATTGCGCCAGCCCGTGCTGCCCGCCCGATGCCAGGCGCGCCACGCGCGAGGATTCCGGATGGAACACGGACGAACCGGTACCGACCAGCGCGGCGGCCAGCAGCAGCACATGGAAATTCGGCGCGGTGGCCAACAGCAGCAAACCGCACAGCGTGAAACCCATGCCCACCGGCAAGGAATAAGGCATCGGCTTGCGATCGGTGATCAAGCCAATCAACGGCTGAAGCAAGGAAGCGGTGACCTGATAGGTGAGCGTAATCAGGCCTACCTGGGCGAAGTTGAGCTGGAAATCGTTTTTCAGCAACGGATAGATCGCAAGAATCAACGACTGGATCATGTCGTTGAGCAGATGCGAGAAGCTGATCGCGCCCAGGATGGGGTAGTCCGTACGCGGCGCGGTCGATGGCAAGGAAACCGATTCGGCAGAGTTCTGCATGGGTTTTGTGGGGGTGGGGACGGCGACATTGCCGGTTGCAGGGCGCCACCTTAAAGTAGCCCTCTTCGGCCCGCATACGCTATTGGGCCAACTTCTGTCGAAAATGGGCCACCAACGATGCGCAATACCCGAGTCATCGGCTACGAAGATACCCCGCGCGAGGTGGTCGCCACGGGCAACGATTACGCTGCCGGCCTTACCCTGCCCGGCCATTCGCACAAGCGCGGCCAATGCCTGTATGCCATCACGGGCGTTCTCACGGTCAACACCAGCGAAGGCTGTTGGGTGGTGCCGCCGGCACGCGCGCTGTGGATTCCTGGCGGCGTGACGCACGCGGTGCATATGGGGGGCTTTACCAGCACGCGCAGCGCCTATGTATTGCCGGAGGTGGCAAAAAAAGCAGGGTTGCCCGCGCGCTGCACGGTGATCAGCGTATCGCCCCTGCTGCATGCCTTGCTGTCCGAGGCGGTGGACGTGCCCGCCGAATACGCACTGGGCGGCCGCGACGACCATCTGATGCAACTGCTCGTGGCCGAGATCGCGCGCATGCCGGCGCTGCCCCTCAGCACGCCGCTGCCGCAGGAGCCTCGGCTGGCCACGCTGTGCAGTGCATTGCTCGCCTCGCCTTCACTGGACGTGAACATCGATACGATGGCGCGCAAGGCCGATATGAGCCGGCGCAGTTTCACCCGCCTGTTCCGCGAGCAGACCGGCATGAGTTTCAGCGACTGGCGCCAGCAGGCCTGCCTGCTCGCCGCACTCGCCCGGCTTGGTCGCGGACAGCCGGTGACGCGGGTCGCCATGGAACTGGGCTACGGCAGCACCAGCGCCTTCACTGCCGCCTTCAGGCGCACGCTAGGCGCCGCGCCCAGTCATTACATGGCCAACGAGAGTCGCTCATGACAAGGCGTTTCCCGGGTTGATGTCATAAGCATGTCAACGCACCACTCCACCATGTCAGTCTCCATGGCACACTCGGCCCTCGACGCCGCCATGGACCGTCACCGGAATGATGCATTGATGAGCAAACGCAACGACCCCGACGCCATGTCCGCCACTGCCGCCCTGCCCAATGTAGAAACCGCTCCCGTCGTCGACCTCAACGACAAGGGCCACTACATCCATCGCGAACTGTCGCAGTTGCAGTTCAACAACCGGGTGCTGGAGCAGGCGCTGGACGAGCGCACGCCGTTGCTGGAACGGCTGAAGTTCCTGCTGATCTTTTCCAGCAACATGGACGAGTTCTTCGAGATCCGCGTGGCTGGCCTCAAGAGCCAGCTCGCCTTCGGGCACGAAATCGTCGGGCCCGATGGCATTCCGCCCAAGCAGGCGCTTACGGAAATCAGCGATATCGCGCACCGCCAGATCGCGCGCCAGTACGCCATCCTCAACGAACGCCTGCTGCCGGAACTGGACCAGCACGGCATCCGCATCGTGCGCCGCGAAAACTGGTCGCCGGCGCAGAAGCGCTGGGTGCAGCGCTACTTCCGCCAGGAAGTGGCGCCCATGATGACGCCGATCGGCCTCGATCCCACGCATCCGTTTCCGTTGCTGGTCAACAAGAGCCTCAACTTCATCGTCGAGCTGGAAGGCGTGGACGCCTTCGGCCGCGATTCGGGGCTGGCGATCCTGCCGGCGCCGCGCGTGCTTCCGCGCATCATGCGCCTGCCCGACGACGTGTGCGAAGGCGGCGAGAACTATGTGCTGTTGTCGTCGATCATCCATGCGCATGCCGAGGAGTTGTTCCCCGGCATGGAAGTGCGCGGTTGCTACCAGTTCCGCCTTACACGCAACGCCGACCTCACCATCGACCCGGAAGAAATGGACGATCTCGCCCGCGCGTTGCGCGGCGAACTTTCCTCGCGCCGCTTCGGCGATGCGGTGCGGCTGGAAGTGGCGGACAACTGCCCGAAGAAGCTCACCGATTACCTGCTCAAGCAATTCGGCCTTACCGACGCAGAGCTGTACGAAGTGAACGGCCCGGTGAATCTCACGCGCCTGTTCGGCATCGTCACGCGCAGCCAGAGCCCGCAGCTGCAATACATGCCTTTCGTGCCCGCCATTCCCAAGGCGCTGAAGAAGGCCGAAGACCTGTTCCAGGTGATCAACAAGCAGGACGTGCTGCTGCTGCATCCGTTCGAATCGTTCTCGCCGGTGGTGGACCTGGTGCGCCAGGCGGCGAAGGATCCGGCCGTGCTCACCATCGAGCAGACGCTGTATCGCACCGGCGCCACCTCCGAGATCGTCGACGCCCTGGTGGAAGCCGCGCGCGCCGGCAAGGAAGTGATCGCGGTGGTTGAACTGCGCGCGCGCTTCGACGAGGAATCCAACTTAAGTCTCGCCCAGCGCCTGCAGCAGGCCGGCGCGGTGGTGATCTACGGCGTGGTGGACGTGAAGACGCACGCCAAGATGATGCTGATCCAGCGCCGCGAAGGCCAGAAACTGCAGCGCTATGCACATCTGGGCACCGGCAACTATCACAGCGGCAACGCGCGCCTGTATACCGACTACAGCCTGCTCACCTCCGATACGGCGCTGTGCGAGGATGTGCACAGGCTTTTCAGCCAGCTCACCGGCATGGGCAAGCTCTTGAAGATGAAGAAGCTGCTGCATGCGCCGTTTACGCTGAAGAAATCGCTGCTCGAGTTGATCGCCCGCGAAACCGCGCACGCCGAGGCCGGCAAGCCGGCGCACATGATCATCAAGATCAACGCGCTCACCGATGCGAAAATGATCCGCGCGCTGTACAAGGCCAGCATTGCCGGCGTGAAGGTGGATCTGCTGGTGCGCGGCATGTGCTGCCTACGCCCGGGCATTCCCGGCGTCTCGCACAACATCCGCGTGCGCTCGATCGTCGGGCGTTTTCTGGAACACAGCCGCGTGTACTGGTTCGCCAACGACGGCGACGAGCGCATGTACCTGGCCAGCGCCGACCTGATGGAACGCAACCTGGATCGCCGTGTCGAAACCGGTTTCCCGATCGAGGACAAGAAGCTGCGCCAGCGCATCCGCAAGGAGCTGGATCTTTACCTCACCGACAACACCACCGCGTGGGAATTGCATACCGACGGCAGCTATGCGCGCATGGCTCCAGCCGATGGGCAAGCGCCGCATGACGTGCAGCGGCAGTTGCTGGAGAAGTATTGCGGCGCTGGTGCGCCAGCGACGTCTTAATGTAGGTTGGGGTGCAAACCCCAACGCCGCGGATGCGTGGAGAACCGTTGGGGTTTGCACCCCAACCTACGCATGCACGTGGCGATTCACCCATTCGACGTAACGATCGACGAAGCCCTGCAAGAACTTCCTGGTGCTGTCGACGCCGATATGGCCTTCATCGTCGATCAGCCCGTCGCTGAATTTCAAGAACACTTCCGGCTGCCCCATCAGCGGCACGTCCAGGTACGCGCAGATATTGCGCAGGTGCTGCTGCGCCAGCGCGGTGCCGGTCGCGCCCACTGATATGCCGATCACCGCGCCCGGCTTGTTGGCGAACGCGCTGCTGCCGTACGGGCGCGAGGCGATGTCGATGGCGTTTTTCAGCACGCCGGGTACCGAGCGGTTGTATTCGGGGGTGACGAACAACAGCGCATCGGCCGCCTTGATCTGCGCTTTCAGCTGCTGGCAGACCGGCGGGTAGTCGCTGTCGAAATCCTGGTTGTAGAGCGGCAGGTTGTCGATGCGTATGTGCTCGAACGACAGCTCCGGCGGGGCCAGCTTTTCCACCGCCTTGGCCAGTTTGCGGTTGAAGGAATCCTTGCGCAGGCTGCCGACCAGTACCGCCACCTTGATTGCCGTCATGTCTTTCTCCCGGAATGCTTGCCTAATGCACGCGCAACATGCCCGAACGGCAAGCAATCGAGTGTGAAAAGCGTCGCCCGGGCGCTGGCACGCGTCCTGCTTGAGTAGCGGGAATGACCGCCCTGGTACGCGACAACGGTCCAGCAGGGCAGTAAGTTCGCAAGGGAATCATCCGCGCTCGAATCAAGGGAGCAGCAGGCCATCGAAGAGCCTGCCGATCGCGGCAATAGCGAAAACCAAAAAGAAACGGAAGCGCAGGATCACTTCATGGATCGGGGGTAATGAGGTGGCGGGGGAGGCAGTACGCAAAGCTTGCCTGTTGCAAAGGTGGCCGTGGGCCGTCTTGCTGGTGTTTTGCCTGCTGCTGTCCCTGGCGCACGCCACCGCCTACGCGCCGCTGCCGCCGGGCGGGGCCTGGCGCGAGGTGGCGCGGGGGGACACGCCTGCGTCAGCTATGGACGCATTTCGGCACGGCATGTTCAAGCCGTTCAATCCCTTGCTGCTCGAACGGTTTCCGCGCAACGCCCTGGGCAGTTGGGTGGTGCTGCAGCCGAATGCGGCCGGCAGCGAGGATGAAGAACGCATCCTGACCATCTACCCCGCGCCGCTGGGCTCGGTCACCATGTATGACGACCAGGGCCATGCTCACACGCTGGCGATGGACAACGTCGATGGCGCCCTCCATGGCCACGGGCGGCTGGCGTTTCAACTCCCTGACGACGAAACGCTGCAGCCGATCTTGCTGAGATTCGAACCCAGCGGCACCCTGGCCGCGCCCGAACGTTTCGCGCTGCAGAACCTCGACGATTATTTGCGCGAGGACGCCACCTGGCTGGCGTTCGCCTCGGCGTGCTTCGCCATCATGATGGCGATGGCGGTGATGGCGCTGTGCTTCGCCATCATGCTGCGTGACGTCACCTTCGCCTGGTACACCGGCTACATGCTTTGCTACGTGATCGTGCAAGGCGTGCAGACGGGCTTCCTGTTCCATCCGCTCGGCTTCAGCTGGCTGGCCGGCTCCGAAGTGCTGGTAGGTGTGTCGGCGGTGGCGCTGTCGGTGTCGTTCGCGGCGCTCTTCATCAGCCGATTCTGCGACGTGCAGCGTTATGCGCCAGCGTTGCGCGTGCCAGTGGTGGCGCTGGGTTTCGCCATGCCGTTGATCGTGCTGATGCGCTGCAGCGGCATCAACGAGCTGGTGGTAATGGCGCAAACGCTGGTCAATCCGGTGTTGATTCTCGGCGCCCTGCTTATGTTGCTCACCGCGCTCGTCACCGGCGCGCGCGGCTCGCGCCAGGCATGGTTCTTTCTTACCGGATGGACGCCATTGCTACTGCTGACCGCGCTGACCAGCGCGCAGGACACCGGCGCCTTGCCGAATCTGGACTGGCTCAACGACGCCAGCATCGCGATGGGCGCGTTCGAGGCGATCGTGCTATCGCTGGGCCTGGCCGATCGCGCGCTTACCATGCGCCACGATCGCGACCATGTTCGCGTACTGGCCGACCGCGATCCGCTCACCAACATCCTCAACCGGCGCGCATGGACAGAAGCGGCCACGCGCCTGCTCACCGATGCGGCCGGTTCGGATCGCTCGATCGCCCTGCTGTTTCTGGACCTGGACTACTTCAAGACCTTGAACGACCTGCGCGGCCATGCGGCCGGCGACCGCGCGCTGGTGACCGTGGCGCAGGTGCTAGGCAGCGAACTGCGCCCCACCGATCTGCTTGGCCGTTACGGCGGCGAGGAATTCGTCGCCATGCTGCACGACGTCACCCAGGACCAGGCCATGCAGGTGGCCACGCGCCTATGCCGGCGCGTGCATCGCCTGGAAATCCCGGTGGATCACGAGGATTTCCGCTTGAGCGTAAGCATCGGCCTGGCGATGCGCAGCATGGGCGATACGTTGGAATCGATGATCGAACGCGCGGACCAGGCGATGTATTTCGTGAAGCTCAACGGGCGCAATCATGTGCATGCGTATGAGCGGCGGGCGGAGATTTATGCCAATCGCAATCCGCCGGGGAGAGCGTAGCGTCGCTTTGATTTTTATAAAGGCGCAACGACTCTCGACAAGACAAATCACACCTCACCGTCATTCCGGCGAAGGCCGGTACGCGGGGAGAACACATGGATGTGTTCGGCTTTGAGGAGCGAGGAATCCATGCTCCGTACTGGCGATAGATTCCGGCCTTCGCCGGAATGACGTTGAGGTGATATGAATGATTACGCGCGTTTATCGGCAAGCTTCCTCGCTGCCGCCACCACATCTGCATCCCCCGGCAACACCAAAAACGCCGCACCTGCCAGCGGTGTAAAAGTATCCGCGCCCGCCACGCGTTCCAGCGGCGTGCTGCCAAAACCGGCTTCCACGATGGCGGTGATCACGCCCTCGCCCACGCCCGCGCTCTTGCGGCCTTCATCCAGCACCAGGATGTGCTTGGCGCCCTTGGCCTGCTCGGCGATGAAGCCATCGTTGAGCGGTGCCAGCCAGCGCAAGTCGACCACGCGCACCTTCCAGCCCAGTTCCTTTTCGATGGTGCGCGCCGAACGCAGAGCCATCGGCACGCCGTTGCCGAAGGTGAAGATCACCAGGTCATTGGCTTCGGCGTTATACACGCGGCCTTCGCCCAGTGGCATCGCTTCGCCGAGTGCGGGATAAGCGAACTGCCACTGGCTGTCGCCGGGTTCGTAGAGATCCTTGGTCATGTAGAGCGCGATCGGCTCCAAGTATGCGCACACGCGGCCATCCACTTTCGCCAGCGCCATCAGCGTGCGCAGCATGGTGGCGGCATCGTCGCCGCGGCTGGGGCAGCCGACGACCAGGCCGGGGATATCGCGCAATGCGGCGATCGAGTTGTCGTTGTGGAAATGCCCGCCGAAACCGCGCTGATAGCCGAGCGAGGCCACGCGCATCACCAGCGGATTGCGGAACTGGCCGTTGGAGAAGAACTGCAGCGACGCCGCTTCACCGCGGATCTGGTCGCAGGCGTTGTGGAAATACGCCAGGTACTGGATCTCCGGAATCGGCAGCATGCCCATGTTGGCGTAGCCCTGCGCAAGTCCGAGGATGATCGTTTCATCCAGCAGCGTGTTGAACACGCGGTTGCCCTTGAAGGCCTTGTGCAGGCCCTTGGTGACGGTATACACGCCGCCCTTCTGCGCCACGTCCTCGCCGAACAGCAGCGATTGAGGATACTTCGCCATCAGGTCGTGCAGGGCCTGGTTGATCTGGATGGCCAGATGGCGCGGCGGCAGTTTTTCCGGCAGCTTGTCTTCGCTGCCGAATACCGCGATGCGCCGGTCCTGGTAATCGCAGCGCTCGGCTTCCGCTTTTACTTGGTTTGGCGTGTAAGGCGCGAGCGGCGCCATCACTTCTTCCAGGCTTTGCAGGCGCGGACGGCGATCGGCTTCCTCAGCCGCGGCGAAGCAGCGCTCGCGGAAAGTTTCGTACAAGGCCAGCAGTTCGCCCTTCGAATACAGGCCTGATGCCAGCGCGATCGCCGCCGAACGCAGCAAGGGATCGGAGGCTTCCACTTCCACCAGTTCCTCGATGCTGCGCCATTCGATTTCGAAATCGGTGCCGGCATGACCCATCACGCGCGTGGTCTTCAAATGCAGGAACGTCGGCCGGCGTGTTTCGCGGCAATGCGCTACCGCGCGCTGCACCTGCTCGTAACCGCTGGCCAGATCCAGGCCGTCGGCAAAGAAATAATCCAAATCGCGACGATGCTGAAAATTGTTCGCCACCCAGCCACTGGGTGTTTTCACCGAGATGCCGATGCCGTTGTCTTCGCACACGAACAGTACGGGCGCCGGCAGTTTCTGATACGCCGTCCACGCGGCGGCATTGAATGCGGTTTGCGCGGTGGCATGATTGCTCGAAGCATCGCCGAACGAACAGATGGCGATGGAATCGTTGGGAATCGGCAACGCGTGCCCGATACGGCGCGCCTGCTCGATGGCGACGGCCGTGCCCAGGGCCTTGGGCAAATGCGAGGCGATGGTCGAGGTTTGCGGCAACACCCACAACGGCTTGCTGCCCCACACTTTATGGCGTCCACCTGAAGCGGGATCTTCCTTGCTGGCGGCGAACGACAGCGCCGAATCCATGATTGGATCCATGTCCGGCAGCTTGCGGAAGCGCTCGGCCATGAAGCCGCCAGAGCGATAATGCAGGAACGCCGGATCGGTGTAGCGCGTCAGGCGCGCCACCATTGCGTTGCCTTCGTGGCCGGAACTGCCGATGGTGTAGAACACTTTGTTCTGCACGCGCAGCACGCGCGCCATTAAATCGAGATGGCGGGAAATCAGTTGCGATTCCAGCAGTTCGCGAAATCCGCGCGCGTCCAGCGCGCTGCCTGGCAGCACCGATTCATGCTCGCCCGGCCTGGCATGCACGTCGCCTTGCCACAGCCGCACGAACTCGGTGAAGTTTTGGTCGACGATCTCGGCGCGATTGAAGCCCTTGTGGCGGGCGGCGATGGGACTGGAAGACATGGCGAGGTTCTCTACGATGATCGGTTTGGTGCGCCGTGCGTTTTCACAAGGCGCGCAGAAGATCGGCGCGCGCAAGATCCTTGGGGCGGCCGAAGCTTTCGAGGATGCGAATCTGCTCGTCGCGGGCGGGAATGGGCACCTCGATACCCGCGACATTCACGTGGACGACATCCTGCACGCGCACGGCCTGCCAGCCGCGCCCATCGTGCAGTTCAAGCCCGCCCATGACTTCGAGCGGCATGCCGGGAAACTGGAAACGCGCAAAGCACGAACGGAAGCGATCGGCACCGGCGGGGACATAATCAACATCCAGGCGCGACGGCCACAGCGAGATCAAACGTTGCGCGTCCGCGACGCTGGTCAACAGATCCAGATCGGCCGCCTGCACGTCGACGCCGGCCAGTGCAGCAGAGGCGCTACCGATTACCACCCACTCATCGCGGCAATGCGCGTGCAACTGCGGCACGCTGGCCGCGATCACTTCGCACAAGGCCGCGCTCAGCTGCTTCATGCGCGTCGAGCCCATTCTTCCCGCGTCTGGCCCCAGATTTCCACGGTGATGTCCTGATAAGGCTCCGGCAGGCCGGAGTGGCGCAGGAAGCGGGAACCCAGGCGCCTGGCCAGCGCCAGCGACGGCGCGTTGTCCGCGTTGATGGAATGGATCACTTCCGCCCAGCCCAGATGCTCGAACGCCCAGTCGATGGCCGCGACGGCGCCCTCGTAGGCATAGCCCTTGCCCCAGGCCTCGCGCACCAGGCCCCAGCCGACTTCGGTGCCCGGCCAGCCTTCCGGCTGCCAGGGCCCAAGCCGGCCGATCCAGCGGCCGGTGGCTTTCTCGATCACCGAAAACATCGAATAGCCCTGGATCATCCAGGCGCCGGCCAAGGTGAGAAAGCCGCGCCAGGCGACCGGGCGCGCCTGCATGCCGCCGATGAAATGGGCGGCTTCGGCGTCGGCCATGTTGCGTGCGTAGGCGTCGAAATCCTCGTGGATCGGCGGGCGCAGGATCAGGCGTTCGGTTTCGATGATGCGGATATCGTGGATCGACATGGTTGGCTCCCAGCACTTATCAACTGAGGTTGCGCGCCGCGCTCGCCCCCTCTCCCCTCCGGAAAGAGGATTGAGATGAGGGGTCGAGGCTTGCCGTAACCGCTACATTGATCTCGCTCCGATGGAGCTCTATCGCGAGAATGCCCCGTAACCCCAACCCTCTCCCCGCAGGGGGAGAGGGCGCCAAGATCAGAACGCGTTGATGCCAGTCAACTCGCGTCCCACCACCAATTGATGCACCGTCTCGGTCCCTTCATAGGTGATCACCGATTCCAGGTTCAACGCATGGCGGATCGCCGAATGCTCCACGGTGATGCCGGCGCCGCCGAGCATGTCGCGGCAATCGCGCGCGATGTCCAGCGCCATGCGCACGTTATTCCACTTCGCCAGTGACACCTGGGTGGGCTCCATCTTGCCGGCATCCTTCAGGCGGCCGAGCTGCAGCGAAATCAGTTGCGCCGAGGTGATGCGGCGGGCCATGTCGGCCAGCTTCAGCTGGATCGCCTGGTTGGCGGCCAGCGGGCGGCCGAACAGCACGCGCTCTTGCGTGTAATCCAGCACTTCTTTCAGGCAGGCCTGCGCGGCGCCGATCGGGCCCCAGGTAATGCCGTAGCGCGCCTGCGTCAGGCAGCCGAGCGGGCCTTTCAAGCCCTTCACGTTCGGCAGGCGCTGCGCATCCGGCACGCGTACGTTGTCGAGGAACAGCGCGGAGGTCACGGACGCGCGCAGGCTCATCTTCTTGTGCACTTCCTGCGCGGTAAAGCCCTTGCTGTCGGTGGGCACGATGAAGCCCTGGATGCCATCGTCGGTCTGCGCCCACACAATTGCAATGTGCGCGAGATTGCCGTTGGTGATCCACATCTTGGCGCCATTGATGACCCAGTCGCCGCCGTCTTTCCTGGCGTTGGTCTTCATGTTGGCCGGATCGGAGCCGCCATGCGGTTCGGTGAGGCCGAAGCAGCCGATGATTTCGCCCGCCGCCATCTTGGGCAGGTGCTGCATCTTCTGCTCTTCATTGCCGTAGGCGTAGATCGGATACATGCACAGCGAGCTCTGCACCGAGGCGAAGCTGCGCAGGCCCGAATCGCCGCGCTCCAGCTCCTGGCAGATCAGCCCATAGCTCACGCCGTTCATGCCGGCGCAGCCGTATTTTTCCGGAATGGTGGCGCCGAGCAGGCCAAGGTTGGCGATTTCCGGAACCAGCTCGGCGGGGAAACGCCCCTGGTCGAAGCAGTCGCCGATGATGGGCAGTACCTTTTCGTCGACGAACCGCCCGACGGTGTCCTGCACCATGCGCTCCTCGTCGGTGAGCAGGGAACGAACGTCGTACAGATCGAGCGGATTCAAGCGGGCTGCCATAGGAGTTCCGTGAACGGTCGGGGAAGCCCTACATTGTAGCCGTGGCGCCTGAGGGCGGTCATGACGGGGTGCAGCAGGGCTGCCAGGCTGGCGCAAAGGGCGCCCGTAGGTTGAGGTGTAAACCCCAACAGTGTCAGCGCAGCGCCCACGTGTTCGATTGCATGGGCAAGCACGCCCTGCCGAGGGTCAGAAGTAGTAGCCGATGTTCATGTAGAGCTGCCCTTTCCAGCGGTTGATGCCGCCTGCACCCGGGCTTTGCGCGTAATTGCTGCCACCGATGTAAGGGTCGTTGCGCCCTTCCAGCCATTCGACGTACACCGAGAGGAACTTCAGCGAGAACGATGCGCCGGTGATCCAGCGCTGCGTATCGCGAAACTGCGGATTGGATTTCTGGTAGCGGCTGTAGTTGGAATACAGCGTGATGTCCTTCGCCCAGCCGCCGAGATGGTTGCCCGGGATGGCGTAGCTGGCGTTGACGGAATACAGATTGCCGCGCGTGGCCAGGTTGAACGTGCCATCGAAGCCGCCGAGCGTCACCAGCTGGCTGCTGTCCGGATTCTTCGGCGTCATCAACTGCCGCGCGTATTGCAGCTTCACACCCCACGGTCCGTTGTTGCCGGCGTAGTGCGCGCCGTAGACCAGGCGACGCCCGTCTCGCTGCGTATCCAGGTTGCGCAAGGTGGACGCGAACAGGGAAACGCCCGCCTCGCCCTTCCACTGGCCGGCCTGCACGTCATGGGCAAGACGTCCGGCGAACAGGTTGCGTTCCACGTTGCGCGTACCGCCTTCCACCGAAGGATCGGCCGGCGTCAGCACGATCGAGTAGGTGCTGCCACGGCTGGTGCCCTGCCCCGACCATGCCGGTCGTGCGTAATAGCCGGCCTGCACATTCCAGCCATCGAGCGCCTGCACATACTTCACGCCGATCTCGCTGAAGTCTTCCACGCCCACGACGTTGCCCAGACTTTCGTAGAAAGTGTCGCCGAACAGCGGCTGCAGCCCGAACGGCACCTGGTTCAAGCCCACTTCGAGATGACGCCTGGCATCGAGGCGATAGCCTATCCAGGCCTGGTCGGCAAAATTGATATCGCCGAAACGGCGCGTGTACTGGAAGGGATAGTCCTTGCCGTAGAAGCGGTAGCCGGCCGCGCCGAGCCAGCTGTCGGAGGTGTACTTGGCGTTGAGCATCACGGTGTCGATGCCCAATTCGCGGATGCCACGGCTGCCATCGTGATCGACGCGCGCGCGTATCGCGCCGCCGAGGTTCCAGTAGTCGGACACCTCCACCGCAAGCGCGGGAGCAACGGCGCCAGCCAGCGCGACAAACAGGGCAGTGGCGATGCGGGTTCGTCCATGAAACATGGCGGTCGTTTCCTTACGTGGAGGACGGCGAGGCGCCAGCCTGCGTGCAATCTCTGCTGGGCCTATGCCACGGTTGGAGTGGATTCATCCTCGGCGACCCGACTGTCGAAGGATGCCCGCCTTTGCCCGCGATCCATGTAGGACGCGAGCCTGGATCAACCACCAAAATTCCTTAGGAATTGTCATTCACGCCCGGTATCCTGCTGCATCAGCGCGGCAAACCCCGATCCTGATCACCAGGATGGCCGGAACCCGCGCATCCGCCCACGCACAACGTTCTGCCCAGCTGCTTCGCACCGGAATTTGCATGATCAAAGGTATTCTTCTTGGCTTCGCCAGCTTCGCGGCCTATGCGATCAGCGATGCCTTCGTGAAGTCGCTGCACGGCTCGGTGCCGCCTTATGAATCGGTGTTCTTTGGGGCGGCGTTCGGGCTGATGGCCCTGCCCTTCATCATGAGCAAGGACAAGGGCGACCGCTGGCGCGACGTGGTGACGGCGCAGCGGCCGTCCTTGTGGTGGGTGCGCGCGGCGGCAGGCGCCTTCGGCAATATCGCCTCGGTGACGGCGTTCACGCTGCTGCCGATGGCCGAGGTGTTTACGATGATCTTCCTGATGCCGATCTTCGTGACGGTCCTGTCGGTGATTTTCTTGAAGGAGCATGTCGGCTGGCGCCGCTGGTCGGCGGTGGTTGTGGGTTTCGCCGGCGTGCTGGTGGTGTTGCGTCCGGGCTTCCGCGCGTTGGGCGCGGGCGACGTCGCAGGACTGGTGTGCGGCTTGTTCGCCGCCGCTTCGGTGGTAGCGCTGCGCATGGCCGGCCCGCATGAAAAACGCATCAGCCTGTATGGCGCGGGAGTGATCGGCCCGCTGATCATCGGCGGCCTGATGATGTTGCCGCATTTCCGCTGGCCGAATCTGCACGAATGGTTGCTGCTGGCCGGCTACGGCCTGCTCGCCGCGCTGGCCGGCGTGCTGCTGATGTACGCCACCTTGATCGCCCCCGCCAACCGCGTGGCGCCCACCCAGTACAGCCAGATGCTGTGGGCCATCGGCCTGGGGTATTGGCTGTTCGGCGACGGGCTCGACTGGCCGATGCTGGTCGGCATCGTGATGATCCTGGGCGCTGGCTTGTTCACGCTGGTGCGCGAAGAAAAAGTGACGCCATGGTGGCGGCGGCAGAAGATCGTGATTGGCGATTGAACGCGTGGGTTGGGGTGCGAACCTCGACATCGCTGTATATGCGCATATAACGATGTTGGGGTTTGCACCCCAACCTACGCGGCAATGCGTAAGCTTGCACAAGCGTCTGCCATGCGATCGCACCGGCAACATTGCCGGCCTGCGTAGCACTGCACGATCTTCACTTTCCGCATGCAAGCGTGCCATACCACAACGCCAATGCCATCGACAGACCCAGAAGACCCTGCTGTTTTAACCCGCTAATACATTGATGGTCGCGGCGGCGCGCCGAAATATGTCAACCACGCGCGCGACAGGCCGTTACAACTGTTCCGACCGTCGCGCTGACGGCCACCGTTCGCCTGGATCGCGATGCGTTTCGATCATTGAAAGCGCTCTCGTGAACACGGGAGCGGGTATTTGGAGATGGTTATGAGTGCGGACAGCCCGCGAACAGCCGGATACGCTCGCCGCCGACGCGGCCTATGGATCGCGCTAGCGATCTTGGTGGCGGTGATCGCCCTCGTGGTATTCCATATCGTCAACAGAAAACCGGCCAGGATTGGCGCGCCTGCGCAAGTGGTCAGCGTAGCGACCGCGCATCGGGGCGATATGCCGGAGATACTCCGTTCGCTCGGCACGGTCACGCCGCTGGCCACCGTCACGGTACTGCCGCAGTTGAGCGGGTATCTCACCGAAGTGGGTTACCAGGAAGGCCAGGATGTGAAGAAAGGCCAGTTCCTCGCACAGATCGATCCGCGCCAGTACCAGATCAGCAAGCAACAGGCCCAGGCGCAGCTGGCAAAGGATCAGGCTACGCTCGACCAGGCACGCGCCGATCTGGCGCGCTACACGCAGCTCTACCAGAAGAAATCGATTGCCGAACAGCAGTACATGGACCAGAAATTCCTGGTCGAGCAATCCGAAGCCGCGGTGAAGGCGGACAAGGCCAACATCGCGCAGTTCGATCTGGATCTTGCCTATTGCCGCATCACCGCGCCGGTCGACGGCCGGGTCGGCCTGCGCTTGGTGGACCCGGGCAACTACGTTACGCCATCCAGTTCCACCGGCATCGTGGTGATCACCACGATGAAACCCACCACCGTGCAATTCACGGTGCCGCAGGATTCGCTGGGCAAGGTGCTCGATCGCGTCAACAGCGGCGCCAAGCTGCCGGTGACCTTGTACAACAGCGACAACACCAGGCAGCTGGCTACCGGCACGCTGTATGCCATGGGCAACCAGATGGCGACCAGCACCGGCACGGTGACCTTGCGCGCAAACTTCGCCAACGACGACGAGAAGCTCTACCCGAACGAATTCGTCAATGTGCAATTGCTGGTGGATACGCTGCGCAACACCGTGCTGGTGCCGACGCCCGCCGTGCAAACCGGCGCGCCGGGCGATTACGTGTTCCTGGTGAATGCGGACGATTCGGTCTCGGTGCACAAGGTGACGCCAGGCCCGAGCGATGGTCAATACACGGCGATTCTTTCCGGCCTTTCCGCCGGCCAGACGGTGGTGACGGACGGTACGGATCGCTTGAGCGACGGTGCCAGGATCCGCGTTGCGCAAGCGCAGCCAGCCAGCGCAGCAAGCGCGCCTGCCACGCCATCATCCGCTGGTGCGGCGCACGGCAATGGAAGAAGGCACGGCGCCGGCCAGAACACCGGTTCCACCTCTGCGTCGTGACCGGCAACGTGTGATCCGATGAATATTTCCCGCCTGTTCGTGCTCAGGCCCGTGGCGACATCGTTGCTGATGATCGCGCTGGTGCTGGTGGGCCTGGTGGCGATGCGCTTTCTGCCGGTATCGTCCCTGCCCAGCGTCGACTACCCGACCATCCAGGTGCAAACCTTCTATCCGGGTGCGAGTCCCGACGTGATGGCGACCACGGTGACCGCACCGCTGGAAGTGCAGCTCGGCCAGATTCCCGGCCTGCAGCAGATGACGTCGAGCAGCTCGGCCGGCGCCTCGATCATCACCTTGCAGTTCGATCTGTCGCTCAATCTGGACGTAGCCGAGCAGAACGTGCAGGAAGCGCTCAACGCCGCCAATAGTCTTTTGCCCAGCGGCCTGCCCGCGCCACCGACCTATGCGAAGGTGAATCCGGCTGACCAGCCGATCCTGACGCTGGCCGTTACCTCCAAGTCGATGTCGCTCACGCAGTTGCAGGACGCCGCGAACAATCGCCTCGGCACCAAGATTTCCGAAGTATCGGGCGTCGGCCTGGTGACGCCATCCGGCGGCAACGTGCCGGCCGTGCGCGTGGAAGCTGATCCGCAAAAGCTCGCCGCTTACGGGCTCAACATCGACGACCTGCGCTCGCTCTTGGCCAATGTCAACGTGAGCCAGCCGAAGGGTAATTTCGACGGGCCGGCGCTCGATTACACCATCAACGGCAACGACCAGATCCAGGATCCTAAGGATTACCTCGATACGGTAGTGTCCTACCAGAACGGCGCGCCGGTGTTCCTGCGCGACGTTGCGCGCGTCACTCAATCGGCACAGAACGTCGAACAGGGCGCCTGGTACAACAACACGCCGGCGATCATCCTCAACGTGCAACGCCAACCCGGCGCGAACGTGATCGCCACGGTCGACCAGATCAAGCGCATCCTGCCGCAGTTGGAATCCACATTGCCGGCCGGCATGCAAGTAGCGATCGTCAACGACAGCACCGGCGTGATCCGCGCCTCGGTCGCCGATGCGGCTTTCGAGCTGGTGTTGGCGGTGATGCTGGTGGTGCTGGTGATCTTCGTGTTCCTGCGCAACCTGCCCGCCACCATCATCCCCAGCATTTCGGTGCCGGTGTCGCTGATCGGCACGCTGGCGATGATGTACGAGCTCAACTATTCCATCGACAACCTTTCGCTGATGGCGCTGATCATCGCCACCGGTTTCGTGGTGGACGATTCGATCGTGATGATCGAGAACATCGTGCGCTATCTGGAGGAAGGCGAAACGCCGTTGAACGCGGCATTGATCGGTGCAGGACAGATCGGCTTCACCATTGTGTCGCTGACCGTATCGTTGATTGCGGTACTGATTCCCTTGCTTTTCATGGGTGGCGTGATCGGGCGATTGTTCAGCGAGTTCGCGGTCACGCTCGCGGTGACCATCGTGCTCTCCGGCGTGGTGTCGCTTACCCTGGTGCCGATGTTGTGCGCGCGTATCCTGCGCGCACAGGCCGAGCGTCATCCCAGCCGTTTCGAACGCATCAGCGAAGGGCTGTTCAACAAGCTGTTGCACGCCTACGAGCGCGGGCTGCGTTTCGTGATGGCGCACCAGACCGCCACCTTGCTCACCTTCGTGATCACGATGATCATTACCGTGATCCTGTACGTGATGATTCCCAAGGGCCTGTTTCCGGTGCAGGATGTCGGCGTATTGCAAGGCATCAGCATTGCTGACAACTCCGTCTCCTACAGCAGCATGGTGGATCGGCAGGCGCAACTGGCCGAGGCCATCCTCAAGGATCAGGACGTCACCAACCTCACGTCCTACGTCGGCATCGACGGCACCAACAACACGCTCAACCATGGTCGCTTCCTGATCAACCTGAAGCCGCGCGACGATCGTTCGGATACGGCCGCACAGATCGCGCGACGCATCCAGGATGAAGTCGCGCATGTGCCGGGCATCAAGCTGTATCTGCAACCGGAACAGGATCTCACGCTCGACACCACTGTCTCGCCCAACCAATACCAGTTCGTACTGCGCGGCCCGAGCCTGCAGGCCTTCCAGCACTACGTGCCGGCACTGGTCGCGCGCATGAAGCAGATTGCGTCAATCACCGACGTCACCAGCGATTTGAACAACGAAGGCTTGAGCGTCAACGTCAACGTGAACCGCCCGCTGGCGGCGCGCTTCGGCATCACGCCCGCGACCATCGACAACGCGCTGTACGACGCGCTCGGCCAGCGCATCGTGTCGACCATCTTCAACCAGTCGAACCAGTATCGCGTGATCCTGGTGGCCAAGCCTTCGATGCTGCCGACGGTGGAATCGCTGGGCGATTTGTATCTGCCCAGCCAGACCGCCAGCAACGGCCAAGTGCCGCTCAAAGCGATCGCCAAGATCGAAGTGACCAAGTCGCCGCTGGCGATCAGCCATCTGGCGCAGTTTCCGTCGGTAACCATTTCCTTCAACCTCGCCAATGGCGCATCGCTGAGCAAGGCGGTTGAGGAGATCAACCAGGCCGAGCAGGCGGTAAAACTGCCACCATCGATCACTTCATCGTTCCAGGGCGCGGCGCAGGCGTTCCAGGATTCGCTGTCCAGCGAGGTGTACCTGCTGATCGCGGCATTGGTGGCGGTCTACATCGTGCTGGGCGTCTTGTACGAGAGCTTCATCCATCCGGTGACGATTCTCTCCACCCTGCCCTCGGCCGGCATCGGCGCACTGTTGGCCTTGATGGTCGCCGGCGCGGACCTGGACATCATCGGCATCATCGGCATCGTGCTGCTGATCGGCATCGTGAAGAAGAACGCGATCATGATCGTGGACTTTGCGCTGGAAGCCGAACGCGACCACGGCAAGCCGCCGGCCGAAGCGATCTTCGAAGCCTCGCTGCTGCGCTTCCGGCCGATCCTGATGACCACGCTGGCGGCGATGCTCGGTGCATTGCCGATGTTGCTAGGCACCGGCACCGGTTCGGAACTGCGCCGGCCGCTGGGCCTGGCGATCATCGGCGGCTTGACGCTGAGCCAGTTGCTGACGTTGTTCACCACGCCGGTGATTTATCTGTTTTTCGACCGGCTGGCGCAGCGGTTCCATAGCAAGCCGTCGCTGGCGGCAGGAGACAGAGCGCCATGACCTGGCGCGGAACCCGCGTAGGTTGGGGTGCAAACCCCAACGCTGCGATGTCGATCGGCATGACGATGTTGGGGTTTGCACCCCAACCTACGCGGCATCGGTGTGATGGGTGGCGGCCATGAACATCTCCGCCCTGTTCATCCATCGCCCCGTCGCCACCACCCTGCTGGCGATCGCCATCCTGCTCTCCGGTACGCTGGCGTATTTCCATCTGCCAGTCGCGCCGTTGCCGAACATCACTTATCCGGTGGTGGTGGTACAGGCCAGCATGGCCGGCGCGAGTCCGGACATCATGGCTTCCACCGTGGCCGAACCGTTGGAAAAACGCCTGGGCGCGATCGCCGGCGTCACCGAGATGACCTCCACCAGCACTGTAGGCTCTGCGCGCATCGTCATCCAGTTCGCGCTCAATCGCGACATCAACGGCGCCGCGCGCGACGTGCAGGCGGCAATCCAGGCGTCGCGCGCCGACCTGCCAAGCACCTTGCGCAACAACCCGACCTATCGCGAATACAACCCGGCCGATTCGCCGATCATGGTGCTGGCGCTCACCTCCGACACGCTTACGCGTGCGCAGCTTTACGATTCGGCCAATTCGGTGATCCAGCAGCAGTTGTCGCAGGTCGACGGCGTGGGCCAGATCACGCTGGGCGGCAGCGCCCTGCCCGCCGTGCGCGTGGAGCTGGAGCCGAACAAGTTGAACAGCTACGGCATCGGCCTGGAAGACGTGCGCGCAGCGATCAGCGCGGCCAATGCCAACAGCGCGAAGGGTTACATTGACCAGAACGGCCTGCGCTACGAAGTCACTTCCAACGACCAGATCCGAAAGGCCGCACCGTACCGCGACCTGGTCATCGCCTATCGCAACGGTGCGCCGGTGCAATTGCGCGACGTGGCCGACGTCGAGGATTCGGCCGAAAACATCCGCAACATGGGCCTGTACAACGGCAAGCCGGCGGTGCTGGTGATCGTGTATCCCACGCCTGGCAGCAACATCGTCAAGACCGTGACGCAGATCCGCAGCGTGCTGCCGGCGGTGGAAGCGACCCTGCCCAGCAGCATCCGCATCGGCGTGGCGATCGACCGCTCGCAATCGGTCAACGCCGCGGTGGGCGATACGGAACGCTCGCTGTTCATGGCCGTGCTGCTGGTGATCGGCGTGGTGTTCGTGTTCCTGCAATCGCCGCGCGCCACGCTGATTCCGTCGGTGGCGTTGCCGCTGTCGATCGTCGGCACGTTCGGGCCGATGTACCTGATGGGCTACAGCCTCGACAACCTCTCGCTGATGGCGCTCACCATCGGCACCGGGTTCGTGGTGGACGATGCGGTGGTGGTGCTGGAAAACATCGTGCGCCACGTGGAAAACGGCATGGACGTGCACGAGGCGGCGCTCAAGGGCAGCGGCGAGGTCGGCTTCACGGTGATCTCGATGAGCCTGTCGCTGATTGCGGTGTTCACGCCAATCCTATTGATGCCGGGCATCATCGGCCTGCTGTTCCACGAGTTTGCGGTGACGCTGTCGGTCGCCATCGGGCTGTCGATGGTGATCTCGCTCACCGTCACGCCGACCATGGCCGCCTATCTGCTGCGCCCGGGCGCCGCGATGCATTCGAAGGCGCGCTGGGCGGTGTGGTACGAGCGGCAGTTCGAGCACTTCAAGCAGGCGTATTCACGATCGCTCACCGCGGTGCTCGACAACGCGTGGCTGGTGGGCTTGACGCTGATCGGGCTCTTGGTGCTCAACGTATTCCTGTTCAAGCTGCTGCCGTCCACGTTCTTTCCGGAGCAGGACAACGGCATCCTGATGGGCCAGATCATCGCCGACCAGAGCATCTCCTTCCAGGCGATGGAAAAGAAGCTCGCGCAGTTGCAATCGATCGTGCAGAAGGATCCGGCGGTGGCCTCGGTGGCGGGCTTCACCGGTGGCCGTGCGCTCAACAGCGCCAACCTGTTCGTGGAACTGAAGCCGCTGGCCGAACGCAAGCTTTCCGCGGCGCAGGTGGTCGACCGCCTGCGCCCCCGGCTCAACGCCATCTCCGGCGCGAAGCTTTTTTTGCAGGCTGCACAGGACCTGCACATCGGCGGCCGGCAATCGGCTTCCGAATACCAGTACACGCTGACCAGCGACGATCCCAACGCGCTGTATACCTGGATACCCAAGCTGGTGACGGAACTGGGCAAATACCGCAGCCAATTGCAGGACGTAAACTCCGACCTGCAGCAGAACGGCCTGCAGACCTATGTGAAGTTCCACCGTTCCACCATGGCGCGCTACGGCTTTGCGCCGAACCAGATCGACAGCGTGCTGTATGACGCGTTCGGCCAGCGCACCGTGTCCACCGTCTACAACCAGCTCAACCAGTACTACGTGGTGATGGAGATCGCGCCCAAATACTGGCAATACCCGCAGATGCTCGATCGCATGTATTTCAGCAAGGCCGCTGGCAATCCCACCGGCACGCAGCAGACGCAGATGTCGTCCAGTATCGTCAAAGGTGTAACCAGCTACTCGGCAGTAAGCGCCTCCACCAGCGGCAGCGCAACCACCAACTCGCGCAATGCCGATGCACAGGCCAATCAGCTGACCAACGCCATTTCCAATGCCAAGGGCGGCACGTCCAGCGGCAGCGCGGATAGCACCGCGGCGGAAACCATGGTGCCGTTCCCGGCGATGCTCAGTTACACCAACAACCACACCGCCACGCAGGTGAATCACCAGGATGGGCTGGTGGCCGGCACCATCTCGTTCAACCTGCCGCCGGGCGGCTCGCTGGGCAACGCGTTGTCGGCGATCCAGCAGGCCATGCGCGAGATGGGCATGCCCGCATCCATTCATGGCGCCACGGCCGGCGCCGCGCAGGTGTATTCGCAGTCGATGTCGACCATGCCGCTGTTGATTCTCGCAGCGCTCGGTGCGGTCTACATCGTGCTGGGCATCCTGTATGAAAACACCGTGCATCCGATCACCATTCTTTCCACGCTGCCGTCGGCTGGCATCGGCGCGACATTGGCGTTGCTGATCTTCGGCACGCCGTTCTCGGTCATCGCGATGATCGGCATCATCCTTTTGATCGGCATCGTGAAGAAAAACGCGATCATGATGATCGACGTGGCGATCCATCTGCAGCGCGATGAAGGCTACGAACCGATGCGCGCCATCCATGATGCCGCGGTGCTGCGCCTGCGCCCCATCATGATGACCACCGCCGCCGCGGTGCTCGGCGCGGTGCCGTTGGCGATCGGCATCGGCCAGGGCGCGTCGCTGCGCCAGCCGCTGGGCATCACGGTGATGGGCGGCCTGATTCTCAGCCAGGTTTTTACCCTGTACACGACACCGGTGATCTATCTCTATCTCGACCGCCTGCGCGCGCGGCTGGCGCGCTGGTCGCAGACCCTGCCATGGAACCGATCGAACGCGAGTGCATGAACATGAAGACTTTGCCTGCGGCTCTGGCCGCTACGCTGGCGTTGTTGCTCGGTGGCTGCATGGTCGGCCCGGACTACCACCGCCCGCAAGTATCGATGCCAGCGCAATACAAGGAGCTGCCCGGTTGGACGACTGCCGCGCCCGATGCTGCCGAAGCGCCCAAGGGCGACTGGTGGACCGCTTTCGACGATCCGCTGCTCGATGAGCTGGAGCCGATGGTGTCGGTCTCCAACCAGACCGTGCGGCAAGCCTATGCGAACTACCAGCAGGCGCAGGCCGAAGTGAAGGTCGCGCGCGCATCGCTGTTTCCCACACTCGGCGTCACGGCAGCGGCCACCAAGTCGCGTACCGGAAGCGGAAGCAGTACCGGCGCCAGCCTGCGTCCTGCCATCGGCACGTCCGGTTCGCTGGAAGGCGACGTGAGCTGGGCACCGGATCTGTGGGGCAAGGTGCGCCGCTCGATCGAAGAAAGCAAAGCGGCCGCGCAAGCCAGCCAGGCGACACTGGCCAACGCCACCTTGTCCGAACAGGTAGCGCTGGCCAATGCCGTGATCCAGTTGCGCGTGACCGATGCCGACGCCGATCTGCTGCGCAAGACAGTGGATGCCTATACCGAATACCTGCACGTGGTCGCCAACCAGGGCGAAGCAGGCACGGTGCCGCCTTCGGATGTGCTTACCGCGCGCACGCAGCTGGAAAGCGCGCAGTCCAGCCTGATCGCCCTCGGCATCGCGCGTGCGCAGTACGTGCACGCCATTGCGGTGCTGGTCGGCAAGAATCCGGAAGAGCTGGATATTGCGCACAGCACCAGCCTGCCCACATTGCCAGCGACACCGGCAGGCATGCCATCAACCCTATTGCAGCGCCGGCCTGACATCGCCGTGGCCGAACGGCAAATGGCGGCGCAGAATGCCGCGATCGGCGTGGCCATCGCCGCCTACTATCCAAATCTAACCTTGTCGGCGAGCGACGGCTTCAGCCAATCGCCGCTCGCGGGCCTTTTGCACGTGGCCAATCATGTGTGGTCGCTCGGCGCCGATGCGAGCGAAACCGTGTTCGACTTCGGCGCGCGCCACGGTAACGTGCAGGCCGCCAAGGCCGCATACGAAGCGGCGCTCGCCAACTACCGCGGTACCGTGCTGGGTGCACTGCAGAACGTGGAAGACGATCTTTCCGGCCTGCGCATCCTGGCGCAGCAGTCGCACGTACAGGATGCGCTGGTGCGCGATGCCACGCAGGCCGCGCAGATCGCCTTCAACGAATACCAGGCCGGCACCGTGGACTACACCACCGCCGCTATCGCGCAGGCCACCCAGCTGAGCGCGCAGCAGAACCAGTTGAGCATCCTGCAAAAACAGTTGCTCGATACGGTATCGTTGATTGGCGACCTGGGCGGCGGCTGGTCGGCCGACCGGCTCGATGCGTCGCAAACCTCCTCTTCCAAGCGCTGAGCCGGCATGACCATCGACGCCAACCGTTTTGAACTCTCCCCGATCGTCGCCGGCCTGTGGCGCATCACGGAATGGAAGCTCGGTGTGCAGGAACGCGTGCGCTGGATCGAGCAGGCCCTGGCGCTTGGCATCACCACGTTCGATCACGCCGACATCTACGGCGACTACCGCGCGGAAGGCCTGTTCGGAGAAGCACTGCAAGCCTCGCCAGATTTGCGCAGGCGCATGCAACTGGTGACCAAATGCGGCATTCGCCTGCGTTCCGCGCAAAAGCCTTACCGCATCAATTACTACGACACCGGCGCGGCGTACGTAAGCGCGCAGGTGGAGCAATCGCTGCGCAACCTGCATACCGAACAGCTCGACCTGGTGCTGGTCCATCGTCCCGATTACCTGATGGATGCCGCCGCATTAGCGGAAACATTCACCCAGCTCACCCGCAAAGGCAAGGTGGCGCACTGGGGCGTATCCAATCACAGCACCAGCCAGTTCGCGCTGCTCAATCAGCACCATCCGCTGGTCACCAACCAGGTGGAGCTGTCGCCGCTGCAGATGCACGCCCTGGACGACGGCACGCTCGATCAGGCGCAACAACTTGGCTTGCGTCCGATGATCTGGTCACCGCTTGCAGGCGGACAGTTGTTCACGGG
Source organism: Dyella sp. (assembly GCF_051954575.1). Taxonomy (GTDB): domain Bacteria; phylum Pseudomonadota; class Gammaproteobacteria; order Xanthomonadales; family Rhodanobacteraceae; genus Dyella_B. Next base: position 95,344 of record NZ_JBQCHP010000065.1, on the reverse strand, counting down.
CGAGGATGAACCAGCCACGCGGGTGCGCGCCGAAATGTCCGCGATTGCCGCGCGCTACGGCATTTCGCTGACGACGCTGGCTTTCGCATGGGTGCTCCGGCATCCATCGCGTCCCTATCCGATTACCGGCACCGGGCGCATCGATGGTTTGCGCGATGCTGTTGCGGCATTGAACGTGCAACTCGATGTCGAGGATTGGTACGCGATCTGGACCGCAAGCAAAGGGCACTCCGTGCCTTGAACGTAGGTTGGGGGTGCGAATCTCAACGCCGTAATGCTTGCGACCTGCGATGTTGGGGTTTGCACCCCAACCTACGGATTGCTTACCCCATGCGGCACGTGCCCCGTCGCCACATGCTTGCGCGCCGATTCCACGTTCGCCGGCGAATCATCGAAAAAGATGTCCGCGCCGAACGCATCCAGGAACGGGCCCTTGTCGCGTCCGCCAAGAAACAACGCCTCGTCGATACGCACGCCCCAGCGGCGCAGCGTAAGAATCACGCGCTTGTGCGCCGGCGCCGAGCGCGCGGTGACCAGCGCGGTGCGGATGGGCGAGTTCTCCGCGGGAAACGCCGCCTGCAAGCGATGCACTGCGCTGAGAAAACCACGAAATGGACCCACCGATAGCGGCTTTTCAGCAAGCTCGGTTTCACTGCGATGGAATGCTTCCAGGCCTTCTTCGCGCGAGACGCGTTCGCCTTCGTCACCGAAGATCACCGCATCGCCATCGAAGGCGATGCGCAATTGTTCGCTGGCGCGCGGCGGCGCGGTGGAAGGCAGGATCGTCGCCGCGGCCACGCCGGCTTTCAACGCGCGGCCGACGTCTTCGGCGTTGGCGGAAAGAAAAAGATCCGCCCTGAACGGCGCAATGTAATCCGACGTCGGCGCACCGCTGGTGAACGCGGCGCGGCTGATTTCCAGCCCGTAATGCTGGATGGAATTGAAGATGCGCAAACCCGTATCGCCCGAGTTGCGCGACAGCAGGATCACCTCGACCGGCGGCACGTCGCCGGCAAGCTTGTTCAGGCCAAGCAGCTTTTGCACCAGCGGAAACGCCACGCCGGGCTGGAGGATTTCGTTCTCGTGATCGATCTGGAAACCACGGTAGGCATCCAGCCCTTCTCGCTCGAACAAGGCGTGGCTGTCGCCCAGGTCGAACAATGCGCGCGAGGAGATGGCCACGACGAGCCGGTTGTCGTTGCTGGCATCGGGATCGTGGGCGGTCTTGGTGGGGCGGGTCATAACCAACAATCTAGCGCAAAGCCTGTAGGTTGGGGTGCAAACCCCAACGTCGCGACGTTTGGTAGATGGCAATGTTGGGGTTTGCACCCCAACCTACTAGTCCGCTGCGAATTGTTCGTCCAGGATGCGCTGCTCCAGATTGTGCTCTGGATCGAACAGCAAACGCACGCCCTGTTCGGGGGACTGGCGCACCTCCACCGTGCGCACATTGCGTACTTCCAGGAAATCGGCGGTGGCGCTGACCGGACGCTTGCCGGGATCGAGCACGCGCAGGCTCACCAGGGTGCGATGCGGCAGGATCGCGCCGCGCCAGCGGCGCGGACGGAACGGGCTGATCGGCGTGAGCGCCAGTACGTTGGCATCCAATGGCAAGATCGGACCATGCGCGGAAAGGTTGTAGGCGGTGGAACCGGCTGGCGTGGAAACCAGGATGCCGTCGCAGGTCAGGTTCTGAAGTTTGACGATGCCGTTGAGCTTCACCTCCAGGTGCGCGGCCTGGTTGGTTTGCCGCAACAACGACACTTCGTTGAAGGCCAGCGCGATGTGCGTCTGGCCGTCACCGTCGACCGCTTCCATTTCCACCGGGAACAGCTCTGCCGCATGCGCGCGCGCGATGCGTTCGGGCAGCTCGTCCAGGTTGTGCTTGTTCATCAGGAAACCGACACGGCCCAGCTTCATGCCGTAGACCGGCACGCCGATCACGCGATGGGCGTGCAAGGTGCGCAACATGAAGCCATCGCCGCCCAGCGCGATGATCACTTCCGCATCGGTAACCGGCACATTGCCGTAGCGATCCACCAATTTTCGGCGCGCCTGCTGGGCAACATTGGTTTCGCTGGCGACGAACGCGAGGCGCATGGTGGGGGATCCATCAGAAAGCGTTGGTCGATCGAGCTTACGACAGGTGGAGCAAACTGACTATTCGTTGCGCTTTGCTCCCTCCCCTGTCTGCAGGGGAGGGCCGGGCTGGGGTTGCTTGCGCTTGCAGTGCTGTTTGAGCTCACCGCGAGATTGCTTCACCCCACCCCAACCCTCCCCTACTGCACGTAGGGGAGGGAGCTGTTTCGGCAAGTGCGAAATTACACCGGCACCTGCGCCAACTGCGCCAGGCGGCGCACCGCCACCGAAGCGATCGGGTAATCCGCGTTCTGGGTGAGGATTTCCGCGAGCATGCTGCGGGTGTACTTCAAGGTGGGATCGTCGCGGTTGAGCCATGCCTGCACCGGCGACACCTCACTGCCACCGCCGTTGAACGCCAGCACCTGGGTGGCCAGGGCGCGATGCTGATGGTTGAGTTCATCCAGCAGCGAGCCGCGTGCCTGCGCATGCCAGTGGCCTTCCACCGGCAGCGCTTCGATCTGACCGCGCAGCCATTCCAGGTCCAGCGTGTGGCCCAGTTCGAAGAACACGTTGGCGACCTTGGCGATCGGCTGGCCGGTCTGCTGCGCCACTTCCACCATATCGAGCATGGCGCGCAGTTCCGGCAGCTTGGCCAGGCGCAGCGCCAGGTCAGTGGGCAACCCCAGGCCTTCCCATTTCTCCTGGCTGGTGGCGAAGTCTGCCTTGCCGGCGGGTGTCAACGCCTGTGGAAGCGTATTGCTGAGTTCGGCCACGGCGGACTGGTAGCGCTCCACGTTCGCGGCAATGTCCAGCGTGCCGCCCGGACGATTGAGCAGCCAGCGCGTGAGATGGCGCAGCATCGACCAGATCTGCATCACCGCATCGACCTGGGTGTTTTCGGCCACCTTGCTGTCCTGCGCCTCGATATCCGCCCACAGGTCGCGCGCACCGAGAATTTCGCGCGCCGCGGTATACGCCTTGGCGACCGCCGCAGGCCCCTGCCCGGTGTCTTCCTGCATGCGCATCATGAAGGTGGCGCCCATGCGGTTGAGGGTGGAGTTGGTCACCGCGGTAGCGATGATCTCGCGCTTCAGGCGATGACGCTGCATGTGCGCGGCGTATTTCTCATGCAAGGGGCGCGGGAAGTAGCGCACCAGTTCCTTGGACAAGTACGGGTCTTCCGGCACATCCGAATCGAGTAGTTGCTGATACAGGCGGATCTTGTCGTACGACAACAGCACCGACAACTCCGGGCGCGTCAGGCCCTGTCCGCGCGCCTTGCGGTCGGCGAGCTCGCTTTCGCTGGGCAGGTTTTCCACCTGGCGATCGAGCAGGCCTTCGCTTTCCAGCGTGCGGATGAAGTGCGCCATCGAGCCCAGGCGTTTCACCGACTGGCGTTCCATCAGCGTGATGGCCTGGTTCTGGCGGTAGTTGTCCCACAGCACCAATTGGCCGACTTCGTCGGTCATGGTGGCGAGCAGGCGATTGCGATCATCGGTGGTCATCTCGGCGCGCTGCACGGCGTCGCCAAGCAGGATCTTGATGTTCACCTCGTGGTCGGACGTGTCCACGCCGGCGGAGTTGTCGATGAAGTCGGTGTTGAGCAGCACGCCGTGCTGCGCCGCTTCGATACGCCCCTTCTGCGTGCAGCCCAGGTTGCCACCCTCGCCCACCATCTTGCAGCGCAGTTCTGCACCATTGATGCGCAGCGCGTTGTTGGCGCGGTCGCCGACGTCGCCATGCGTTTCGCTGGTGGCTTTCACATAGGTGCCGATGCCGCCGTTCCACAACAGATCCACCGGCGCCTTGAGGATCGTGCTCATCAACTCGTTCGGCGAGAGATGCTGCACATCGCCCCTCAGGCCCAGCGCCGCGCGCACTTCCGGCGAAATCGGAATCGACTTCACGCTGCGCGGCCACACGCCGCCGCCGGCGGAGATCAGCGACTTGTCGTAGTCGTCCCAGCTCGAACGCGGCAGCTTGAACATGCGCTCGCGCTCGGCGAAGGACTTGGCCGTATCCGGATCCGGATCGAGGAAGATATGGCGATGATCGAACGCGGCCAGCAGCCGGATATGCCGCGACAGCAACATGCCGTTGCCGAACACGTCGCCGGACATGTCGCCGATGCCCACGCAGGTGAAATCCTCGCTCTGGCAGTCGCGGCCCAGCGCACGGAAGTGGCGCTTCACCGATTCCCACGCGCCCTTGGCGGTGATGCCCATGCCCTTGTGGTCGTAGCCGTTGGAACCGCCGGAGGCGAACGCATCGCCCAGCCAGAAACCGTGCTCAATGGAGATGGCGTTGGCGATATCGGAGAACGTCGCGGTGCCCTTGTCGGCCGCTACCACCAGGTACGGATCGTCATCATCGTGACGCACCAGGTCGTGCGGCGGCACCACCTTGCCTTCCACCAGGTTGTCGGTGATGTCGAGCAGGCCGTTGATGAACAGGCGATAGCAGGCGATGCCTTCGGCCAGCTGCGCGTCGCGATCCCCACCGACGGGCGGATGCTTGACGAAGAAGCCACCCTTCGAACCCACCGGCACGATCACCGTGTTCTTCACCATCTGCGCCTTCACCAGGCCCAGCACTTCGGTGCGGAAATCCTCGCGACGATCGGACCAGCGCAAACCGCCGCGCGCCACCGGACCGAAGCGCAGATGGATACCTTCCACGCGCGGCGAATACACGAAGATCTCGCGATACGGCACTGGCTTGGGTGCATCCGGCACCTGCTTGGAGTCGAACTTGAAGCTGATGTAGTGACGGTGCGCGCCGTCCCACTTCTGGAAGAAATTGGTACGCAGCGTGGCGCGGATCGTATTCATGAAACTGAGCACGATGCGCTCGTCGTCCAGGCTGGCGACGTCGTCCAGCAGCGACTTCAGCGCCTGCCACAGCGCATGGATCTGCTGATCGCGCTTGTCGGCCAGGGTGTTGACGATGTCGTCGATCAGCTCGGGCTTGGCCTTTTGCGTATCGGCCGGAATCAGCGCCTGCATCTCGCGGCGCAGGTCCGATTGCGCACGCTCCAGCTCACCGGCGGAAAGCAGTTCGCGGCGCGGATCGAACTTGGCGTTGAACAGCTCGATCAGCAGGCCGGCAATGGCCGGGTAGCGGATCAGCGTTTCTTCCATGTAGCTCTGCGAGAATGCGATGCCTACCTGCTGCAGGTATTTGCAGTAGCCGCGCAGCATCGCCACCTGGCGCCAGTCGGCCTGGGCCAGCAGCACGAGATTGTTGAAGCCGTCGCTTTCGGCCTCGTGGCGCCACAGCGCTTCGAAACCCCGTTCGAAACGGTCGCGGAGATGCGCCAGGTCGAACGCCAGCGGCGCCTTGGTTTTCAGCTCGAAGTCGTGGATGGTGAGCGTGCGGCCTTCGCTTTCCAGCGTGTAGACATGCTCGGCGAGCATGCGTACACCCATGTTTTCCAGCATCGGCAACGCGTCGGACAGCGAGATCGGCGCGCCGACGTGGATCACCTTGAAGCGCAGGCTCTGGTCGCGCGCGTCTTCGTACAAATGCAAATGGATCGAATCGTCGCTCTTGAGCGCGGTGAGCGCGATCACATCCAGTGCGGCCTGTTCCGGCGCCACGTCTTCGATGTAGCCGGCCGGCAGCAGTTTGTCGAAACGGTTGAACAGCGCCACGCCCTGCGCCGCGCCGGCATGGCCGATCAGGCTGTCGCGCAGGCCGTCGTGCCAGTTGCGCACGATGTGCAGTAGGCGCGTTTCCAGCTCCTGCAGGTTGAACCTGGGATGTTCGCCCAGGTGCGGGCGCACGGTGACGTGCAGGCGCGCCAGCGCCGACTCGCCCATCAGCACGTTGGAATCCAGGCTCTCGCCGTGGAACACCTCGCGCAGCATCGCTTCGATGCGCTCGCGCACCGAAGTGTTGAAGCGTTCGCGCGGCACGAACACCAGGCAGGTGAAGAAGCGACCGTAGCGGTCGCGGCGCACGAACAATCGCGTGCGGGCGCGCTGCTGCAGTTCGAGAATGCCGGTGGCGGTGGCGAACAGTTCGTCTTCGGTGCTCTGGAACAGTTCTTCCGGCGGCAGCGTTTCCAGGATGTGGCGCAGCGCCTTGCCGGAATACGCATCGCGCTTCAGGCCCGAGCGCGCCATCACCGCCTCCACGCGCTGGCGCACCAGCGGCATGTCCTGCGTGCGCGTCATGTAGGCGTTGGAGGTGAACAGGCCGAGGAAACGCTGTTCGGAAACCGGTTTGCCGTAGGCGTCGAACTTGAGCACGCCCACGTAGTCCATGTTGCCGGCGCGATGCACGTGCGAGCGCGCGTTGGTCTTGGTGAGGATGATGGCGTCGTACGCACCGGACTGCGGAAGATCATGCGCGGCCAGCGAACGCAGCGAGCGCAGCGCCACCGAGCGTTCGCTCTTGTGCAGGATGCCCAAGCCCGATTCCTCGACCGGGCGCAGCACTTCGTCGTCACCGGACTTGGCCACTTCGTATTCGCGGTAACCCAGGAAGGTGAAGTTGTCATCCGCCAGCCAGCGCAGGAATTCGCTCGCTTCGTTCACCGCGGCGGCATCGAGCGGCAGCTTGCGGCTGGGCAGGTCGGCCGCGATGGCCAGCGCCTTGTCGCGCATTGCGCGCCAGTCGCGCACGGCCGCGCGCACGTCTTCCAGGGCATCTTCGATGCGCGTCTTCAGCTGTGCCTGGATGGATTCGTCCAGGATGCTGTCCACTTCGAAATGCATCACCGATTCGGACGCGCCATTTTCGTCGCCCAGGTCCTGGAGCTGGCCGTTGGCGTCGCGGGTCACCTTCACCACCGGATGCAGCACCAGGTGCACGGGCGAGTGTTCGGACAGGATCATGCTGGCAGTGTCGACCAGGAACGGCATGTCGTCGGTGACGATTTCCACCGCGCTGCGCGCCGCATGCGCCGCGCTGGTGATGCGCACCGCGGCGCGCTGCGGCGTGCGCTGCTGCAGGAAATCGAGCAGGCCGGTGATCACCTGCGCCCATTCGGCGGGCGTATGCAGGTCGACGTCGGTGCTGGCGATGCGCGCGAAAAAGGCGCCGATAAAAAATTGCGCCTCATCAAGGCGCTTGGTCGGATAACCGCTTTTCTTCAATTCTTCGAATACGACAGACACGAGGGGAATGTCGTTGGCCGCACGGATCGCATTCATGGCTTCTACTTAAGAAGTTGATGATGGGGGTATGTGGAGCAGAAAGCTTTAGAAGGATACGCTTCGTGTTGCATTGAATCTATCGGCAGCGCAGCAACGCGTGTTGTAGTTCGTGGCCGCTCGATGCATGACGCGTCGCTTTCGCTGCGTACGGACATGCTCGCAAAAGTATCCGAATCTCGAAGCAACCCCATGCACGTCCTGTAACGCTGAAGTTGTATGACAAGAACATCCTCGCCGCCGCCTGCTCCGCGGGAGCACCGAGGCGCGCCGATCCATCCCCCGTTCACAACCCGCCGGTTGGCGCCCGTGTCGCAAGTCATCCTCGCGAAAGGCTGGATTCCCGTGAAGAATAAATTGTAAACTGGCCGGTATACTTGATCGATTGTCCGTCAGCGGGACAAACGGCACAGGAAAAAGTAAACCCCAATCCGTTAAACGTAAGCTTTTCCGGCCGGAACAGCCGGGCACCGGGCGAGCCGCGCCCGCCCCCTACCCCGATTACGCAAGTCATGGAGTTCTCATGAAGTCGACGCCAATGCGCACACCGGTGCTGTGCCTGAGCCTGCTGGCACTGGCCGCCTGCAGCAACAAGACACAGGGCCCGCCGCAAATGCCGACCCCGACCGTCGGGGTTATCGAAGCCCAGCCGCAAACCGTGCCGCTGACCAAGGACCTGGTCGGCCGCCTGTCCGCCTTCCGCAGCGCCGACGTGCGCGCCCGCGTTTCGGGCGTGCTGCTCAAGCGCGTCTATACCGAAGGTACGGACGTGAAACAGGGGCAGTTGCTGTTCCAGATCGATCCGGTGCCCTACAAGGCCGCCCTGGCCAATGCCGAGGCGGCGCTGGCTTCGGCCCAGGCCAGCTATACCAATGCGCACGTGATCGCCAACCGCGACCGGCAGCTGGTGCCGCAAGGCTATATCTCGCGCCAGCAGCTCGATACCGATGAAGCCAACGAGCGTTCCGCCCAGGCGGCAGTGCGTCAGGCCCAAGCGAACGTGGAGACCGCGCGAGTCAACCTGGGTTACACCAATGTCACCTCGCCGATCGACGGCCGCGCCGGCGAGCAGCAGGTGACCGAGGGCGCAATTGTCGGCAACGGCATCACCGACGCCGGCGCCAACGCCACCTTGCTGACCACGGTGGACCAGCTCGACCCGCTGTACGTGAACTTCACGCTCGGCGCCGCCGACCTGGACACCCTGCGCCACGCCCAGGCCAAGGGCAACGTGCAGCTGGCCGAGCAGGACAAGACCACGGTGCAGATCACCCTGCCCAGCGGCGCCAAATATGAGAAGGAAGGCACGCTCAACTTCTCCGACACCTCGGTCAACCCGACTACCGGCGCCATCAACCTGCGCGCCGTGGTGCCCAACCCAGACCGCCGCCTGCTGCCGGGCATGTACGTCACCCTGACCGCCCACATGGGCGAACTCAACAAGGTGTTCCTGATTCCCCAGGCCGGCATCCAGCGCGACCCGACCGGCGCCTTCGCCCTGCTGGTCGGCAAGGACGGCAAGGTGGCACAGAAGCGCGTCACCGCCGACACCATGCACGAGCACGACTGGGTGGTCACCAGCGGCCTGGAACCGGGCGATCAGGTGATCGTGTCGGGCGTCCAGGGCATCAAGCCGGGCGCGCCCGCCAAGGCGACCCCATGGAAGCCTGACCAGACGTCGGCAGGCCCCGCTGCTGCCGCCGCCAAGCAGTAAGGAGACCGCTGATGCCGAGTTTCTTTATCGACCGTCCCATCTTTGCGTGGGTGGTCGCCATTCTCATCACCCTGGTCGGCACCATCTCGGTGCTGGGCATGGGCGTGGAGTCTTATCCCAACATCGCGCCGCCGCAGGTCACGGTGACGGCCACCTTCCCGGGCGCCAGCGCCCAGACCATGGAAGATACCGTCACCAAGGTGATCGAGCAGCAGCTCACCGGCGTGGATAACCTGCTGTATTTCAGCTCGGCTTCCAGCTCCAACGGCACCGCCTCGATCACCCTGAGCTTCGCCACCGGTACCGACCCGGACATCGCGCAAGTGCAGGTGCAAAACAAGGTGTCGCTGGCCCAGCCGCAGCTGCCAGCGGCGGTGACCCAGCAGGGTGTGGTGGTGGCCAAGGCCAACCCGGACTTCCTGATGTTCGTGGGCCTGATCTCCAGCAATCCGGAGATCGACAGCGGCCGCCTCAGCGACATTGTCGGTTCACAGGTCATCAACCAGGTCGGCCGTATTCCCGGCGTGGGCAGCACCTTCCAGGTGGGTTCCGAGTACGGCATGCGCGTGTGGTTGAACCCGGACAAGATGCAGGGTTACGGCCTTTCCGCCACTGACGTGCGCAACGCGATCTCGGCGCAGAACGTGCAGTTCGCCGCCGGCTCGCTGGGCGCCGATCCCGCGCCCAACGGACAGAGTTTCACCGCCTCGGTATCGGCCGAAGGCCTGTTCCGCACGCCCGAGGAGTTCGGCAACATCATCCTGCGCGCCAATCCCGATGGCACCGTGGTGCGCATGAAGGACATCGCGCGCATCGAACTGGGCTCGCAGTCCTACGGCTTCGCCTCCACCTGGAGCGGCCAGCCGGTGGGCGGTTTCGGCGTGCAATTGCTGCCGGGTGCGAACGCGCTGCAGGTGGCCGAGGCTGTGCGCGCGAAGATGGACGAACTGGCCAAGGATTTCCCGCCGGGCGTCACCTGGTTCGCGCCGTACGACAGTACGCCGTTCGTGCGCGTGTCGATCAATGAAGTGGTGCACACGCTGATCGAGGCGATCATCCTCGTCTTCTTCGTGATGCTGATCTTCCTGCAGAACTTCCGCGCCACGGTCATTCCCACGCTGGTGATTCCGGTAGCGCTGCTGGGTACCTTCATCGGCCTGGCGCCGATGGGCTTCACCATCAACCAGCTCACCCTGTTCGGCATGGTGCTGGCCATTGGTATCGTGGTGGACGACGCGATCGTGGTGATCGAGAACGTCGAACGCATCATGACCGAGGAAAACCTGCCGCCGAAGGAAGCCACGCGCAAGGCGATGAGCCAGATCACCGGCGCAGTGGTGGCCATCACGGTGGTGCTGGCGGCGGTGTTCGTGCCGTCCGCGCTGCAGCCGGGCGCCACCGGCGTGATCTACAAGCAGTTCGCGCTGACCATCGCGGTATCGATGGGCTTCTCCGCGTTCCTCGCGCTGTCGTTCACGCCGGCGCTGTGCGCGACCATCCTCAAGCCCACGCATGGTGAAAAGAAGAACTTCATCTATCGCGGCTTCAACAACATCTTCGACCGCGTCACGCATACGTACCAGGGCCATATCGGCAGCGCGATCCGCCATGCGCCGCGCTGGATGATCGTGTTCGCGTTGATCGCCGCGCTGGCCGGTTTCCTGTACACCAAGCTGCCCACCGGCTTTGTGCCCAGCGAAGACCAGGGCTTTGCGCTGGCCATCGTCAGCCTGCCGCCGGGCGCCTCGCTCGCCCGCTCCGAGCAGGTGATGAAGGAAGTCAAGGACACGCTGGACCACAGCGCGCTCAAAGACGACTACGTGGGCATGTACCAGATCAGCGGCTTCAGCTTCGTCGGCCGCAGCGAGAACGCCGGCATGGTGTTCATCAAGCTCAAGGACTGGAGCGAGCGCTCGATCACCGCCGATGACTTCATCCGCCAGGCCAACGGCGTGCTGCACGGTGGCATTCGCGACGCCATGATCTTCGTGGTGAACCTGCCGACCATCCGCGGCCTCAGCCAGTTCGGCGGCCTGGACATGTACCTGCAGGCACGCAATGGTCAATCGCGAGGCGAACTGGCCCAGGCGATGGGCATGCTGCTGGGCAAGGCGGCGCAAAGCCCCGTGCTGTTCGGCACACGCCCGAACATCCTGCCGGATGCACCGCAGTACGACCTCACCGTGGATCGCGTGCAGGCCGGTGCGCTTGGGCTTTCGGTGAGCGATGTGTACTCCGCCATCCAGCTGATGCTGGCGCCGGTGTACGTCAACAACTTCATCTACGAAGACCGCGTCAAGCGCGTGATGGTGCAGGCCGATGCGCCGTACCGCATGGATACGGATGCGCTCAGCCACATCTACACGCCCAGCTCGCTGAGCACCGGCACCACCTCGAGCACGTCGTCGAGCAACACCAACTCGCCGTACGGCCCGTACAACATGATCCCGCTGTCCAGCGTGGTGCATCCCAGCTGGACCATGGCCGCGCCCTCGCTCACGCGCTACAACGGCTATCCGGCCATCGAAATCGTGGGCGATTCCAACAAGGGCTACTCCACCGGCCAGGCCATGGCCACGCTGCAGGGCATCGTCAGCAACGACCTGCCCCACGGCTTCGGTGCGGACTGGACCGGCCAGTCGTATCAGGAATTGCTGGCTGGCAACTCGGCCACGCTGCTGATGATCCTGTCGATCTTCATCGTGTTCCTGTGCTTGTCGGCGCTGTACGAAAGCTGGTCGATTCCGGTGGCGGTGCTGCTGGTGGTACCGCTGGGCCTCTTGGGCATGGTGGTCGCCTCCATGCTGCGCGGCTTCCCCAACGACATGTACTTCAAGATCGGCATGGTGACGGTGATCGGCCTGGCCGCGAAGAACGCGATCCTGATCGTGGAGTTCGCGGTAGAGCAGCAGGCCGAAGGCCAGACGCTGTTCAACGCCGTGGTCACTGCCGCTCGCCTGCGATTGCGCCCGATCCTGATGACCTCGATGGCCTTCATCCTCGGCGTGTTGCCGCTGGTGACCTCGACCGGCGCCGGCGCCAACTCCCGCCACGAGATCGGCACCGGCGTGATCGGCGGCATGCTGTTCGCCACCTTCCTCGGCCTGCTGCTGATTCCCGTGTTCTACGTCGCCGTGCGCCGTACGCTGGGCGACAAGATGGATGAAGCCACGCACAAGCTGGCGCGCCACGAGCACCAGCAGTCGTTCGATTCGGATCCGCGACGCGGACATTGAGGAAACGAAAAACCCCGGCAGCGCCGGGGTTTTTCGTAGGTTGGGGTGCAAACCCCAACGTCGTGATGCATGGATGGCTATGTTGGGGTTTGCACCCTGATATATCCCCACGTTTTTTTCGTTTGGTGCATATGTGCCCGAAATGCCGTCATTCCCGCGAAAGCGGGAATGACGGCCCAGTAATCTGGAAGATCATGTGCAAGATGTATAGCTCGCTGATTTTATTGAAATCATCGAGCAAAAACGTGGGGATACCTCAGGGTGCGAACCCCGACAGCTCAATCTTGGGAAGCATGCGATGTTGGGGTTTGCACCCCAACCTATGTCAGCTGCTCGGGATCACCAGCATCGTGCCGGTGCGCACGCTGTTGCTGTTGATGCCGTTGGCGGTCTTGAGCGTATCCACGCTCACGCCGTACTGCTTGGCGATGCTGCGCAAGGTTTCGCCATCGGCAACGCGGTGCATGTCGCGCACGTCGTTGTCGGCAGGCTCGTCCACGCTGGCCACCGCGTCGGTCTTGGCATCGACCACCACGCCCTTGCGGCGCGCGGCTTCCATCGCGAACCAGGTACCCTGCGGCGGGTTGCTCAGGAAATAGCCTTTCACGCCGCTCATGATCGCGTTGGCCAGCTGCTGCTGGTGGGCCGCGTCGCGCAGCTTGCGCTCTTCCGTCGGATTGCTGATGAAGGCCGTCTCCACCAGGATCGAGGGCACGTCCGGCGAGCGCAGCACCACGAAGTTGGCGCGCTCCACATAGCCGCGATGCGTGGGGCCGAGCGCTGACAGCGCGTTCAGCACGTTCTGCGCCACCGTCTCGCTGGCCTGCACCGCCCAGCCTTGCTGCATGTCGAGCAGCACCGAGGCGAGGCTGTCGTTCTCGGCCGCCAGCGATACGCCGCCGATCAGGTCGGAACTGTTTTCACGATCGGCCAGCACCTGCGCCGCCACCGAGCTCTTGCCGCGCGGCGACAGCACCCACACGGAGGAACCGCGGGCGTCACTGCTGGTGTACGAATCGGCGTGGACGGATACGAACAGGTCCGCCTGGTTCTGGCGGGCGATCTCGTAGCGCTGCTTGAGCGGAATGAAATAGTCGCCATCGCGCGTCAGCACCGCCTTCATGCCCGGCTGGCGGTTGATCAAGGCCGCGAGGTTGCGCGCTACGGCGAGCGTGACGTTCTTCTCCAGCGTGCCGTCCGGGCCATGCGCGCCCTGGTCCTTGCCGCCGTGGCCGGCGTCGACGGCGACCACCACCTGGCGCTGGCTATTCAGCAGCACCGCCGCCTGGCGGGTGGTGACGCCCTTGCGGGAAGTAAGCTTGCTGCTGGCATTGACCACCACCGGCGCAGCGGGGGCGTCGCCTTTGTCATCGCCGGTGCTGGCGTTGGAACTGGCTGGCGCCGGCTTGGCGGATGCCACCGCGCTGCCGCCTGCCTTGTCGGGCGTGGCGGGTGCCGCCTTGCCATCGCCCGGATAAAGATCCAGCACCAGCCGATAGCCGGCCTGGCCGGACGGGCCCAGCACGAAGGTCTTGGGCTGGCTACCCGGCTTTACCGAGGCCGCCAGACGCAGCCTATCGCCTTGCGAGGCGCTGTCCAGGGACTTGAACAGTCCTTGCGCAGAGGGTGTCAACTTGCCGCCGGCGCGGCTGTCGGCCAGGTCGAGCACGATGCGGTCGCCGTCCTGGCTGAGCTTGTACTTGGCCGGACCGGAAAGATCGAACACCACGCGCGTGTAGTCGGGACCGGCCCAGACGCGGGCGTTCCTCACCTCGGCCGCGTGCAGGGCAAAACCGGGCGCCGCAGCCATCAGCGCGGTACCGGCAAGCCAACCAATGCGAGTGAGATAGCCCCTCATGGTGCCGCATTGAAGCTCACCACATTCCTGAATGCAAGAGGTTTTCCTTTGAATTTCCGTAACCTGCAAGGTATTTGTCAGGAGCGCTCAAGCTATCGGGCCTAAGCTGCGCATTTTTGGCGGGCTGTCGCCAGGCTCGGGATTGTTAAGTTTTCTCAGGCAGCACCGGCACTTAGCTGTCAGCCAAGGCGGGCCAGAACCTGTTCGCCGCGCGCGGTCTTGGCTTGCAGGCGCGCATGGCGCCCGGCGCCGCTGTAGCTCAGATGCGCCTCCAGATCCGCCGCGGGCAGCGCGCCCTGGCCGCGCTCGGGCCACTCCACCAACACGATCGCCGCTGGCTCGGCCAGCGCGTCCAGGCCCAGCCATTCGAGTTCGCCGGGATCGGCAATGCGGTAGAGATCCAGATGCCAGGCGGGACGCCCATCGCGGGTCTGATAGCCCTCGACCAGGCTATAGGTGGGACTCTTGATGCGCTCGCCGACGCCCAGCGCCGTCAACAAGGCCCGGGCGAAGCTGGTCTTGCCGGCGCCGAGTTCGCCACGCAGGTAGACCACCAGGCCGCCGTCGGGCGCGCCGGCAACCTGCGCGCCCAGGGCGCGCGTAGCGTCTTCATCGGGCAGCTCCCAGTGCTGCTCACTCATGCTCGATGCCGTTGCCGAGTGCGCGCAGCGGTTCCAGGAGATCCGTGGCGAGCAGGCCACGCTCGCCCTTGCGTGCGGCGACGTCGCCGGCGCGCGCATGCAGGCCGACACCGATGCGTGCCGCATCCCAGGCGGTGCTGCCCTGCGCCATCAGCGCGGCGATCACGCCGGTGAGCAGGTCGCCCATGCCGCCACTGGCCATGCCGGGATTACCCCAGGTGCAGACGTCTAGACGTCCATCTGGGTGCGCGATAAGCGAGCCCGCACCCTTGAGCACGATCACCGCGCCATAGCGCTGCGCCAGCTCGCGCGCCGCGGCAAAGCGATCCTGTTGTATATCGGCGTTGCTCTTTTCGAGCAGCCGCGCCGCCTCGCCTGGATGCGGGGTGAGCACGGCAGGCGTGGTGAAGCGGTGTTGTTCCTGCGCAAGCAGGTTCAAGCCGTCGGCATCCAACACCAGCGGCTTGCCGCTGTCGAGCGCGGTGAGCCATAACGCATGGCCCCAGGCGGCCTGCCCCAATCCCGGTCCAACGGCGAGTACCGTGGCGCGCGTCAACAAGGCTTGCAATTCCTGCGGCCCATGCACGCCATGCGGCATCAATTCCGGACGCGCACAGTTCAAGGCAAACAGGTTTTCCGTGCGCGTCGCCACGCTCACCAGCCCGGCGCCGCAACGCAGCGCGGCTTCGCTGCACAAGCCAATTGCGCCGGCCGTGCCGTGATCGCCACCGATCGCCAGCACGTGACCGTTATCGCCCTTGTGCGCATCGCGCGAACGCGGCCCCAGATGCATGGCGTCAAGCAGCACGGCATCGGCTGGCATGCCCTGCCACAGGATGTCAGGCAAGCCGAGCGCATCGGCAACCACGGCGCCGGTTTTGGTGGTGGCCTGCCCGGTGTAAAGACCGCGCTTGGCCGCGATGAAACCGACGGTAGCGTGCGCACGTATCGCCGTGCCCGGGCAATGTCCCGTATCCGCGTTCACGCCGGACGGTACATCGAGCGCCAGCACCGGGATGCTGGCCGCGTTGATGCGCTCGATCAAGGCGCTGGCCTCGGATTCCGGCGCGCGGTTCAAGCCGGTGCCGTAGAGCGCATCCACATAGACATCGGCCGGCGGCAACGATGCATCCTGACGCCAGCGGTGCGTGAGGCCTGCGCCACGTTGCCAGGTTTCACGCGCGCGCGCCGCATCGCCGCTTGCAGTATCGGTAAGCTCCATTACCTCGACCGCCATGCCCGCTTCATAGGCCAGGTTCGCCAGCAGATAGCCATCGCCGCCGTTGTTGCCCGGGCCACAGAACACCACCAGTCGCCGCGCCTGTGGCCATTGCTGGCACAGGAAGGTGAGCGCCGCTGCGGCGGCCCGGTTCATCAGCTCGAAGCCGGTGACGCCGAGGTCGTCATTGGCGCGCCGGTCGAGTGCGCGAACCTGCTCGACGGTGTAGAGATCGCGAAGGTGGCGGTCTGCATGCATCGGCGGATTATAGGGAGTAGCCAGCGCACTACACTATGCAAATGTCCCCGCACGTCGCCCCCGACTACCTCGCACTCGCCCGCGATATCAAACGTTGGGCGCGCGAACTGGGCTTTGCCGAGGCCGGCATCAGCGGCGTGACGCTGGAACAGGACGAACAGCACCTCCAGCGCTGGCTGGACGACAGCTACCACGGCGACATGGACTACATGGCGCGCCATGGCACCAAGCGCAGCCGCCCGGATGAACTCGAACCCGGCACACAGCGCGTGATTTCGGTGCGCATGGATTACCTGCCGCCCGGCACCCAGCACGCCTGGGATGTGCTGCGCGATGCCGAGACCGGCTACGTGGCGCGCTACGCCTTGGGGCGCGACTATCACAAGCTGATGCGCAACCGCCTGCAGAAGCTGGCCGAACGCATTCGCGAAGCTGTGGGTGATTTCGGTTATCGCGCCTATGTCGATTCCGCGCCAGTGCTGGAAAAAGCGCTGGCGCGCAACGCGGGGCTCGGCTGGATCGGCAAGCACACGGTGCTGATCCACCGCCAGGCCGGCTCGTATTTCTTCCTGGGCGAGCTGTATACCAACCTGCCGCTGCCGGTCGACGCACCGGCCAGCGCGCATTGCGGTACGTGCAGGAAATGCATCGACATCTGCCCGACGCAAGCGATCGTCGCGCCGTATCGGCTGGACGCACGCCGCTGCATTTCCTATCTCACGATCGAATTGAAAGGCGCGATCCCGGAAGAACTGCGCGCACCGATGGGCAACCGCATCTTCGGCTGCGACGATTGCCAGCTGATCTGTCCGTGGAACAAGTTTGCGCAGGACGCCACCGAACCGGATTTCGCGCCGCGGCACAGCCTGGATGGCGCCAAGCTGGTGGAACTGTTCGCGTGGAGCGAAGAGGAGTTTCTCAAGCGCACCGAAGGCATGGCGATTCGCCGCGCCGGTTACGAAGGCTGGTTGCGCAATATCGCTGTGGCGCTGGGAAATGCGCCCACCTCAGAAGACGTGCGTAGCGCGTTGCAGGCGCAGGCGGCGCATCCATCGGCAATGGTGCGCGAGCACGTAGCCTGGGCGCTCGCACGACACCCGTAGGTTGGGGTGCAAACCCCAACATGCCCGATGCATAAGATGATGACGTTGGGGTTTGCACCCCAACCTACGTCAGGCGGCAGCCATCTGCTTCGGAATCGAGCGATTGGTATGGCTGATGCGGTTGTCCTTGTCCACGTACACCAGGGTCGGCTGGAATTGCTCCACTTCCGCCTGGTCGAGATGGACGAAGGCCGCGATGATGACCAGGTCGCCGGGCTTGGCGCGGTGCGCGGCGCTGCCGTTCACGGAGATGATGCCGGAGCCTTCTTCGGCGCGCAGCGCATAGGTGACGAAGCGCTTGCCGTTGTTGATGTTCCAGGCGTGGATCTGTTCGTATTCGCGAATACCCGACGCGTCGAGCAGCAGGCCATCGATGGCGATCGAACCTTCATAGTGCAGTTCCGCGTGGGTCACGGTGGCACGATGGATCTTCGCCTTGAGCATGTTCAGGTGCATGACTTTTTCCAGCAGGAACTGCCTGCATAGCTCACTATTATCCTGCCGCAACGGTCATGGCCGCAACGGCGCCTGGCCGGTATGTGGGGATCGACCCAATGCCGCGCAAGGCTCAGTCGAACAACAGGTTATCGATCAGCCGGGTGCTGCCCAGCTTGGCGGCGATCAGCGCTACCAGGCCCTCGTGCTCACCATCGGCCGGCTCGGCGAGGTCTTCGGCGCGCCGGATAGCGGCGTAATCAGGGACGAAGCCGGCACGTTCCAGCTTGGATGCCGCCGCCTGCTCCACTACCTTGCGCGCGTGGCCCTTGGCGATCAGCTCACGCATCTGCTGCAAGGTTTCGTAGATCAGCGGCGCGGTAGCGCGGTCGGCGTCCGACAGGTACTGGTTGCGCGAGCTCAGCGCCAGGCCGTCGTCGGCGCGCTGGGTCGGAGCGCCCATCACCTTCACCGGCAGTGACAGGTCGCGCACCATGCGTTCGATCACTTTGAGCTGCTGGAAATCCTTCTGACCGAAGATGGCGATATCCGGCTGCACCAGGTTGAACAGCTTGCACACCACCGTGGCCACGCCATCGAAATGGCCGGGCCGGTGCGCGCCTTCCAGGGTATCGGTGAGTTCCGGCACGTGCAGGCTCACGCTCTTGTCGGCGCCGAACGGATATAGGGTCGTCACGTCCGGCGCGAACAGCAGGTCGCAGCCGGATTCGGCCAGGCCGGCCTGATCCTGCGCCAGCGTGCGCGGATAGCGTTCGAAATCCTCGTTCGGGCCGAACTGCGTGGGGTTCACGAACACGCTCGCCACCACGCGATCGGCACGCGCGCGCGCCAGCTTCACCAGCGAGTGATGGCCCGCGTGCAGGTTGCCCATGGTCGGCACGAAGCCGACCGTGTGCCCTTGGGTGCGCCAGCCGCGAATGGTGGCGCGCAGGCCTGCTGCGTCTTGAAGCGTTTGCATGAATGAGTCTTCTTCAGTTGTAACCGTGTTCGGCGGCGGGAAACGCGCCGCTGCGCACGTCGGCGACGTAGGCGGCGATGGCGTCCTGCACCGAGTCGCGGCCGGCAAGGAAATCCTTGCTGAACTTGGGCCGCTTGCCGGGCGTGATGCCCAGCATGTCGTAAATCACCAGCACTTGGCCATCGCAATGCGGGCCAGCGCCGATGCCGATGACAGGGATGTCCAGTGCCTGCGTGACGCGGTGGCCCAGCGCGGTCGGCACGCCTTCCAGCACCAGGATGTCGGCGCCGGCCTGCTGCACCGCCAGCGCCTCGCTGAGCACGCGTTCGGCCGCTTCGTGCTCGCGACCCTGCACCTTGTAGCCGCCGAATTTATGCACGGATTGTGGCGTAAGCCCGAGATGGGCGCAGACGGGAATCGCGCGTTCGGTCAACGCATGGATCGATTCAAGAATGTGCGGCGCTGCGCCTTCGATCTTTACCATCGCCGCACCCGCCTCGCCGACCAGTCGCGCGCCGGCTTCCAGCGCGTAGTCGGCGTTGCGATCGGCCATGAACGGCATGTCGGTGACCAGCAGCGTGGCGGACAAGCCGCGCGCCACCATGCCGGTGTGGTAGGCCATCTGGTCGAGCGTCACCGGCAGCGTGCTGCGCTGGCCCTGCACCACCATGCCGAGCGAATCGCCGACCAGCGCGATATCGACACCGGCGAACTCCAGTTGCGCGGCGAAGCTCGCGTCGTACGCGGTGAGCATCACGATCTTGCGCCCTTCCACCTTCATCGCATGCAGGCTCGGCACAGTGACCGGCTTGCGGGCAGGAGCGCTGGCGTTTTCCACGTACACGGGCATTCCTTCAATGTTGCGGTGAACAATTATCGGGCGTTGAGCGGGCAGCGCTCAAGCGAAAGGTAGGCTGGGATGCAATCCCGGCATGTGGGGTGGATGGCGATGCTGGGATTGCATCCCAGCCTACAGAGCCGTACAGCCCTGCGCATCAACGTTCCGTAGAAGCTCGACTACCTTGCCCTGACCGGGAATGTCCAACTCAGGCGCCACATCGTGCAGCGGCAGCAGCACGAAGGCGCGATCGGCGATATGCGGATGCGGCAAGGTCAGGCGTTCATCGTTGATAGTCTGGCCAGCGACATGCAGCAGATCCAGATCGAGCGTGCGCGGCCCCCAGCGCTCGCCGCTGCGCTGGCGGCCCGCGGCGCGCTCGATGGCCAGCAAGGCGTCCAGCAGGTCGTGCGGCGGCAGCGTCGTTTCAAGCGCCAGCACCGCATTGAGAAAATCCGGTTGATCGGTCACGCCCCACGGCGGCGTGCGGTAAATGCGCGAGCGCGCGATCACCGCGATCTGCGGCAATGCCGCCAGCGCCTCGATGGCATCCAGCAGGTGTTGCCGCGAATCGCCGAGATTGCTGCCCAGCGCCACGTAGGCGCGCATCAGGCCGTTCCGGATTTGCCGGCGGCGGGCTTGCGGCGGCGCTTGCGTTTGCGCGGAGCCGCCGCACGCACTGGCTCGATATCCCCCGCCGCATTCGCCTGGTGCAGCGGCAGCGCCGCAGCAAGCGTTTCATGCGGCAATTGCTGCGCGTGCTCCCACCAGCGACCGAGTTCGCCGATCGCCGGCGATTCGGCTTCGCGCAGCAGCAGGAAATCGAACGCGGCGCGGAAACGCGGATGCGCCAGCAGGCGGAATACTTTCTTGCGCTGGATCTGCTCGAAGCGCGGTTGCAGCGACCAGATCTCTTCCATGGTGATGGTGAAGCGGCGCGGGATCGCCACGCGCTGGCATTGCTCGGCCACCACGTGCACGGCCGCGCGCGCCCACGCTTCGTTGGCGTCCTTGCCGTGGGTGATCCAGGTATGCGCAAGATCGCGCACCTCGCCCCACAACAGCACCGCGAACAGGAACGCCGGCGTCACCGACTTGCCTTCGACCACGCGCGCGTCGGTGTTTTCCAGGCCGCGCTCGATCAGCGAACGCAGCGCCACGTCGCCGCGCTTGAGCGCGCGCGCGGTGGCCGGAAACATGTATTTGAGCAGGCCGCACTCTTCGAGCATGCGGAAGCTTTTGCGTCCGTGGCCGGCCAGGAACATCTTCAGCGATTCGTCGAACAAGCGCGCCGGCGCCACGCCGCTGAGCAGCGGGCCCAGTTCCGCAAACGGCGCGGAACCGGAGGGATCGATATGGAAATCCAGCTTGGCCGCCAGGCGCGCGGCGCGCAGCATGCGCACCGGATCTTCGCGATAGCGTGTGGCCGGATCGCCGATCAGGTGCAGTACGCGATCCTTTAGATCCTGCATGCCGCCGACGTAGTCGCGCACCGAGAAATCGCTGATGTCGTAGTACATCGCGTTGACGCGGAAGTCGCGGCGGATGGCGTCTTCCTCGATGCTGCCCCACACGTTGTCGCGCACGATGCGGCCGTCGACGATGTGGCGATCGCCCTCGACACCCTCTTCCTCACTGGTGCCGCGGAAGGTGGCCACCTCGATGATCTCGTTGCCGTACACCACGTGCGCCAGGCGGAAACGGCGGCCGATCAGGCGGCAGTTGCGGAACAGCTTCTTCACCTCGTCCGGCGTGGCGTTGGTGGCCACGTCGAAATCCTTCGGGTGCCCGCCCAGCAAGAGGTCGCGCACGGCGCCGCCGACCAGGTAGGCGTCGTAGCCGGCTTCGTTGAGGCGATAGAGCACGCGCAAGGCCGCCTTGCTGATGTTCTTGCGGGAAATCGTGTGCTGCTCGCGCGGGAAAATGCGCAGGGCAAGCTTGGCGTCGTTCACAGCCTGCATTACTCGCACCCCTCCGTAGCGAGGGGGCCTAGCCTGCGGCCGGACGTGCGATGCGCACTCAAGGGGAGCGAAGGCGTACTCCACAGTACGTCGAACTCACCCGAGGAAGCAGCGCGCGACCGGCCGCTGGCTAGGCGACCGCAGCAGGAGGAGTGCGAGTAATGCGGGCTAACTGTGGGAGTGAGGTTCAAGCGGTCGAAATCCTTGCGGTTCCAAATCCGGAGGTCTGGCCGAGCATGCCTGGCATGCTGCAACCATCCGAAACCGGTCGTAAGCATTGTCCTGCAAGTGCTTGAGCGGATGCGAGGGCGCGCGTGCAGGCGTTGCCGGACGGGGCGATTCAGCTATACTAGCGCGCTTCGCAGCAATACGCTCCCATCGTCTAGTGGTCTAGGACACCGCCCTCTCAAGGCGGGAACACGAGTTCGAACCTCGTTGGGAGCGCCAACCTCCAAAGACGGTCCGTCTTTCCGGTCCAGAGGCATACGGCAGCATGACCTTCGTCGTCACCGACAATTGCATCAAGTGCAAATACACCGATTGCGTCGAAGTCTGTCCGGTCGACGCCTTTCACGAAGGCCCCAATTTCCTGGCGATCAACCCCGACGAGTGCATCGACTGCACCTTGTGCGAGCCGGAGTGCCCGATCAATGCGATCTATCCGGAGGACGACGTTCCCGCCGGGCAGGAGCATTTCACCGCCTTGAACAAGGAACTCGCCAAGGAGTGGCCCGTGATCACCGTGCGCAAGGACGCCTTGCCGGATGCGAAGGAGTGGGAAGGCAAGCCGGACAAGTTGAAGCTGCTGGAGCGTGAGAAGCCCCACACTCCCTAGCATTGCGGAAACGAAAAAAGGCACTGCGCGAGCAAGTGCCTTTTTCTTTGTGTGCGGAAAACGGCCTGTATGCCGGAGAATTTAATCCCGCCTCACCGTCATTCCGGCGCAGGCCGGTATCCAGGTCAAATACGCTGTCCGAAGGACACGAAACCGGTTTCGAGTGCTCCGCACGGTTTATTGAAACTGGATTCCGGCCTGCGCCGGAATGACGGGGAGGCAAATTCGCCGTTATCGCAAACCTGCGGTCCGCGATCTAATCAACCCTTGCCACCCAGGCGCGACTTCAAGCTATCGACCACCTTGGCGACCGCCGCCGCTTCACCCTGCGCACGCACTTCGCTCGAACCCTGTCCGCTGGCGGCGACCGTGACCACCACCTGGCGCGGCGCCACGTTGGGGCCGCTTGCGCCGCTGCTGCCGCGGCCGAACATGCGGCCGAAGAAGCCCGCCTTTTCGGCCGGCTGATCGGAGGCCATCACGTTGAGGCTGTAGCTGTGCGCGGCATCGTCATGGCTTTGCAGCGTGCCGATTTCACCGTTGCTCAGCGCCTCGCCGACGCGGCGGTAGGTGTCGTCGACGTTGTCGGCCAGGATGAAGCCGTCGGTGATGGAGCTGGGCGCATTGCCCACGCGCGCGGTGGCGCCATTGGCGGTCGGGCGGTTGGCGCCGGGCGGCGGAATCACCAGCGCAGCGCTGGCGTTGGGTGTATCCATGCCGGGCGGGATTTCCAGCGGCGATTGCTGCTGGGCCGTCTGCCAGGCCTTTTCGGAACGGAAGATGCCGCAGCCGGAAAGTAGCAGGCCAGTCAGAACCAGGGCCGGCAGGGCGACGGCGAGGGAAGATTTCTTCATGTATGGGGTGTCCGTTGTGTTCCGAAGTTGAGTCGAGCAGGCGACCGGCCTTGAATTCAGGCGGCATCCGCCAAGGATGCCAGAGTCGCCAAGGCCTTGCGTAGCTGTTCGCGTGCCGGCCCCTGTTCCAGTTCCACCAATGGCAGCCGCGGCAGCGCCGTGCCCAGTCCCAGGTCCGGCAAACCGGCTTTCACCGCAATCGGGTTGGGCGCGCAATTGAGCGCCTGCACCAGCGGTTCGAGCGCGGCATCGCAACGTGCCGTGGCGGCACGATCGCCCGCTACAGCCGCATCGCACAATGCACGGAAAGCCCTGGGCGCCAGGTTGGCCACCACCGAAATGACGCCGGCGGCGCCGGCCAGCATGGCTTGCGCCCCGCTGGCGTCGTCGCCGGACAGATAGACGAAATCCGAGCGCACAAGTTCCGCCGTGCGCCGGATGCGTTCCGCGTCGCCGCGCGCTTCCTTGATGCCGACGATGGCGTCGTGCTCGCGCAGTATCGCCGTGGTCTCGGGCAAGAGATCGCAGCCGGTGCGGCTGGGTACGTTGTAGAGAATGACCGGCAGGCCGCCATGCTCGGCCACTTCCAGGAAATGCCGGCGCAGGCCTTCCTGCGTGGGGCGTACGTAATAGGGCGTGACCACCAGCGCGGCATCCGCGCCCAGGCTGCGGGCGCGTTGGGTGATGGCGACGGTTTTGGCGGTGCCGGCCTCGCCGGTGCCGGCGATCACCGGAATACGGCCGGCGACATGCTCCACCGCGAAGGCGAGCAGGCGATCGTATTCGTCGTGTTCGAGCATATGGGCTTCGCCGGTGGAACCGGCGACGACCACCGCCTGGGTGCCGCCCGCGATCTGGAAGTCGAGCAGGCGGCCGAAAGCCGCCAGATCGAGCGCCCCATCCGAGCCGAATGGAGTAACCAGGGCGCAGACGCTGCCGTGAATCTTCATGGGGCTATCCGCACAAAACCAAGCTCAGCATCTTACTTGCGGCCTCGCGGGACGGGCAAGTAAGCTGGCGTATCGTTCGTCGTCATCCCGCACGACGCGGGGTCGCTTGCCATCCATGTCCACCAACCCTTTTTCCGCGCGATCCAGCAACGACCACCAACTGCTGATCCAGACGCTGACGCCGGCCACGCGTACGCCGCTGCTCGCACTGGCCAAGCGCATCGCCGATGCCGGCTGCAATCTTTCCGATGCACGCGTCTCGACCATCGGCGCGGACACCTCCCTCACCCTGCTCGCCAGCGGCGCGTGGGACGCGGTGGCCAAGCTGGAAACCGCACTGGCCAAGCTGGCACGCGAAGAGGAACTGCGCCTTACGCATTACCGCACCAGCCCGCGCGAGCCCAGCGGTCATCTGCTGCCCTACCTGGTGGAAGTGGTCTCGTCGGATCGCCCCGGCATCCTGGTGAAGATCGTGGATTTCTTCAGCCGCCACGACATCAGCGTGGAGCAGCTCAGCTCCATGCGCTACCAGGCCATGCAGACGGGCGCGGCGATGTTCCAGGCGCAGTTCACGATCGGGGTGCCGGACAAATTGCACATCGCCGCCTTGCGCGACGATTTCCTGGAGTTCTGCGATGGCTTGAATCTGGATGCCATCATGGATCCGGTGAAATTCTAGAAGTCCATTTTTTTGCGGACTTCCACGTAGGTTGGGTTAGCGCCGCGGAACCCAACAATGCCGCCCTGGAACGTTGGGTTAAGCTGCGCTAACCCAACCTACGGCGATGGATCCGGAGAAATTCTAGAATGCTCCGCTCCGTGTCATCTGACAAGCCTGTTTCCGTCACATAACACGCGCTAGTCTCCGTCCCAGCAGTTGCAATACTGGCTACCGGAGAGCCCATGCCCGAACTAGGCAAGAAAGTCCCCAAGCTGCAAGGCGTCACCGGCGACGGCAGTACGCTGAAACTCGATTCACTGAAAGGCCAATGGGTAGTCGTCTACTTCTACCCCAAGGACAGCACCCCCGGGTGCACCAACGAAGCGAAAGACTTTCGCGATCTCTACCCGAAGTTCAAGAAGCGCCATGCCGAAATCATCGGCGTCTCGCGCGACTCGGTGAAATCCCACGCCAACTTCGCCAGCAAGCAGGAGCTGCCCTTTCCGCTGCTGTCCGACTCCGACGAAACCTGGTGCAAGGCCTTCGACGTAATCCACGAGAAGGTGTTGTACGGCAAGCGTTATCTCGGCGTGGTGCGCAGCACTTTCCTGATCGATCCCGACGGCAAGCTCGCTGCGGAATGGCGGGGCGTGAAAGTGCCCGGCCACGCGCAGGCGGTGCTCGACGCCATACCTGCCAAGTGATCGCTACGCCCGACGTGCCCGCCAACGTACTTCGTTTCCTCCACCTCCCACTTCGCGAGGTTTCTTCCGTATGACCGGAAGCAAGCGCATCTACGCTCTCGACACCAACGTGCTGTTGCATGACCCGACGTCGCTGTTCCGCTTCGAGGAGCACGACATCTTCATTCCGATGACGGTTCTGGAGGAACTGGACGAAAAGAAAAAAGGCGCCTCGGAAGTTTCGCGCAACGGTCGCCAGGTCAGCCGCTTCCTCAATGAACTGATCGAACGCGGCAATGGTCATGGCATCAGCAATGGCCTGGAACTGCAAAGCCCTGAAGGCATTTCGCTCCGGCGTGGCGCAGCGGTTGGGCGGCTTTATTTCCAGCAGCGCACCACCAACGGACACGGCAAGGCCGACAACCTGATCCTTTCCGCGGTCATCGAGCTGAAGGAAGAAAATCCGGGTCGTTCGGTGATCCTGGTCACCAAGGACATCAACCTGCGCATCAAGGCCAAGATCTACGGCATTGATGCGGAGGATTACGAGAACGATCGCGCACTGGACGATTTTGCCCTGCTCTACACCGGCTCGGCGCAATTGCCGGAGGATTTCTGGGATCGCCATCCGGAAGTGCAATCGTGGAACGAGCGCGGGCGCACCTTCTACAAGTTCGACCGGCGCAAGGACGAAGACTGGTATCCGAACCAGTGCCTGTTCCTGCCCGGCGACGACAGCGTGGAATTGCGCGTACTGCACGTGGATGAAGTGCGCGCCACGCTGGTACTGATGGATGACCACAGCCATAGCAACCACGCCGTGTGGGGCATCGCCGCGCGCAACCGCGAACAGAATTTCGCGCTCAACATGCTGATGGATCCGGACGTCGATTTCGTCACCCTGCTCGGCACCGCCGGTACCGGCAAGACGCTGCTCGCGCTCGCCGCCGGCCTGGCGCAGGTGATGGACCAGCAGCGCTATCGCGAAATCATCATGACGCGCGCCACCGTGTCGGTCGGCGAAGACATCGGCTTCCTGCCCGGCACCGAGGAAGAAAAGATGACGCCGTGGATGGGCGCGCTCACCGATAATCTCGAAGTGCTCGCCAACCCGGAAGAAGGCGGCAGCTGGGGACGCCAGGCCACCAACGATCTGCTCGCCTCGCGCATCAAGATCCGCTCGCTCAACTTCATGCGCGGACGCACCTTCCTCTCACGCTATCTCATCATCGACGAGGCGCAGAACCTCACGCCGAAGCAGATGAAGACGCTGATCACGCGCGCCGGCCCCGGCACGAAGATCGTGTGCCTAGGTAATGTGGAGCAGATCGATACGCCGTACCTTACGGAAACCACCTCGGGTTTGACGTATGCGGTGGATCGCTTCAAGCATTGGGCGCATTCGGCGCATATCACGCTGCGGCGTGGCGAACGTTCGCGCCTGGCGGATTTTGCGTCGGAGGCGTTGTAATTCCGGTGCATCTCAATCCCTATCACGGTGATGGACCCCGGTCTTCGCCGAGATGACTTTCGAAGCGAAACGTCATCCCGGCGAAGGCCGGGATCCATTTGGAATCTAGCCATGGATCGGCAACCTTGCGTTTACATCCTAAGCAGCGGCAGAAGAGGCACGCTTTACATCGGAGTCACGAGCGACCTGATCAAGCGTGTCTGGCAGCACAAAAATCACGTCGTTGAGGGTTTCACCAACCGATACGACGTGCATCGGCTCGTATGGCTCGAACTTCATGAAACCATGGAATCGGCCATACTTCGCGAAAAGGCTATCAAAAACTGGAAGCGTAACTGGAAGATCAGGTTGATTGAGGAGGAAAATCCTCATTGGATCGACCTGTATCCAGCACTGAGATAGATGGATTCCGGCCTTCGCCGGAATGACGAGCAAAAAAGCGTGGCATCCTCCAAGCAACCGCCCATCGCCCTCACCATCGCCGGTTCCGATTCCGGCGGTGGTGCCGGCATCCAGGCCGACCTGAAAACCTTCCACGCGCACGGCGTGCATGGGCTATCCGTCATCGCCGCGATCACCTCGCAGAACACGCGCAACGTCACGGCCGTGCATCCGGTTCCGCTTGCGCATATCCGCAGCCAGCTCGACGCGGTGTTCGATGATTTCCCGATCGCGTCCGTAAAAACCGGCATGCTGGGAAACGCCGCGACGGTACGGCTCGTCGCCAGGGAACTGCGCAAGCGCAAACCGGCCTGGGTGGTGGTCGATCCGGTGATGATCGCCACCAGCGGTTCGCGCCTGCTCGACGAAGATGCGGTCGATGCGCTGATCCATGAACTGATCCCGCTCGCCGACGTGCTGACGCCCAACCTGCCGGAAGCCGAAGCCCTGCTAGGACGCCCATTGAAAACCTCGAAGCAACTTGCGGACGCGGGAAAGGCCTTGCTTGCCCTCGGCGCTCGCAGCGTCCTGCTGAAAGGCGGGCATGGACGCGATCATGAGGTGGTCGATCGCTACCTCGACGCCAAAGGTACGCTGGACATCCGCCATCCCCGCCTTGCACGCGAAGGCCACGGCACCGGCTGCACGCTGGCCTCGGCCATCGCCGCGCAACTGGCCAGCGGTTCAACGCCGCGCCAGGCCGTGCGCCGCGCCATCGCCTATGTGCAACGCGCGCTGAAAAACGGCTACCGCCCGGGCGCCGGTGCGGCATTCGTGCTCCGTCACTGAACGGGATTTGCCGTAAAATCGACCATCGGCATTTCTTCAGGCCACCCGGGCCGCTTCCACGATGGATTTCCTCAGCCTCCGTTTCATCGTCCTCTACGTGCTGCTGGCGTTCGTGCTGTGCGTGCTGCTGGTGCATCTGCGCGGCCGCTCGCGACTACGCTTCGATCGCCAGCTGGTCGATCATTCCGCCGTGTTCGCGCCGTACAACCTCCTGATGTACGCCTTCTCGGCGGTACCGGCGCGGCCGATTCTCGATCGCAACGGCTTTCCGCAGCTGGATCTCTTGCGCGACAACTGGCAGGTCATTCGCGAGGAAGCGTTGCAATTGTTCGACGAAGGCCATATCCGCGCCGCCGAAAAACACAACGACGCCAGCTTCAACAGTTTCTTCAAGCAAGGCTGGAAGCGCTTTTATCTGAAGTGGTACGGCGAACCGCTCGCCTCGGCCGAAACGCTGTGCCCGAAAACCGTGGCGCTGCTCAACGCGATTCCCAGCGTGAAGGCGGCCATGTTCGCCACGCTCGCGCCGAACAGCAGGCTCAATCCGCACCGCGATCCGTTCGCAGGCTCCTTGCGCTATCACCTGGGTTTGATCACACCGAACTCGCGCGATTGCCGCATCTTCGTCGACGGCGAGGAGCACGCCTGGGGCGACGGCAAGGACATCGTGTTCGACGAAACCTACGTGCACTGGGTGGAAAACAAGACCGACCAGACGCGCGTGATCCTGTTCGCCGACGTCGAGCGCCCGCTGCGCACGCGCCTGATGAGCGCGATCAACCATCGCGTCGGCGCCTTCATGGGCAAGATTACGGCCTCGCCGAACACCGAATCGCCGGAAGAAAAAACCGGCTTCGTCAATCGCATGTTCGCGCTCAACCAGCGCAGCCGCGAGCGCAGCCGTGCGTTCAAGAAGAAATACCCGCGGCTGTTCCGGACGGTGAAATACATCGGCATGCTGATCTTCATCTGGCTGGTGTTCCTGGCGCCCTGGCCGTTCGTGCACTGAGGCGTCACGTTTTCGCGCACCTGCGCGTCCTGGCCACAAGCCCCTTTACGGAGACGACCATGGACGCGCACACCGAACTGTTCCAGAAAAACCACTCGCGCCTGCTGGGCCTTGCCTATCGCATGCTGGGCAGCCGGGCCGATGCCGAAGACGTGCTGCACGATGCTTGGCTGCGCTGGCACGCGCAGGACAAGGGCGAGGTGGACGACGCCGAGGCCTGGCTGGTCACCGTCACCACCCGCCTGGCCCTGGACCGGCTGCGACGTGCCAAGGTGGAGCGCCAGCACTATCCCGGCCCATGGTTGCCCGAACCGCTGGAACCGATCGAAGAGGCGCCATCCGAGCAACTGGAGCGCGCCGAGACGCTGAGCCTGTCCTTCCTGCTGCTGCTCGAGCGGCTCAGCCCGGAAGAACGCGCGGCCTTCCTGCTCAAGGAAGTGTTCGACTACAGCCACGCGGAAACGGCGGCGATCCTTAGCATTACCGAGGAAGCCTGCCGCCAGCGCGTGCATCGCGCCAAGACGCGGCTGCGCGAAGGGCGCCCGCGCTTTCATCTGGATCGCGCCGCGCAGCAGCGCATGCTGCAGCGTTTCATCCAGGCGATGGAGCGGCCCGATCTCGATTCCCTGCGCGCCTTGTTCGCCGAAGACGCGGTGCATATTTCCGATGGGGGCGGCGTGGTCACCGCGGTACTGCACCCGCTGCATGGCGCCGATCGCCTGGCCCGCTTGTACCGGCAGATCGCGATCAACTCCTACGGCGCCGCGCGCTATCAGCTCAGCACGCTCAACGGCGCGCCGGCGCTGCTGATCTGGGCGGGCGAGCAACTCAGCTCGGTGATGTGGGTGGAGGCCGAGGGCGAGCGCATCACGGCAATCCACGCCATTCGCCATCCGGAAAAACTGTCGCGCATCGAAGCAGTCACGAAATCGGCGGGCTCCACGTCCTTGCATTGAACGGCCAATACCGGCCGCACATCCCAAGGAGTCCGTCATGTCCCGTTTCGATATGCGTAAACATTTCCAGGCCGTGCAACCGCTGCTGGCGCTGAGCAAAAACATCAAATCCGGCACGTTGGAGCCGGCATTGATCGAGCTGGTGCTGATGCGCGTCTCGCAGATCAACGGCTGCGCCTACTGCCTGGATATGCACAGCAAGGACGCACGCGCCGCCGGCGAAACCGAGCAACGCCTGTACGTACTGGCCGGCTGGCGCGAGGCGCCGTTCTACAGCGAGCGCGAACGCGCCGCCTTCGCCTGGGCCGAAGCGCTCACGCGCCTGGTGCCGGGGGATTCGGTACCCGATGCGCTGTATGAGGAAGTCAGCCACCAGTTCAACGAAAAGGAACTGGTCGACCTTACCTTGCTGGTGACCAACATCAACGCGTGGAATCGTATCAACCTGGCGGCGCATACCGTGGCGGGTGATTACAAGCCCGGCATGTTTGGTTGAACACGCGCATGTAGGTTGGCGCGCCAACCCCAACGCTCGAGATGCCTATGCATGACGATGTTGGGGTTGGCACCCCAACCTACGGGTGTTCTGGGCGAGATTCCCCTCTCCCGAAGAGGAGAGGGGATGCAGAGGGGATCAAGCCTTCACGCGCTTGGCGATCGCCTCGCCAAAGCTCTGCGTCGAGCCCTTGCCGCCGATATCCGGCGTGACGCTGTCACGATCGTTCGCCATGGTGTCGCGAATCGCCTCGCGCAGCTTGGTGCCCTTCTCCACCAGGCCCAGGTGATCGAGCATGTCGGCCGCGGCCAGCAGCAGCGCGCATGGATTGGCGACGCCCTTGCCGGCAATGTCCGGCGCCGAGCCGTGCACCGCCTCGAAGATCGCCGCGTGCTCGCCGATGTTGTCGCCCGGCGCCAGGCCGAGGCCGCCGACGAGGCCGGCGCACAGATCGGAAAGAATGTCGCCGAACAGGTTGGTGGTGACGATCACGTCGAACTGTTCCGGACGCATCACCAGTTGCATGCAGGCGTTGTCCACGATCATCTCGTTGAACTCGATCTGCGGGTAATCCTTGGCGATTTCGCGCGCCACGTTGAGGAACAGGCCCGAGGCGGTCTTGATGATGTTGGCCTTGTGCACGGCCGTGACTTTCTTGCGGCCTTTCTTCACCGCCATCTCGAACGCGTAGCGCACGATGCGCGCGCAGCCTTTGCGTGTGACGCGGATCATCGAGGTGGCCAGTTCGCCGTCTTCGGACAGCGTCTGTCCTTCGGAGAGATATGCGCCCTCGGTGTTCTCGCGCACCGTGATGATGTCGATGTTGTCGTAGCGCGCCTTGGTGCCGGGAAAGCTGATCGCCGGACGCACGTTGGCGTAGAGATCGAAGTGACGGCGCAGCGTGACGTTGATCGAGGTGAAGCCACCGCCCACCGGCGTGGTCAGCGGCCCCTTCAGCGCCACCTTGTGCTTGGCGATCGCATCCAGCGTGGGCTTGGGCAGCAGGTCGCCGTGCTTTTCGAGCGCAATCATGCCGGCTTCGACCGTGTCGTAGGTGAGACCGCAATCGAGCGCGTCGAGCACGTGCAGCGTGGCGGCCATGATCTCCGGGCCGATGCCATCGCCCGGGATCACCGCAATGGTCTTGCTCATGGGGAAAACTCCTTGGGAATGAAGCAGGGAGGCCGGCGCGCATGGGGGAGGCGCCTGGCTGAAAACTGCGCAATTATCCCTGATGGGCTTGTCGGCGAATAGCCTGGAACGAGTGGCAGGCGTTGCAAATGCTCGTATGGAGCATCGCTTCAATTCGAATGGATATGTGCAAATAAACTCCCTCCCCCGCTTGCAGGGGAGGGTCGGGTGGGGTTGCTCGAGCTTGCCGTGTGCTGAAGCTCACCGCGAGGTTGCTTCACCCCACCCTAACCCTCCCCTACTACACGTAGGGGAGGGGACTGTCTGAGGTGAGAACAAACTACGCGTGCTTGCCGCAGCCTTCCGCCTGCTCGCTTGCTGCGCCGCCTTCCAACCGATCAAGAAAATCCACCGCCCTTCGCAAATGCGGAATCACGATCGACCCGCCTACCACCAGTCCCACACTGAACACTTCGAAGAACTCGTCACGTGTCACGCCCACTTCCTTGCACTGCGCGATGTGGTAGCTGATGCAGTCATCGCAACGCAGCACCATCGAGGCAACCAGGCCGAGCATCTCCTTGGTTTTCACCTCCAGCGCGCCGGCTTTGTAGGTCTGCGTGTCCAGGGCGAAAAAGCGACGCACGACCTGGTTGTCTTCGGCCAGGATGCGTTCGTTCATGCGTTGACGGAATGCGCTGAATTCGGCGACGCGATCCTTCTCGGCGCTCATGCGGCCGCTTCCAGCAGTTGCGCCAGCTTGCCGCTGCGATCAGCGGCGACCAGGTCGTCGTAGCCGCCCACGTGGTGATCGTTGATGAAAATCTGCGGCACGGTGCGGCGGCCGCCGCTGCGCTGAAGCATGGTGTCTCGCTGGGCCGGATCGGTGTCCACCCGCACTTCCTGCCAAGTCAGGCCCTTCGCCTTCAACAGGTTCTTCGCGGCCACGCAGTACGGACATACCGCGGTGGAATAGACTTCGATCTTGGGCATCGCAGAAACTCCCGGACTGACTTGCGCCGTAAATGGCGGTGGCGGTGTTCGAAACCAAGCACCGGACGCTGAACTGCCGCATCAGCGAACGGTCTGAGTGCTATTGTCGTTCATCTATGACCATGCCGCATCGACATCTCCGTCACCGCCTGCTCACCGCGCTGGCCTCGGCCGCCGTGGCCTTTGCCGCCGGCGCCCAGGATCGCACCGACGACATCCGCCTGCCTGACCTGGGCAGCTCGGCCAACGCGCTGATTTCCCCGCAGGAAGCGCAGGATTACGGCGCCATGATGCTGCAGCAGATGCGCGCGCTGGACATGGTGGTGGACGACCCATTGCTGGACGACTACATCAACAATCTGGGCTTCCGCCTGGTCGCCAACTCGGCCCGGCCGAAGGACCACTTCGCGTTCTTCATCGCCAAGGATCCGGTGATCAACGCTTTCTCCGCGCCCGGCGGCTATATCGGCATGAATTCCGGCCTGATCGTCATCACGCGCAGCGAGGACGAACTGGCCGCGGTGATGGCGCACGAAATCGGCCATATCACCCAGAACCACCTGCAGCGCGCCTACGAAGCGGCGAAGAAGGACACGCCGCTGCTGGCATTGGTCGCGCTCGGCGCCATCGCCGCGGGCGGCGCCGCCGGTGGCCAGGCCGCCGCGGCCACCCTCTTGGGCGGCCAGGGCGTGCTGATGCAGAAGCAGATCAACTTCACCCGCAAGGACGAAGCCGAAGCCGACCGCACCGGCATCGAGACACTCGCCAAGTCCGGCTACGACCCCAACGCCATGGCCGGCTTTTTCCAGCGCATGGAAGACGAAATGAGCGCCGACGCCGGCGGCATCGACGTGCCTTCCCTGCTGCTGGATCACCCGGTTACCTCCCAGCGCATCAGCGATGCGAAAGCGCGCGCCGGCTCATTGATCGCTGCGCAGAAACTGCAACCGAAGGGCAACCTGCTGGACAAGGAGCGCTGGGCGCAGCAGACGGCGCCGATCGCCTACGTGAAAGACCCGACCTCGCTGCTCGCCTCGGGCAGCGCCGGCAAGGATCTCAGCATCTATCTGCTGATGCGCGAGCGTGTGCGCGTGCTGTCCGACGATGCGTACCGCATGAGCAACTATTACGCCGGCTTGCTTGGCCGCCAGGACGGCCGCTACGACACGCCGGAAAACCGCTACGGCTACGCACTCGCCCTGACCCGCAGCGGCCAGGGCGGCAAGGCCATCGCTCAGTTGCAGCCGCTGCTGGCCAAGCACCCGGACAGCCTGGTGCTGCGCCTGGCCATGGCCGATGCGCACCTGCAGGACGGCCAGCGCGCCGCGGCACTGGAACTCTACGCCGCGCTCAACACCGAATCTCCGCGCAACAAGGCCATCGGCCTGGCCTACGCCAACGCGCTGATCCAGGGCGGCAGCAAGGCGCAGGCCGAGCAGGCCGCCAGCATGCTGCGGCCGATGCTGGAAGACACCGACGAACCGGGCCTGTTCACCGCTTATGCCCGCGCCAGCGAACGGGCCGGCGAGGCGGTCCGCGCCGGCGAGGCTTACGCCCAGGCCAGTTTTCTCTCGGGTCGACCGTTCGATGCGATGGAGCAATTGAAAACCCTGCTCAAGCGCAACGATCTGGACTACTACGCCCGCGCCCGCATCCAGGCCCACATCGCCGACCTCACCCCGTTGGTGCTGGAACTGCGCAAGCGCCGCGT
Source organism: Dyella sp. (assembly GCF_051954575.1). Classification (GTDB taxonomy): domain Bacteria; phylum Pseudomonadota; class Gammaproteobacteria; order Xanthomonadales; family Rhodanobacteraceae; genus Dyella_B. The sequence goes on along the minus strand of NZ_JBQCHP010000065.1, from coordinate 60,881 downwards.
GGCCACCGATGACAACCCGGATGGCACCAGCCAGACGCAGCAGCAGTTCGGGCCTGGCTGCAGCGGACGGCTTTGTTTCAGCGCCGAGAAATAACCCAGCCTGGGATGAAATCCCGGCTTATATGTATGATCGTGCTGGGATTTCATCCCAGCCTACGGTTCGCCTTCTGCGGGATTCCGGTCATCCTGCATTCCTTCCCTGCGTAGCTTTTTCGCGCACTGTCATTGCCGCGTAACATTTGACCGCTGCAATATTTGCGTCATAGGCCACCCAACCGGACCTTCGCGTGCACAAACGCATCCTGATTGTTGAAGACGAAGCTTCCATCCGCGACATGGTCGCTTTCGCCCTGCGCAAGGCCGGAATGGACACCTCACAAGCCGCCGATGCGCGCACGGCGCAGATGTCGATCGCCGAACAGGTGCCCGACCTGATCCTGCTCGACTGGATGCTGCCCGGCACCAGCGGCCTGGACCTGGCCCGCCGCCTGCGCAAGGAAGAGCTCAGCCGCGAGATACCGATCATCATGCTCACCGCTCGCGGCGAGGAAATGGATCGCGTCAACGGCCTGGAAGCCGGCGTGGACGACTACGTGGTCAAGCCCTTCTCCACCCGCGAGCTGATCGCTCGCATCAAGGCGGTGCTGCGCCGCAGCCAGGGCGACGATGGTTCCGGCATGGTGGAACTGGGCCGGCTGCGCATCGACGGTCCCGCGCATCGCGTATTCGCCGGCGACGAACCGGTGCCGATCGGCCCCACCGAATACCGCCTGCTGTACTTCTTCATGACCCATCCGGAACGCGTCTACTCGCGCGCGCAACTGCTCGATCACGTGTGGGGCGGCAGCGTGTATGTGGAAGAGCGCACCGTGGACGTGCACATCCGCCGCCTGCGCAAGACGCTCGAGCCATGGAAGCTCGAGGACATGGTGCAGACGGTGCGCGGCGCGGGTTATCGGTTCTCGGCCAGCACTTGAGGCGTCAATCGTGAATCGGGAGTCGGGAATCGCAAAAACACCGCGGCTTCCCCCGCTTCACCGGTTACGATTCGCGCTCCTCGATTGCCGGTGAGCCTCATGCCAGCAGCGCAAAGCGCCTGGAAACTCCCTCTTGCCCTCGCGGCAGGGCTGCTCGCGGGCGGCGTCGGCGGCTGGTTGGCGCATGGCCACGTGGCGACTGGCGTGGCGCTCGTCGCGATAGCGGAGATTGTCTTGCTGCTGACGCATTTGCGTCACATTGCTAAGCCCATCATGAGCTTACCGACCACAACGCCGGGCGAGATTTCCTCCGACCCCCGGCACGACCGATTCATGATGCGCTCCCGACGCCTAGCCGCCAACCTGCATGATCTACGCCGTGCCGCGGGCAGCCTGCCGGACGCGATCGTGCTGCTCGACCAGGACCAGCACGTGCGCTGGTTCAACCACGCCGCCGAAAGCCTGCTCGGCCTGCGCCGCCCACAGGACCGCGGCGTGGTGCTGAAGGAAAAACTGCACAACTCCGAATTGGCCGGCTGGCTGGAAGAACCCTCACCCGAGCCGCTGAACGATGTGAGCGCACCTGGCGCGCCCAGCCGCCACATCAACGTCACTTTGCTGCCGTTCGGCCAGCGCCAGCGCCTGCTGCTGGCGCGCGACATCAGCCACATGTCGCGGCTGGAGCAGATTCGCCGCGACTTCGTCGCCAACGTCTCGCATGAGCTGCGCACGCCGCTCACCGTGATCCACGGTTATCTCGAACTGCTCGATCCGGAAGACGTGCCGCATCTGGCGCCGGTGCTGAGCGAAATGCGCGCGCAATCCAAGCGCATGGGCCAGATCGTGGAAGACCTGCTCACGCTGTCGCGCCTGGAAACGCAGGACCACGTCAGCGAAGAGCGCGTGCAGATGGCGCCGCTCTTGGCCACCTTGCGCAAGGAAGCCGAAGCGCTGAGCCAGGGCCGCCATACCGTCACGGTGGAAAACGTCGCCAACATCGACCTGCTCGGCTCGCCCAAGGATCTGCACAGCGCGCTGTCCAACCTGGTCAGCAACGCGGTGCGCTACACGCCCACCGGCGGGCGCATCACCATCCGCTGGGAACGCACCGCCGACGGCGCCAATTATTCGGTGACCGACACCGGCTACGGCATTCCGGCCGATCACCTGTCGCGCCTGACCGAACGCTTCTACCGCGTATCGTCCAGCCGCTCGCGTGACAGCGGCGGCACCGGCCTGGGGTTGTCGATCGTCAAGCACGTGCTGGGCCTGCATCAGGCGCGCCTGGATATCCGCAGCACGCCCGGCCAGGGCTCCACCTTCACCTGCTGCTTCGGCCGCGAGCGGCTGATGGCGCCGGAAGTGCACGATTCCAAACCAGAATGACGTAGGTTGGGGTGCAAACCCCAATATTGGGATGCTTAGCATGCCGGTTGGGGTTTGCACCCCAACCTACGTGCTTGTCGCCTCGCCGTGCGTCGCATTACAAAACATTGAACGCCGCGTGACACACGCATAGGCGCTGCCCCCGCGCATGAGTAAGAATGTGCGAATGCCACGCCGCCAAGCCACCCAACCTGCCGTCCAGAGCGAAACCTCCCAGCCCGAGCTGTTCCTGAGCCGCGAGCTGGCCACGCTTGAATTCAACTTCCGGGTGCTGGCGCAAGCGCGTGACACCAGCATGCCGTTGCTGGAACGCCTGCGTTACTTGAGCATCGTGGCGAACAACCTCGACGAATTCTTCGAGGTGCGCGTGGCCATGCTCAAGCATCACCACCAGTTCGGCTCCGCCGCGCCCGGCCCCGACGGAATGCTGTCGGGCGAGTTGCTGGCGCGCATCCGCGAACGCGTGCTGGACCTGGTCAGCGCGCAGTACACCACCTGGCAGGAGGAACTCGGGCCTGCGCTCGCCGCCGAGGACATCCACTTCCTTACCCGCAAGCAGTGGACGCCGCGCCAGCGCCGCTGGCTGCACGGCTACTTCGAGAACGAAGTGCTGCCGGTGCTCTCGCCACTGGGGCTGGACCCCGCCCATCCGTTCCCGCGCATCCTCAACAAGACCTTGAACATCGCGGTGGTGCTGCAAGGCCGCGACGCGTTCGGCCACGAAGGCCATATGGCGCTGGTGCGCGCACCGCGCTCGCTGCCTCGCATCATCCGCGTTCCCAACGAGGTGAGCGGGTCAGGCGATCACTACGTGTTCCTGGCCGAGCTGCTGCAGGCCTTCGTCGATATGATGTTCCCCGGCTTCAAAGTGGCCGGCTCGTACCAGTTCCGCGTCACGCGCAATAGCGAGCTGATCGTCGAGGAAGAAGAAGTCGAAAATCTTGCCCGCGCGCTGGCGGAAGAACTGCATGGCCGCGGCTATGCGCGTCCGGTGCGCCTGGAGATCGGCGCCGACTGTCCGCAGTCGATCGTGTCGATGCTGATCAGCAATTTCGAACTGGAAGAAACCGACGTCTACCGCTGCCACGGCCCGGTCAACATCATCCGCGCCGGCCTGGTCTATGACGATCTCGATCGCCCCGCGCTGAAATTTCCGCGCTTCACCTCCGCCCTGCCGGCGGCGCTCAGCACCGGGCGCAAGATTTTCGACGTGCTCGGCCAGCGCGACATCCTGCTGCATCACCCTTACGAATCGTTCAACGCCGTGGTCGACCTGCTGCGCGAAGCGGTGCAGGATCCGGACGTGCTGGCGATCAAGCAGACCCTGTACCGTGCCGGCAAGGACACGCCACTGGTGGATCTCTTGGTGGAGGCGGCGCGCACCGGCAAGGACGTCACCGTGGTGATCGAGCTGCGCGCGCGCTTCGACGAGGAGGCCAACATCCGCTTCGCCACGCGCCTGCAGGAAGCCGGCGTGCAGGTGGTGTACGGCGTGGTGGGCTTCAAGACGCACGCCAAGATGATGCTGATCGTGCGGCGCGAGGACGGTCATCTGCGACGCTACGTGCACCTGTCCACCGGCAATTACCACCAGACCAACAGCCGCCTCTATACCGACATCGGCCTGATGACGGCCAACCCGGAAATCGGCGAAGACCTGCACAAGATCTTCCAGCAGCTCTCCGGATTGGGGCCGGTAATCAACTTGAAGCGCCTGCTGCACTCGCCCTTCACGCTGTACAAGAGCGTGGTGGAAAAGATCGAGCGCGAAACCGCGCACGCCCGCGACGGCAAGCCGGCGCGCATCGTCGCCAAGCTCAACGCGATGAACGAATCGCACGTGATCGAAGCGCTGTACGCCGCGGCGCAGGCGGGCGTTGAAATCGACCTGATCGTGCGCGGCGCCTGCACCTTGCGGCCGGGATTGCCAGGCGTTTCCGAACGCATCCGCGTGCGCTCGATCGTAGGGCGCTTTCTCGAACACAGCCGCGTGTACTGGTTCGCCAACGACGGCACGCCGGAAATCTACTGCGCCAGCGCGGACTGGATGGAGCGCAACCTGATGCGCCGCATCGAGGTGGCCTTTCCCATTCTCGACCCGCAACTGGCCGCACGCGTGTACGAGGAAACACTGGCCAATTATCTTGCCGACAACACCCAGGCCTGGCTGCTGGAAAGCGACGGTCATTACACTCGCGCCACGCCCGGCGAGGACCCGCCGCATTCGGCGCAGGACACGCTGCTGGCGAAGCTGTGCAATGCGGCGGTGACGGCATCGGCGCGTTCGCCGCTGCCCACCAAGCTGCGCGAAGAAGGGTAGATTTGGCAATGCGACGCTGGGGTTCGCACCCCAGCCTACGACGCGCAGATCGTAGGTTGGGGTGCAAACCCCAACATCCAGATGTGGCATGACGATGTTGGGTTTCGGCTGCGCCTCGGCCCAACCCACGGTGTTTCGCATGATTCGAACATGCGAGAATTGGCCGCGATACGAACCAGGAGTCCCGCGTGAGCCTCGGTGACCAGATGCAGATCAAGGACGGCGAGCTGATGGCCGCCGTCGACATTGGCTCAAACAGTTTTCACATGGTCGTCGCACGCATGGAGCATGGCGAGCCGCGCGTGATCGATCGCCTGCGCGAAACCGTGCGCATGGCGGCCGGCCTCCGTGCCGACGGTACGCTGGATGCCGAGCATCGCGCGCGTGCGCTGAATTGCCTGGCCCGCTTCGGCCAGCGCATCGCCGGCATTCCCTCCGCCCGCGTGCGCGCCGTGGCTACCAATACCGTGCGCCGCCTTGCTTCGCCGCAGGCATTCCTCACTGCGGCGGAAGCGGCACTCGGCAATCCTGTGGAAGTGGTGTCCGGCCGCGAGGAAGGTCGCCTGATCTTCCTTGGTGTCTCACATGATCTGCCGACGTCGCGCGAGCCGCGGCTGGTGATCGACATCGGCGGCGGCAGCACCGAATTCATCATCGGTCGCGGGCTGGCGCCGCTGCATACCGAAAGCGTGCAAGTCGGCTGCATCGCCACCACGCAGCGCTTCTTTCCCGCCGGCAAGCTCACGCGCAAGCGCTGGCAGCGGGCGCGCGGCGAAATCGGCGTGCTGCTGCAGCAGTTCTCCGAGGAATACCTCGAAGCCGGCTGGACCGAAGCCTTCGGCTCCTCCGGCAGCGCCAAGGCGATCGGTGCGGTGGTGCAGGCCATGAAGCTGTCCGATCACGGCGTGACGCCCGCCTCGCTGGCCACGCTACGCGATACCGTGCTCGACCAGGGCCAGATCGGTGCGCTGAAGCTGCCCGGCCTGGGCGAAGAACGCGCGCCGGTGTTCGCCGGCGCGGTGGTGATCTTCGAAGCGGCCTTCGCCGCGCTCGGCATCGAGCGCCTGCAAGTGTGCGAAAGCTCGATGCGCGAAGGCTTGCTGTGGGACCTGATCGGCCGCGCCGGCGGCACCGATCCGCGCACCGCCAGCATCGACGCCCTGGCCAACCGCTACGGCGTGGATCGCGCGCAGGCGCGCCGCGTGGAATCCACCGCGCTGATGCTGTTCGACCAGGTGGCGCCAGCCTGGAAACTGGATGCCGAGGCGCGCGAATGGCTGTCATGGTCCGCGCGAGTGCACGAGATCGGGCTGGCCATCGCGCACAGCCAACATCACCAGCATGGCGCGTACATCCTGCGCAATGCGGACCTCGCCGGCTTCTCCAAGCAGGAGCAGCACCTGCTCGCCGCGGTGGTGCAGGCGCATCGGCGCAAGCCGGACAAGGCCGCGTTCTCCTCGTTGCCGCAGCGCTACCGCCAACTCGCCAAATACATCACCGCCCTGCTGCGCCTGGCCGTGCTGTTCCGCCGCGCGCGCCGTCCCGAATCGCTACCGCCCATGCGCCTGGCCGCCAGCGCGCAACGCCTCGGCTTGCGTCTGCCCGCAGCGTGGGTGGAACAGCATCCGCTGACCCAGGCGGACCTGGAGCAGGAAATCACGCCGATGGCGGAATTGGGTTTGACGTTGTCGATCGGGACGGAATAAAGCGAATCGGCCTCGCAATTGCCGCCTATTGCTCCCTCCCCTACGTGTAGTAGGGAGGGTCGGGGTGGGGGGAAGCAACCTCGCGATGAATTCAAACACTACGGCAAGCTCGTACAACCCCACCCCAGCCCTCCCCTGCCAGCAGGGGAGGGAGCGCGTGCCGCACAGCTGAAACGTAGCGCCAATCGGACGCTCTACAGATGCACGGCCAAGCACGACATCGCCAATCAGCCATAAGCAGGCTTCACCCGCGTATCATGCGCGGATATTTCAGCCGTACGTTTCCCAACATGCCCAAGTACCTGCTGACCGCCCTCTTCCTCATCGCTCCGCTTGCCGTGGCGCAGACCAGCAAGCCGGCCGCTGCGCCCGCCGCGCCGGCGGTGGCCAATCCCACAGTGACCGTGCATACCTCGCAAGGGGACATCACGATGGAGCTGTACGCGGACAAATCGCCCAAGAGCGTCGCCAACTTCCTGCGCTACGTGCACGAAGGCTTCTACGCCGGCACGGTGTTTCATCGGGTGATTCCCGGCTATCTCATCCAGGGCGGCCTCTACACCGCCGAGCTGCAGCCACGCCGCACGCATTCGCCGGTGGCCAGCGAGGCCGACAACGGGCTTTCCAATCTGCGCGGCACGGTGGCCGTTGCGCGCGGCGCGGATCCGAACTCCGGCACCTCGCAATTCTTCATCAACCTGGTGGACGATCGCCGCCTGGACTACGTCGGCAACCAGAACGGCCTTACCTGGGGCTATACCGTGTTCGCCAAGGTGACCAAGGGCATGGACGTGGTGGACAAGATCGCCGCGCTGCCCACGCGTGCGCAAGGTCCTTTCGCCGCCGACGTGCCCAACCCGCTGGTGGTGATCCAGAGCGTGAGCGTCGAAGGCGAAGCCGCGCCCGCGCCCGCGCCGGCATCTGCTGCGGCCGCCAAGCCGCCAGTTACCCCTGCGCCGCGCAAATCCAAATGAGCACGCTGTTCATTTCGGACCTGCACCTGGACGACAGCCGCCCGCAGATCACTACGCTGTTTGAGCATTACCTGTCCGGCGACGAAGTGCGCAAGGCCGATGCCTTGTACATCCTCGGCGACCTGGTCGAGGCCTGGGTCGGCGATGATGACGATGCGCAGCTGCCGCAACGTATCGCCAATGCCACACGGGCGGTGTGCGATGCTGGCGTGCCGGTGTATTTCATCGCTGGCAACCGCGATTTTCTGATGGGCCAAGCCTTCGCCGAGCGCGCCGGTTTTACCTTGCTCGAAGACGGCACCGTGCACGATCTTTACGGCACCCCGACCCTGCTGATGCACGGCGATGTTCTGTGCACCGACGACCTGGCCTACCAGGCCTTCCGCCGCCAGGTGCGCACGCCGGAATGGAAGGCCCAGGTACTGGCCATGCCGCTGGACGCGCGCCGCGCGCTGGCGGCGAAGGCGCGCGCGGAAAGCCGCGCACAGAACAGCATCAAGCACGAAGACATCATGGACGTGAACGCCAAAGCGGTGGCGCAAGCGATGCGCCACGCGGGCGTGACGCACCTGATCCACGGCCACACCCATCGCCCCGCCATCCACCATTTCGATTTGGACGGCCATACGGCCGAACGCATCGTGCTGGGCGACTGGTACGAGCAGGGCTCGGTACTGCGCGTCACCGCGAAAAACCGCCAATTGCGCGCTGTGCGGGAATAAAACGTGCCAGCCGCGGCCGCCGACATCTACCCGTTTTCGGCCAACCCTACCCGTTTTCGGAAACTGTGACGAATAGCCGCACATCGTGCACAGCGTCTTCACTTATGTCCACGCAACATCAAATTGCCCGATCCCCGTTCATGTAGGCCATCAGGTACTCGCATCAGGGGTTTCAAGTCGCAAATGTCACCGGCATGCATGGGCCGGTCGGGAAAATTGATGTCTACCTTCATCGGCGCACCGAAACAGGCGCAACGCCTGCGGTGAGGTGCGCTCGCGCTCAAAGGAGATGGGTCATGCGTAGCATTGCTTCGGGCAACATCATCATCAAGCAAACCCTTCTGGCCAGTCTGATCGCCGCATGCGTGCTCTCCTTGACGGCATGCAGCGGATCGGGCTCGGTCCGCAGTTCATCGGGAGGCGGTCTGTCGGTCAGTCCATCAGGCGGATCGAGCAGCAGTGGCTCAGGCGGCTCCGGCTCGGATGGTTCGGGCACTTCCGGGAGCAGCGGCAACAGCGGTTCTGCTGGCGGCGGCATTGGCGGCACCGGTGGAACGGGTGGCGACGGTGGTGGATCACCGAGCCCGAGCCCAACGCCCAGTCCGACTCCAACACCTACTCCGACTCCAACTCCAACTCCAACACCTACTCCGACCCCAGCGCCCAGCACCCTGCTTGGTAGCGTGGCGACCGGTGCGGGCGGTGTAGTAACCAGCTTAGGCGGTGCGGTGAGCACCATCGGTTCGCAACTCACCGGTACACCGTTGGGGAACAACGGCCTCACGCAAGGGCTTGCCGGCGTGGTGACCAACACCGGCGATGCGGTAACGGCGCTGGGCAACGGCGTGGTCAGCGGACTGGGCCAGCTCGGCAATACGAAGGATCCGGTCGGCACCACCGTGCAGAGCCTGGGCGGTGTCGTCGACGACACGGGCAAGGCGGTGAACGATCTCGGCCAGGCGGTCGCCAGCGTCGGTTCGTTCCAGGGCTCGCCGATCCAGCCGATCACCGCCGCGCTCGGCGGCGTGGTATCCACTGTCGGCAACGATGTATCGGCCGGCAGCACGCCGCTCGATCACACCCTCAGCACCGGGCTGGTGAAGACGATCACGCAGGCGGCCAGCAATACGGTGACGCCACTGTCCACGCTGGGCCAAAGCAGCAGCAATGGCGGCGGCAATCTCGTTGCAACGGTATCGCAGGTCGGCGGCAATGCCACCAGCGGCGTGGGCAGCATCGTTTCGTCGATGGGCGCGCAAGTGGCCAGCACCGGTGCGTCCGTGCCGGGCGCAGCGCCGGTCACACAGCTGGTGGGCAACGTCGTGCAAGGCGCGGGCAATGCCGTCACCACGCTAGGCAATGGCGTTACGGCCGGCCTCGGCCAATCGGGCAGCATCGGCAATCCGGTGGGCGTCACGGCTACCGGCGGCACCAATGCCATCACCGGTATCGGCCAGACCCTGGCAAGCACCGGGCAGGCCATCACCAGTGCGACCGGCTCCGGTCCCACTGCGGGACTCGGCACGGTAACCGGCCTGGTCGGCAACACCGTCACGGCCGCCGGCAACACGGTGGCAGCGGTAGGCGGCACTGGCACGACCGGCGTCGGCGGGGTATTGCAGCCGGTCACGCAAACCGTCAGCAACGTGGTCAACGGCGTGGCCAACCTTACCGGCACCAGCGGTACGGGTGGCATCGTCGGCGCTGTTACCGGCAGCTCGTCCTCATCGACCAGCAGCAACAAGGAGGCGAGCCTGCTCGGATTGCTCGGCAAGCACACTCTGTAAGCGGCGACTTCTTGCGACATATCGCGCCCTCCCCTGCACGCAGGGGAGGGTTGGGATGAACAGGGGCATGGCATGAAGGCATGGATCGGCCCGGCGCTCGGTGCGTCAGTGTTCGGTGTTTCAAGCATGGTTTCGTTGCAGGTGGCGGCGCAGGTGCGCCCGCCGGCCACGGCAAATCCGCTGCAGAATCTGCCGCGCGTGGAAACGCCGGTGGCGCCCAAGGTGAATACGGAAGTGGAGGCGCACGCCGCCAATCCGCGCCTGGCTGCGTTGCTCGCAACATCCATCACACCGCGGCGCTTCGACGTGGTCGGCGTGCATGCGGTGCCGTTCAAGGAAGTCGCCGCGCTGTTCAGCCCGATGACCGGCAAGACCGTGCACGTTTCCGACGTGCTCGATGCTGCCGCGAAAATCGCCGTCATTTATCAAAAGCACGGTTACGCGCTCGCGTTCGGCTATGTACCCACGCAGGATTTCGCCGATAGCGTGGTGCACGTCACCGTCGTGGAAGGCTACGTGGCCGACGTGAACATCAGCGGCGATGCCGGCAACATGGAGCCGAAGATCCGCGCCATCGCCGCGCACATCGCCAAAGAACGCCCGTTGCAGCAAAAAACCTTCGAACGTTATCTGCAAGTACTGGGCATGCTGCCGGGCCTGCATATCGATGCGAACGTACCGGCGCCCACCACTACCGATGGCGCTACACGACTGCTGTTGACGGTGAAGCGCACGCGCTTCAATGCCAGCACCGGTATCGATTTCGATCACCCCGGCGTGCAAGGCCTGACCAGCGTGACGGAAAACGGTCTGCTGTCGTTCGCCGAACAGATCGGTTTCTCCACCCTGCTTCCGCCCGGGCCGGGTCATCAACACCTGTATTCGCTGAGCTTCCTGCAGCCGCTGGCCGCGGACGGCGCGATGCTGCACTTCAACGGCTCGCATTACCAGGGCAGCCCGAATACCGACAACCAGCTGCCTTACTACCTGAAGCAAGCCCTGCATCAGGACCAGTTCGCGCTTTCCGTCAGCTATCCGCTGCTGCTGGACAACCACACCAACCTTACCGCGACGGGCGGCGGCTACGTCACCACGCTGACGCAGACGTACACCAACACCATCACCGGCGCGCGATTGATCCAGCACGATGGCCTGCGCGTGTTCAACGGCAAGCTGGATTACCTCAAGGCCGGCGACACCCGCGTGCAGAAGATCAACCTGGAGATCGCGCGCGGCATCGATGGCCTGGGCGCCAATGCCAGCGTGGTAACGCGGTTCGGCCATCTGGTGTTGGTCTCGCCCGCGGACCCGACCTTTACGCGCTACGACGCAAGCTTTCTGCAAAGCGATGCATGGCCCCATCGCTTCGGCACGGTTTTCAACATCACCGGGCAATACAGCCACAGCACCTTGCCGACCACCGAGCAGATAAGTTTCGGCGGACCGCGCTATGGACTGGCCTACGATCCGGGCGAAACGGCCGGTGACAGCGGCTGGGGCGCGTCATTCGAAGTGAACCAGCACTACGACTTGTCCAATCGCTGGGTGAGGCAAGTCACGCCTTACGTGGTGACACAGTTTGCGCGCGCGTATCTCAACGTCGGCACGCCTGCACCGGCGAAACTGGGCAGCGCCGGGCTCGGCGTGCGATGGACGGACAAGCATTACTACGCGTTCGATCTCACCGTAGCGCAGCCGGTGGGCGACAAGCCGCTGGGCGCTACGCATCGCTCGCCGCGGGTGAATTTCACTTTCAGCTATCAGTTGCGCTGAACGTTGGGGTGCAAACCTCAACGTCGTCATCTTTCCTCACCATCATTCCGGCGAAGGCCGGAATCCAGTTTAAATACGATGTGCGCAGCACACCGCATAAAGATGTCGTGTCCTTCGGACGTGTATTGAGACTGGATTCCGGCCTTCGCCGGAATGACGGCTGGGCAAGAACGCGCTTATCCCGCAAGTGCGGGCATAAAACAAACGGCCGCCCTTGCGGATGGCCGTTTGTTTTCCCGCAGCGAAAGATGTGTCTTACTTCTTCGCAAACAGATGCTCGACGCCCGCGCGCTCTTCGCGCAGTTCCTTGTCGGTCGCATCCATGCGTGCGCGCGAGAAGTCATTGACTTCCAGACCTTGCACGATCTCGTACTTGCCACCCTTCACCGTTACCGGATAGCCGTAGATCACGCCCGGTGCGATGCCGTACGAACCGTCCGACGGAATGCCCATCGACACCCAGTCACCTTCGGCAGTACCCAGCGCCCATGTGCGCATGTGATCGATCGCCGCCGATGCCGCCGAAGCAGCCGACGAAGCACCGCGCGCCTTGATGATGGCCGCGCCGCGCTGCTGCACGGTAGGAATGAAGTCCTTCTCGTACCAGGCCTGGTCGATCAGGCCGAGCGCCGGCTTGCCGCCCACGATGGCGTGGTGCAGGTCCGGATACTGGGTGGAGCTGTGGTTGCCCCAGATGGTGACCTTCTTGATTTCGGTGGTGTGCTTGCCGGTCTTCTCGGCGAGTTGCGACAGCGCGCGGTTGTGATCCAGGCGCACCATTGCAGTGAAGCACTTCGGATCCAGATCAGGCGCATTCTGCTGCGCGATCAGCGCATTGGTGTTGGCCGGGTTGCCCACCACCAGCACGCGCACGTCGCGCTTGGCGTGATCGTTCAGCGCCTTGCCCTGCGGGGCGAAGATGGCGCCGTTGGCTTCGAGCAGATCCTTGCGCTCCATGCCCGGGCCACGCGGACGCGCGCCGACCAGCAGGGCGTAATCGACGTCCTTGAAAGCGACGTTCACGTCGTCGGTGGCAACCACGCCGGCCAGGGTCGGGAAGGCGCAATCGTTGAGTTCCATCACCACGCCCTGCAGCGCAGGCAGCGCAGGCGTGATTTCGAGCAGGTGCAGGATCACCGGCTGATCCGGACCGAGCATGTCGCCGGCGGCGATGCGGAACAGCAGGGCGTAACCGATCTGGCCGGCTGCGCCGGTCACGGCAACACGAACGGGGGCTTTCATCGTGGCAACTCCTTCAGGTGCATAAAACGACAAGGCCCGCATCGCAGCGACGCGGGCCGTAAAGAAATCAAGTCAGCTCGGCAAAGAACTCGGCAATACGTGCAAGGCCGGGTTCCAACTGTGCGCTGGGACAGGTGTAGGAAATGCGCATGGCGCGCGCCTCGCCGAAGGCCGAACCCGGCACGCAGGCCACGCCCTTGGCGCCCAGCAGCGCGGCACAGAAATCCACATCGTTCTCGATGCGCGTACCGTTGTGGCTCCTGCCGAACGCCACCGAGATATCCGGAAACGCGTAGAACGCGCCCTGCGGACGCGGGCACACCACGCCGGGAATCTTCGCCAGCGCGGCCAGCACCACGTCGCGTTTTTGCGCGAACTCCTTGCATTTGGCCTGCGGCACGTCCTGCGGACCGCTGAAGGCGGCAATCGCCGCGGCGGCGATCACTTCCGGCACGCTGGTGATGTGGTTGGAGTTGAGCGTGGTCACCGCCTTGGCGACGTTCTCCGGCCCGGCGATCAGGCCCACGCGCCAGCCCGGCATGCCGTAGGTCTTGGAAATCGAATCGACGAAGATCAGCCGCTCACGCAATTCCGGCCGGGCGAACACGAAGTTGTGATAGCCGATGCCATCGAACACCATCGTGTTGTAGATGTCGTCGGTGATGATCCAGGTATCCGGATATTGCACCAGCACGGCGGCCAGCGCGGCGATTTCCTCGCGCGTATAGACCATGCCGGTGGGATTGGACGGATTGTTGAACAGGAACACCTTCGGCTTGCGCGCCAGCGCCGTTTCCAACTGCTGCGGCGTGAGCTTGTAGTTTTGATCCGGCCCACAGTGCAGCACGTTGGCTTTCGCGCCGACGATGTCGGCGATGTCGCGATAAGTGGTCCAGTACGGCGCGGGGAAGCAGATTTCATCGCCGTCATTGAGCAGCGCCTCGGCCAGGTTGTACAGGATCTGCTTGGCGCCGATGCCCACCGACAGGTTCAAGCGCCCGTAGCCGGTAAAGCCCAATGCTTCGATGTGTTTGAGGAAGGCATCGAGCAGCGCATCCGAACCGCGGTTGCTGCCGTACTGGCCGCTGTCGTGCGACAGCGCTTCGCGCGCAGCGGCGTATACGTGTTCGCCCGGCAGAAAGTTCGGCACGCCGATGGAGAAGCTGATGATGTCGCGGCCGGAGGCCTTGAGTTGCTTGGCCGTTTCGGCGATGACCATGATCGCGCTGGGCTTGGCGCGGCCGATACGCTGGGCGAGCTGGGGCATGGCTTCCTCGTTGGGGGCGGGACAGCAAACCGGGCGATTTTAGCATGCGGCGCTGCGTCAACCGGAGCGATTGCGGACCAGACCCAGAAAATTCCTATTGCCCTGCCCTACGCCCCTGGCATGATGTCGCCGGCCGCTGCAAAACCGGGCGGAGGGGTGTCTTGTAGTAATCAATCATCACTGCCCAAGACAAGGGGATGTCCATGTTCCATATCATCTGGTCGATCATCGTCGGCTTCATCATTGGCGTCATCGCCCGCTGGATCGTGCCGGGCGCCGAGCATTACGGATTCATCATGACCACGATCGTGGGTATTGTCGGCTCCGTCATCGGCGGCTTCATCGGCAGCTTGTTCAAGAAGCCGGCGCCGGGCCAGAAATTCCACACGGCAGGCTTTTTGATGTCGATCGTCGGTGCGGTGGTCCTGCTGTATCTGTTGCGCTTCATCCAGCATTGATGTGCACGCAGGTTGGGGTGCAAACCCCAACACTAGGGCGCAAAAAAAGCACGGTGGAGCAATCCACCGTGCTTTTTTTATAACGCTGCTCAGGCCGGCTTTGCCGCAAGCAGCTTTTCGGCCAGGCCGCTCAGCATCGACAGATCGAAACCGCCACTGCCGCCTGTGGGCACTTCGCCGTTGGGCGTGGCGTGATCCACCGCATGCGGCAATACCTGCGCAAGCTGGCCGAGCAACTGGCCAGGATCCACACCAAGCTTGCCGGCTGCGTTGTTCACCACCGAATCCAGGCCGGCCTTCTGCAGCACGTTATTGAGCTGGTCGCCGGAAATGGCCTGGTTGGCGCCGGTGCCGATCCACGATTGCACCGCATCGCCCAGCCCGTGCTGCTGCAGCTTTTCGGCCAGGCCCTGCACGCCACCGGCCTGCTGAATCAGCTGGCCTGCAATCGATACCAGCGAATTGCCGCCCTCGCCCTGACTGCCACCCAGCAAACTGCCCAAACTATCGAGTAACGACATGGCTGTACTCCTTTGAGAAAGATCCAAGCCCGGCGATTCTATGTCGACGTCGGCTACACAATCGTAACCGTCGCGTGAAACCGCGCGATCAACCGCGCTGATCGAGCACCTCGTTCCACTCCTTCACACGCTCCGCCTGCGCGGCCAGCAGCGCATCCGCATCGCCTTCCACCGTGACTTTCTCGATGGCGTCGCCCTGCCTGATCGCGTCCACCACTTTCTGGTCTTCCGCACTGATCACTTCGCCGAACACGCTGTGCTTGCCATCCAGCCACGGCGTGGGGCCGTGCGTGATGAAGAACTGGCTGCCGTTGGTGCGCGGGCCGGCGTTGGCCATGGACAGCACGCCCGGCTTGTCGTGCTTCAGCGAGGGATTGAATTCGTCTTCGAAGCGGTAGCCCGGGCCGCCGCGGCCGCTGCCTTCGGGACAACCGCCCTGGATCATGAAATCGTTGATCACGCGATGGAAGGACAGGCCATCGTAATAGCCGCGACGCGCCAGGTTGACGAAGCTCGCCACCGTCACCGGGGTCTTGTCGTCATGCAGGCGCAGGTGGATCGGGCCGCGGTTGGTGGTGATCGTGACTTGGATGGCCATGGCTATTCCTTGTGGTATTGAACAAACACACGCCCGGAAAACGCCAGGCGCCGAACGCGCAAGAATACCCGCAGAAGGCGTAGGTTGGGGTGCGAACCCCAACATCGTCACAACGCGGGGTGGGGAATGTTGGGGTCTGCACCCTGAAATATCCCCACGTTTTTCACCTGATATGTTGAGCGAAATCAGCGGACTAACCATTTCTGTGCGCAATCGCTCATATCGCCTCACCGTCATTCCGGCGAAGGCCGGACGTAGCGCGCAGCGCGGAGAACGTCCGAAGGACGGCCCCGAAGGGGTGAGCGAAGCGAATCATCCATCGCCAGTACGAAGCATGGATTCCGGCCTTCGCCGGAATGACTTTTGGGCTTTTTGGGCGGCCCTCCAGCATGAACGTTTTCGTTTTTGCAGAGACAAGAAGCGCTAAGCAAAAACGTGGGGATATATCAGGGTCCGCACCCCAACCTACATGCCGAGCATGCTCGCTTGCAGGGCTCCGGCGCCGCGGGCGGTTCCCACCGGCGTCGGCAGTTCCTCCGGCCACGGCTGTGCTTGAAACACATGCGCCCACAGCCGATCGAGCGCCACGTAGGCATACGGCAACAACGGCAGATGCTGGTCGCCAAAGCCGGGCAGCGCGAGGAAGGCGTCGAAATGCTGGGCGTGCGGCAGCTTCCAATACAACGGCCGGCGGCCTTCGGCACGCAGCCAGGCGATATACGGTTCGGAAGTGAACGCCGTCGGCAGCAAGCCATCGTCCGCGCCGTGCAGCACCCACAGCGGCAGCTCCTTGCGCGGCAAGCTCGCCGCCAGCGCGTGCACTGATGCCTGCAAGACGCGCGCATCGGCATCCTCCGCCGTCCATAGCTTGCGCAAGCCGCTGATGCCGGGAAGCTGCGGATCGGCGCTGTCGTCCGTACCGCCCAGCAGGCCGATGCCGATATCGGGCGGAATGCCCGAACCATCCGTCCACCATTTTGCGCGCGTGGCGTCGTCGACCACGCCCGGCTTGCCGTTGACCTGCGTGGTATAGCGATAGCCGCACGGCATGGCATTCGCATCGCGACGCAAATAGGCCGATCCATATGCGACGGCAATTACGCGCCACACATCCAGAATCGTCGACGAGGCGGCCGTCGCCAGCGCCTGGTCGGTCCAGCCGCTACCGTGCAGATGTTCGTAAGCCTCGATCGCCTGGTGTTCAAGCTCGGTCGCTTTCAGCAGACCTTGCGCATGCAGGCTTGCACAACGCGCCGCCCATGCAGCATGCGGTGCGCCGTTCGCATCGCGCGCAAACGGCGCGGCGGCGAAGCGTGCATCCGTCAATGCGCACGGCAGCCAGAGCGCCGCTTCCGTCGCGTAGTCGTACAGCGCGCGGCCGTGCTGCGCCACATGCACGTTCGGTTCGAGCGCCACCACGCCGGCCAGCATGTGTTGCTCGTCCAACCCGGCTGCCTGCAGCACCGCACCGCCGCCATTGGACAGGCCGGTTGCGATGATCTTCGTATTCTGCGGCGTGAACGGCGCCTGCTCCGGAAACGCGCGATCCAGCATCGCCAGCCCGAACTGCGCCGCTTGCAAGACATGACGGCCCCAGTCGGCCTCCGGATGGTCACCGGAATGCGCATGCTTGAAGGCGATGCCTTCGCCATTCGCGGCGGGTTCGAATTCCAGCATCGCCGTGCCACGCTTCGCACGTTCGCCGCTCAGCGCCACGCCGCTATCGTCGGCGTAGTCGAAATAACCGGTACCCGCGCCCTTGTCCGTGTACGCCACCGCGCAACCGCGCGGCAACCCCCAGGCGCCCGCCAAGGCTATCGCGCCATAAATGCCGCGCGAACCGGACGACGCCGTCACCACCAGGCAACGATGCGCATGGTCGAAACCATCGGGCACCTGCACCAGCACGCGATGCGGCTGCTGCGCGCCGGCCAGCTTCGCGAACGCCTGATATTCGCGTCCCGGCACGGGGGGAACCGCGCCATACACCGTGCCATATCCACCCAGCGGACCAAGATCGGCGATGCCTTTCCAGCTTGTCTGGATCGCGCGCCGGCGCAGTTCCTGCGCGGCGGGATGCGCGGGATTCACGAACGGCGCCAGCGCTCCCTTCAAACCATCGAGGCCAAGCCCCGCGCTGAGCAGGTCGTCATGCTCGCGATGCGTGGTGATGCGCACCTCGCCCTGCACGAAATCGATCCCTTGCATCGAAGGCTCCTTCGAAAAACGCCTGCGCACGAAAGTACACCATGACCGCGCAACCTTCCGGCATCGCGCGACCTTGCTTATGGTGACTGGCTTGGCGCATCGGCCATCATGTCGGAGATACATGACAAGTTTTTGGTGATCAGCAAATGATCGCGCTTGCGATCGTCGTGCACGCCGGGCAAGCTTGCGCGTTTTCACCACGCGGAACCGCCATGTCCAAGCAAACGAATATCCTGCAGATCCTTCCCGCCAACGGCTGGGTGGCCGTGTACGACGAAAGCGGCGACGAAAGTGCCTCGACCCTGGTGTGCTTCGCCCTGGTGGAAACGCTCGACAACGGTGCGCGGCAACAGCACGTGCGTCCGATGTGCGCCGACGGCAAGCGCATCGTGTTCGCCGATGAGATCGCCAACTTCCTGCGCGTGGAAGAACTGGCCGAATTCTCCGAGGACGAAGAAGACGAGGAAGAAGACGCCGAGGACGAAGGCTGAGCCGCAACCGGCCGTAGCGATCCAGGTTGGGGATCAGCCCCAACCTGGCATCATCGGCCATGACGCAGTGCAACATAATGACTTACAATGGCCGTCTTTGTCCGGCAGTCCTGTAAGAGCCCCATGGCCGATGCCTCCCATTCCGCGACCGTCGAGAGTCGCCCCGCCGGCGTGTTGCTGTCGATCTTGAGCACCGTCGCCTTTACCTTCATCGCCTACCTGACCATCGGGCTATCGCTGGCGGTACTGCCAGGTTTCGTGAACACCAACCTCGGTTTCGGCGCGATGCTGGCGGGGCTGGCGATCAGCATGCAATACGTGGCCACCTTGATCAGCCGCCCGCAAGCCGGACGCATGGCCGACGGCAAAGGCCCCAAGCGCGCCGTGATGACGGGTCTTGCGATGTGCGCGGCCAGCGGCGTGCTGCTGTTGCTCGCCGCGCTGGCCAGCGGCCTGCCCTGGCTCAGCCTGGGCCTGGTCTTCATTGCGCGCCTCGCCCTCGGTTGCGCGGAAAGCTGCGTAGGCACCGGCGCCATCACCTGGGGCATGGGCCAGGTCGGGCATCGCCATACGGCGCGCGTGATTTCCTGGAACGGCGTGGCCACCTATGGCGCGTTGGCCGCAGGCGCGCCGCTGGGCGTGGTGCTCGATCATCGTTTCGGTTTTGCGGCCATCGGACTGACCACCTTGCTGCTGCCGCTGGCCGCGCTGCCTTTGGCGCGATTGAAGCGCGCCACCACCGTGGTGGCCGGCGAGCGCGCGCCCTTGCGCACCGTGGCCGCGCGCGTGGTGCCGTACGGCATCGGACTGGCGCTCGGCTCGATCGGCTTCGGCTGCATCGCCACCTTCATCACCTTGTTCTACGCCGCGCACGGCTGGACGAACGCGGCGCTCGCGCTCACCATTTTCGGCGTGGTCTTCGTCGGCGTGCGCTTCGTGTTCGCGCGCAGCATTCCCCAGCTCGGCGGCTATCGCGTGGCGATGGCCTCGCTATCCGTCGAGGCGATCGGCCTGATCGTCCTGTGCCTGGCCAGCAGCCCCACCATGGCGGGTGTCGGCGCTGCCATCGCCGGCTTCGGCTTTTCGCTGGTGTTCCCCGCGCTCGGCGTGGAGGCCGTGCAACGCGTGCCTGCGCACAGCAGCGGCGCGGCGCTGGGCGTGTATTCGGTCTTCATGGATGTGGCGATGGCGCTCACCGGCCCGCTCGGCGGCTGGGTGGCCGGCGGCATGGGCTATAACGCGATCTATGGTTTTGCCGCACTCGCCGCGATGGCTTCGGTAGTGCTGGCGCTGGTCTTGCAGGCGCAGGCGATGCGGGAGAAAACGCTGGTGCACGCAGGGGCGAAAGGCGGCTGACGGCAGGCCCTGCCATTGCCGCGGCATGGCGTTCGGGTCAACTGCAACATCTCTGTCAAACGGTTGAAATGTAATATTTTTTACGATTTCCTGGGCTCAAGTCGAAGCATTGCCCGCCGAATAGCAAAGTAGTCCCGCCGTCCAAGGTGCACTGTGCTTCCCCCACTGCCGCCCATTCCCGCTTCGAGCCACGCGCGCCCGCTCGGCCAAGGCCAGCCTGACTGCGCATGATCCTGTTTCGCGACCAGGCCCGCTTCACCTCGTTGCTCGATCGCGCGCAAAGCGGACTGACGGCGATGTTCCAGCCGCTGATCCGGCTGGACACCATGGACGTGGTCGCGCATGAGGGCTTGGCTCGCTCCACCGAAACGCTCGGCAATATCAGCACGCCGGAATTGCTCAACCTGGCGCGGGCGGAAGGCCGCCTGGGCGAATTCGAATTGACCGCCGCGCGCACGGTATGCGGCGCCTTCGCTGCGCAGAAAACCGCCGGCCGCCTGCTGGTGAACCTGAGCGCGCAAGCCTTCATGCAGGAATCGATCAAGCCCGACGACCTGCTAGCCGCGCTCGGCGCGGGTGGCATGGATTTGAGCCGCATCACCATCGAGCTGACCGAGCGCGACATCGTCGAGGAACCGGCGCGCCTTGCGCATGCGCTGGGTTATCTGCGCGCACACGGTGTGCGCTTCGCGCTGGACGATTTCGGCAATGGCCATTCCAATTTCGAGATGTGGAACGAGATTCATCCGGAAGTGGTGAAGATCGACCGCTATCTCATTCACGGCCTGTCCAAGAGCGCCGAGCGTCTCGCCATCGTGCGTGCGCTGTGCCAGGTGGCCGAAACGCTGGGCGCCGACCTGGTCGGCGAAGGCGTGGAAGAACTCGACGACCTCAACATGCTGCGTGAACTGGGCATTCCGTTCGCGCAGGGTTTCCTGCTCGGCCGGCCAGTGCCGCACACCATCGAGACCATCGACGACGGCGTGCGCGCCGCCCTGGACGGCACCGTGATCGCCGTGCCGCCGCGTCCGCGCGGACCGGTGACGCAACGGCCGATGCATTTGGGCCACCTGGTGATCGAAGCTCCCGCACTGACTGCGCGCCACACCAACCATGAAGTCAGCGCAATCTTCGCGCTGCAATCGGAACTGCACGCGCTGGCCGTGGTAGATGAAGAAAGCCGCCCGATCGGCTTGATCAATCGCCGCGTATTCAGCGAGCGCATGGCACAACCGTATACGCGCGAGCTTTACGGCCGCAAAAGCTGCACCGCCTTCATGCACGAGGTGCCGCTGCTGTGCGAGGTGCGCCAGTCACTGGAAAGCATGGCCGACATCCTGCGCGGGCAGGACCAGCGCTATCTCAGCGATGGTTTTGTGATCACGCGCGAAGGTCTGTATCTGGGTCTTGGCACCGGCGAATCGCTGGTGCGGCGCGTGACCGAACTGCGCATCGAAGCGGCGCGCTACGCCAATCCGCTGACCTTCTTGCCAGGAAACATTCCAGTCACCGAGCACGTTGCGCGCCTGCTGCGGGCCGAGGTGCCGTTCACCGTAGCATATGTGGACCTGAATCATTTCAAGCCGTTCAACGATCAATACGGCTACTTTCGCGGCGACGAAATGATCCGCCTGCTGGCCAACACGCTGACGACGCAAGTGAATCCGCGCTGCGATTTCGTCGGGCATATCGGCGGCGACGATTTTCTACTGGTATTGCAGAGCGACGACTGGGAAGCGCGCTGCCGCCATATGGTTGCCTTGTTCAACCAGCGCTCGCGCGGCTTGTTCGCCGAAGAAGACATCGCGCGCAAGGGCATCGTCGGCGAAGATCGGCATGGAAATACGCAGTTCTTTCCACTGACCACCGTGGCGATCGGTGCAGTGCGTGTCATGCCGCCATTTCCTGGACATCCTGAAACATTGGCGACCTTGGCGGCACGCGCGAAACGACATGCGAAGCGGGCGCAAGTGGGCTTCTATCTGCTTGCAGGTGAGTCGTAGGTTGGGTTAGCGCAGCGTAACCCAACGGTGCTTCATGAATAAGTTAGGTTACCCCCGGATCAAGTCCGGGGTAACCCAACCTTGGCTATCCGGCATTTTCAGCTCATGTGCAACCAATGCACATACACGCCGTTCTCTTTATCTTCTTCCCGGAATCCTTCACGCCCATCAGCCACCACCGCCCATACGGTGCGCATGCCGTCGCCATAAAGCCGGTCCACGCGTACATGCTCGCCTTGCGGAATCAGGAACTGGGTGGCGAGCACCATGACGCGATCGCTTTCCCATACCAGCGTCGCCTTGCGTGGCGCACCGGCGCCCCAGCCGATATGCACGTGCACCTGCTGCTCGGCAAAGGCGCCGCGGTTGTCGAGCTTCCAGTCCTCGGACTTGCGCAGCAGCGCTTCCAGTCGCGGATCGCTCCAGTCCACCTGGTTGCCGGTTATCTTGGACGTAGGCTTGAAATGGCTCATGCGGCGTGTGGCTCCCATGGGCTGCGCAGCCGCACAGCTGTTTTGCCGCGTTGGCAAAAAAGCATGCGCTGTTGACTGACTGGCGCGCCACAGGCCCTGCATCGGCCGGCGCCGGGGTTTCTTTAGCGGTGCTTGTTCAGTAGCTGCAGCCAATAGATGTGGATGCCGTTTTCGCGATCTTCCTCGCGAACGCCTTCGCGCCCGTCCACCACCACGCCCCACAGCGTGCGGATGCGATCGCCCAGATGCTTGTCCACGCGCACCTGTTCGCCCTGCCCGATCGGAAAGGTGGTTTCCAGCACCACCGCGTTTTCGCGTTCCCATACCAGGGTGGCGGTTTTGCCCACCGAACCGCTCCAACCGAAATAGACTTCCACGCTCTGGGGCGAAAAGCCGCCGCGGTTGTCGATGCTCCATTGCTCGCTTCGCTGCAGCAGGGACACCAGCTTCGGATCGTCCCAGTCGATCTGGGTGTTGCTGGCGAGCGAACCTTCTTTACGGCGCATAAGAGGTTTCTTCTTTGTGCAGGCAGGTGAGAAAGATGGCTCCGGTTTGGCACGTCTATCGTGAAGGAATGGTGGAAATATCATGTTGTTTTCGTTCGTCGGTGTAGGGCGTGCCTGCATCGACATTTGCCCTTTGCCGGGGATGGCAAGGCGAAGATCACCCGACGTGAAGGCCTTCACCCTTTGCTTGTCGTCGAACGCCTCGCTGCATCGCACAAAACCATCCCGCTTTGGCACGTGATACTGCGGCAGAACAGCGCTGCGGCTGAATGCCGCGCTGCACGCTGATCTCCTGAACCGTCCGCGCTAAGGTCGATCAGCGGTTCGGAAGCAGCGTTCACAGCTCGGGGGAGTTGATGGCGAAGCACAGAACACATCGCCTCGAACAT
Organism: Dyella sp.; assembly: GCF_051954575.1. Classification (GTDB taxonomy): domain Bacteria; phylum Pseudomonadota; class Gammaproteobacteria; order Xanthomonadales; family Rhodanobacteraceae; genus Dyella_B. The sequence continues at coordinate 37,724 of NZ_JBQCHP010000065.1, read as the reverse complement.
CTGGTTCGGGTGCATTGGCCAGCCGGTTTATTGCTCGGCGTGAGCGCGTGCGTGGGCGTTCACTATGCACGCGGCACGCACAGCGCCAATGTCATGGTGCTGGTATGGATGGCCCTGATCGCCTGCGTCGGCTGCGCGTTCTCCACCTGCCTGGGTTATCGCAAGCGCATGCGCCGCCTGCTGGTTCGCGACGAGCTGGCGCAATTGTGCAAGCTGCATTGGCGCACGTTCGAGGAGCGCGTGGCGCAGGCGTTCCGCTTTCGCGGTTACACCGTGGAGCGCGCGGCGCAGGCGGACGCCGACGCCGGCCTGGATCTTCTTCTGCACAAGCACGGCATGACCACGCTGGTGCAGTGCCGGCATTGGCAACATCGCAACGTGGAAGTGAAAGACGTGCGCGAGATGTACAACCTGATGAAGTTCCATCACGCGTCGGCGGTAAAGATCGTCGCGTGCGGCGACTATACGGATGACGCCTGGAAGTTCGTCGCCGGCAAGCCGTTCGAGCTGATCTATGGCGAAACCCTGCTGGCGATGCTGAGCGATTCGCAATTGCCGATCGATCCTGGCGTGGTGCCGTTCCGGGCACCGTCCTCGCCACCGCCGATGCATCATCGGGCGCGTACGGCGGCGCAGACTTGAAGAAAAAACCGCGCGATGCGCGGTTTTTTTTCATGCATGCGCAGGAAAGCCATCCACTCACTGCGCATCGTGAAAGATGATCCCCAGCATATGCCTCCGCCCGCTGCGGATGCGGCTTACCCCATGCCGCATCATCACCCGATAAATACCCCGCGTGCCCTGCACCGGTCGGTGATGGACTGCGAAAACCACCGCATCGCCCTGCTCCAGCGGCACCACTTCCACCCGCGACTGCATGCGCGGGCGCTGCTCGGTCAGCACGAACTCGCCGCCGGTGAAATCCTTGCCAGGCTGCGACAGCAGGATTGCCATCTGCAGTGGAAACACGTGTTCGCCGTAAAGATCCTGGTGCAGGCAGTTGTAATCGCCGGCGGCATATTGCAGCAGCAGGGGCGTGGGACGCGTCTGGCCAGCGGCATGACAGCGCTTGAGGTATTCCGCATGTGACCCCGGATAACGCACGTCGACGGCCATCGCCTGGTTCCAGCGATTGGCGATCTCGGCCAGGTGCGGATAGAAACGGCTGCGTAGCTGTTGAATGACATCGGGCAGCGGATAGGCGAAATACTTGTATTCACCACTGCCGAACCCGTGCCGCGCCATCACTACGCGGCTGCGGAAGCGATGATCGTCCTGGTACAGCGCGGCCAGCGCACGGCATTCGTCGGCGCGCAGCAGACCTGGTACGCGAGCGACGCCGTAGCGATCCAGCGCATCGCCCAGCTTGAACGCGTCGCCGCTCGCATCGAGTGCGCGTTGCGCTGCCGTCTTCATCGTGATCTCCCAAGCTGTCTCAAAAAAAACCACGTTACCCGACGCACGCATTTGCGACACTCCGCTTATTGCGCAAAGCACATGTGTGTACGTCCAGACCAGATCGTTTTCACGCCGCGTTTCCGTTCTCCGTAAGCTTCGCGAAAACGACGTCGTCGCTGTTTCGGCCCTTCATTCGATATTTATTTTGTCGATTGCGCAGGCCCTACAAGTGTTTGCGTGTCAACGCCAGGGCGAGCGGTGGCTACGCGCATTAATTGAACGAAAACAGCCAACGCTGCGCGGTGTGTTTCATCGCACGGCATGCGTTACGGTCCTTGCACGACGTTTGTCAGGCGAGGGAACTCTTCATGAAATGCCACGATTTTTTGCGAAAGGCCGTAACGCGCTGCAGCGCATGGGCGCTTGGCGTAGGCGTGCTGTTCGCTGCGGCGTCCGCATTCACCGCGGTGCCGGCGCAAGCGCAGGTTTCCGTCGGCGTATCCATCACGGTCGGCTCGCCGCCACCACCATTGCCGGTATATGACCAGCCGCCGATTCCCGCGCCCGGCTATATCTGGGTGCCGGGTTATTGGGCATGGGATGGCTCGGAGTATTACTGGGTACCGGGCACCTGGGTGGAAGCGCCCTTCACCGGCGCGCTGTGGACGCCGCCTTATTGGGGTTGGAACGACGGCGTCTACGGATTCCACGAAGGCTACTGGGGTACCGAGGTCGGCTTCTACGGCGGCATCAACTACGGCTACGGCTACACCGGCGAAGGTTACGAAGGCGGTCGGTGGGATCATGGCGGTTTCTATTACAACCGCACAGTGAACAACATCAGCAACGTGCATATCACCAATGTGTACAACAAGACCGTCATCAACAATGTCACCGAGAACCGCGTCAGCTACAACGGCGGCAACGGTGGCTTGCGTGCGCAGCCGACACCGCAGCAGGTGGCTTTCGCGCATGCGCATCACACGCCGCCGGTGGCCGCGCAACAGCAACACCTGGCTATGGCGCGACAGAACCCGGAGTTGCGTGTGACGAACAACCATGGCGCACCGCCGATCGCTGCCACCACACGGCCTGCGGCGTTTACCGGCGCGGCGGTAGTCCACGCCCGTGGCGCACCGGCGGTCGGCGAAGGCCCGCGTCCTGGACCTGGCGGGCATCCGCAACCGGCTGAGCGTCAGCCCGAACATCAGCCTTTGCGTTCATCCGGTTTCGCACCGCATCCGAATGCGAACCCGAACGAGACGCCCGCGCGCGAACCGGCGAACCATCCGTTCAACCGATCCGAAAACGCGCCGGAAAACGTCGCACCGCATAGGCCGCATCCCGAAGCTGCGCCTGTGCCGCGCGAAGAACCGGCACCGCGTCCTCGCGAGGAACCTGCCCCGCGCGAAATGATGCCGCAGCAGGAACATCCTGCCGCGCCGCATGAGCCAGCTTTCCGCAGCGCGCCGCCTCCGCAGGAGGCCCATCCGATGGCGCCGCGCCCTGCGCCGGCCGAGCACCCTGTCGAAAGACCGCATCCGGCACCGCCGCAGGAAAATCGCAGGAAGCCCGAGGAACAGCATCCTCCGGGTGGTGGTTGAGATGCCGCAACAAAAAAGCCCTGGCCATTGCCAGGGCTTTTTTAGGCGACGGCTGGTTGATCACATCGCTTCGCGCGGTTTCGCCAGCAGCGCCAGCAACGTCAACACCGCAGCGGCGGAAAGGTAATAACCCACGTACGCCAATCCATACGTTTTGGCCAGCCACGTCGCCAGGTATGGCGCCAACGACGCACCGAAGATGCCGGCCAGGTTGAACGCCAGCGACGCGCCCGTGTAGCGCACGGCGGTGGGAAAGATCTGCGCCAGCACCGTGCCCAGCGGCCCGTACGTAATACCGACCACGCACATGCCCACCACCATGAACAACATGCCGCTATGCGCGAGCAGCGGCGCATACGCGATACCAAACGCAAAAATCAGCACGGTCGCCAGCAGCATGGTGAAGCGCCCGCCGCGGCGATCGGCCAGCCAGGCCGACGCCGGAATGAACAGGGCGAAGAACAGCACGCCCACCATCTGCACGATCAAGAACGATTCGCGCGAATAACCCAGCCTGGAGGTAGCCCAGCTCAACGCGAACACCGTCATCAGGTAGAAGATGACGAAGGTGGCGAGCGCGGCGAACGTGCCGCAGATCAATGCGCGCGGATGACGCGAGAACACATCGAACATCGGTACCTTCACTCGCTCGTGCTGCGCCATCGCGCGTGCGAACGCAGGGGTCTCGTTGAGCCGCAGTCGCATCCACAAGCCCATCAGCACCAGCGCCGAGCTGGCCAGGAACGGCACGCGCCAGCCCCAGGCATAGAACGCGGCATCGCCCATTTTTTCAGTAAGGAACAGGAACAAGCCGGTCGCGACGAGAAAGCCGAGCGGCGCCCCAAGCTGCGGAAACATGCCGTACCACGCGCGCTTGCCCGGCGGTGCGTTTTCGATCGCCAGCAACACCGCGCCGCCCCATTCGCCGCCAAGCCCAAGCCCCTGACCCAAGCGGCAAAGCGCCAGCAGCGCCGGCGCGACCAGGCCGATCTGCGCGTAGGTGGGAAGCACGCCGATCACCACCGTGGAAATGCCCATGGTGAGCAAGGCCGCCACCAACGTCGCCTTGCGGCCGATGCGGTCACCGAAGTGCCCGAACAGCGCCGAACCGATCGGTCGCGCGATAAACGCCAGCGCGAAGGTGGCGAACGATTGCAGCGTCGCTGTGGCAGGATCGCCCGCCGGAAAGAACAGCTTGGGGAACACCAGCACAGCCGCGGTGGCGTAGATGTAGAAATCGAAGAATTCGATGGTGGTGCCGATCAGGCTGGCGAACAAAACCCGGCCGGGCGAATTGACCGGGGTGGTGACTGCATCACGCATGCACAGGCTTCCGAGGGGTGCGGGAGTCCCGGATTCTGCCAGATGCTGGGGCTTCGCGTGGACTTGATCCGGGGCTAATCCCAACGTCCTCGAAGCGACATTGTTGGGTTACGCTGCGCTAACCCAACCTACGGGAGCTTCTCGCGCCGGTTTCTTCCTGCCGTCGCTGCAAAAACCGGCGCACCGCCGGATCGCGCGCCAGGCCGATCGCCATCTCGTAGGCGTGCATCGCCTCGCGATCATCGCCCACGCGCGCAAACAACGCCGCGCGTGCAGCCCAGTACGGTTGATACTCGGCAAGACGTTTGTCGGCGGCCAATTCGCGGATCACGTTGATCGCCGCCTCGGCGCCCTGCACTTCCGCGATCGCCAGCGCACGGTTGAGCGCAACCACGGGTGAGCGGGTCAACGCATACAAGGCATCATAAAGCTGCATTTCCGGCGTCCAATCGCTGCGATAGGAACGCCGCCGCTCGACATGCGCCGACTGCAGCGCAGCTTCGAGCTGATAGCGGCCTATACGTCCCAAAGCGCCGGCGCGCAGCAGCAGCGCTTCGGCTTCCTCGATCATGCGCGCGTCCCACAGGAGCATGTCCTGTTCGTCGAACGGCACGTATTCGCCCTGCGCATTGCGTCGCGCGCGCCGGCGCGCTTCGGCGTACAGCATGCCGGCGAGCAGGCCGAGGGTTTCCGGCTCTTGCGACAGCAATTCCACCAGCAGGCGGGCAAGAAAAATCGCTTCCTCGACCAGATCGCGGTGCAGCAGGTCGGCGTCGTCCGGATCGCTCCAGCCTTCGGCGTAGGCGGCGTAAACGGCGGCGAGCACGCCATCCAGGCGTTCGCGCCAGGCCTCGCGCTCGGGGATGGCGAAGGGAATGCGCGCTTCGCGGATTTTCTGCTTGGCGCGGCCCAGCCGCTTGCACATCGCCTCGGGCGAAACCAGAAAAGCCGAAGCGATGACCTTCGCGTCCAGGCCCAGCACCGTCTGCAGCATCAGCGGCGCGCGTATGCCCGCGTCGATGGCCGGATGCGCGCAGGCAAACAGCAAGCCGAGGCGCCGATCGGGAAAAGACTCCGCATCATCCGCCTCGACGCATTCGGCCTGCATCTGCGCGATCGTCTCCAGTTGCACCGCGGCAGCCTCGCCGCTGCGGCGCCGACGCACGCCGTCGATGCCTTTGCGGCGCGCGACCGTCATCAGCCACGACTCCGGATTGTCCGGGCATCCATGCGCCGGCCAATCCGCCAGTGCGGCGGCGAAGGCTTCGGCCAGGGCGTCCTCCGCCGCCGACACGTCGTGCATGTCGGCGGCGAGATAGGCCAGCAGCTTGCCGTAGCTGCGGCGCGCCACCGCGCTGGCGATGTCGCGGGCGGAAGCCTGGCGGTTCACGCGGCGGTCGCGGCCGCCGCCGGACTGCCGGATGTCGCACCGTAGGTGGGCCATACCGGACGCACCTCGATGGTGCCGTGGCTGGCGCCAGGACAGCGTGCGGCCCAGCTGAGCGCAGCGTCGAGATCGGCGGCCTCGATCAAGTAATAGCCGGCGAGCTGTTCCTTGGAATCGGCATACGGGCCATCGAGCACCTGCGACTTGCCGTCGGCCACGCGCACAGTGGTGGCCGTGTTGGTGTTCTGCAGCCGGTTGGAGCCCACCCAGGCGCCAGCTTCTTTCAAAGCTTCGGTGTACGCCTGGTAGGCGGCCACGCCGCGTTGCTGTTCGGCACTGGACATGCGGTGCCAGGCGGTTTCGTCGGCAAAGAGCATCAATAGGTATTGCATAGGGAATTCTCCGTAAGGTCGAGGCGGGCAGGATGCGCCGCCCATATCGATGACGCGCGGGCCACCGTCCATCGGACATCTGCCTGCGCGAGCATAGCCTTCCGCGAAAATGCAACCAAACGGTTGCATGACTCCACCAGCGCGACTAATATGCAACCAGGAGGTTGCCCATGAATACATCGACTGACCGTATCGAGCGTCACATCCACATCAAGGCCCCGCGCACGAAAGTGTGGCAAGCGCTGGCAGATGCCGAATCCTTCGGCGAGTGGTTCGGCGTCGCGCTGCAAGGCAAGCGCTTCGTCACCGGCGAACCCTGCGCGGGCAACATCACCTATCCGGGCTACGAACACCTTACGTGGAGCGTGGTGGTGGAGCGCGTCGAGCCCGAACGCCTGCTTTCGTTCCGCTGGCATCCCTACGCGGTGGACCCCAAGGTGGATTATTCCAACGAACCCACCACGCTGGTGACGTTCGAGCTGGAAGAAACCGCCGAGGGCACCTTGCTGCGCCTGGTGGAATCGGGTTTCGACGCGATTCCCGCGCATCGCCGCGCCGAAGCCTTCCGCATGAACAGCGGCGGCTGGGACGAGCAGATGAAGAACATCGACAGTTATGTCGCCACGCACTAGCCCGGCCTGCCACGCCGGCACCCAAGATCCCTTGCTGCGCAAAGCGGTGCCTGTGTTCGCAGCACTGGGCGATGAAACGCGCCTGAGCCTGGTCGCCCTGCTCTGCGCCGGCGGCGCGCTTTCCATCGCGCAGCTTACCGCCGGCACCGACATCACGCGGCAGGCCGTGACCAAGCATCTGCATGTACTGGCCGAGGCGGGATTGGTGCGCGATGTTCGACAGGGGCGCGAACGCCTGTGGGAATTCGAACCGTCGCGACTGGAGGAAGCACGGCGTTCGCTGGATGCGATTGCGCAGCAATGGGATCAGGCATTGTTGCGGCTGAAGGCGCGGCTGGAGCAGTGAGGTTTCGTAGTTTTGTTTGCCATCCTCAGCTGCGATTCGGCGGCCCCCTTTGGTGGGGTGGATGAGGGTACGATCAGGGACGATGAACACACCTTGCGCCAGACGTTGGCATCGTGCTTCGCTCGGACCCTCACCCGCCTCTCGGCACCCTCTCCCGCAGGGAGAGGGACTCACTTGGATAGGTTCTGCAAGCGTCCATATCCGGCACGCTCTGCTCCATCACCTCCACCTGCCGCCGCGGCCGATGCGCCGGCCGCACCTTGGCATGCCGGCCGAAGGTCGCCTCCACCCAGCTCTGAAACACCGGCGAACCCAGCGCACGTTGTTGCTGCACATAGGCGCGGATGTCCCGCAGCATCACAGGATCGATATCCAGCTCGAACAAGCAGCGATACGCCTGCGCGCGCTGCTCCGACGACTGCCCCAGAGCCAGATACTGCGCATGCGGCACCACCACCGGATCGGACGCGCCCAGCGCATTGCTGCCGTAGCTCGACCACGGATACGACAACGGCCTCGGCATCCAACCGCTGCGCACCGGATTGGACTCGATGTAGCGCTGGCAGGTGAGCACGTATTCGGTGCCGATCAGGCAGGATTTGTAGCGCCCTTCCCACAACGTGCCAGAACGCCGGTACATGGTGTTGAAGTAGCTGACGTAATTGCGACCGATCGCTTGCATCATGCCGGCCAGCGCACCCACGCGCGAGGGCGTCACCAGCAGGTGCACGTGATTGCGCATCAACACGTACGCATGCACGCTGCATTCCCAGCGCCGGCTGGCATGCAGCAATTGCGCTAGATAGCAGCGGCAGTCGGCCGGTAGGCGAAAACATTCCTCGCCGTCATGTCCGCGTTGGATGATGTGCTGCGGCACATGGGCAAGGTCGAACCGTGGCGATCGTGGCATCGTGTAGCCTCCCTGCGGCGATGCGTGATGCGGTCGATGTATTGAAGATGCAGCCCGCGTGATTCCAGACCGTGGCACGCCCAACGTCGCGTCATGCAGCGGTTTTGCGTGGATCGAAATCGAATAGCCGCTCGTTCCCTTTGATATCCCTCCGGAACAAGCCTTCCTGGATGTTGCCTCGGCAAGCCTAGCTCCCGCCGCGGTGTAAAAACCGTGATGGAAGAATCGGTGCGGCGGGCTGCAAAAAACGGGGACAGATCGAACTAACGAAAACGTCCGTAGCGGCCATCGTTGGGTAATATCCAGATCGGCACGGAAGATCCGATCGAGGCAACGCATGCATAAAACCCTGACGACAGTGCGCCCATGGGCCGGCTGGCTCACCGTTACACTGTTCCTGCTGTTCGGCGCGCAATGGATCGATGGCTACGCCCATCCCGCACTGATGCTCGTGCTGTTCGCGTGGCTGTTCCTGATGATCGTGTGGGTCGCCTTCGGCGTGGTGCACGAAGCGGAAACGCTGGCGGACATGCTGGGCGAACCGCTGGGTACGCTGGTGCTCACGCTTTCCATCGTGGTGATCGAGGTGGCGCTGATCTCGGCTGCCATGCTCGGTTCGACCGGCAATGCCACACTCGCGCGCGACACCATGTATGCGGTGTTCATGATCGTGCTCAACGGCGTGGTGGGGCTGGGCCTGCTGATGGGCGGCCTCCGGCACTACGAGCAGACGTACAACCTCAAGGGCGCGTCGGCGTATCTGTCGGTAATCATCCCGCTGACCATCATTGCGCTGGTGCTGCCGAACTTCACCACCTCCACGCCTGACGGTTCGCTGGCGCCGCCGCAGGCGATCGCGTTCTCGCTGCTCACCATCGCCTTGTACGGCATTTTCCTGTGGCTGCAGACCGGAAGGCATCGCGGCCATTTCGTCGCGCCCGACGCACAGCCGGCGGAGCCGAAGGAAACGCATCGCGCCGAGGTGGCGATCGACAAGAAGCTGCTACTGCGGCACTTCGCGCTGCTGCTGGTCCATATCCTGCCGATCATCATTCTTTCCAAGAGCCTGGCGAAACTGCTCGACCACGGCATCGAAACCACTGGTGCGCCCAAGGCGCTCGGCGGCGTGGTGATCGCCATGCTGGTGTTCGCGCCGGAAGGCATTTCCGCCCTGAACGCGGCGCGCACCGATCGACTGACGCGCGCCATCAATCTTTGCCTGGGCTCGGTGGCCTCCACGCTGGGTTTGACGGTACCGGCGGTGCTGGCCATCAGCCTTTACACCGGGCGATCCGTGCTACTCGGTCTGCCGCCATCGAGTATGGTGATGCTAGTCGCCACGCTGATCCTCGGCGGCATGACCTTCTCCAGCTCGCGCACCACCATGCTCGATGGCGCGGTGCATCTATCGCTGTTTGCGGTGTTCGTGGTGTTGATCTTCAGCCCTTGAGGCGGTGTTCGCCGGAATGTCCATGTAGGTTGGGTTAGCGCAGCGTAACCCAACGATATCGCTTTGAAGACGTGGGGTTACGCTGCGCTAACCCAACCTACGGGGCATCTCCGCCCAGGCTGTCTATCGGCCAAGGCACAAGGGCTGGCCAAGATCGACGTGCTCGGCATGCAGTAGTCCACTCGCCGGCTGAGCTCCATTCCAGCCGGCGAGCTGTCGAATGGCCGGCGCTATAATGCGCCATGCAAAATCGCATCGCTTCGCCCGTTCCCGCACTGTTCGACGCCCTCACGCGCGACGGCTTCTCCTTCGTCATCGCCGATGTCATGCGGCCATTGCTGCAATCGTCGGGTGAGCTGTCCGACTGGGATGCGTTTGTCGAAAGCTGGAACCACTTGGGTCCCGATCCGTATCTTGCCGCCACCGGGCGCTTGCGCCGGCGCCGCCATGCTAGCTACACCGCTACACCGCATGCCGGCATCGAACTCATGGCGCACCAGCCGCATTACCAGGCGCTGCAATACAACCGGCTGCAAGGCGATATCGAGCGCTGGTTCGAGCCCATCGAGACCCAGGTGGCGAACGGCGCCAGCCTGCGCGCCGTGCTCGGCTTCTGCAACGGCTTCTTCAGCTCGCTGGCGCCCGCTGTCGCGCGCTGGCACGTGGAAGTGCATCAGTTTCGCATCGAAGCGAGTTCCGACGCGGCCGGCGAACCCACGCCCGAAGGCAGTCATCGCGATGGCGTGGATTTCGTGCTGGTGCTCTTGATCGACCGCCAAAACATCGCCAGCGGTACCACCACCATCCACACGCCGGACGGACAACTGCTGGGCGATTTCACCTTGACGCACGCATTCGATGCGGCGCTGATCCATGACCCGCGCGTGTTCCATGGCGTAACGCCGGTGACGCCGCTGGTACCGGGCCAGCCGGCGCACCGGGATGTGCTGGTGGTGACGTTCCGCGCCAAGGCCTGAAGGCATCGGTTTTCAATGCTCGCGGGGCTTTGCTTCCGCCCGCAGCCGCCCCGACACATTAGTTGCTAAAAGCAACTATGTGGATCTAGACTGCACTGCATGGACACCCACAGCATCCAACCGCAGATCGCACAGCAGGTTTCCGCGGTGCGCGAGTTCAACCGCTTTTACACCGCCAGGCTGGGCCTGCTGCGCCGCAAGCATCTCGATGGCGAATTTGCCCTGACCGAGGCGCGCATCCTGTATGAGGTGAGCGCCAACCCGAAGCTCACCGCATCGTCGTTGCAGGAGACGCTGGAGCTCGATGCGGGCTATCTCAGCCGCTTGCTGGCCGGATTGATCAAACGCAAGTTGCTTCGTCGGGTGGCTTCGAAGACCGATGCGCGGGAAAAACCGCTGATGCTTACCGCTACGGGCGAAAAAGCGGTGGCGCGCTTGAACCAGCAATCCTCGGCGCAGATCCAGCAACTGCTTGCGAAACTCAACGCCACCGATCGGACTGCGCTGCTGACCTCGCTGGCGACGATCCGCAACTTGCTCGAAGACCGGCCGAAACCGGTGCGCGTCGTGCGCCTCGACGAGGTCAACGACGATGCGCTTGCCTTGCTGCGCGAATATTACGAAGCGGTGCACGTCGTGCAGCGTGATTCGCCCGGAAGCGTGCAGAAACTTATCGATGCGCCTGCTTCCGGTCTGTGGCTGGCCTACCTCGGCGATGAAGCTGTGGGTTGCGTGGCACTGCGCAAGCTGAAATCCATACCGCGCGCCAGCGAGTGCAAGCGTCTCTATGTAAAGCCGTCCGCACGCGGCAACCGCATCGCCGATCTGCTGCTCGATGCGCAGGAAGCATATGCGGGCAGCCAGGGCGTCGAGTGGATTTATCTCGATAGTTACGACGACCTGAAAGCAGCGATTGCGATTTACGAAAAGCGCGGCTACGAGCGGTGCGCGCGTTACAACGATAATCCGCAGGCGACGTTGTTTATGCGGAAGTATCTGGGTGCATGAAGTTGCGCGTAATTTTTAGAGTGTCCTGATCGTCATTCCGGCGAAGGCCGGAATCCATCGCCAGTACGAAGCATGGATTCCGGCCTTCGCCGGAATGACGACTCGGTTTTCGGTCGCGATCTCTCTGTATGTCACCTGCGTTTACTTCTTCAACCCAGCACGACTCGCCTTCCACGCCGCCACCCGCTCCCTGATATACCGGTCATAGTCGTAATCCGTCTCCAGCCGCGGCGGCAAGCGATGCGTGTCACCATCCGCATCGGGCACCGGCAAGCTCGAGACGAGATCTGCATACACCTCCTGCAAATGCGAAGGCTTGTTGGCGGAAGGATTGGCGCCTTTCGATGCAGGCACTACTACACCCGACAACGGATCATCCGTGCGCGGCGTCGCCAGGCTGAGCACGCTGCCCACATCGGGAGCCGCCGCATCGCGCGCGGTCAGGGCGGAAAGCCCCCACCGCTGCTGCACGGTTTTCAGGATCGAGGTGTGGTCGAACGGCGTATCGCCGCTGGCGCGGAACACGGTGCCGGCCGGAATCAGCGGCGAGACCAGCACAGTCGGTACGCGCGGACCGAAGCGCTTGAAGTCGAAACCGTATTCGCCGGCCGAGTTGTCCGGCGGTACTGCGTTGGTCGGTGGCGGCACGTGGTCATAGCAGCCGCCGTGCTCGTCGTAGGTGATGATCAACAGCGTCTGGCTCCACTGCGGGCTGTTGCGCAGCGCGTAATACAGGTCGTGGATGTATTGCTCGCCCAGCGCGACGTCGTAATTGGGGTGCTGGCTGTTGCCCTTCGAACCCCAGCTCGGTTCCAGGAACGCATACGAAGGCAGCGTGCCGTTCGCGGCCTCCGCCTGGAAATCCTTGAACTGGCCGAAATAGCTGTCGGACAGGTTGGTGATGTCGCTGAAGCTGTGGCGCGTGAGCGGGTCGGCGTCGTAGCCGTAGATTTTCCAGCTGATGTTCTGCTTGCCGAGTGCGCTGTAGATGGTCGGCGCGGTGAAGCTTTTGGTCTTGTCGTCCATGTGTCCTTGCGAGGTGGCTGCATGGACGAAGGCGCGGTTGGGCAGGGTTTCGGTGGGCGCCGAGCCGTACCAGTGGTCGCACACGGCAAAGCCGCGCGCCAGGGCGGACAGCACCGGCAAGGTATCGGCCGTGTGCACGCCCATGATGTCGTTGGCGGTGGTGCCGGGCACGATCGAATAGCTTTTGTTTTTCGATTCCCAGCTCAGGGTGGCAGCAAAGTTGCTGACGAAGCCCTGGTTTTTCGCCACCGGCGGCGTCGGTGCGGTGTTGCTGCCGAACAGTTGCGCATTGGTGGCCGTGTAGCCTTCGCCAGGATCGGCGCCGGGCATGTAATAGGTGGTGGTGCCGGGCTGGATCTTGAACACGGTGACCGCATTGCCGCCGACACCGCCCGGGTTGGATTCCTTGCCGGTCAGGCCTTCGAACGCTTGTCCGGCCGGCGACACATTGCCGGCGTCGGCATAGAGGAATCCAAGCATGTGATCGAATGAACGATTCTCCAGCATCAGCACAACGATGTGGTTGATCGCGGACAGCCCTGTACCGGAAGTCGCCATGCCATGCAGCCTCGTGTGTGAAGGAAACGTCATGACGCATGCCTGCGCGTGACTGCGGCTACCTTAGTCAATTGCGGTGACAGTTTCCCGCGAACTTCCTCCACAATTCAGTGATCGTCCACGTTGCCACAGGAGACACTCATGAATACCCCGATCGCCCTCATCACTGGCGGCAGCCGCGGACTGGGCAAGAGCATGGCGCTGACGCTGGCCGGGCATGGCACCGACGTGGTGCTGACGTATCGTTCCAACCAGGCCGAGGCGCAGGCGGTGGTGGAGGCCATCACGCAACAAGGCCGCCGCGCCGTCGCGCTGCCGCTGGATGTGGGCAAGGTGGGCAGCTTCGCCTCATTCGCAGAGCAACTGCGCGCGACGCTGAGACAACACTGGCAACGCGACCGTTTCGATTATCTGGTCAACAACGCCGGCATCGGCGTGCACGCCAGCTTTGCCGAAACCACCGAGGCGCAGTTCGACGAACTGGTGAACGTGCACCTGAAGGGCGCGTTCTTTCTTACCCAGACCCTGCTGCCGCTGATCGCCGATGGCGGACGCATTCTCAACATCTCCAGCGGCCTGGCCCGTTTCGCCCTGCCCGGCTACTCGGCGTATGCCGTGATGAAAGGCGGCATCGAAGTGCTTACGCGTTATCTCGCCAAGGAATTGGGCGAGCGCCGCATCGCCGTGAACACGCTCGCACCCGGCGCCATCGAGACCGACTTCGGCGGCGGCGTAGTGCGCGACAACAAGGATGTGAATGCCTATATCGCTTCGCAGACCGCACTTGGGCGAGTGGGCCTGCCGGACGATATCGGCGGCGCCGTGGCGATGCTGCTGTCGAAGGAGAGCGGCTGGATCAATGGGCAGCGTGTGGAAGCTTCGGGCGGGATGTTTATTTGAGCACCCGTAGGTTGGGTTAGCGCAGCGTAACCCAACGAGCTTCGCGAAAACTGTTGGGTTACGCTGCGCTAACCCAACCTACGGGAGGGGTCACGGCCATCCAATCGGTGTACCTTTCCATCCTTACATCAAGAGGGAAGCAGCCGTGGTCAGCTACACCCCTACGCATTCGGTTCCCAGTCGCGAGCAGGCCTTGCATGCGTTGTACGAGGCGGCGGAACTCGAACACTGCCTGATGTGCACCTATCTCTACGCAGCGTTTTCATTGAAGACATCGGTGGATGAAGGCGTCACGCCCGCGCAACTGGAAGCGATCACGCGCTGGAAGCGCAGCATGCTGCAGGTAGCGATCGAGGAGATGGGCCACTTGATGTCGGTGTGGAACATCACCGTGGCGCTCGGCGGCGCACCGCGCGTGGGGCGGGTGAATTTTCCGCTCGATCCGGGCTATTTGCCGGCCGGCGTGGTGGTGAAGCTGGCGCCGTTCAACATGGCCACGCTGCAGCATTTCATCTACCTGGAACGCCCGGCCGGTTCCGCCGAGCCGGATGGCGAAGGCTTCGAGCCCGAACGCCATTTCGTGCGCGGCGCGACCGGGCCGCGACTGACGCCGATGGGCATCGATTACGACACGGTGGGCGCGTTCTACCAGACCCTGGCCAATGGCCTGCGCCGCCTGGCCGAGATGCACGGCGAGGCCGGCGCCCTGTGCGGCAATCCTGCGCTGCAGCTGTCCAATGCGGAAGTATCGCTGCCCGGCGCGAACAAGGTGATCTGCCTGAAGACGGCGCTGGCCGCGTTCGAATACATCATCGTGCAGGGCGAAGGCGCGCAGGAAAACACCGAGAACTCGCATTACCAGCGCTTCGCCGCAATCCGCGCGGAATACCAGGCCTTGCTGGCTGCCGATCCGTCGTTCAAGCCGGCGTTCCCGGCGGCCACCAATCCGGTGCTGCGCCGCCCGCCGCGTCCCGAAGGCCGTGTGTGGCTGGAAAACGAGGATGCGATCGCGACCGTCGACCTGGCCAATGCCGCCTACGGTTTGATGCAGCGCCTGCTTGCCTATACCTACGCCGTACCGGCGCCGGATCCGGACAAAGCACTGTCGCTCGATCTGGGCATCGGACTGATGCACGCCTTGGCGCCGCTGGCCGAACGCGCGGCGCGCTTGCCGGCTGGGCCTTCCAATCCCGACTGCCACGCGGGCATCACCTTCATCACCCTGCGCGATACCTCGCCGCTGCCGCCCGGTCCTGCTGCACGCCGCTTTTTCCGCGAGCGTTTTCAACAACTGAGCGAAGCGGCGGAACGCCTGAGCGCCGCGGGCGATCCGCGCACGATCGCCGCGGCCTCCGTGCTCAAGCGTCTTGCGCAGCAGGCCGAGCAGGGTTTCGATCTGTCGCGTCCCGCACCGTCGACCGCAGCGCCTGCGCCTGTCGCGGAGCCTGCGCCAGCTGCGCCGGCGTCCAACGTGCAGGACGGCATCGAAGAGGTCGAAGGCGAAAAGCTTACGCTGCGCTTCGAGGCCAAGCGCTGCATCCACGCGCGCTTCTGTGTGACCGGCGCGCCCAAGGTGTTCCTCGCCAACGTGCAGGGGCCGTGGCTTTATCCCGACGCGATGGATGTCGAACGCCTGGTGGATATCGCGCACGCCTGCCCATCCGGCGCTATCCAGTACCGCCGCCGCGATGGACGCGCGGATGAAACAGCGCCGCCGGTCAACCTGGCCGCGACGCGTGAGGCGGGGCCGTATGCATTCCGCGGCGATCTGCGCCTCAGCGGCCAGTCCGCCGGCTTCCGCGCTACGCTGTGCCGTTGCGGCGCCTCGAAGAACAAGCCGTTCTGTGATGGCTCGCATCACGAGGCGGGTTTCAGCGCCAGCGGCGAACCGCCCACCGGGACGGCGACCGATGCGCTGGACGTACGCGACGGCCCGCTGCAGATCGATCCGCAGTTGAACGGCCCGCTGCGCGTGCGCGGCAACCTGGAAATCGTCAGCGGTACAGGCCGCATGGTGGCGCGCGTCACCAGCACCTATCTATGCCGCTGCGGGCAAAGCCAGAACAAGCCGTTCTGCGATGGCAGTCACGCCAAGGTCGGGTTCAGCGCCGACGGCGCGTGATCACTTCTCGTCCTTGCAGCGCTGGTTGTCTTCGCCGGTATCGTTCAGCGCGTCGCCGGCGTCGTTGGTGTCTTCCAGCCGCTGCGGCGGGCCGCGTTTGGTGTGCGGATCGTAGGGCTGGGTGACGGGCGGGGACTTGGTGTCCTTGGAATCATTGCGTCCGGTAGGCATGGTGCACCTCGCTCGCATGGTAACGGCTCCACTATGCGACGGGCATGACGAAGATCCGGTACCGGTAGCGTTAAAGGAACGTAGGTTGGGGTGCAAATCCCAACATTGGATGTTGATCGACATGGCGATGTTGGGGTTTGCACCCCAACCTACGAGGAGATCGCCCCGGCGATGCGTATCCAGCGTCTCCCTGCGGCAGCGAATGGAGCCCCACCCCGTTTAGAATGGCGTCCTTGTGCTCAAGACGTGAGGGTTCTTCGTGGTCATCCATCCCAAGGTTCGCGGCTTTATCTGCATCACGGCGCATCCGGTCGGTTGCGAGCAGAACGTGCGCGAGCAGATCGGCATCACCAAGGCCAAGGTCGGCGCCGCCGCAGGTCCCAAGCGCGTGCTGGTGATCGGCGCTTCCACGGGATACGGCCTGGCCTCGCGCGTCACCGCCGCCTTCGGTTATGGCGCGGCGACGCTGGGCGTGTTCTTCGAGAAGCCTTCCACCGAAGCCAAGCCGGGCACCGCCGGCTGGTACAACTCCGCCGCATTCGACAAGCTCGCCAAGCAGTCGGGCCTGTATGCGCGCTCCATCAACGGCGATGCGTTCTCGAACGAAACGCGCGCGCGCGCGATCGAGCTGATCAAGCACGAGATGGGCGGTCCGATCGA
Organism: Dyella sp.; assembly: GCF_051954575.1. Classification (GTDB taxonomy): domain Bacteria; phylum Pseudomonadota; class Gammaproteobacteria; order Xanthomonadales; family Rhodanobacteraceae; genus Dyella_B. The sequence continues at coordinate 20,860 of NZ_JBQCHP010000065.1, read as the reverse complement.
CCTGGTGATCTATTCGCTCGCCTCGCCGGTGCGCAAGCTGCCGGACAGCGGCGAGGTGGTGCGTTCCTCGCTGAAGACGATCGGCCAGCCGTTCACCGCCTCCTCGGTGGATACCAATAAAGACGCCGTCGTGCAGGTCACGGTGGAACCGGCCACCGAGCAGGAAATCAAGGACACCGTCGCCGTGATGGGTGGCGAGGACTGGGCGCTGTGGATCGACGCGCTGAGCAAGGCCGGCGTACTGGCCGACAACGCCACCACCGTGGCCTACAGCTACGTCGGCACCGAGATCACCTGGCCGATCTACTGGCACGGCACCATCGGCCAGGCCAAGCAGCATCTGGACAACACGGCGCACGAACTCAACCAGCGCTTCGCCGCGCAGAAGCTGCACGCCTATGTGGGTGTGATGAAGTCGGTGGTGACGCAGGCCAGCTCGGCCATCCCGGTAATTCCGCTGTACGTCTCCATGGTGTTCCGCATCATGAAGGAGAAAGGCCTGCACGAAGGCACCATCGAACAGGCCAACCGCCTGTTCCACGATTTTCTTTATCGCGCCGACGGCACCGCACCGGCCATCGACGAGGAAGGCCGCCTGCGCCTGGACGATTGGGAACTGCGCGAGGACGTGCAGCAGGCCTGCAAGGCGCTATGGCCGCAGGTCAACACGGAAAACCTGTGGGAGAAGACCGACTACGCCGGCTACAAGCACGAGTTCCTGCGCCTGTTCGGCTTCGATCGCAAGGACGTGGATTACAACGCGGATGTGAATCCGGATGTGAGCTTCGACGTGGTGCAGTTGTAACCGCGCCTGTCTCTTCTCACCGTTGGTCGATAGCGTTGACTCTCGCTTGTGCGAACCGTAGCTCCCTCCCCTGCTTGCAGGGGAGGGTCGGGGGTGGGGTTGTCTGGGCTTGCTGCACTATTGAAATGTATCGCGAGGTTGCTTCACCCCACCCTAGCCCTCCCCTGCAAGCAGGGGAAGGGACGCATCCTGGTGAGCTGAAATTCCGAGCCAAAGCATGAGCAGACACCAACAAAAAAAGGCCGGCAATGCCGGCCTTTTTGCATCACCGCATGATGCCCGTATGCCCCAGCGAGAACCGCCCCGGCTGCGGCCACACCGCCAAACCATGCGGCTCCATGCCGACCTTGATGATCTTCACCTTGCCGGTCGCGGTATCGAACGCATACACCACATCATCGAAGCGGCCCGACAGCCACAGCCACTTGCCGTCAGCCGTGACGTTGCCCATGTCGGGACTGCCGCCCCCCGGAATCGGCCAGTTGGCAACGACCTTGCGCGTGGCGAAATCGATCACCGACACGCTGCCCGGACCGCCGTGCGGGCCATGCACCTTGTTCGAACCTCGATTGGCGACGTACAGCTTGGTGGCGTCGCGGCTGGGATACAGGCCGTGCGTGCCGATGCCGGTCTTGATGAAACCGATCTGCTTGAAACTGTCGCCATCGATCAGGTACACGCCGTCGGCCATCATGTCGGCCACGTAGAACACCTTGCCGTCCGGCGACACGCGGATGTCCTGCGGCATGCCGCGCTTGTTGAGCAACAGGTAGCCGAGCACCTTGCGGTTGACCATGTCGATCTTCACCAGCTTGCCGCCGAATTCGCAGGTAAAGATGGCGTACTTGCCGTCGATCGAGAAATCGGCGTGGTTGATGCCCTTGCATTCGGGCGCCGACAGGCGGGACTTCAACGCCATCGTATGCGGATCGCGGAAATCCAGGCGCGCGAACGCTTCGGCGACGACGATCGCTTCCTTGCCGTCCGGCGTGAAGTACATGTTGTACGGATCATCCACCGGATCGGCTTTGCCGGGCTTGCCGGTCTTCGGATCGATCGGGGTGAGGCTGCCGTCGTTGCGGCCTTCGGCGTTGTTGGTCACCCACAGCGTTTTCAGGTCCCACGCCGGCACCACGTGCTGCGGGCTACGGCCGACCGGGAATTTGTCGACCACCTTGAAGGTGGTCGGATCGATCACGTACACGTCGTTGGAGCGCAGGTTCGGCACGTAGATGCGCGCCGGATCGTTCGCCACGACCGGGCTGAGCATGTCGTAGCCCGCGTTGCTGTACATGTTGCTGGGGTTGGTAACCGGCGGCATGCCCGCCACGGTCTGCACGGTTTGCGCCGCTGCAGCGGCCGTGGCACACAAACTGGCCAGCACGATGCCGGCACGCAAGGCAAGACGCCCAAAACGATCAGATTTCACGGCAAATTCCCGTATTTGGAGAAAACGTTCGATTCACTTCGATGCTTGCGTCAACGCGCCGCGGTGGCTTGGCGGATAGCGTCGACGGTGCGCGAAACTATAGCATCCACGCCTAGTTGGCCGAGCTCTGCGGTGGAACGCCGCGGGTCGCCGCCGTACACGCCGTCGGCCGCGCTCGGCTTGGGCGCACTGCGCAATTGATTTTGCCGCACCATCTGCGGTGCCACGGCCAACTGCAAGGAGGTATCGGCCAAACCGGCATGCGTGCCGATTTCATCGTCGCGGATGCCATGCTGGCGCAGCAGTTGCGCATAGCCATCGGACGAGGTGGCGTAGTACACCGCTGGCAGAATCGCGCGCGCCTTGGTGCCGGCCCAGGTTTTGTTCAAATGCGCTACCACTTGCTGCAAATCCTTCTGGTAGCCGCCGTGATCGCCCAGGAAGACGATGTTGCGAAAACCATGCACGGCGAAACTGTTCGCTGCCGATTCCAGCAATTTTTCGAATACGTCATCGGGCACGGTGATGGTGCCGGGAAAACGCATGTGCGAGGTGGGCGGCGCATAGCTGCCTTCCGGCACGTAGGCCACCACTGGCGCGACCAGCGCATTGCCGAGTTTCTGCGCGATGCGATCGGCAAGGTATTGGGCGCGCACGTTGTGCTTGCCCACAGCGATATACGGACCGCTCTGCTCGGTGCCGCCGATGGGAATGATGACGGTGGTCTTGCCGGCCTGGATCTGCTCGCGCAGCTCGGTCCAGGTAAGATTTTGCAGTTGAACGGTCTGCGGTGCCTGTGCGAACGAAGCCTGCGCGGCCATGGCAAGCGCGACACCTGCGGCGGCGCATCGGAATAAACGCGTGATCATGAGGCGCGATGGGATGTGAAGAACTTGGGCGCCCTATGGTTGCACGCCGGTGCCCTCTTCGCATCCCTTTCACGCGAATTTGCCGCGTTTATTCACTTTCCTGCGGAATGGCCCGGCGAAAAATTTCCTCCCAATAGGCCATGCGTTCCGAATAGGCTTCGCGCACCGATTCGGGCTGGTCGTTCTGCAGGCTGCGCACATGGGTGATCGGCAAGGTAGCCGAGGCCATCTGCCGCCAGGCGTCCGCGGCGGCTCTCAAGTGGGAATGGGACGATAGCAGCGCGGCGATGACCTGCTGATCCACCATCTGCTGCGCGCTCAATGCCATCAGGCCTTCGAGCGCGATATCGGTGCGCTCGGAAAGGAACGCCACAGCTTCGCCCCAGTTATTGAAGCTGACTTCCATGACGGGCTCCTGGGTTCGGGGAGACGTCTACAGCCTAGGGGTGTGCCGATCAATTCTGTGTAGGCACCGATGGGGTCGTTCACCTGGGGTATGCGTTCTTTCCTTACCTGTTCGTCGCCCCGGCGAACGCCGGGGCTCAGCGCCTGTCAGGTTGCAAGTTACTGGGTCTCGGCTTTCGCCGGAACGACGATGTATCGAGCCTTACCGCTATGGTCCGAGGGAACGGTTCTCGCCGAGCACCGATCCTGTCAGACCGTCTCCACCTCCCGCAACGGTTTCCACTCATGCTGCGGGTAATAGCGCGCCATCAATCGCCCCACATAGGCGACCAGATTCACGCGCCCCGCCACGGCATCACGCAAGGGCGTATCGAAGAACGGGGTAAGAATCGACGCCAGTATGGCGAACGCGAACGCGTCTACCGCCGTCATGCGCTCGCCCATCAGGTACGGCTTGTCGCCCAGCAAGGTCGCCACCGCATCGATCGAACGCACGCCCAATGCGGCGATCTCGCCCGCCGAGTGACGGCCGATACCGTGTCCGCGCAGGTCTTCATGCTTGCGCGCCTGCAAGGTGCGACGCAGTTGTTCGCGCTCGGCTTCCGGTGCACTGTCGGCGAAACGCGCCGGACCCTTGGCGAAATTTTCCGGCACGATCCAGCGAAACCACACCATCGCGAAGTAAAGGTGGTCTTCCAGCATCCGCTCGATCGCCCATGCCTGGGCGCGTTGCAATGCATCCAGGCCTTCATCCAGATCCATGCCGTACTTGCGCTCGATGTGCGCACGGATGAAGGTGGAATCGCAAATGACCTCGCCAGCATCTTTCAGGTAAGGCACCTTGCCCTTGGGCGCCTGCGGCGGAATGGTGGATTCGGTTGCATAAGGTAACCCCGCCATTTGCAATTGCACGTTGCTCTTGATCACGAACGGACTGGTTTCCGGCATGCCGAAGCCGGGGCGGGTAACGTACAGGGTGATGTCGGGCGTGGTCATAATCCTCAAGATCCGCACAGTAAGGAATGAATAGCTTGCGTCCGGGCTGCTGACAACATCCTGTCAGCAGTCGTCTTCGAACAGCTTCGCCGCGCGATCGCCCGATCTGCCCGCGTACCAGGTCAGCACCTCCGGCGGCAGCAAATCATCCAGCGCCATGCCGACGGCGCGGCAGGCATCGAGCGTATCGACCAGCACCCTGGCATAACGCGGATCGCGTGCCTCCACGGGCACATTCGCCGCTTGCCATTGCAGCATCTCCAGCAGACGTCGGGACCATTCGTACAACGCATCCGCGCGCTCGGCGAAACGCGCATGCAACCAGCCGCCCAGTGGCGCGTGCAAGGTGTAGCCGTAGCGCTCTGCCACGCGGCGTACGAACGGCCCCACCTCCTCGCCGATGCCGCGGAACCATTCGGTATGTCCGCCGGCGGCGTCCGACACCAGCAAGGGCGCCGTCGCGCGATGCAGCGGCCAGCGCTCGATCAGCAAACGCTCCAGATGCCGCGCATCCCGCAGCCGCCCGGTCTCCACCAGCATCCCCTGCTCCAGGTCGAACAACGCGAAAAAGCGCGGATGGAAACTGCGGAAGCGCTGAACGGGATCTTGCGTGAACCCTACCTTGGTAAGGTCCTCGCCGAGGCTTGGCAGCACGTAGACGAAGGTTCGTCCGCGCTGCCGTGCAGGATTGGGCAAAACCCATTCATCCATTTTTATTCGCCTCGCCAAATGCGCCTTCCCATGAGTGCCCGCATCGATGTCGACCTGCGCGTATTCGCAACACTACGAAAACGAAAGAAACCAAGAGCAAGCTTAGCTTCCGCGCAAGCAACTCGACGTGCATGCGCTCGCACGCAATACTGCCCCGCGCGCAGTAAGGGGGATTTAAAAGGTGAATCAGATGACATCCATAGGCAGCCTCGCCTGCGTGGGTATCGGCATGACGCTGGGATCGCATATCAGCCCGCGAGCCCGCAGCCATATCGAACAGGCCGACGTGGTGTTCGCCGGCATGTCCGACGGCATCGTCGAGCTGTGGTTGAAAGAGATGAACCAGGACGTGCGCAGCCTGCAGCCCTATTACCAGGAGGGCAAGTCGCGGATGAAAACCTACCGCGAGATGGTGGCGGCGATCATGGCCGAGGTGCGCGCAGGCAAGCGCGTCTGCGGCGTGTTCTACGGCCACCCTGGCGTCTTCGCCTGGGTGCCGCACAAAGCCATCGCGACGGCGCGCGCGGAAGCCTACCCCGCCCATATGGAGCCGGGCATTTCCTCCGAAGACTGCCTGTACGCCGACTTGGGGCTCGACCCCGGCGCGCGCGGCTGCCAGCATTACGAGGCCAGCCAGTTCATGCTTTACCGGCGTTGTATCGATCCAAGTGCCTGGCTGATCCTGTGGCAGATCGGCGTGGCCGGCGACAAATCGCTCAAGCGTTTCTCCACCGGCGCCGCCCACCGGCAAGTGCTGGTGGAGGTACTGGCCCGCGACTATCCGCTGGACCACCAAGCCATCATCTACCGCGCCGCCACCCTGCCGTTCCAGAGCCCGCGCATCGAGCGCGTGGCGCTCGCGGCATTGCCCCAGGCCGAGGTGGGCATGGCCGACACCTTGGCCATTCCACCCGCCCGCCCCTTGGAAGCCGACGCGGAGGTTCGTGCAAAACTGGCGGCCTTGACCTGATTAGGGCCGATTCGAAGCCAAATTCGTGGCGAGCGGGAAGCATCGCCCTCAACCGCTGGCCGCTCGCAGCAAGCCCGTTTACAGCACGATATGATGAGCGCGCCCGGTGCTCCAGGAATGATCACTGCGGGCGATACAGGGGTACTACAGCATTACAGGGGCAGTTTTGATGTTGAATGTCATTCGTTTTTTGGAAAAGATAGGTAGCGAAGCTCAATGGAATGACATTGCAATGAATAAAATGGAACTGGCGCTGGCCGAGGCTGATATCGAAGGTCCATTCCGCACGGCCATCTTGAATAAGGATGCTGTGCAGTTGCAGACGCTTATGCAACAAGAACCGCTGGTTTGCTACATAGAACCTGGAGAGGAGGATGAAGGGGAAGACGAACCTGGTGAGAAAGACGATGCTCACCGCCTATCCAACCCCTCGTCTGTTTGTTCATCGTAAGTGCAAACCACCGGCAGCAGACGCCGAAATTTTCTAGCAGGGGCCTTCCTGCTGTTTACCGTGCTCAACGGTAGCGGTGCTGCCGTGGCCGCGCGCGCACCGTTGAGCAATGTGCCACAGCTGCTGGACCAAGCGGAAAGCCTGAGAGCCAGGGACAACGCGCGCTTCGTCGAATTGCTTCAAGAGCTCGAAAGCCATGTAACCGAATTATCGGATAAACAGAAATGGCGTTTGCATTACCTGCAAGGTTGGCAAGCAGCCTATAACGGCCAGGAAGAAAAAGCGCGGACACTGTTGGAGTCAGTGCTCAAGCAAGCATCCGATAGCGATCTTAAAATACGTGCAACTTCCGTACTAATACACGTTCTCGGCGTCGGGCACCACTACGAGGAGGCTTTCGAGTATTTGGACAAAGCCCTGGACGATCTGCCACAAGCTTCCGATAAAGAGGCGCGCGCGCGCATTCTGGGCGAAGCTTCGCAACTGCTTAGCGAAGCAGGCCAATACGACCTCGCTGCAGGCTATGCCGAGCAGATAATCGCAGAGTACCCCACCGGCAGACATAACTGTCTTGGGCACATGTATGAACTGCACGCCAGAATCCGCGCCGGTCAAACCAAAATAGCCAACGAAACATTTCAGCAAAGCATAACGCCCTGCCTCGCCGTGGGCGAAAAGCTCGCGGCCGACATACTACGCAAAGACATGGCTGCCTTGGCCCTGCAACAAGGTAAATCGGATGAGGCCCTTTCACTTCTACAAGCGAACTATGAGGAAGTGAGAACACTCAATTATTCAGAGCTGACCGCGGACTTCAACATTCTCCTGGCCCAGGCGTACTGGAAAAAAGGAGAGACCTCCTTAGCTCAGAAATACGCCACCGTCGCCGTCGACGCCGCCTCCAAGAGCGATCTCATCGAGCCATTGGTCAAAGGTTATCAACTGCTCTATCAGATAGAACGACAGTATGGAAACCTTCGCGAAGCGCTCGCCTATCATGAAAAGTACGTAACAGCCGACAAAGAACATCTCGATGACACGCGTGAAAAGGCACTTGCGTACCAGATCATCAAGCAACAGATCGAAGCCAAGAAAGTCGAACTTGGCGAGCTGAACAAACAAAACCAGATTCTCCAACTGCAACAGGCACTCGATCACAAGGCGGTCGAAACAAGTCGCCTGTACATCGCACTGTTGCTCACGGTATTGGCCTCGATCGCCTTCTGGCTCTATCGCCTCAAGCGCTCGCAACTGCGCTTCATGCGCCTGGCGCGCCGCGACGGCCTCACCGGCATCTTCAATCGCCAGCACTTCGTGGAAGAAGCGGAACAGGCGTTGCGCTATGTGGCCAAGTCACAGCGCGGCGCCAGCCTGATCCTGATCGATTTGGACCACTTCAAGAACATCAACGATACCTATGGCCATATCGCAGGCGACCATGCGCTGCGGCGTGCTGTGCTGATCTGCCAGCAGCACCTGCATTCCAGCGACGTGTTCGGCCGCATCGGCGGCGAGGAATTCGGCATACTGTTGCCGGAGTGCACGCTGATCCAGGCGCTTGAGCGGGCCGAACGCATTCGCATGGCCATGCAAGCGCAGCCGGATGCGGAAACCGAGCACGTACCGCTTACGGCCAGTTTCGGCATCGCCTCGACCGCGCATTACGGCTACGACCTGCGGCGCCTGCTGATTGCGGCGGACAGCGCGCTATACCGCGCCAAGCGTGATGGCCGCAATCGTGTGGTGGTCAGCATGGACAATCAGGCGTCCTCATCGGCTGCCAGCGATACGCGTGCGCAGCGCGACAAGCTCAACGATGCGCCTCCTTACATGGATGCTTCGGAATAGCGGCGGCACCTTCTTTTGGCGCCACCGCAACAGCGCGGGTTATTTGCCGCCTTCCTGTCCCTTGCTCAGATCGATCATCGGAATGGATCCGGCCCCTACTACTTGCGGAAGGATGCCGTTCCAGTGCTGCAAGCCGTAGAAACGCGAGTATTCGGGATTGTTCTTCAGCGCCTGTCCGACCGTTTCGATCGCTTTGGCCTGGGCTTGCGCCTGCAACACGGTGGCCTGGGCTTCACCGTTGGCGCGTTCCACCGCGGCGCTGGCCTCGGCATGCGCGGTCACCGTTTTCTGCTCGCCCTCGTAGCGCTTTTGCGCCACCGTATTTTCCGCCTGTACGGCCAGGTTCTTGGCGCGCACCGCCTCTTCGATCGACTGGTCGAAGATCGGCGAGTAATGAATGCCGATCAGCTGCACGTCGATCACATCCACATTGAACAGGCGCTGCAACGCATCGCTGATGTCCTTGCGCATCTGCGCGGTGATCTGCGCGCGCTGATCGGAGATGGTGAGCGTGTTGTACTGGGCGAAGGCGGCCAATGCGCGATCGCGCACCACCGGCAGAATGGTGGTTTCGACGTCCATCGAACCGGCCCGCCCGATGTGATACAGCAGGTTCATCACCGCCGAGCTGGGTATCTGGTAGATCAGGCTGAGGTCGATGGTGACTTTCTGGTTGTCGTTGGTATAGACGTCCAAACCATTGAGCGTATACACGGAGCGGCTGGTCTGCAGGCGATCCACCGTTTCGAAGAACGGCACCTTGAAATGCACGCCGGTAGTCAACGGCACGCTGGTCATCGGCGTGCCGCCCAGCCACCGTGTTCCGGCCTCTTCGCTGGGCGATATCACGAATACGCTGTTGAGCAACAGCACGACGACAATAAGGGCAACGATCAGTCCACCGCCCACACGAAAACGACCGAGGAACGAACGTGGATCCCTGGGCGGCAAGTTAAGGCAACACTGAATAAGTATCGCCTTCGTCATGATGCCTGGAAGGCTCGCAGGGTGTGTAGCGCGGCGCCGGGAAGACTGGCCGTCTTGCCAAGCCGCGCGGCGCAGCCTGCGGGCCTTCCAGGCATCACCCCATCATTTAATTCAATACGTGGGGGCCAGCCCTGTCTGTCCGCATGCCTTCGGTCCGCCGTCTCGACAGACGGCCAGTCTGCCTTCGCCGACGGCCCTGTGGCCTGCGAACAGACAGGGCTGGTGACGACGGCGATACTTATTCAGTGTTGCCTTAAGCATGGAAAAACCCCTTTCCTGACAGTGGCGGCATCTTGCCGCAATGGTGTCGCGTTGGCGAGTGACTGCAACCTGTCGCGCATGTTCTGTCTACCCGCCAGACTGTGCATATGCTGATCCGATCCGCCGAACCGGAAGACGCCCTGGGCGTGGCGCGCGTGCATGTGCGCGCGTGGCAGGTGGGTTATCGCCATTTGCTGCCCGCCGACTACCTGGCGCAACTTCGGCCGGAACAACGTGCGCAGCGCTATGACTTCGCCACCAAAGATAGCCGCCGTCCCATGACGATCGTCGCCGTGGATGACGGCGCCATCCGTGGATTCGCAACCACCGCTCCGTCACATGACGGCGATACACCCGATCACGGCGAAGTATGTGCGCTCTACGTGGACCCTGATGTGTGGGGTCGCGGAATCGGCGCCGCCTTGATAACGGCTGCCCGGCTCCGTCTGGCTGAATTAGGATGTCGACATGCCGTGCTGTGGTTGCTTGCCGGTAACCAACGCGGCGAACGCTTCTACCGCGCTGACGGGTGGATACCGGACGGACTGGCCCGAACGGAACGCATCTGGGGTATCACGCTCGATGAAGCTCGGTACCGGCGGCCCGTAGCTTGATGCACCCACGCACGCGACAAGCCGTGCCGGTTACCGATTGCGTCAGGTGACGCAGCGAGTCACGTGGGCAAGGTTATCGGGCAGCGCCCTGCTGGCCTCGCCCACCCGAACATCACGCCGGCGTTTCAGACAAAACAAACACTTCCGGGCACTATCGCCACGGCTACTTCGCATAGCCGACCTGCCCGCAAACCCCTCCGCGCAATTTTTCCATTGGCGCAGTTCCTGCTTGCCGATTCTTGAAGACCGCACCTGCGAGTCGAGCACAAAAACAGACGCTCAGGAGGGGGCGGTGGGAAGGCGCAAAGACGGCGGCATCGAGATGGTCTCCAAACTGCCCTGGCAGTCCGGCATTGTGCTTGGCGTTGCAGGCTACGCCGCCATGCGCTACGGACTAGGCTGGTTCATGACCACTTTCGGGGGGCCCGTCGGCCAGACACTGGGAACCTCGCTCGCCGACGGCGCCTATGCTCCTGTCGCGTGGCTGCTGTTGATTGCCTGCTGGCTTGCCGCACTCATCTCCTACCTCGACAGTCGGCGACGACGACGACTGCTGGCCTCGCAAACCGGCTTGCGCAGCCTGAGCGCGATGGACTGGCGTGAATTCGAAATGCTGGTCGGCGAGGCATTCCGCCGCCAGGGCTACAAGGTGCGCGAAATCGGGCTAGGCGGGGCGGACGGCGGTATCGACCTGGTCTTGCAAAAAGATGGCACGACCGTGCTGGTGCAATGCAAGCAATGGCGCACCAAATTGGTCGATGTACGGTTGGTGCGGGAAATGTACGGTCTGCTGATGCACCACCGCGCCGATGCGGTGAAGATCGTCGCCATTGGCCACTACACCGACGATGCGCAGCGCTTCGTGCAAGGCAAGCCGATCGAATTGATTTCCGGCGATGCCCTGATGGCCATGGTGCGGGAGTGCCAGGCAAGCGCGCGACAGCACAAGCAAGCTTGAAACGCACTATGTCCTGAACAATGCAGCCTGCCCGCGCAATACGCCTGCCTGATCGACCAGTTGCCAGACGACCCCATCGTTGATCCAGAACGTACGCGCCGACTTGCTGATACGCAGCCCGCGATAGCCGGTTGCAAAACCCTGCTTGCTGACCTGCTCCAGAAACTCCCTTCTACCCTGCACTTGCTGCGGTGGCGCCGACAGTCGGGAGGGAAGCGGCATCAATTCATCCCAGGCATATTCGAAGCAGCGTTGCGCAAAAACGTTGCCGTAGATAAACACAGGGTCCGCGCACGTGTCATGCGCCAGCAATCCGAAAGGCGCCTCTTCGTAAAGCCAACGCGCCGCCTGCTCATCCGTCAACCCCGGACTGACCAGCGGCTGCTTGAGCCAGTGGGAATAGCTGTCTGCGAGCAAGCGATAGAGCGTGGAAGCTGCGGTGGGGATATTCATGGAGTACGTATATTTGACGATGGGATGGCACGAAGCCGCGCCACTGTTCGCGCTACAGGTTCTTCAAGCGAGGATTGGGGCCCACGATCTGGTGACTGTCAATCGGCACCTCGACCAGCATGGACGGACGATCTTGCCGATAGGCCTCGCGCATGATGTCGGAAAGATTGCTCAAATCTGGGGAAAGCCGCACGCTCAGCCAGCCGCATGCGCGCGCCATGGCTGCAAAATCCATGCGCTCGAGCTCACCGTGATATCGCCGTGCAGGCGTATCTGGCAGCACCTTGGAAAGCCCCTGCTCCACGATCCCGTAGCTGGCATTGTCCAGCACGAACAAGGTAATGCCCAGTTGCCTAGCTTCCATCAGGCATCCGCCATAGAGCCGAAAGCAACCGTCGCCGGAAAACACGAAAACATGCTTGCCGGGCGAAGCGATTTTTGCGCCAAGCCCGAGGCCGTAGGCACCGCCCATGGCAGAGCCGCGATACAAGGAGTACATCTTCGCGTACGGATGCGGACGCTGGGTGACGTATTGACGATCCTTGTACGCCAGGCATACATCGTCAAAGCCCACGCTGTCGGGCTGCCACAAGCCGTCGAGCTTTTCGTAGAAGGCCGCAATGTCCACAGCGTTACCGCGTGCGCGTTCAAAGGCGTGGGTGTTGAGATCCGGATAAACCGGCGACTCCTCGTTGCAGATCTGCGGATGCGCCTGGCACCAGAGAATGGTTTCCCGCAGAATCGCTGCGACATCACCCACCGTTTGCTGGAATTCCCCCGCTACTTGATGGCGAAAACTGCCATGCGCGCTCCCATACAGATATGCGCTGGCCGTGATGTTCCAGACCAGGCCCGCCTTGGCCGGAGAAAAATTGGTGGTGTATTCATCTGCGCAATAACCGATGGTTATGAGCAGGTCGTGCTCGTTCAAATCATCCCAAAGCTCTGCAGCACGGTCGTTTCCGCCAAAACCCAGATAACCGTATCCATAGGGATTGTTTCTGGATACCGCATTGGCGCCATTGATACTCCACAGGATGGGCGCCTTGAGCACCTCGCAAAGCCGTGTGGTCAGATAAGGCAGATCCGGATAACGCGCCGCCTCGTCGCCCGCCATGACGACGATGCGGCCCTTTCGCCTGTGTGAAAGATGGTGCTGGAGAAATGCAGACGGACGTTCGCGCTCAACGGCATCCCGCGGACGCACACGCATATCGGTATCGAATGCCGGGGATGTCATTTCCGACAGGGCATCCGGCGGGAGAACGAGCGCTACGGGCTTGGATTGATTCAATTGCTCCCACACAGCCGCAAGCTGCTCATCCAGCGACTCGATGTCATCCAGCACAAACGTGCCTTGCGGAAGCTCAGCCATGAGCTGGCCGATCATATTGCTGCCCGATTCGGTGGTGTCCTGCAGCGGCGATTGAAACGTCATGCTCGATGGCGTTGCGGCAATGAGATACACGGCCGGAATGTTGTGCAGCTTCGCATCGCTCAGGCCGCATAGCAAAAGCTTGCTTGCGGCGCCCGTCGTGGCGGCAGCAGCGGCGATTTCACCGGTCGCAAGGTAGTGCCCAAGCGGGATAAAGCCTGCCACGTATTCGCCGATCGTAAAGAATTCCAGCTCCCCGCTGCGAGTGCGTTGGGGGATATAAGGATCCATGTGCTTCAGCAGATGAACCAGGCCGCCACCCGTTACGCCGGAGCAAACGCTGACGCCCCATTCCCTCAAGGCATCGAGCAGGCGCTCGTAGCCAATCCGTGGTTCGACGATAACCATGAAAAACCCCCTGCTATTTTCCTGCGTGGCACAAGCAATGACTCGCGGCCCAAGCGTTATGGCGAGCCCGAGAATGATGTCGATGGCTCAAAGCAAACCAACGCAATCGAACTTTGCGCCAGGCCGAAATGCGCATCCGCCCAGCTTTCGCAGCGAATGCACACGCCTGCTTTTCAAACAACCTTGGTGATCGATGCTACGAACGGTTAAGTACGATAAATAAGAACTGCCGCACAAAAGCGCCCGGATTTCCGTTTTTGTGCATAACTTTCCGAAAATGTGTAGCGGCGCGAGCGTTGCGCTCAGCAATGATGAAAGCGTGAATGACCGTTTTGAGACAAAGCCTATCTACGCAAGTTACGCGCTGCGATGCGCGGGTTCGCGCAAGCGACTTTCTATCGTGCCCACATCGCTTTGCCCCCCGCACAAGTTCCATGCCCTTCCGTGCATGCATAATTGCAAATACTCCGTTTCCCAGGTGGAGCCCACCATGTTCCAACCCCAAAACTTATTGCAAGCCTTCGACCGCGTCACCGATTACTGGTCCCCGAAAGTGGTCGGTCGCGTCAACGATCAGTTGCTCAAGGTGGCGAAGCTCAAAGGCCATCTGGTATGGCATGCGCACGATACCGAGGACGAGCTGTTCTATGTGGTGAAAGGCTGCATGCGTATCGAGCTGGAGCAGCAGGTCGTCGAGCTCAAGGAAGGGGATTTCTTTACCGTGCCGCGCGGCGTTCGGCACAATCCGGTCGCCGAAGAGGAATGCTGGATCGTGTTGATCGAGCCGGCATCGACCAAGCATACGGGCGATGAACTGACGCCGCAGACGCGCAGCCTCGACGAACAGTTGGCGTAGCGCGCGCCCGCGGCAAACGCCGGCTCGCAACCGTCAACTCACCTGCACCGCACCGCCACCATTGCGCTTGGCCGTATACATCCGCCCATCGGCCAGAATGCACAAGCTTTCCGGTGTTTGCGCATCATCCGGAAATACGGCCAGGCCGATGCTGGCGCCGATCCGCATGGTCTGCCCCGCCACCGTCAACGGCGTCTCCAGCAGTTGGCGCAGGGCGCTGGCGACGCCGGCGGCTTCATGGCGCGTGATGGGGCCTTCGAGCACTACCGAGAATTCGTCGCCGCCGGTACGCGCCAGCGTGTCGACCCGACGCAGGCGAGCGATGAACAGATGCGCCACTTGCTGCAGCACTTCATCGCCCACGTGATGGCCCATGGTGTCGTTCACCTGCTTGAAGCCATCCAGGTCGATGGCCAGCATGGCCATGCAGGCATTGCGCTGACGTGCGCGTTCTACCGCACGACTGATGCGGTCCTGGAACAGGCGGCGATTGGGCAAGCCGGTCAATGCATCGTGCTGGGCCAGATGCTGGTTGCGTGTCAATTGGCCTTCCAGCAACAGCAGGATCATGCCTACGGCCACCAGGTATTTGGGCAGGTTCCATACTTCGGCGCCCACTTGCACCGTCGGCCAGAACACGTCGAAGGCCATGCCTAATGGAAACACCAGCGACCACGCCAGCAGGCCCAGCAAGGTCACCACGAATCCGCCGGTCTTGCGCTGGTCAGAAAACGCGAACTGCAGGCCGCAGGTGAAGTAGGCCACGAACAGCGGCAACACCACCATCAGGTCCGGGCCATGTTTGGAGAACTGCCAGCCCAGCAAGGCCACGGCGAGCGCCGCGTTGAGTATCACCGCGATCCACCGGCTGGCCGGGCGTTCGGCGCGCGGCGTCACCATCACGATCGTCAAAGGCACCAAAGCGAACAGATTGGCCGCCGCCACCATCAACGGCCGCAGTGGCGGCGCGGGTAGCGAGGCCAGCACGATGTAGAGCGTGTACACCAGGGCCAGCGCGCCATACAGCACGCGGCTGCCCCACTGCGCAGGCCGGGCGTCCAGCGAGCAGCAGAAAAGCGCCGCGCACCACACCAAGGAGGCCGTACCGAGCATGTCGGCCAGCACGCCGCCGACACCGGGAAGGTCGAGAAACGAATAAGCGGCGAAGTGCACTTCGATGCAGATCCAGCCGACCAGCCACAAACGGGTGGTCATGTTGCCGGCTGGCCGCGACACGGTTACGAATGCGTAGATCAGCAATCCAACCGCCAGCAAATCAGGGAGTTCTTTCCAGGACATTCATTAGCCCCACGCTTGCGGGGAACCTCATACGAAATGCATCGCACCACGACGCAGGTTAGGCGACGTCCCTATCCAGCCATGCATGGCCATGTTCATGCGATGAGCGACATCCTCATGCTTGATACCCGTAGCGAGATCGGCATGCATCGCAAAATCTTTAGCGCCGGATGATCATCCAGTCCGTGTGATCGGGCCGGAAGCATGGCGACTTCAGACTATTGAGCGAGCGCAAGATGACCCTGATGCGTCACTTGCGTGAACAGATTCGAACGCGCCCGGCATGCACGAATTTCCCCTGCTCCCATTTACGTATGCATTTTTTCGTTGTTCCTTGCGCATCGCAACAGCTGAAAAAGTCGGATTATTGGATCGTTCCAAGTTTCCGTTTTGCACTGCAATGCAATCAACGGCTGCATGCCTGTCAATTCATACACTTATTCATCACGTAGCTGAATTTAGATCGTGACAAGTTTTGATTGACAGTGCTTTTTTTCTGGCTTATTGCTTACGCCGCTCTTCACCAAAGGCGAGGATGGGACAACCCAGCTCGCCGCTGACGGCGGAGGTTTTTTATAGACGTGGCGGAGGCCAACGCAGCGCCTCCACCCATACCGGCAGTAGCTGCACATTCCTGAAAAACGAAAAGGGATGGCCATGGCGTCCATGGCCTTGGGTGGGTTCGTGCGCCCTAAAAACGGCGCGCGAGCTCCTGACATGCCAGCCAACAGGCAGGGGATAAACTTAAGATGCATTGCAAACGTATGCTTTCGGCAGCCATCGCCGCCACGCTGATGTTGAGCGCCCACGCATGGTCGCAAGACGACGCCAACGCGAACCAGGCGCAGCCAAACGGTTCCACGCAAGACGCCAAGCGCAACACCAACGGCAAGCCGGCCCAGACGCTGACGGCGGTGACCGTTACCGGTTACCGCGCGAGCCTGGAAAAATCGCTGGACATCAAGCGCAACGCCGATTCCATCGTCGATGCCATCACGGCCGAAGACGTCGGCAAATTTCCCGACAACAACGTGGCCGAATCGCTTTCGCACCTGCCCGGCATCACCGTGGACCGCACCTTCGGCGAAGGCGAGCGCGTAAGCATTCTCGGCACCGATCCGGCGTTGAATCGCCTGTTGCTCAACGGACAGACGCTGGCTTCCACCAACTGGGCCGGCGATCCGGATAACCCGGACAGCCGCTCGTTCGACTACACCATGCTGTCGCCGCAGATCATAGGCACCGCGGAGGTCTATAAAACGCCGCAAGCGCGCATCGACGAAGGCAGCATCGGCGGCACCGTGATCGTGAATACGCGCCGGCCGCTGGACCTGAAAGCGAACACGCTTACCGGCACGGTGAGCTACGGCTACAACGGCAACGCCGAACGCGGCAAACCGAATGCATCGGTACTTTACAGTTGGAAGAATGCCAGCGACACCTTCGGCATACTCGGCACGTTGATGCACGACGATCGCATCGTCGATCGCTACGGCACGGAAATTTTTGGCTATCAAGAGTTCAACGATCCCGCCGACGCCAGCGCGCGTCCCGGCGGCAACCATTACTTTCCGCCCAGCCAGGTCTCGCCCGATGCGCACGGCATGTACCCCACGTCGGCGAACACCGCCTGGTTCCAGCAGCAGCGCAAGCGCAATGGCGTGCAGACCGGCATCGAGTGGAAACCGAACAAGAACTTCGACCTGAACTTCACCGGCCTGTATTCGCAGGACAACCTCAACAACTACAACCAGAGCCGCTATGCCTACTGGGGCGACAATGCGCAGGACGCGCTTGCCATCGGCCCCGACAACGGCCTGGCCACCAGCGGCAGCTACGGGCCTGGCGCGCCCACGCATCTGGACGGCTATTACCGCAACACCAAGATCAAGACCGAAAGCTTCCACCTGCGCGCGGACTGGTACGGCGAAGGCTGGGACGCATCCGGACAGATCGGCTACACCCAATCGCGCGGCGGTTCCGATGGCATTTATTTTCTTTCGTTCAAGACGCTCGCGCCATACAACTGGACGCTCAACGGCCATGGTCCGCTAATCAACTACGACTTTCCCGGCACCGATGCCGAGGCCGCCAACCTGGATGCCGATGGTCTCAATTACGCACCTACCTATGATCGCGAACGCTATGCGCAATTCGACTTCAGCCATGACCTCAATCTCGGTCCGTTCACGCAGATCCAGGCCGGCATCAAGGCCACCAATCATGCGAACGGCCAGAACGACTACAACTCCAACCTGCCGTCGATACAGGATCCCAACCCCGCCGACCCATTGACGCTGGCGCCATTCGCCGGTGGCAGTACGCCGGGCAATTTCCTGTCCGGCCTGCCCTCCACGCCGACCATGCGCGACTGGACCACGATCGGTTCCGGCGCCATCCAAAGCTATATAAACAGCTTGCCGGGCGCGAACGATCTGTCCTTCGTGCCCTCCGGCAGCTACAGCATCCAGGAGCACACGCGCGCTGCGTACGTGCAGGGCAATTTCTCCGGTGACAAATATCGCGGCAACGTGGGCGTGCGCTACGTCTACACGCGCGACACGGTGGACGGTTACACCTATCTGGGCAGCGGCAACCAATATGCGCCATTGAGCGTGGCCCACAGCTATCACGATTGGCTGCCATCCTTCAATTTCGCCTACAACATCACGGATGATCTGTTGTGGCGCTTCGCCGCAGCAAAAGTGATTGCGCGCCCGCGTTTCCAGAACATGACGCCCTACGTGGCCACGCAGGATATCTCGTTGACCGCATCCGGCGGCAATCCGGATTTGAAGCCTTACAAGTCGACCAACTTCGACAGCTCGCTGGAGTACTACTTCACGCCCAAGAGCATCCTTTCGGCCGAGCTGTTCTTCCGCAAGATTTCCCAGTACATCCTTTATCAAACCGTGCTGGAGCCGCTCTACAACAACACCCTGCACGAAACCTCGCTCTACCAGACCACCTTGCCGATCAACGCCTCCAACGCCAAGGTGAAGGGCCTTTCGCTGACCTACCAGGGCGATATCTGGGGTGGCTTTGGCGTGTACGCGAACTACACTTTTTCGCAAGCCGATACGGTCAATGGCTACAACTTGCCGTACAACTCGAAGAACGCCTACAACCTGACGCCGTACTACGAGCAAGGCCCCTGGACCATCCGCGTCAATCTCGGCTGGCGGTCGCCTTATTTCACCCAGATCGGCTCGATCGGCGCCAAGCAGATGGCCGATGCCTATACCGAATTGGATGCGTCCGTGGCGTATCAGATCAACGATCATCTGCAGGTGGCGTTCAACGCCACCAATCTGCTCAACGAGACGTACTACGCGTACGACAACACACCCAATACGCCGCTCAATACCTATAAGAACGGGCGCTCGTACATGGTGAGCTTGAACTTCAAACTTTGATGTCTTCATAAAAAAACCGGGAGATTTCTCTCCCGGTTCGTGTGCACTGAAAACGCGTCTATCAGTTCGATTCGGTGAACTGGATATATGGCGAGCTACCACCGACGGCGCTGCAACTCCCCAGATTCAGATTGTTGCTTTCGCCGGTGCTGCCGTCATTGGCAATGCACGATGGCGCGGTGGTGGAGCCGTAGGTGCCGGCTATGCGCACGGTGATCGAGGAGCCGCTGTTGAACTGCGCTTCCGAGCCGCCGGCGTTGCCGACCACGTTGAACTCCGATTGCTTCCAGACCGTTGCAATTTTGAGCACGCTGTCCTTCCCGCTGACGCTATAGGCAGTGCTGCCGCTGGTAAACGTGACCGTATCGTTGCCACCGGAGGTGGCCGTACCCTGCAGCTTCAGGTTGCCGAGCTGCGTAGCGGGAACGTCGGGCGCGGAGACATAACTGCTGTTGCGATAGCAGTCGCCCGAACCGTCACTGCCAAAGCCACTCGGGCAGCTCGTTCCGCCATAACCGATCAGCCAGTACTGCCAGAACACCGCGGCCGAACCAGATAACACGTAATCAGGTGCATATACGGCCTGCTGCCACACGGTGCAGCCCGAATGGCCGTTGCAGGCCGATGTGGTCGAGGTGAACTGCGTATTGATCTGCAGCGAGTATTCGTTCGGACCGAGAATGCCGCCATCGCCATAGGCGGCCACGCCCACGCCCTGCTCGGACGTCACACCGGTCACCGAGGGAAAGCTGCCGATCGTCTTGGAAATAAGGCTCGAGCCGGGCGCCTGCAGCACGTAGTCGTTGCCGTTACCCGCCGTTTCCGGCTGCAGATGGTTTTGTTTCACCTTGGCCGGCAGCGTATGCGTATGCAGCGCCGACAGCTGCTTGCACGCCACCTGCTGCCAGGCATTGCTCGGGTAGACGGCCTGGAAGCAACCTGCCGCCGGTGTCGGAACCTGCACGATGTTTTCGCGCCATACCTGGCGCGCCAACTCTCCGATGGGGCCTACCTGTTCGCCGGCCTGTGCCGCAAATGCAGCGGGCACGCAGACAGCAGCGACAAGACCAGCCAAGAGCGCAAACTTGAACTTCGATTGCATTGAGTTTCTCCCCAGAAACAAAGTGGCAATTAAGGACGACTTCGGACCATCCGAAAGCCGCGATTCAGTACAACCGCTGCATCCATGCA
Organism: Dyella sp.; assembly: GCF_051954575.1. Classification (GTDB taxonomy): domain Bacteria; phylum Pseudomonadota; class Gammaproteobacteria; order Xanthomonadales; family Rhodanobacteraceae; genus Dyella_B. Next base: position 558 of record NZ_JBQCHP010000065.1, on the reverse strand, counting down.
CACAACCACCTCGCCCCTTCCCCGAAGAGGCTTTTTCAAGACAACGTAAAAACGAAATTGCGTTGCAGTATTTCCCCGCACTTCATTCAGACGCTCGGCCCGTTGTTTCCCCTACCTGCCGATGCGCAATTGGTACATGTGCATATGCGTGATGCAAAAACCTTCCGATGTCGCGCACCCATCAGCGCAACAAAAAAATGATTTGATTGGCGATGACCCCAAAAGACGCACACATACACAGCGTCCGTCGCGCAGGAGCATGCAGAGAAAAATGTATAGGAAACGTGATACGACTTGCACGCAAAACCTTGCGCTGGCGTGCATGCGCAACCTGCGTTTCTCCGCTTGTTCCTGCGCGAAAAAGTTGGCCTGACGGGACAATTCCTGTCCCCATTTGAATGCCAAAAAAGCGATCACTACAGGAACGATTCCACGCAGCGAGAGACATCGTAGGTTGGGTAGAGGCGCGGCCGAAACCCAACATCGCCGTGTGGATGACGACGTTGGGTTTCGGCTACACCTCTACCAACCTACAGTGCAGCGCCGCGCTGCCGTTAA
>NZ_JBQCHP010000064.1:0-5349 GCF_051954575.1 Dyella sp. | reverse complement strand
GCGCTACGTCGACCTGATCGTCACCGAGGAAGCGCGCCGCACCTTCATGCTGCGCTCCAAGATCATCGGCTACATCCGCAAGTGGCTGGAAGCCGAGCCGTACCGCTTCATGGAAGTGGAAACGCCGATGATGCACATCATTCCCGGCGGTGCCGTGGCGCGTCCGTTCGTTACCCACCACAACGCGCTGGATATCGATCTGTACCTGCGCGTGGCGCCGGAGCTTTTTCTGAAGCGCCTGGTGGTTGGCGGCTTCGATCGCGTCTACGAGATCAACCGCAACTTCCGCAACGAGGGCGTGTCCACGCGACACAACCCCGAGTTCACCATGCTGGAGCTGTACCAGGCCTACGCCACCTATCACGAGATCATGGATCTCACCGAGTCGATGATCCGCGACACGGCGAAGCATGTGCTGGGCACCACCAAGCTCGAATGGGAAGGGGCGGAAATCGACGTCGGCCCCGCGTTCCGTCGTTGGCGCATGGAAGACGCCGTGCTGGAACTCAACCCCGAGATCAAGCGCGAGGAACTGCGCAATCGCGACGCCATGGCCGCGCACGCCAAGCGTCTGGGCGTGCAGGTCAAGCCGGGTTATGGCTGGGGCAAGCTGCTGTTGGAAATTTTCGAGAAGACGGTGGAGCACACCCTGGTGCAACCCACCTTCATCATCGACCACCCGGTGGAAGTCTCGCCGCTGGCGCGCGAGAACGACGTCGACAAGGGCATTACCGATCGCTTCGAGCTCTTCATCAACGGCAAGGAGCTGGCCAACGGCTTCTCCGAATTGAACGATCCGGAAGACCAGGCCGCGCGTTTCCAGGCGCAGGTAGATGCGAAGGAATCGGGCGACGACGAAGCGATGCATTTCGATGCCGATTACATCCGCGCGCTGGAAGTGGGCTTGCCACCGAGCGGCGGGCTTGGCGTAGGTATCGATCGCCTGGTGATGTTGTTCACCAATTCGTCGTCGATCCGTGATGTGTTGTTGTTCCCCTACATGCGGCCCGAAGCGTAATCCGCTTTACGCCCTCTCCCCTCCGGGGAGAGGGCTGGGGGAGGGGCCAACCTTGCGAAAAACCCACGTAGGTTGGGGTGCAAACCCCAACATCGCGACGCATGGAGATGGCCATGTTGGGGTTTGCACCCCAACCTACTAGAACTCCAACTCCTGCGCGGCGCACAGGTAATCGATCATCGGCGCCAGCCGCTTGTAGCTGGCCAGCATGAACGGCAACAACTCCGCCGAACACGCCAGCGCTTCATCGAACGGTTCACCTGCCGCAAAATCCTTGCGCTTCAAATCCTCGATCAATTCATGCCCAGGATCGAAGCCGCGTGGTGGGCGCACGAGCGACTCGCCCCAGAACGTAAAGTGCTCCTTGAACGCCTTGCTGTGCACCGCACGCTTCCATGCGGCAGGGTTGTCGGCAAGAAACGCGCGGATATGCTTCAACGCATCCGGCTCCGGATGCCACATGCCACCACCGATAAAGCAATCGCCCGGCTGGATGTGCAGGTAGAACGAAGGCGCCGGAATCTCATGCCGCCGCTCATGAAAAAAGCGCGCACTGGCCCAGGGCTTGTAAGGTTCCTTGTCGTTGGAGAAGCGCGTATCGCGATAGATGCGAAACAGCGAGCCGCCCATCTTGCGCGGATCGGCGCGGAAATGCGCGCTGATCTTGGCCAGCGGCGCCTGCATGTCGGCGATCAGTTCCAGGAATGGATCGCGTACGTCGCGCTCGTATTCGGCCTTGTGCTTCTGGAACCACTCGCGGTTGTTGTTGCGGGCGAGGCTTTTAAGGAAGCGGAAGGTGGCAGAGGAAAAGTAGGCGCGGGGCATGGCAGTTCAAGTTGGATAGAAAATTTACATGATGGTGACATACATCGCGGAGTCCGACTCCCTCCCCTACGTGCAGTAGGGAGGGCTGGGGTGGGGTGAGGCAACCTCGCGGTGAACTCAACCAACGCCGCAAGCCCGTACAACCCCACCCCGGCCCTCCCCTGCAAGCAGGGGAGGGAGTGACACTCGGCAATTATGCGAATACAACGCCAGCCTCAGCAGCGAGTTGCTCACCCCAGGCTTGCAGTTGATCGAGTAATGCACGTTTGTCGCCCGCTAGCGGATCATTTCGCAACAAGTTCAGCTTCGCAAAGTAATCCGGCAGAGTAAGCGTGGTGAGCGGCGTCGCACGCGTCAACCGCTGAACGCGAAACATCTCCCATCGCTCGCGTTCCTCCGGCGTCAATGTTTCCGGCCAATTGCGCGCGCGATAGCGGAACAGCAATTGGGCATAGCGTGCATCGCGGAAATTAAAGTTGCGCGAGCCCAGTTGAGCGGGAGGTGTTGCGCGAACTTCGCGCAGCAGGCGTTTGTCCGAATCCGGCAAAAACCCGCCATACAGGGCCAACTCCGGATCGTCCGCCGGCGGCAGTTCGGCGGCGCGCTGGAAAATGCGACGCAGCTTGTCGCCAAGATCCGTCGCCGCGCGCAACGTGTCGGCATGCGCAAGGCAGCGGTCCATATCCAGTTGCAGCCGTTGCAGGTCCACCCCTTTCAACACGGAAAGCGGTGCCAGCGCGGGCGAACGGTTTGCATGCACGGTGCGCAAGGGAATGCGCTCCACGCCTTCAGGCAGATCGGCGCGTGCGGTAAAGATACGGTCGACAATGTCTTCGACATCCAGCGCCAAAAGATCGCAAGGATCCTGCGCAAGGTCATAGACGATGATTTCACCGGGCCGCGCCGGATGCACCGCAAGCGGCACGATGATCGCCAGGCAGCAACGGCTGGCCGGGTAGCGTGACGATACGTGCACCAGCGGCGTCATGGCGGTGATGTCGAGCAATTCGAACACGCGCTGCTTGCGGCGCAAGCCGTAGTGCCAATCCCACAGCCGTGGTTGGCGTACACGGATCAGGCGCGCCAGGTCGATCAGCGCCTCCACGTCCGAAAGCGCATCGTGCGCGCGTGACTGATGCAGATGATTGGCGGTGGCCAGATGCTCCAGTTTGAAGCTCGGCGTGCCGTCTTCATGCGTCGGCCATACGATGCCTTCGGGACGCAGCGCCGCGCACATGCGCACCAGGTCGATCAGGTCCCAGCGCGAATTGCCGTTCTCCCATTCGCGCGCATACGGCTCGAAGAAATTCCGATACAACAGCTGGCGCGTGAATTCGTCATCGAAGCGCAAAGAGTTGTAGCCCACGCCGCAGGTGCCCGGCGCGGCCAGCTGCTCATGCACGCGCGCGGCGAAATCCGCTTCGATCAACCCTTCACGCTCGGCCTGCTGCGGCGTGATGCCGGTGATCAGGCAGGACTCCGGCGAGGGCGGCATGTCGTGCGGCGGCTTGGCGAAGAACATCACCGGCTCGTCGACGATCTCCAGCTCCAGGTTGGTGCGGATGCCGGCGAACTGGATCGGGCGGTCCCGGCGCGAATCGGTGCCGAAGGTTTCGTAGTCGTGCCAGAGGAGGGTATGCATGGGGGGATTTTAAGTGAACCGTTAATCGGGAATCGTAAATCGCAAATCGCAAGGGCGGGCCGCCTGCACCGGCAGGTGGCGGCTCTTCGCTATTCCCGATTGAGGAGTCCCGCCCATAACCATTTGGCGCCCCATCCGCCCCCGGCTAAACTGCCCATTCAGGAGGGCGCATGAGCCAAGCGAACGAAGACAACCTCATCTGGATCGATCTGGAAATGACCGGCCTGGATACCGACAACGATTCGATTCTCGAAATCGCCACCATTGTCACCGACAAAGACCTGACCATCCTGGCCGAAGGTCCGGTGTTCGCGATCCGTCACAGCCTGGATCGCCTGGAGTCGATGGACAGCTGGAATCGCAATCAGCACCGCCGCTCCGGCCTGTGGGACCAAGTGGTGGCCTCTGACGTCACACATGCGGTGGCCGAGCAGGCCACGCTGGAATTCCTCAAGCAGTGGCTGCTGCCGGGCAAGTCGCCCATGTGCGGCAATTCCATCTGCCAGGATCGCCGCTTCATGCATCGGCAGATGCCGCAGCTGGAGCGTTTTTTCCACTACCGCAATCTCGACGTGTCCACCCTGAAAGAACTGGCGCGCCGCTGGGCGCCGACGATCGGCCGCGGCTTCGCCAAGGAATCGGCGCACACCGCGCTCTCGGACATCCGCGATTCCATCGACGAACTGCGCTACTACCGCCAGTTCATGGGCACGCTGGGCGGGGCGGAGCAAAGCGCATGATCGATGCGATGTTCGCTACCGTGCTCGACTGCAACGGCCGTCCGTTGACGCTCGATCGTCCGCGCGTGGTGGGCATCCTCAACGTCACCCCCGATTCGTTCTCCGATGGCGGCCAGTTCGCCAGCATGGAAGCGGCCGTCGCGCATGGCCTGCGGCTGGCCGAAGAGGGCGCGGACATGCTTGACGTGGGCGGCGAATCCACCCGGCCTGGCGCCGCGGATGTCGCTGTCGAAGACGAACTTGCGCGCGTGATTCCCGTAATCGAACAACTGGTGGCGCGCACGACCTTGCCGATCGCCATCGACACCTCCAAGCCGGAAGTGATGCGCGCCGCCGTGGCCGCCGGCGCCGGCATGATCAACGACGTGTACGCCCTGCGCCGCGAAGGCGCCATGGACGCCGCGGCGCAACTGCGCGTGCCGATCTGCCTGGTGCATATGCAGGGCGAGCCGCGCAGCATGCAGGATGAGCCGCACTACGAAGATGTCGTGGGCGAAGTGCATCGCTTCCTGATGGACCGGCTGTTTTCATGCGAAATGGCCGGCATCGATCGGCGCAACGTGCTGGTCGATCCCGGCTTCGGCTTCGGCAAGACGCTGGAGCACAACCTGGCCTTGCTGCGCAAACTGGAACGCTTCGCGGACCTTGGCAGCGGCGTCTACGCCGGCTTGTCGCGCAAGGCCATGATCGGCACGCTCACTGGCCGCCAGGAGCCGGCCGAACGCGCCGCGGGTTCCGTCGCTGCCGCGCTGATCGCCGTGCAACGCGGCGCGCGCATGGTGCGCGTGCATGATGTGGCGCCGACGGTAGATGCATTGAAGGTGTGGCACGCCGTGCAGGCGGGCGATAAGCCAGAGCGGCACGACAAGCCCAAGCTGCCGGTGTGGCCGGATGATGAGTAGATCTTGCTCCCTCCCCTACGTGCAGTAGGGGAGGGCTGGGGTGGGGTGAAGCAACCTCGCGCAATACCTCAACTGTGAGGCATGTACTGGTCAAGTGTTTTCGGACACGTCGATAGGGGAATCTAGGTGTGGCAGCGCTCGAAGTCGTTGGGTGAGCGGTAGCCGAGGGTGGAGTGAAGGCGGTTGGCGTTGTAGAAGTTGACGATGTAGTCAGTAATGTCT
>NZ_JBQCHP010000063.1:0-4457 GCF_051954575.1 Dyella sp. | reverse complement strand
CAACCCGACGGGTTGTGTCTGTTTGCCCGCCATCCTGCTTAATCACTTATGTCGTGTACAGACTTACTCTCATTCGCTATTCCTTGTCTGGCGCGCAAACAGATCCCAGCGCGGGCCACGCAAATAGTGTAAACAGGCCCTAGCTGGTTTGCCTATCCCGCAAACAGGCGGCATATCCCTCACGCGAATCCGGCCAGCGCAACCGAAAACCACTGGCGCGCAACCGTGCATTGCTGAGCCGCTTGCTGCCGATGCCCGCCGGTCCCGGTCCATTCAGCACGGGCGGCGCGCCGATCAACGCGACGAGATGATCGTAGAGAACGTCCAGCGGCAACGGCGTATCGTCGACGCCCACGTAAATGTGCTGCGGATCGCACAGCTCAAGCAGATGCACGATCGCCGCGGCAGCATCTTCGACATGCATGCGATTGGCCCAATGCCGCTGCACGCGCGGCGCATGCATCTGTCCTGCGCGCAGACGATCGATCAGCTGCAATCGTCCTGGTCCATACAGCCCGGCCAGGCGCAGCACCACCGTCTCGACCGGCTGATGCGACAGCCACTGCTCCGCTTCCCATAACACCTGTCCGCTGAAACCCTGCGGCGCGGGCGGCGTGGCTTCGTCCACCCATTCATCGCCGTGCTCGCCGTACACCCCGCTGGAAGAAACGAACAGCACGCGTTTCAACGATGTGCCATCCAATGCGCCGATTACGTTGCGCAATCCATCGAGATATATCGCGCGATAGGCGTCCGGCTCGCGCGCACGCGGCGCCGGCAGATACACCAACCGCTGGATGCCGGACGGAAGCGTGGCGAGCGTTTCCGGACGGGTCAGGTCCGCCGCCAACCAGCGGATGCCACCATCGTCGCACGGCGGATGGCGGCGCAAGGCATACACCTCGTCGCCTCGCTGCAGCAGCAGATGCGCAACGCGCTCGCCCAAATCGCCGCAACCGGCGATCAAGATTCGTTCGGACATCCATCCACCTTGGGATACGCTCCCTTGCTACTATCCACGCATGAACCCTTCGTGCAACCTGTTCCTGATCGGCCCCACCGGCGCCGGCAAGACGTCGATCGGCCGGCAGCTCGCCGCACGCTACGGCCTGCCGTTTCTCGATCTCGACCAGGAAATCGAGCGCGTCACCGGTGTTTCCGTCAGCACCATTTTCGATATCGAAGGGGAAGCGGGTTTTCGCCGGCGCGAACGTGCGCTGCTGGAGGAGTTTAGCGGCCAGCGCGGCGTGCTGTTGGCCACCGGCGCGGGGGCGGTGCTCGATCCTGCCAACCGCCGCACGCTACGCGAGCGCGGCTATGTGGTGTGGCTGCAAGCCACCGTGCCGGTGCAATTGCAGCGGCTGGCGCTGGATACGTCGCGTCCGCTGCTGGCCGACGCCGATCGCCAGCAGAAGCTGCAGGCAATGGCCGAAGCACGCACCGCTCTCTACGAACAAACCGCCGACCTGATCATTTCGCCCAGTCCCGCCCAGGAAGGCGTGGCCGCGGCGAGCGAACGCTGTATCGCCCTGGTCGATCAGCACTGGAACCGACAAGCCGCATGAGCATGACCACCACCCTTTCCGCGCAAACCATCGACATCACGCTGGGCGAACGCAGCTATCCGGTATGGATCGGCCGCGGGCTGCTCGACGACCACGCGCGGTGGCGCGCGGCATTGCGCGGCAAGCATGCGTTGGTGATCAGCAACCGCACCGTTGCGCCGCTGTACCTGGAACGCGTGGCGCGTGGGCTGGACGGCTTGCACTGGTCGTCGTTCCTGCTCGAGGACGGCGAAGCGCACAAGACTTTCGCCAACGTGGGGCTCGCGCTCGAAGCGCTGGGCATGCTCGGCGCCACACGCGATGCGTGCGTCATCGCTTTGGGCGGCGGCGTGGTGGGTGACCTGGCCGGTTTTACCGCGGCCTGCTGGATGCGTGGCATCGACTTCATCCAGATGCCGACCACCTTGTTGTCGATGGTGGATTCCTCCGTCGGCGGCAAGACCGGCGTGAATCTTCCAGCCGGCAAGAACCTGGTCGGCGCATTCCATCAACCTCGCGCGGTGATCGCCGATATCGCTACGCTGGACAGCCTGCCCGTGCGCGAATACCGCGCCGGACTGGCCGAAGTGATCAAAGGTGCAGCGATCGGCGACGAAGCCTTTTTCGCCTGGCTGGAACAACACGCCGATGCGCTGGCCGCGCGCGAGGAAACCGCGCTGGTCCAGGCCATCGCCACCAAGGTGCGCTACAAGGCCGGCGTGGTGGCGCGCGACGAAACCGAGCAAGGCGAACGCGCCCTGCTTAACCTCGGCCACACCTTCGGCCATGCGCTGGAGACAGCCGGCCACTACACCACGTTGCTGCACGGCGAAGGCGTGTCCGTGGGCATGCTGCTGGCCGCGCGCCTGTCTGAGCGCCTGGGCATGAGCGCACACGCCGACACCGTGCGGCTGGAACGCCTGTTGCACGCCACGGGCCTGCCGACCACCGTCCCGCCCGGTTTCGATTCCGAGCAACTGCTGGCCTTGATGCGGCTGGATAAAAAGAACATCGCCGGCACTTTGCGATTCATTCTGTGGCGAGGCGTCGGACGTGCGGAAATCGTGGCCGGCGTGGATGAATCGAACGTCCTGGCGGTATTGCGCGAGGCCTGCGCCCAACGGTGAACGCACCCCAGGCCTCGCTTGCGACGCCGCCTGCCCTCTAAAATGCCTTACCTTGCGGCCGCCTGGCCGCACTCATTCAGGGACGCCATGCGGCTCTATCTGCAAACCATGCCAGCCTCGGCCGAACCGCCGCGCTACGTCCAGATCGTGCTGGAGCAGGATCTGCTCGGCGGCTGGACGCTGTACCGCGAGTCCGGTACGCAGGGCGGGCGCGCCACGCTCAAGCGCGATCAATACCTCGAACGCGACGAAGCCATCGCCGCGTTCGAAAAAGTGCGCGACGCTCAGCTCAAGCGCGGCTATCGCGTGGTGTTTGCGCAAGGGGTCGATGGCCCTTACGGACACCGATAAAACATGTCAGCAACGCTCAAGAATGATCGTTTCCTGCGCGCGCTGCGCCGCGAACCGGTCGACACCACGCCCGTGTGGGTGATGCGCCAGGCCGGCCGCTACCTGCCCGAATACCGCGCCACGCGCGCCAAAGCCGGCAGCTTCATGGCGCTGGCGACCAATCCGGAACTGGCCTGCGAAGTCACCCTGCAGCCGCTGGACCGCTACGAACTGGATGCAGCCATCCTGTTCTCCGACATCCTCACCATTCCCGATGCGATGGGCTTAGGGTTGTCGTTCGCGCAAGGCGAAGGTCCGCAGTTCGCGCATCCGGTACGCACGCGCGCCGATGTGGAACGCCTGGGCGTGCCGGACATGGAAACCGAACTGCGCTACGTGATGGACGCGGTGCGTGTGATCCGCCGCGAACTTGCCGGCCGCGTGCCGCTGATCGGCTTTTCCGGCAGCCCATGGACGCTCGCCTGCTACATGGTGGAAGGCGAAGGTTCGCGCGATTTCGCCACGGTGAAGGCGATGTGCTGGAACGATCCGTCACTTGCGCACAAGTTGCTTGAAACGCTCGCACGCTCGGTCGCTGCGTATCTCAGCGCGCAGGCCGCTGCCGGCGCGCAGGCGCTGATGATCTTCGATACCTGGGGTGGCCTGCTAGGCCCCGCAGCGTTCCGCGAATTTTCGCTGCGCTATCTCGCTCAGATAGCCGATGCACTGAAATCCGACATCCATTCACGCGAGCTGCCGCTGATTCTGTTTTCCAAGGGCGCGAACGGCCATCTCGCCGACATGGCCGACACCGGCTGCGCGGCACTCGGCGTGGACTGGACCATCGACCTGGCCGACGCGCGCAAAGCGGTGGACGGCAAGGTGGCGCTGCAAGGCAATCTCGATCCGGCCGTGCTACGCGCAAGTCCGGAAGTGATCCGGCGCGAAGTGCGGCGCGTGCTCGACAGCTACGGCATTCATCCAGGACACGTATTCAACCTCGGCCACGGCGTAACGCCGGAGGTTGATCCGGAGCATGTGAAAGTGCTGGTGGATGAAGTGCACACGTACAGCCGCGTGCTGCGCGCTGCCTAGATAGCAGGCTCCCTCTCCCCTGAGGGGAGAGGGATGGGGTAAGGGGCCAGCCTCGCCAGATCTTTCATCCAGGCAAGATGCATTGCCAATCAACGCAACGTCACCGTCAACGTGTCAGGCGTCGCCGCCGATGAACTGAACGTCACTTTGCCACCGTACGGCGTCGCGCTGGCATAACGCGGATCGTCCGTGTCGATGACCAACGCCAGTTTATTGCCCGCCGGAATCTGGTAGTCCGTGGCTTCCAAATTCAGCGTGATGGTCTTGGCCACACCCGCCGCCGTATTGAGCAACGTATAAGGCTTCCACGTAATCAAGGTAGCAAGACCGGTCGGATCCATGCTGTACAGAGAGGCCACCA
>NZ_JBQCHP010000062.1:0-22461 GCF_051954575.1 Dyella sp. | reverse complement strand
CCAATACGTGGGGCCAGCCCTGTCTGTCCGCATGCCGCAGGTACCCGTCTCGACAGACAGCCAGTCTGCCTTCGCCGACGGCCCTGTGGCCTGCGAACAGACAGGGCTGGTGACGACGGCGATACTTGATCAGTGTTGCCTTACTTATTTTTGGGCTACGGGCTTTCCGATAAGTACCACTCTGCTTTACGGGATTTGTCACTGACATCGCTCCGGACAACCGATATGGATGGACGGACTGTCATCAACGCCTTCGCTGTTGCGCGAGGGACAATGAAGTCTAGTGGGAATGCCGTTCGTTCAGAATAGTCACAAAGACTCCGAAGCGGAGTCATATCGGGACAGCCATCGCAGTTCGAATGCGCGAAGTGAGACGTACATCTCAAACCGTAGGGGAAGCGAGGTGCTTGAGCACCCATTGCGATCAGCGCCCGAAATAGAACGCCACACCGAACCCAGCCATCCACGCTGGCGCCGTTCCCACAAAGCCGCGATCAAAGGAGATGTCCCATTGCAGGCGCGCGTTGGGCAGGTAGGTGAATCCGGCGCCGACCAGTGCGCCGCTGCGACCGGACTGATGCAGCCCGACCATTTCGCCGTACACGCCCCAGGCTTTGCTGAGCGCGTAGCTGTAATTGCCGGCCAGCTGGTAGTTGCCGTGATTGCCCAGGCGTTGCCATTGTGCGAAATAGCCGAGCGTGACGCGCTCGTTGAGCTGCTGCGCAACGGTGGTGCCCAGCGTGTACGCGCGTTGCGGCAGGCGCAGGCCGTTTTCGCCATCGGGAAATTCCACCGTACCTAACACCGCCCAGCTCCACACCGGATTGCCGGATGGCGGCGCCACCTTCACGCTCAGGGTGGTATCGCCGCGACCGGTCACGCGTTGCGCTACGCCGCCCGCGCTTTGCATCAGCCAGTTGAATGGCGTGCTGCCTACCTGCAGTTCCACGCCATGTCCCGCGCCGATGCGCAGCAGACTGTCGGTGAAAAACTCGCTGCTACGCACGCCGTCCTGCTTCGCCAGGCTCCAATCGGGCAGCCCTTGCTCGATGGCGAAACCGCCGAGTGGCAAGGCGCTGGTGCCGAATCCGAAGGCCGGGCGATCGTAGGCGGGCACGGTTGCGCCGTTGTCCGTATCGTCGGCCTTCGCCGGCATCGCCAACAGCAGCAGCGCGCATGCAAGCGCCATCGCACCCGGCCCCCATCGCCAGCGCATATCGTTCATGGCGGCGGCCATCCTGCGCAGGCGCATCAAGCCGCCATGGCGCGCGCCGCGCGCCGCGCGCCACCCGCACGCTGCCCCACTACGGAAGCGGCGACCTGCTCGTCTTCCGCACCATTGATGCGGAAGAAGTTGACGTACTCCATCAGCTCGGCAGCACGTTCTTGCAAGGCGCGGCTGGCGGCCGCCGCTTCTTCGACCAGGGCGGCGTTTCGTTGCGTCATGTCGTCCAGAGCGGTCACGGTGGTGTTGACCTGTTCCACGCCGGCGGCTTGCTGATGGCTGGCCGCGGCAATTTCCGCGACCACGTCGGTGGCCTTGCGCGTGCGATCGAGAATATGGCTCAGCGCTTCGCCCGAGGCATTCACCAGCGACGTGCCAGCCTGCACCTTTTCCGACGATTCGCTGATCAGCGCCTTGATTTCACGCGCGGCACTGGCCGAACGTTGCGCCAACGCGCGCACTTCGCCTGCCACCACCGCAAAACCGCGGCCCTCTTCGCCGGCGCGCGCCGCCTCCACCGCGGCGTTCAACGCCAGCAGATTGGTCTGGAAGGCGATCTCGTCGATCAAGCCTGAAATCTCGGCGATGCGCGTACTGGTGGCATGGATGTCGGCCATCGCGCCAACCGCCTTGCCCACTACCTGCCCGCCACGCTCGGCCTGTTCCAGCGCGCCACGCACCAGGTTGGACGCCTGGCTGGCGTTCTGTGCGTTTTGCCGGACGGTTGCGTTCATCTGCTCCATGGAAGCGGCGGTTTCCTCCAGGCTCGAAGCCTGTTCCTGCGTGCGATGCGATAGATCGTCGTTCCCTTGCGCGATCTGTCCGGAGGCGCTCGCCACCGACGATGCGCTATGGCGAACTTCCTTGACGATATGCGTCAGCCGTTCGTCCATGCGGCGCAATCCTAGCAGCAGGCGCCCCACTTCGTCGCTGCGGTCGACCTTGATGTCGTGATTGAGCTGGCCCGCGGCAATCGTGTCGGCCAGTTGCACGGCGCGATCGATCGGCTTGGAGATGGCGCGGATCATCACCACCAGCAGGCTGACGATAAGCACGAAGCCGAAGGCGATCACGCCGACCATGATCAGCCGGATGCGACGAAAGGCGTGTTGCGCGTCGTCATAGGATTGCTGCGCCTGATCCTTGTTCTCCGCATAGAGCACTTCCACGTTGTTCATCGCCTGCGTGAACAGCTTCTCGTAGCTGCCCTCGTTGACCAAGAGCTCGGTGTCGAACTTGCCTTGCGCGGCGTCGTCAAGAATGGTGGCGGCCATCGCATCCAGCTGCCTGCGATAGCCGGCCACCGCATCGGCCGCCTTGCGTTCGCGATCGCTGGCGATCAGCGCATGGTAGGCGCCCCATGTCTTGTCGATCTGGGCGTTGTTCTGTGCGATGAAGGTCTTCACCGCAGCCGCCGCCTTCGCATCGTGACCAAGCACCAGCTGATCCAGCTCGGTCACATTCTGGTGCAAGCCATCGCGCACATGGCCAATGTCGAGAATGGGCTGAAGATCGCCCTGATACATGTCGGCGACGTCGCCGTCGATCTGGTTCTGGCCGTAGATGCCCATGCATCCGATCGCCACCATGATCAGCGCGCACAGCGACAGGCCGATGATCAGTTTGTTCTTGATGGTAAAGCTGAAGTGTTTTTTCATTTTAAAAAATGCCTTGATGAATACCAGCGATCGCGTTTCTTCCATTCGTTTTCGATTCGCCGCTTAGCTGGCTATCGGCCAATCGCCCGCAGTTCTTGACTGGCGACGGCGAGATGCTCATGGCTAACACAGATCACTTAGAGGCAGCTTTGCGCAACCTTCGTTCATTGCGCCCGGCCGACGAGCTTGGGCATTTCGCACGATACAAATGCATGTCGTTTTGTGACGTGCCCTACATATTGCGTCTATGGCCTGGACTACCGTCTTCACCGCAGGGGCGGTTGGAGGGATCCCATGAACGCCATCACGCGCACCATCGTCTTGTTTTTGCTTGGCACTCCCGTCTGGGCCGCGGCCCAGGCCGTACACGATGCAGCCCGTATTTCCGGTTCCATTTTCCCGACCGTGGTCCAACCCGGGCCGGTGGCGCCGTCGAAACCTACGCCAGGCTTACAACCGCTCGAAGCCACGCAAGGCGTGACGTCGGTGTGCCTTGCTTCATCGGACAACGCCGCACGCTGCGGGACCAGCGCGTTCTGCGACGTGCAAGCCGTGGGCTTGTCGCATTGCCTGGCGCGTTATGCGACTGCCCTGGTGAAGCGCCCGGATACGGCGACACGTACGTTGAGCTTTACCGTGCGCGATGCGCAAGGCACGGCGAGCAAGGTGATCGTGCTGGCGACGGCATCGCAGAACGATGCGCAGATCGCTGAGGCGGCGCTGGATGGCAAGCCGGGTGGGAATATTGTGGCGATGCGCATGCCTTCGCCGTAATGCTTTCGCTTGCCTCGCCGTCATTCCGGCGAACGCCGGAATCCAGTACAAATACGTCGTGCGAAACACTCAACACAATGAATATCGTGTGCTTCGCACGGCCTGTTTAAACTGGATTCCGGCGTTCGCCGGAATGACGGTGAGGGGTATTGAATAACCGGGGTATGCGCGGGAGATCAACCAGCACACAAAACACGCCTACCCTACGGCTCATCCACCAAATGCCCCTGCTCCACCCCAAACTTACGCACCACCTTCGCCGTCGGTGGTGACGCGAGCGGCGCACCCGGCGGGCGATCCAGATACGTCACGACGATCAGGTCCTTCTCGATCACGATGCTCTTGGGCTGCACGCGATCGCCAAGCAGCACGGCGGGATAACTGTGCCCGTCCGGCCCCACCGCCGCCATATAGATATTCGTGCCGCTTCCGCCAGGATCGTCGCTGAGCAACACCGCCACCACCGGTTTGCCATCGAACTCGCCGCAGGTTTGCGTTCCCTCGATAAGGCGGGTCTGATGAACCGTATGCGAGCCGGGGGCGGCAGGCTGCGAACGCACGCCGTTGACCAGCGTTACGCTGTCGCCTTCGATGGTGTAGGTCGCGTTGGCGGGATTGGCGATACGGGCATCGCTGCAGTCGATGTTCGCCTGCGCATGCACGGTAAACGCCGGAAGCGACAAGGCCAGGATCCACCAGCGGGTCTTCATGGGGGCGCCTCGATTGAATGCGCTATAGCTTAGCGCCCCCGCGAGTGGGTAGACCGTGAGCGAGAACCACGCATAGGTTGGGCTGAGGCGCAGCCGAAACCCAACCTATGCGTGCATGTCGCAAGCCCCTCAATAAAAGCCCTTCTGCACCTGCAACCAGAACCGCGTCGAGGTGCTCGCATGCGGGCCCAGCAAGGCCGGCTTGCTGCCTACCGGCGTCGCCACGTTGGCGCCGATCACCCAATCGTGCGGCGCCGACCAATGCAGACCCACGCCCGCACTGCTCAAGCGCGCGCTGTTCGGGCCAAGCAGGAAGGGATCCTTGTAGACGAGCACGCGCCCGCTATCGACGAAGGCCGACGCCTGCCACGGCCCGGGCAGCGCGGCGATGGTGAAGTCGTGACGAAATTCGATCGTCGCCAGGTTGCCCTGCGCGCCGGAGACCACGCCGATGTCGTAGCCGCGCACCGTGCTGGGGCCGCCGAGATAGAACTGCTCGGAAGTATCCAGGTTCTTGTTGGCATGCTGTCCGGAAAAACCGAAATACAACGCATTGGCCGGGTTCAACTGCTGCAGGCGCGATACGGAGTAATCGATCTTGACGTATTTGCCCGCGGTGCGCGCGCCGAAGTAGTCGGCGAACAAGGTCTGAAAGTTATCCAGGTACAAGCGCCCGGCGGTGCCGCTGATGTTGAAGTTGGTGATGCCGGTGCGGTCGCGCTGGTCGCCGGCCACGGTCAGCACCCAGCTGTTGGAATGCCGATGCGTCTGCAAGCCGGCAAGGTCGATGTCGTCGTACAGGCGCTTGTGATCGAACTCCAGCTGCGCGTACAGATTGCCGGCCGTATTGCGGATAAAGGGCTGCGACAGGTTCACGCTCTGCGTGGTCGCGGTGCCGTGCGCGTGCAGGTCGGCAAGGCCGTTGCCCAGCTTGTAGGTAAGGCCGGAGACGGCAACGCCCAGCGTGGTGCCCTGCCCGGTCAGCAGATAACGGTAGCCGACGTGGCCATAGCTCATGCCCGCACCTGAGCTTACGCCGCTGGCATCCAGCAGATCGCCCTGGTGGAACAGGCCGTTGACGTTGAAGGTACCCGACAGGCGTACGCGATCGGTGTATGCATTGCCGTAGTTGTCCAGGCCCAGCGTACCGGTGTAGCGCGGTGCGGAGGTGACGTTCACCAGCAGATCCGAGGTGCCGTCCTGTTCGCCGGGACGCATGGTCGAATTGACGATGGCGCCGGGAATGTCCGACAGCAACAGCAGGCTGCGTTCCAATCCGTATTCGCGTACTGGTTGTCCCGACTGCAACGGTGACAAGGTAGCGTCGAGCGGATAGTTGCCGACCGCGCTCTGGTTCTGCAGCACCACCTTGCCGTAGCGAGCTTCGACCACCGCCATGCGCACGACGCCATCGTGCAGCGTCTGCGCCGGCACATAGGCGGTGGCCAGCGGATAGCCATGATCGTGGTAGTAGTCGCTGATCTTCTGGGCCAGCTCATCGAGATCGTTCAAGCTGAGCTCGTGGCCCTCGCCCGATGCCACCAGCGCATGCAGGCGGTCGGAAGGCAGCAGGGTATTGCCGGTGATCTGGATCGCGCGCACGGGGAACTTGGTGTCGTCCGCGGCATGCGCCGGCCGCTGCTTCTGGATGTTCAGATCGAGATTGGACGACGGCGGTTGCGTCGGCTGCTGCTGGATCTGCTGCAGCAACTGGCCGCTGTTGGTTTGCGGTGGCGTGACGTGCGTCTGCGCATGCAGCTCCGGCGCGCACAGCGCTGCGGCCAGTGCAAGGCAGATCAGGGAAAGGCGCGGCGTTGCAATCGAGTGGTCAGGCTTCATGGCGGTACCAGGGCGAGTGACAGCTTGGAATGTTTGTCGGGACGAGGAGGATCGCCCTCCCCTGCATGCAGGGGAGGGATGCCGCTGGGAAAGGTCATTCATGGCGAAGCATCCGCCGGCAGACGCACGCCACCGTTCTGGAATTGCAACGACAGGCCGGGATGGAAATCCGAATGCGCGCGGTTGCGCTCGATCGGGCGATGCTTCAGCTGGTGGTTGCCGGTGTAGACGCCGACCGTATCCGAATCGCTCGATCCGTACGGCGTGGCGATCGCCGCCGGCTCCAGGCCAGCTTGCAACTGCGCGATCCAGCTACCTTGCACGCCGCTGCCATTGAAACCGGCACTGGTGATGTTGGCGGTAGTAGTGGTGACCGGATCGACGATCAGGTAGTTCGCCGCATCCGCACCGACCGCCGCAATGCCACCCACGGTAACGGTCTTGCTGTTACCCACGTACGGATCGGCGAACTGGGCCGTCGTATTGACCAGGGCCACCTGGTCGCCCGCGAGCACACCGTTGGTGCTGAGCGAAATCACGTCGTCCGTCTTGCCGTTGTACATGCGGTTGGTGCCGGTGGCGGTCACCACGATCGGCATGGGCGTGACGTTGGCGAACAGGCCGACAGGCTGCATCAGGATGTAGTTGCCCACATCGCCGCCGCTGATGGTCATGGCGGTGGCCACCGACTTGCCGTTGCCGACGTTCTTGTCGACGAACAGGCCAGTGCTGTCATTGCCGAGCACCACGTCGTCGTTGCCGAACACGCCGCTCAAGGTGGAACCGTTCAATGCATCGACACGTGTACCATCGTAGACACGGTTGGTGGTGGTCGTACCCACCACCGTCAACGTCGCCGGCGTGATGCTCACCCAATCGCTGCCACCGGCCAGCGTGTAGTTGCTGGCCAGGCCCGTGCCGTTGCCGAGCACCAGCGAGCCGAGGTTGGAGAACGCACGCTGCGAACCGACGTTCTTGCTGGTCAGCACGCCGGTACCGGCAAGATCCACCGTTTCGCCGTTGACACCGGTGAGCACGCCGTTGTTGCCGAACAGGCCCGCAGCAGCGCCGGTGGTGCCGTCATACACACGCGTGCTGGTGAGGCTCAGCACGTACGGGTTGATCGTCGCGCTGGTGGCGGCGCTGCCATTGAACGCATAGTCGCCCGCATCCGCACCCGAGGCGGTGATGCCGGTGACTGCGATCGATACATTGCTGCCCGCGTTCGGCGTACTGAAATTGGCCGCACCGTCGTGGAAGTTCACCACGTCACCCACCAGCACGCCGTTGCTGTCCAGCGTGACACTGGCGGTGGTGCTGCCGTCGTAGGTTTTGTCGTGACCCGTGGCATCCACCACGATGTTGCGCGGCGTGATCGCCACCTGATCCGTGCCACCGACCAGCGTGTAGTTGCTGGCCAAACCGGTGCCGTCGCTCAGCACGAGCGTTCCCCGGTTGGCGAAGCCACGCGTGCCGACATGCTTGCTGGTGAGCACGCCCGAGCCGCTGAGGTTCACGGTTTCGGTGCCGATGCCGGTGGAAAGCACGCCATTGTTGCCGAACAGGTTGGCGTTGGCATCCGTCAGGCCGTCGTAGACGCGCGTACCGATCAGGTCCAATACGTGCGGGACGATGGTGCCGGTGAGATTGCCTGGCTGCGTCAGCACATAGTTGCCCACGTCGCCGCCGCCCACTGTCATGCCGGTGCTGACGGCAATGTTGCTGGCCGCATTCGGCGAAGCGAAGGTGCCGGTGGTGTCGTTGCCCAACGTGACGTTGTCGCCACCGAACACGCCCTGCAATTGCGAACCGCTCAACTGGGCCGTGGTGGTCCCATCGTATTGACGGGTCTGCACGGTGGTACCGATGACGGTGAGCGTGGCCGGGGTGATCCCAAGCGTATCGGTCCCGCCTACCAGCGTGTAATTGGCCGCCAGCCCCGTGCCGTTGCTCAGCGTCAAGGTGTTGACGTTGAAATTGGCGCCGGTGTAGCTACCGACGTTCTTGCTCGACACGATGCCGGAACCGCCCAGGTTCACGGTTTGGCCATTTACGCCGGTAAGCACGCCGTTGCTGCCGAACAGATTGGCGTTGGCATCGGTGTTCGCGTCATACACGCGCGTGCCATTGAGATTGAGCAGGAACGGGTTGATCGTGGCAGCGATACCCGAGGGTTGCTGGACAACGTAGTTGCCGGCATCCGTGCCGCTGACAGTCATGCCGGTGCTGACGGCGATATGGCTGCCGGCATTGGGCGTGGCGAACGTGCCGGTGGTGTCATTGCCCAGCGTGACGTTGTCGCTGCCCAGCACGCCCTGCAGCTGTGAACCGCTAAGCTGCGCCACGGTGTTGCCGTCGTAGGTCTTGTCCGCAGCCACGGTACCGGAAACGGTAAGCGTCGCCGGCGTGATGACCACCGAATCGACACCGCCCACCAGCGTGTAGTTGCCGGCAAGCCCGGTACCGTTGCTCAAAGCCAGCGTGCCAAGGCTCGCGAACGATTGCGTACCGACGTTCTTGCTGTTGAGCACACCCGAGCCGCTGAGGTTCACGGTTTCACCGTTCACGCCGGCGAGCACGCCGTTGCCGAACAAGCTGGCATTGGCATCGGTGAGGGCGTCATAGACGCGCGTACCGCTGAGGTTGAGCACCACCGGTGTGATGTTGGCGACGATGCCGGTCGGCTGGCTGAAGCTGTAGTTGCCGATATCCGCACCGCTGAGGCTCATCGCGGTGCTGACAGCAATGCTGGTTCCTGCATTCTTGCTGGCAAAGCTGCCGACGCTGTCGTTGCCCAGGGTGACGTCGTCGCCGGCGAACAGACCGCTCAACGAAGAACCGCTCAGTTGTGCGGTGGTATTGCCGTCATAGATCTTGTTGGCGGCAACGGTGCCGATCACGGTCAACGGGGCTTTGGTGATGGTCAAGGTATCGGTGCCGCCGACCAGCGTGTAGTTGCCGGCCAGGCCGGTGCCGTTACTGAGCGTCAGCGTATTGAGGCCAAAACCGATGCCGGCGTAGCTACCCACGTTCTTGCTCGACACGGTGCCGGAACCGCCCAGGTTCACGGTTTCGCCGTTCACGCCGGTAAGTACGCCGTTGCTGCCGAACAGATTGGCGTTGGCATCGGTGTTCGCGTCATAGACGCGCGTGCCGGTGAGGTTGAGCACCACCGGCGTAATGTTCGCAGTGACGCCGGTCGGTTGCTGCAGGATGTAGTTTCCGACATCCGTACCGCCGATGGTCATATTGGTGCCGACGGCAATGTTGGTGCCCGCGTCCTTGTTGGCAAAGGTGCCGGTGCTGGCGTTGCCCAGCGTGACGTTGTCGCTGCCCAGCACGCCGTTGAGCACCGAGCCGCTCAGCGACGCCACGGTATTGCCGTCATACACCTTGTTGGCGGCAACCGTGCCACCCACCGTAAGCGTGGCCTTGGTGATCGTCAGCGTATCGCTACCGCCGACCAGCGTGTAGTTGCCGGCCAGGCCGGTGCCATCGCTCAGCGTCAGCGTGTTGAGATTGAAATTGGCGCCGGTGTAGCTGCCCACGTTCTTGCTCGACACGATGCCCGAACCGCCAACGTTCACGGTTTCCGTGCCGACACCGGTGGAAATCACGCCGCCTGTGCCAAACAGATTTGCGTTGGCGTCGGTGCCGGCGTCGTACACGCGCGTACCGCTGAGATTGAGGACCAGCGGCGTGATGTTCGCCGTGGTGGTCGTGCTGGTGTTGTCCAGCACGTAGTTGCCCGCGCTGGCGCCACCCAGGCTGATGCCGCTTACCGTCACCGTCTTGTTGTTGCCCACGTTTGCGTCGGCAAACGTGGAGGACGTGTCGCTGATGGTGACCTGGTCACCCGACAAGGTACCGGCCAGCGTCACCGCATCGTTCACGCCGCCGTTATAGACACGGTTGCTGCCGGTGGCAGTCACGGTGATGTGCAGCGGCGTGATATCGGCGGTGATGCCGGTCGGCTGCGTCAGCGTGTAGTTGCCGATATCGCTGCCGCTGACGGTCATGCTGGTGCTCACCGCGATACCGGTGCCCACGTTCTTGGTCGCGAAGGTGCCGGCGGTGTCGTTGCCCAACACCACGTTGTCGCTGCCCAGCACCCCATTCAACACCGAACCGCTCAGCGATGCCGCGGTGGTGCCATCGTAGGTCTTGTTCGCGGCGACGGTGCCGGTCACGTTCAACGCGGCCTTGGTGATCGTCAGCTTGTCGGTACCGCCAACCAGGGTGTAATTGCTGGCCAGGCCCGTGCCATCGCTCAGTGCAAGCGTGCCAAGACCGAAGCCGGCGCCGGTATAGACGCCCACGTTCTTGCTCGACACCGTGCCGGATCCGCCGATGTTCACCGTCTCGGTGCCGATACCGGTGGAGATCACGCCGCTGCTGCCGAACAGGTTGGCGTTGGCATCGGTATTGGCGTCGTACACGCGGGTGCCGGTGAGATTGAGCACCTTCGGCGTGATGTCGGCGGTCGTCGTGGTCGAGGTGTTGTTGAGCGTGTAGTTGCCGGCACTGGCGCCGCTCAGGCTGATGCCGCTGACCGTCACCGTTTTGCCGTTGCCCACGTTCGCATCGGCGAAGGTGGACGACGTATCGCTGATGGTGACCTGGTCGCCGGAAAGCGTACCTGCCAGCGTCACCGTATCGTTCACCGACCCGTTGTATTGGCGGTTCGTACCGGTCGCCGTCACCGTGATCGCCAGCGGCGTGATGTTGGCGACGACGCCGGTCGGCTGCTGGATGATGTAGTTGCCGGCATCGGTGCCGCTGATGCTCATGTTGGTGCTGACGGCAATCCCGTTGCCGACGTTCTTGGTGGCGAAGGTGCCGGCGGTGTCGTTCCCGAGCGTCACCGCATCGCTACCTAGCACACCGTTCAACACCGAGCCGCTCAAGCTCGCGTTGGTGTTGTTGTCGTACACCTTGCTGGCAGCGACCGTGCCGCTCACCGTAAGCAGGGCCGGCGTGATCGTCACCCAGTCGGTGCCGCCAACCAGCGTGTAGTTGCTGGCCAGGCCGCCGTTGGTGCCATCGCCCAGGGTGAGCGAGCCCAGGTTGGAGAAAGCACGTTGCGAACCGACGTTCTTGGTGACCAGCACGCCGCTGCCGCTGACGTTCACGGTCTCGCTGTGGATACCGGTACTGATCACGCCGTTGCTGCCGAACAGGCTGGCGTTGGCGCCGGTGGTGGCGTCGTACACGCGCGTGCCGGTGAGGTTCAGCACGTACGGATTGATCACGCCGTTGTTGCCGGACGCGTTGGTGGGCAGGATGTAGTTGGCGAGATTGGTGCCGGCATTGGCGACGAAGTCGGACACCACCAGCGTCGAATACACGCTCAAGCCGGTGCCGGCATTGGCGATGCTCGTGCTGGATGTGCCGTAATGCGCCGTGGCCGATTGCGGAATCGATGCACCCTGCCCGCTCACGAAACCGGTCAGCGTGTAGTCGCCAGCGGTGAGCGTGGCCGAGTCGCTGCCGTCGTACACCTTGGTGGGGCTGCCGGTGATGGCGGCGGTGAGCTGGCGCGGCGTGATGCTGGCGGTCAGGCCGCCGGGCTGCGCCACGGTGTAGTTACCGGCCTGCGCGCCGCCCAGCGTGAAACCGCTGATGCTCACGCTCAGGTTGTTGCCGACGTTGGCCGTGCTGAAGGTGCCGCCCGCGCCGGAGGAGACCAGCGTTACGTTGTCGCTACCCAAAACGCCGTTGAGCGTGGCGGTACCGGAAAGCGTATCGGCCGTGGTGCCGTCGTAGACCTTGTCGACCGCGCTGACACCGCTGATGGTCAGTCCCTTGGGCGTGATGTTCGCGGCCAGGCCGCTGATCGGCTGCAGGATGTAGTTGGCCGCTTCGGTGCCGGAAATGGAAAAACCATTGGCCGTGACCGCGATGCCGTTGCCGACGTTCGATTGCGCGAACGTGCCGGAGGTGGAAGTGTTCAGCGTGACGTTGCCCACGTCCCCGGCCACCAGGCCGGACAGGCCCGCTGCCGATACATTGAGCGTGTCGCTGGCCGTGGTGTCGTACACCTTGTTGGTGGCGTACACGCCCGTGACGAACAGCGGCGCCTGCGTGATGTTGCCGGTGCCGGTGGCGCTGGTGGCCAGCGTGTAGTTGGAAAGCAGCGTGCTGCCGCTGGGGGTGTAATTGTTGGCGGTCAGGTTACCGCTGATGCCGATGCCGCTGCCGGCGTTCTTGTTGGCGTAACTGAATGTCGCGGTCGGCGTGATGGTGGCGCCTTCGCCGGCGACGAAACCGCTGGCCTGGAAATTGGCCGAGGTGAGCTGCGCGACGGTGCTGCCGTCGTACACCTTGTTGAGGTTGCCGATCAGGCTCACCGTCAATGGCGCAGGCGTAATGCTGCCCGTGGTGTAGACGAATGTCGGGAAAGTGTAATTGCTGGCACTGCCGCTGGTGAAGGTGAAGTCAGAGCTGTTCAGCGTGACCGAGAACGGTTGGTTGCCGACGTTCTTACTGGCAAAGTGGCCGGTGATGTTGGCGTTGACAAAGGCGCTGTCGCTGCCCTGGAAACCGGTAAGGTTGAAGTCCTGTGTATAGGTGCCGCCGCTCAACACATTGAGCAGATACACGTCCGTGCCGTCGTAGACCTTGGTGATCGGCTTGTTGATGCTCGCCGCGATCTGCACGCCCACCGCCGCCGGCGTGATGGTGCCGAAACCGTTGGCGGACGTCGGCAGCGCATAGTTGGACAGCAGCGTGCCCGAGCCGGCGGTGAAATTGCCGCTGCTGAGCGTGGTGCTGACCGCTTCTACACCCGCGTTGGCTGAGGCGTACGTACCCGTCGTCGGGCCGTTGAAGGTGATGCTTTCGCCATTGACCAGGCCCGACAGCACGTAA
This sequence comes from Dyella sp., assembly GCF_051954575.1. GTDB lineage: Bacteria > Pseudomonadota > Gammaproteobacteria > Xanthomonadales > Rhodanobacteraceae > Dyella_B. Next base: position 9,385 of record NZ_JBQCHP010000062.1, on the reverse strand, counting down.
TTGCCGGCCGCGAGCGTCGCGGCGGTGGTGCTGTCGTACACCTTGGTGGGATTGTTGGCGATCGACACGACCAGCGGCGCTGGATTGATCGTACCCGTGCCGGTTATCTGGTTGTCGAAACTATAGTTGGACAGCTTGGTGCCCGAGCCCACGGTGAAATCCGAGGGTTGCAGCGTGGCGGTCACGCCAATGCCGACGCCGGCGTTCGGCGAGGCATACACTGCCGGACTCTGCGACACCACCGCGCTTTCGCTGCCAACGAAACCGCTGACGATGAAGTCGCTGCTGCCCAGCACCGCGTTGTCGGTGCCGTCATAGATCTTGGCGGGACTGCCGTTGAAGGCGATCGCCAGATGCCGCGGCGTGATACTGGCGATCAGTCCGCTCGGCTGCGTCACCGTATAGTTGCCGGCAGCCGTACCCGTAAGCCCGAAACCGCTCACGCTCACGGCAAGATTGTTGCCCACGTCCGACTGGCTGAAGGTGCCGCTGGCCGAACCGGACAGTGCAACGTTATCGCTGCCCACGATGCCGTTGAGCGTGGCGCTGCCGAAATTCAGCGTGTCGGCGGTCGTGCCGTCGTACACCTTGTTGTTTGCCGTCACACCGCTGACCGTCAACACCTTGGGTGTGATGTTGGCGGTGAGATCAGTCGGCGCGATCAGCTGGTAATCGTTGGCCTTGGTGCCGGTCAACGTGAAGCCGCTGACGTTCACCGCAATACCGTTGCCGGCGTTGGCGCTGGCGAAGTTGCCGGTGCCGCCGGTGCTGTTCAACGTGACGTTGCCGGCATCCTGCGAGATCACGCCGAAGATGCTTGCGTTGCTGAGGTTCAAGCTCGCGGTGGTGGTGCCGTCGTACACCTTGCCGTTGGCCAGCAGGCCGCTGAGCAACACCGGCGCCTGCGTGATCGTGCCCATGCCGGTGGCGTTGGGGGGCAAGATGTAGTTGGAAAGCTTGGTGCCTGAACCGGCAACGAAATTGGTCAGGGTGAAGGTGGCATTCAACGCCACGCTACCGGCATCCGCGTTCGCGTAGGCGATCGAGCTGGGCTGGTTGACGGTGGCGCTTTGACCCACTGCAAAACCGCTGATCAGATAGTTCGACGAATTGAGCGTGGCGGTCGTCGTGCCGTCGTACACCTTGGTCGGATTGCCGATGATGCTTGCCGTCAGCTGCGCCGGATTGATCTGGCCGATGCTCGCCGTCCTGGAACCGCCAGACAGGGCGTAGCCGTAAACCGGCGTGCTGCCGTTGACGATGTTGAAGCCGGCGATGGACGACGGCGAAGTCACCGTGAGGCTGCTGCCCACGTCGGACTGGCTGTACGTGCCGGCGGCGGAACCGATCTTGTCACCGTTGATCAGGCCGGTGTCGATGAAGTTGCCGTTTGCGAGCGTGGCGCTGGTGGTGCCGTCATACGTTTTGGACACCGCGCCAGTGAGGCCTGAGACCGACAGCGTCGGCGCCACGCTGTAGAACACGCCGTTGCCCGTGGCACCCGCTACCGCTGCCGTGCCGATCGGCGCGTTGTACTGGATAAAGCCGGGCGTAAGGCCGCCCAGGTTCTCGCCGGTGGCCGTGGGGCTGGCGCTGTAGATCGCCCAGTTTCCGACCAGGCCTGAAGCGCCGACGTTGTTGACGAAGGCGTTGCCCGCGTTCAGCACCGTCTTGCCGCTCGCGCCGGTGTTGGTGATGGCGGCGTTGAGGTTGACGTTGTTGCTCGCGGTCAGCGTGAGCGTGGTGTTGGCGCTCCAAGTCACCGCTTGATTGACGTTGACATTGCCGGAGGTACCGCCGGCACCGTTGGCGCTGGTGAACGTAACGTTGCCGTTAGCGAGCTGGCTTTGAAGATTGGTGGCGGTGATATCGCCACCGCTGGCGGCGATGGTGAAATCAGTGGGATCGACCAGCCACGTGCCATCCTTGCCGCCGACCGCCTTGGTGGTGATGACGCTGCCATCGGCGATGTGCGCCTGCGCCGCGGAGGTTTCGATGAAACCACCCTTGCCCCCATTCGGCGCGCTCGCATCCAGCGTGCCGCCGACGTTCACCGTGCCCGCTTCCATGCCGCCCAGCAAGGTGATGGTGCCATCGTGGTTCTGCACCGTCTGCGCCTGCACGCGCCCGCTGTTGTTGACCACGCTGGCGAGCAAGGTGTCTTTTGCGCCGGCCGTCATGATCACGCGGCCGCCATCGGCGACGATCAGCTGGCGGTTTTCCGCCAGGTTGTTCAAGGTGCTCTGGTCCACCTGCAAATGCAGCAGCTGGTTGCCGTTGAAGGTGAGCGTGACGGCACTGCCGCCGCCGAGCGCCACCGTGCCGAGCTGCGCGGTGATCACGCCCTGGTTGGAAACCTGGTTGCCGATCAGCGCAACGTAGCCGCCGTTGGCTGCGTTGATGCTGCCGCGGTTGACAATGCTGCCCTTGCCCGAGCCGCTGAAACGCCGATTGCTCGAATCGAGGGTGCTGTCGTCGACGTCGAGCGTGGAGGCGACCAGGCCGCCGACGTTCACCTGTGCGCTCTGCCCGAACAGCACGCCGTTCGGGTTGATCAGCCACACTTGGCCGTTGGCGTTGAGGTGGCCGTAGATCTCGCTGGGCGTACTGGCGAAGATGCGATTGATCGCGATCGCATTGCTGCCCGGCTGCACGAAATTGACCGTTTGATCCGGCCCGATGTTGAAGCTCTGCCAGTTCAGCGACAAGGTCGAGCTGTTCTGGTGGATGGTGGTGGTGTTGCCGATCTGCTGGATCTGGCCGGAACCACCGACGATCTGCCCGCCGGTAGGACCTCCGCTGGCATAGGCCAACCCGGTCATACCCAGCGCCGTCGCCAGCAGCGAAAGCATCGCAACGCGACGGCCCAGCGTGTGTCTGCGCGCCGCGTCGGGCGTGATGGTGAAGTTGCTTTCGGACAGCGCGATATCTCGCCGGGCAAGGCGATTCCAACTCGGGCGGCTCTTCAAATTCATGGCACTGCACCTTCCAATGTGGGATTGACGGCCTGTTTTTTGCGCGCGTGGGGCATTTGTCCGCGCGCTCTTCGAATCACGCACACAGCACGGCTTTCCGGCCCGAATTCCCGCGCTCGCATGGCGGCCGGAAAAACGGCCGCGCACAAGCGCTGGACTCAAGCCAGTTGAATGACGCGTGGTTTACGAAGGACGACCCCTGTTTGGCTCGTCCGGATTTCACCCGGCATGCTCGATTCATCCGCGAATCGCGCCCTGCGCGTGAAATCCCCCCCTGCTCCTTAGTGCTTTCAGTGAATGTTTGCTGCTGGAACGAGACGGCGTGCCCAGTTTTCCTGGAGGAATGTTGCGATCATCGCTGCCCGCAACTTCCTTGACGTGTCCGCTATCTCGCAGCGACGCGAACTTTAAGTATTCGCCTGGCGCCGCACAATCTCAAAGAATAACGCATTCTTGCGCTTTCTTGCAGATGTCTTGCAAGGGTGAAGACGTTTTCATCGTTGACCCGCTCAATTCAGGGCCAACGTGTAACCCACCCCTCGCACGGAAATCAGCGGCAATATTTCACCCGATTTTTTTGTGACCTTTTGCCGCAAGCGATGGATCAACATTTCCAGCCGCGCGGGGTCGAAACCGGGAATGACGGCGGCCATTTCGTCGATCAGCGCCGTCCGTGGCGTGGGCTCCGGCGTGGATGCGGCCAGCCGGTTGAGCAGCAGGCGCTCGGGCATCGATAGCGCGATGATCACGCCGCCCGGGGTAATCAACCGCCAGCCGCCGGCTTCCAGGTGCCAGCCGGTGTACGCCAGCTCGTAAGAAGCTGCATTGGCGACGCGTCGGCTCAGGCTGTGCAGCGAAGCCGCCAACACCTCCACGTCGACCGGCTTGGTGAGATAGACGTCGGCCCCTTCGGTAAGCCCGCGCACGCGATGCGCGGTGGAATCGATATCGGACAGCACCACGATACCCATGTCCGACAGCGCACGCAGTTGCCCCACGATTTTGAAACCGTCTTCGTCAGGCAGGGTGATATCCAGGACGATCAGGCGGAAACGCTCCACCACGATGGCGCGGTAAAGCTCCGCTGCGCTACCCACGCCAGTCGCGTGGAAACCGAATGCCTTGAGCCCCGGTATCAGAACATCGTTTCGCAACTGCACGTCATCTTCCACGACGAGCACGTTGCCTTTCACACCTTCAGCCATGCATCTCCCCTGCTCCCGGCGCAGTGGGGGCGGCGCCGGCTTCCTCAGCAGCAGCTCTGGCGCGCGCTGCTTTCCCGGGTTTGAAACTCATGTGCACGAGGTTACGTCGGACGCCTCCGCAAAGTCCATGTGTACGTTTACATAGGGACCGCCCAGCGCCAAACCAGCAACGTGAGCGCGTGTATGGATGAGCTACTTCTTCGACACGTATGCGCTATCGGGCACATACCAGCGCCACGGATAGTCGACCGCCTTGGTGAGGCCGATGCGCGTGGCCTGCACCGGCCGCGCCGGTGGCGGCGTGCCGTCGTCGACGATGGCGCAGGTATCCCCCGCCACCAGGTCGATGCCGTTCTGCAGCTTGGTGATGCTCATCGCCTGCGTAAGGCAGGCCGGCCCGTTGCACAATTGCCGATCGTTCTTCGCCAGCGGCCGCGCCGCATACATCAGTTCGAGGCCGCCAATCGGCTGCAAGGCGCGAATCAACACCGCGTTGCCTTCACCCTTCGGTCCGCACACCGCGTTCGCGCACCAGTGCATGCCGTAGGTAAAATACACATACATGTGCCCCGGCACGCCGAACATCACTTCCGTGCGCGGCGTCTTGCCGCGAAACGAATGCGCGGCCGGATCATCCGCACCCCGATAGGCCTCCACTTCCACGATGCGGCCGGCGCGGCCGTCGTGGCCAAGCAATATCTTGTTCAACAGCTCGGGCGCGACGATAAGTGGATCGCGGTTGTAGAAGCGGCGTGGCAGCGGGCGGGGCTTGGGCTGTTTCTTCGTCATGGGCATACCACGAGCTTGCCTATTCGTAGGTTGGGGTGCAAACCCCAACGTCGCCATGTCCATGCACCCGAGTGTTGGGGTTTGCACCCCAACCTACGCATGCGTTCTATGCAACATGCAGCTCCCTCCCCTACTACACGTAGGGGAGGGAGCGAATATCCGCGGACTGAGATTGGACGCCATTCAGACCATAAGAAAAGCGACTCGCAAGTATAAAATGCGTCGCCATGACCACCTCCTCGACTCCCTACGCCGCGCTTCTCAACCAGCTGCGCCGCGAATCCCCGCTCATCCATTGCATCACCAACTACGTGGCCATGAACTTCGCCGCCAACACGCTGCTCGCCGCCGGCGCATCGCCCGCGATGGTGCATGCACCCGAGGAAGCCGGTGAATTCGCCCGGCTGGCCGGTGCAGTCACGATCAATATCGGCACGCTTTCCTCGCATTGGCTGGAAGGCATGCATGCCGCGGCGCAGGCGGCCAATGAAAGCGGCAAGCCATGGGTACTCGATCCGGTGGCGCATTTCGCCACCGCGTTTCGGCGCAAGGCCGTGCAAGCCTTGCTCGCGCAGCAGCCAACGGTGATCCGCGGCAATGCGTCGGAAATCATGGCGCTGGCCGGCGATGCCAGTTCCGGGCGCGGCGTGGATAGTGGAGACAGCGTCGAGCGTGCGGAAACCTCGGCCATGGTCCTGGCGCAACGCACGCGCGCCGTGGTGGCCGTAACCGGTAAAGTCGATTTCGTGACCGATGGAAAACACAGTCTGCGCGTTGCCGGCGGATCGGCCTGGATGCCCAAGGTCACCGCAATGGGTTGCTCGCTCACCTGCCTGATCGGCGGATTCGTGGCTGTGGCGCCCACGGCGCCTTTGATTGCCACCGCAAGCGCGCTCGCCTGTTTCGGCGTCGCCGGATCGTACGCCGCACAGCAAGCATGCGGCCCCGGTTCGTTCGCCTGGCGTTTCATCGATGCGCTAGCCGCGCTGGATGGAAACACGCTGCAAGCGCAGGCGCAGGTAGCCGCCGCATGAAAAAACCCTTCGACCTTTCGCTTTACCTCGTGCTGGATCCCGATCTTTGCCAACGACATTCGATGGTGGATACCGCTCGCGAAGCGGTGGCAGGTGGCGCCAGCATGGTGCAGGTGCGGCACAAGCGTGCGTCGACGGCCGAACGCGTCGCGCTGGCGCGCAGCGTGAAAGAAGCGCTGCGCGATACGCCTGCGCTGGTGGTGATGAACGACGATATCGACGCCGCGATCGAAGCAGGCGTGGATGCATTGCACATCGGCCAGCGCGACATGCCTGCCGCCGCAGCGCGTGCGCGCATCGGCGAGAGCATGCTGCTGGGCGTGTCGGTGAATTCACAAAGCGCGGCGCACGCGCTTGATCCGGCGTTGGTCGATTACGTGGGCGTGGGCCCGGTATTCGCCACACCCACCAAGCCCGATCACGAACAACCGCTGGGCTTCGCTGGGCTGGCGCGCATCATCGCCAACTGTCCGGTTCCCGCCGTCGCCATCGGCGGCCTGAAAGCGCAGCACGTCAACGACGTATGGGCAAGCGGCGCAAGCGGCATCGCGGTGGTGTCGGCCATTTGCGGCACGCCCGATCCCAGGCAGGCAGCGAAAGAACTGTGGGAACTCATTCTGGCCGCCAGGCCGGGCTGAGCAAAACGGCACAGGATGGCGGGATATTGGCCTCTACGGACAAACCCGACCAGCGGAAATGTGCATTTTCAAGTGAATAATGCGTGAAAACGCCTGACAACCGCCGGCCAATATGCGATAAATGGCGCGCCGGGAAGTCAGGCGCCGAGGAGGGGCCCCTCCTCAACATGGATGACCGATGCCCGACCGAGCCGCCGTCACTGGCGGCTCGTTTTATTTGGGGGCGTGGATTTTTTTATCGCGGTAAGTGATTGATGTTTTTTTGCGCTACTGAGACGCGCAAAAATCCGCCTTCTCTCGAATCCCAACTGCACGAATGATGACTCCCTCCCCTGCGAAGTAGGGGAGGGTTGGGGTGGGGTTGTCCGAGCTTGCGTCACCCCACCCCGGCCCTCCCCTACTACACGTAGGGGAGGGAGATATTTCGGTACGCTGAAATTCAACGGCAAAGACGATTGCGCGAACAATTCACTTGCGAGTTTTCTTCGCCACGAAACGACGATCACGCCCAGGCTCCAGCACAACCATCGTAAAACGCAGCTTCTTCTTTCCGCCGCATACATATGCATGCTCGCAATCGGTACGCGCATGCGCGGAGTTCCCCGCGCCGATCTTGTAACCGGTGCCGTTCAACTCCAGCACCAGCTCCCCTTCCAATACGTGGAACAGTTCCTGCGTGCCGGGCGGATGCGCCTGCGCGTCGAAGCGCTCGCCAGGGCGCAATTCCCACATCCAGTGTTCCAGCATATCCGGGCCTTCCGAGCCGATCAGCAAGCGTGCGGTGCCGCCGTGCGGGCCGGTCCACAAGCTCGTCACTTCATCAGCGCAAACAACGCGTACCGGACGGTTCCCGGATTCGGCCACCTCGAGCAGTTCGGCCACGGATACGCCAAGCCCGGAAGCAATGCGGCACAGCGTGCCGATGCTCGGATTGGCCTTGGCTTGTTCGATCTGCACCAGCATGCCCTTGCTCACGCCGCAGCGCACGGCGAACTGATCGAAGGACAGCCCGCGTGCCTTGCGCAGCGATGCGATGCGCGCCGCCATCGCCGCGTGGACGGCTTGTGCGGGATCGTTCGGCGGCGTATCGTCGGTCAATATATTGACTTTATTGGTCACTGTCGCATTCTGAGCGCGCCCTCCCTTTCCGTCAACCGCCATCCACGCCATGCCTGTCGAACCCACGATCGCCCCTGAAATCTTCGCGCTGCGGCCCGACTTCGCCGCACTCAGCATCTACGCCGAAGACGCCCGCAACAGCCCCAGCGATGCGCACAGTGAAACGCTGCTGCGCGACGCCTGCCTCGCGCTCGATTCGGCGCCGTGGGCACAAGCGCATCTGGCAGCATGGCGCGAAACATACCGCGCCTTCGGCGCCAAGCCGCAGCGGACACCATGCTCGGTCGAAGCCCTGCGCAAGCGCGCCCAGCGCGACGGTATGCTGCCCGCCATCAACGCCGTCGTCGATCTCTACAACGCATTGAGCGTGCGCTACGCGCTGCCGGTCGGCGGCGAGGATGCCGCCTTGTATGAAGGTTCGCCGCGCCTGATCCGCGCCACCGGGGACGAACCGTTCGATACCGTGTCAGAAGGTGTGCCGAAGATCGAGACCGCAGAACCGGGCGAAGTGGTGTGGCGCGATGACCATGGCATCACTTGCCGGCGCTGGAACTGGCGACAAGGCATACGCACGCGCATCACCGAGCACAGCACGCAGATGTGGTTTGTGCTGGAACGGCTGGAACCCATGCCGATCGATGCGCTATTGGAAGCCGGGGAAAAACTGGTGGAAGGCTTGCACCGTTTGAGCCGGAGCGTTCGCACCAGCTTGCTGTATCTGAATGCGTCAGGACGCAGCAATCGGGTCCCTGAAACGGCCTCAGAGCCCTGACGGAAACGTATCGGCCGAACCACTGCCCTGCTCGCTCTGCAGCGGCGTCACCGGCAATGTTTCGTCGAACCACAGGAACGCGTCGTACTGCTGCGGCAGCGACGCTTCCAGGTAATGGCTGTGCAGTTCCGATTCGGGCCGGTAGATCACACCGATATAGCGCTCCAGGCGGTGCTTGAGCAATTGCTTGTGCAGAAGCGGATGCGCCTTGGCGCGCAGATCCAGCAGGAAACGCGGTTTGCCGCTGGCGTGCATCCAGGCTTCGTAGCTGTCTTCGTGCGAGGGGCGAATGCGCTTGATCTCCATCTCCGCGCCCCAGTGCGATGCACACGCGACGGTGCCGCCGTGCGTGCCCATGCCGATCGCCGCCACCTCCTCGCCCCAGCGCTCGCGGCATAGCTGGCCGAGGTTGAGCCGATGGCGTTCGCTGCCCGATTCGGTGGCGCGCGCATCGCCGATATGCGAGTTGTGCGCCCACACGACCACCTTGGTCAGCCGTCCGCGCGCCTCCAGCACGTATTGCAAGGTGTCGGCCATGTGCGTGTCGCGCAGGTTCCAGCTTTCGGTGGCGCCGTAGTACATCGCGCGGTAATAGCGTTCGGCGTCGGCAACCAGGCGCGCGTTCTGCGCCGCGTCGAAATACGGATCGTCGTCGCCCTGCTGCGTATAGGCGGTGCGCTTGGCCAAGAGTTCCTTCAACTGCGCCAGCACTGCGCCTTCGCAGCGCTTGAAATCATCGTCCAATGCCCAGCGCCCATACACTTCCGGCTCCTGCCGCCAGGGTTCCAGGCATCCGTAGCGTTCGCGCGCGACCAGCGCCGCTTCCGGGTCGACCTCGTCCAGATACTTCAGC
>NZ_JBQCHP010000061.1:0-3650 GCF_051954575.1 Dyella sp. | reverse complement strand
AGGGCCAGCATCGCCGCGCAGCGGGCATCGTCCAGCAACGGCAGGGACTGCACAGGGGCGTGCGGCATGCGCAACACGCCTTGCAACAGCGTGGCGAACGAGTCGGCCATGCCGATGATCGTCTGCGCCTCGAACAGGTCGGTATTGAAATTCCATAGCACCTGCAGTGTGCCGTCGATCTCGGTGATGCCAAGCTCCAGATCGACCTTGGTCTTGTTGGCTTCGTAAGCAGGCGCGCTAAGCTTCAGGCCGGGCAGCTCAAGTTGCCGGTTGTCGTTGTTGTTCAAACCAAACACGATCTGAAACAGCGGCGGAAAAGAAGGATTCCGCTCCGGGCGCAGATGTTCGACCAGCATCTCGAAAGGCACGTGTTGATGCGCATAGTCGCCGAACAGTGCACGCTTGCTGGCCTGCAGGTAATCGGCAAATGACGCGGATCGGTCTATATCCGAGCGCAGTACCAGAGAGTTGACGAAACAACCGATCAGCGCCTCGGTATCCTTGTGCAGCCGCCCGGCCACCGGCGTCCCCATCACTACCGTATTTTCGCGGCTATAACGCGCGATAAGCAGCGCAAATACCGCGTGCAGAAGAATGAACATGGTGACGTCGTACTGCTGCGCGAACGCCTTCAAGCGATCGGTCGTCGCCGTATCGATCAGCTGAGTATGAAACCTGCCATGGAAGCGCTGCTGCGCTGGACGTGGCCGGTCCAGCGGCAGCGCGTGCACGGACGGAATGCCGGCAAGCCGCTTTTCCCAATAGCCGAGCTGCCGTTGCAACAGATCGCCGCGCTGCATCCAGTCGCGCTGCCAGAGCGCATAGTCCGCATACTGGATCGCCAGCGGTGCAAGCGGGCTGGAATGTCCTTGACTGAAAGCGGTGTAAAGGACAGTAAACTCGTCCACCAGCAGCGCCAGCGACCAGCCGTCGCAAGCGATGTGATGAATGGTAAAGACCACGATATGGTCATCCGTATCCAGCTGAAGCAAGGTCACCCGCACAGGTAGATCTCGGCCGAGATCGAATGAAGTGTCTTCTTCTTTGGTCAACCACGCGGCGATTTCCGTTTCCCGTCGCTCGATCGGTACGCGCCGAAGGTCGCCTTGAACGATCGGCACAGCAAAGCCTTGTTTGACGACCTGCCGTACCTCGCCACCGTCATCGGAAAAAACAGTACGCAGCGATTCGTGGCGTTCGATGAGCGCGCGCAGCGTACGCGCCAGCGTATCCTGGTTCAGGTGTCCCTCGATGCGGAACGCCTTCATCATGTTGTAGGGCGTGCTGCCGTCCTCGAATTTGTCGATGAACCACAGCCGCTGCTGGGTATAAGACAAGGGGAGCGAAGTTTGCGCTTTACGTGGTGCTATGCCCGGAAGCTCCACTTCGCGTTCGTCGCGAATGCGATCGAGTTCGCGCAGGTATTCGAGGATGGGCTGCTTGTTGTCCGCAATCTTCTTGCGCAGCGCTTCGGACATGCCGCCGGAGGCAACATAGGCGAGCCGGTCATTCTTGACATAGAGCACAACGTCGCTGGCCAAGGCTTCGCTCAAAATCTGCTCGACGGAACTCATTGGAACTCACCCTCCTCGATGTTGTCCTGCTCTCTCATGACGTCGAGCTTCTTTTCTTCCAGCTTCTGCGCCAGCAAGCTGGTGGAAATCTTTTCAGCACCCGACGCAATCGTCGGCGCTTCGAAAAAAGCCCTCATCGAATAACCCGCATCCGGAAATGCATCGCGAATCCGGTTCAACAAGCGGGTAGCCAGCAGGGAATCCCCGCCCAGCTCGAAGAAGTCCTCATTCACGCCGATACCGTCGATGCCGATCAGCTCCTGCCAAAGTCCTTGCAGGCGATGCTCAACGTCATTGCGCGGGGCAAGGCGATCGCCCAATGCGTCAGCGCGCGCATAAAGTCGATGCTGATCTGCCTCCACGCTGCGCAGATCGATCCATTTCTCCAGCCGGCGATGCAAGTCGCCGGTAGCCTGGACCAATTGCGGGATATCCTCCACGGACAGCGCCCACTCCATCGCCTGCATGCCTTCGGCAAGGCGCATGCCATGCACGCCTGTCAGTTCCGAAACGTCATCAACCAGCCAACCGTCCCAGTTCACGCTCAGCCAGAACGTTTCTCCTTGGCCGTGCTTGTGATGCACGAACGCATCCATGTAGCTATTGGCGGCAGCGTAGGCTGCAAAACCCAGGCCGCCCAGTACCGCCGACAACGAAGACATGAGCAGGCAAAAATCCACCTGGCGATGCCGCAGCAACGCATCCAGTACAAGCAAACCTTGCACTTTCGGCATGAATTGCGCGCGACTACTGTTTACGGTGGTTTCCACGAGGGGAGTGATCACATCGCGAAGCTGACCTGCGGCATGAATGACACCGTCGATAACGCCAAAGCGCTCCTCTGCCAGGTGGAATGCATGTTCCATCTGCTCGGCATCGGTGACATCAGCACGGCACAGCACGACCTGGGCACCGCTCGCTTCCAGTTCGTGCCAGCCTTCACTCGGCTCCTGGGAGCCGGGACGCGCGATCAGCACAAGACGCGCCGCATAGGTGGCAGCCAGGTAGGAGGCGATGACCATGCCCAGTCTGCCCAGACCGCCGGTGATGACATACACCCCTCCGTGCCGGAACCGGCCCGGCCCTCGCGGCGCATGGTTTTGCGGCACGTAGCTGGGTATCCATCGATGGCCGCGACGATACGCCACGACGGTGTCCTGGCGTTGCGCTTCTTCGAACAGGCAATCGGCCAGGCGTTCGGCAGAGGAACCCGTCGTGGGCTCCAGGTATTCGCACCGCGCAAGATCGATGTGGCGGCATCGCAAATGTGCGTGCTCCTGGGGAGCCACCTTGCAGAGGCCGGCCATCGTGGCGGTTTCCGGCCCAACCGATTCCTCACCGGTAACGCGATATGCGTCGCTCGTCACGACATGGCACAGGGTGGTGCCACTGCGCTGCCATTTCGTCAGTGCCTTGAGCGCGAACAACAGATTGAAATAACCCTGCTCCTGTCTGCGTTCGAAGCCTGCGAACTCATGCATGGCCTGCTCGTCGAGATCATCCAGACCGCGCATATGCACCATGTGGTCAAGATGTATACCCGAAGTGGCCAGCCGGCCGAAGAGCTCTTCAAAATGAGCCTCGCTGGCGTCCGGCAGAACGAACTCGGTGTTGTTGGATTGCTCGTAACGTGTACCAAAGCGCACGGTGATCACCGTGTGTTGCGCTTGATGCAACTTTTGCGCAAGCGCGTCGCCGATACCGGCGTCATCCATCAACAACAGCCACGTTTGCCTTACCGTCGCTGCATGGCGTTTGGCGGCGGCTAGTTTCCAGAATGGTGCGTAGAACCAGTCGCTCGGGTCGCCACGCTTGGTCTCAGACCGCGTGGCAGGTTCGATCCAGTAGCGCTGCCGCTCGAAGGGATAGGTTGGCAAGGGGATGCGCCGGCAGCGCTCGTGGGCGTGATAAGCCGGCCAGTCGATCGCCATGCCTGCTTGCCACACCTGCCCCAGCGCCTGCTGCAGCACCTGGGCGTCACCGCTTGCATCCTGCCCATGCCGCAGCGCCGCTACGATCACGTGCTCGCGCGCACGTGCATGGTGTCGCGCCAGGCCGCTCAGCACCCGCCCCGGC
>NZ_JBQCHP010000060.1:0-64673 GCF_051954575.1 Dyella sp. | reverse complement strand
CTCAAAGCAGAGCTTCGAGGGTTGGCAAACTCGCTTTAAGTCCTCAGCGCCGCGGCGCCTCGCGGTATCGCGACCAGGTGGAAGCGGGCGTGCCGACTTCCATCGCAGTGCCTCAAGCTTTCAGGCTTGTAACCTGCGTAGCGCCATAAGCTCTTCAGGCCGTGTCTTTGGGTTACTTTTCTTTGGGCCAGCAAAGAAAAGTGACTCGAGCGCCTTCGGCGATCGAAAGCGCCGCAGGCAATGGTCCAGCCCTACGCGGGGCTACCTTCCTTCGTAGAATCACCTTCTTAAACTACAAAAACGTGGGGATATGTCAGGGTGCCAATCCCAACACTGGAACGTATATGCATCGCAACGTTGGGGTTTGCACCCCAATCTACACGCGTCAGGCTTTTTCGTCCGTCTTCGGCACTGCCAGCAACTGCGTCGGTTGCGCAGCCAGCGGTTCCGGCTTGTGGACCGCGGTATGCACGACAGGCTTATCACGCTGCGCACCCAGGGTCTCAGCCATCAGATTGAACGCCGCAAACAGCCGCCCCAATTCATCGCGGCGCGCAATGCGAATGCGATGCTGATAATCGCCGCGCGCGATGCGCAACAGCGAAGCGACGAGCAGGTCGAGCGAGCCGCGCAACTGCCGGAACAGCCAATACGCAGCCACCAGCACTGCCGCCAGGGTGGTCAGCAGCACTAACGCGATCACGCCGATCGCCGTGTGTTGCGCCGCCTGCAACGGCGCTTCGCTCACGCCCAGGCGCAAGCGCCCGACGGTCTTGGTTTGATAACGCACCGGCACATCGAACACCAATGCATTCTGCAAACCGTGCGTACCTTCAAGACGTGCGCGATAGCTGGTGATGCCGTTGGGCATCTGTTGTGGCGCTTCGCCGGTTGCGGCAGGCAGGGTCTTGTCGTTTTCGCCGACCTGGGTGCTGGCGATGATTGTGCCGTCGCGATCGGCAATGGCCAGATAATCGAGCTGTTCGTTGCGCGCCATGTCCTGCACCAGGGCGCGGGTGGCGGCGTGATCGCCCATCACGATGTTTTCCGCGGCGCTGCGGGCGATGATCTGCGCCAGCGAACTGCCGAAATCTTCCGCCAGGCCGGTCACCGCCACGCGTTGCTTGCCGTAGATGGCCAGCATGCCCAGGAGCAGCACCGCCACGACCGTGGCGCCAAGCACCACGGCCCAGCGCAAGCCCAGCGACTGCAGGCGAGGGTGGGGCAGTTCTTCGCGCGAGCGCTCGTAGCTGCGTCGCGCCAGGCGCAGGTCTTCGGCCACTTCCGCGCCAGACTGATATCTCGCATCGGGCGAGGGCGCCATCAAGGTGCGGATGATGTCGAGCAGAATCGGCGGCGTGGACGGATCGTGAGGCTTGATCGGCGGTTCGGGCAGCCGCTGGCGTTGCCGCAGGAAACGTTGCACGTCGCCGGAATAGGTCCACGGCAATCGGCCTGTGACCAGCCAGAACAGCACCACGCCCAGCGAAAACAGATCGCTGCTGGCGCCGGCGCGTTCGCCGCGCAGGCGTTCGGGCGACATGTAGTTGGGCGTGCCGCCGATCTTTCCGCGCGCCGCGCCGGATGGCCGTGCGCGTGGCGAGCGGCGTTCGGCGATGCCGAAGTCTGCGATCTTCACGTGCCGCCAGCCGTCAAGCAGCATGACATTATCGGGCTTGATGTCGTGATGGATCACGCCTTGCGAGTGTGCGTAATGCAAGGCAGTGGCCAGCTGCGCGGCCAGGTCCATCACCACCGGTGCCGCCGGCAGGCCGTGCGAGGCCACGCGGTCGGCCAGCGATTCGCCGGACAGCTTCTCCATGGCGATGTAAGGACGGCCGTCCTCGGTTTCGCCCGTATCGAAAATAGTGACGATGTGCGGGTGCGTCAGATGCCCGGCGGCGCGCGCTTCCACCAGGAAGCGCTGCCGGTAGTCGGGATCGTCGGCGAAGTTGTCGTGCAGGCATTTGATCGCCACCTGCCGCTGGATTTCCCGGTCGAAACCGGCGTACACGATCGACATTGCCCCTTCGCCGAGGATGCCGTCGATGCGATATCGCCCGATGGTAGCCGGCGTGGCCTGGCTCATCGTGGCGTCAGATTACCCACCAGATGGCGCCTGCCAGAGCGGCTGCGCCCAGCACCGCGGCGACAACGTATGCATAGCGACGCAGGGCAGGCTCGCTATGCTCGTGCGTGAGGAACGTAAACTCGGCCTGGCCGAAACGCACGCGGTCGCCATGCACCAGCACGGTTTCGTGGATGCGCTTGTCGTTGACGAAGGTGCCGTTGGTGGACAGCGTATTCATCAGCACGTAGTGGCCGTGCTGGTTGATGATCCAGGCGTGGGTGGCCGAAACGCTGGGATCATTGATGACGATGTCGTTGTCGCCGCGCCGGCCAATCGTCTGGCGGCCCTGGAGCAAGGTGAAGCGGCTGCCCTTGAGCTCTCCCTGGATGCCCTCCAGCACGGGCTTGTGCGAGGAGGCGAGGCTGTTGGCGGCCTGCGATTCTTCCAGTGCCAGTTGCTGCATCTGGGTGGCGGACAGCAACTGCGTGCCCTGCGGCCCTGCGCGGCGTCTGCCACCCTCTGTCGATTGCGGCTGGCCAGTATTCATAGACATCCCAAAACCCCCTGTTGCGGGGCGAACTATAGCGAAATCGCGGGTGGTGGAACATTCGACCAGGTCACCGCTGGGACGGGTGAGCCGTAGACTGCCGCAAATGCCGTACGCCGCAAGACGTGAGAAATCATCGGATGCCATGGCCGTGCTGGTTCCTAGGCAGCAAAACCAGGCATCCGATGATGGTTAAAAAAATACCGGAATGGGATGTACGTCACTAAGAGCAATAAAGGACCAATGCCTGTCGCTTTGGGCCATGACGGCGCGAAGCCCACGGCGGGCGAGAAGCTTGCGGCATGCTTACGTATGCCGGCTGGCCGGCCGCAGAGGATGCCATCGCAACCTGCCGAGCGTTCAGGCACCGCCGAAAAATTCAGCTGCCGGCGAGCTTTGCGGTTTTACCTTGAGCTCGCCGCTTGAGCGGCTTCCACTCCTTTAGAGGTGCACCATCATGCGTACCATGCTTCTTGCCGCCCTGGCATTGGGCCTTGCCACGAGCGCATTCGCCGCCCCCCAACACGGCCACGGCGCAGGCGGCGCAATGAGCCGGGACAGCCACGGCGATTCCGTGTCCGCGATGGCCGCGCAGTCGAGGGCCAGCGATACCCGCGTCGGTCCCGCGGTGAGCGACGTGGCGCAGGATAAGGCCAAAGGGAAGGGCGTGACCGGCACGACGCACGGCAAGAGCCATACCAAGAGCCACGGCAAGCATTAACGCCATTTTTTGAAATGTTGCGAAGCCGCGCCATGTGGCGCGGCTTTTTTATGCGTGCGCAGGTTGGGGTGCAAATCCCAATACCGAGATGCATGCGTGCATGGGGACGTTGGGGGTTGCGCCCCAACCCACGATGCCGAGGGCCGGAATGCTCAAGCCGCCTTCTGAATCTCCACCGTCACATGCACCAGTTCCTCATGCACCGACAGATGCCTGCGCACTTGGGCAGGCGAAACCGGTTCGCTGGTGACGATGCCCAGGATGCATGCATAGCTGCCGCGCGCGACGCGCCATACATGCAGGTCGCAGATATACGCTGCGGGCAATTGCGCGGCCACGACTTCGCGAATTTCTTGCACTACCGGCGCGTCCATCTCCGCATCCAGCAGGATGCGCCCTGATTCGCGCAGCAAACTCACCGCCCAGCGCCCCACCAGGAAGGAACCCACCACGCCCATCACCGGATCCAGCCACGCGGCGCCGTAAAGCTTGCCGCCCAATAGCGCGACGATGGCCAGCAGCGAGGTCGCGGCGTCGGCGATCACATGGATATAGGCGGAGCGCAGATTGACGTCGTGATGGTGATGATGATGCGCATGCTCATGCTCATGCGTGTGCTGATGACCGTGCCCGTGATGATCATGCTCATCCCGCAACAGCCATGCGCACACCACGTTGACGAGCAGGCCGATCACGCCGATGACGACCGCCTCGTCATAATGGATCGGCCCCGGCGTCAGCAGCCGTTCCATCGATTGATACAGCATCAGCGCAGCCACCACCGCCAGCATCAGCGCGCTGCTGAAACCGCCCAGGATTTCCACTTTCCAGGTGCCGAAGGTGAAACGCGGATCGTTGGCGTAACGCCTGGCCAGCACATACGCCAGTAGCGACATGCCCATGGCCAGCGCGTGCGAACTCATATGCCAGCCATCGGCGAGCAAGGCCATGGAGTTGAGCGTGTAGCCGCCGATGATTTCCACCACCATCATCGCCGCGGTGATCAGCACCACCGTGCGGGTGCGTTTTTCCCCGCGAACATTGCCTGGGTTGAACTGATGGCTGTGCGCCATGCCGAGTGTATCGTTCACCGGCCTCTCCGGACTTATACTGGCCCCCAGTATATCGAGGGCCTTCCCATGTCGCACGTAAAACAGGACAAGAAACTGCTGGCGCGTGTTCGACGCATTGGCGGGCAGGTGCAGTCGCTGGAGCGCGCGTTAAGCGAGGACGCCGAATGCGGCGCTGTGCTGCAGCAGCTTGCGGCGGTGCGCGGTGCGGTGAACGGCTTGATCCTGGAAGTATTGGAAGGGCATCTGCGTTCTCATTTGCACGGAGATGACGCAGCCCACGTCGAAGAACTTGCGCCGGTAATCGCCGTGCTCAGGAGTTACCTTAAATAATCGTTGCTCGCGAATACGCAAAACCTGCGGTACGTCGACGGCCCTGGCAATCGGCATTGAAATCGCGGTAACGTCGTTATCCCGTTCGGCCCGACAGGGCCGGCCGCTTCATGTCGATGGGAAACGCCTATGCACACACGCATCAAGCCCACCCTGACCGTTTATCCGTGCCATGTTCGTTCGCCATCCGTCAGGTCGGGCTCCGAACATTCCAGCGTCTGGCTCACCTGGGAGGCGCTGGAGCGCGAACATTTCAAACCGGATGCTTCGTTGGTCGCCGATTTTTCGCGGCCGCTCGAAGTGGACCCCGCACTAGTGAAAAATCATCGCTATGTGCCCGAGGCGAAGACCGAAGTCTGAATCGGTTGGTTTGCGGTCAACGGTGATATTCGTTGCGTTGAAGTACGCCAAAACCGAACCAGCCCCAGTACACGTGGTGCCACTGGATCAGGCCTTGGTCGTTGAGCTCCATCACCTCGCAGAAATCCATCTGCTCGCCCTTACCAGCATCGCGCGGATATTCCCAGATCAGTCGCTTGCCGTCGGTAAGATACGGCGTGCGGTAATACTGCCGCACCGGCGGCTTGCGCTCGGCCAGTTGGGCGAACAGCGGGCGAATCTGCTCGTGTCCGCGCAACACGCCGCTCTTCATGCCGAGCAGGTGCGGAATGAGCGGGCTTTCCAGCACGGCGTCGCGTGCGTAGAGCGCAAGCAGCGCTTCAGCGTCGTTGCGAGAAAGCGCATCGTTCCACGCGAAATACATATGTTCGACGGGCGAGGCGGCATGCTCCATGGGGGCGACTCCGGCTTTCAAACGGGGGCTGGAAAGTAACTGTCCAGCCGTCGTTCGACGGTGACTGGCAGGTGTTCGCGACGTCGAGGGGCGCCGTGGACTGGCTCACAGGCACTTGTGCAAGTTTTTGGTTTGTCGGTACATTCCGCATCCTGCGTAGGGAGTTGGGCGCAGCCGCTGCTGCGCCGGTCGGCCGGCAGTGAGCGAAGCGTGCAGGATGGTGTGTTAGGGATGATATGACCGACGAAGACATTTACGTGGCCGCGTTCTTGAGGTTGATCCGCTTTGCGGAACACCATTCCGATAGCGACGACGTGTACTTCCTGCTCTACGGCGGCCAGCAGCGTTTCACCGACACCAGCAAGCATCCGGATCGCGCAGTCACCGCGTGGGGTCGCACCTCGACCGCAGCCGGCGCCTATCAGATCCTCTACGCGACATGGAAGGAAGCCAGGGAGCGCGGCATCGTCATCGATTTTTCCAAGGCATCGCAGGACAAGCTGGCGGTCGAGAAATTGCGCAGCCGGCATGCGCTCGGCTACGTGAAGCAAGGCGACATCGAGATGGCCATTCCGCTCTTGCGCAAGGAGTGGACGTCGCTGCCTGGCGGCTCGCAATCGAAGATGACGATGGACGAGGCACGCAGACGCTTTTCCGAGTACGCCAACGAGGAAAGAGCGCGATGAACATCATCAGTGCCGTTGTTTGTCTTGGTCTTGCCGCCATGCTGAGCGTTTCGCATGTGCAGGCGAGCCCTCAACCTGCGCCGCCCAAGCGAACCACGGCTATCGGCCACCTTAGCTGCGGTGGCGCCAGCCTGATGGCCGAAACGGTGTATCTGGATGTGCCTGATCAGGACTTCCAGCCGCTTTCGCAGCGCATCACGCTGCAACGGCCAGGGACGAACGGTTCCATGGTGTTGCACCACGATGGCCGCCCATTGCGTCAACCATTCTTGAAAGACACGCCGGTTCTGGATGCGGCTGCGAGCGGCTGGGCGTGCCTGATGGCCGCCAATGGCAAAACATACATTTACGTGTCGTACGTCTGCACGGAAAGCGACCTGCAGCCCGATTGCGAAGGTACTTCGCGCGAGTGGGGACGCCTGTTCGATCCGGAAGGCAAGGAACTCACTGCGGGCCTGCCGCATGGAGGGCCGCGCATGTCGGCGCTGATGAAACAGCTTGGCCTCGGGCGTTACGAGGAAGAGCCGATCCAGTTGCAAGGTATTGATGATGCGGCCCATCCATGACGAGGGTGTCGCGTCGGCAGGATATCGATGGCTCAAAGCGCAGTTCAAGGCCCAAATCTCAAAACGGTATTCGCGATTAATCAGGGGGTTGTCATACATATGTCTGAAACAGCAGCGGTTTTTCACCGTACTTTCACGACGCAAGACAAGCGTTGCCAGTTGCCGTGATTGGGCATAGATTTACGCCGGTAACAGGGACTCTTTCTTACGCGTCGTAACGCACGGTCATGCGGCCGTTGCGGCGCGCTCCGCAACCGCCATGCAGGCCCCGGGGGGAGCCGCACACGCCGCTACGTTTCATTTTGGTTGTCGGTTGCAAGTTTTGCTCCGTCGGGTGACTCACGCCTGTCATTTGGCTGTAAACCGCTGGACCCGGCGGGTGGATTGGAATGAAAGCGCAGCACCACTGTAGTTTTTGATCCTTTACAAGGAGACGTCGTAATGGCCAAACAAAGCAGTCAGAAATTCATAGCGCGAAATCGCGCGCCTCGTGTGCAGATCGAATACGACGTCGAGGTTTACGGCGCACAGAAAAAAGTCCAGGTGCCTTTCGTGATGGGCGTCATGTCCGATCTTTCCGGCGCCAACAACGCCGAGCTGCCGGCGATCGAGGAGCGCAAGGCGCTGGAAATCGACGTCGACAATTTCGACAGCCGCCTGCAGGCGATGAAGCCGCGCGTGAGCTTTGCGGTGCCCAACACCTTGACCGGCGAGGGCAATCTCAATGTGGACATCACCTTCGAAAGCATGGACGACTTCTCGCCCGCCGCCGTCGCGCGCAAGGTCGGGCCGATTGCCAAGCTGCTCGAAGCGCGCACGCAGCTGGCCAATCTCGGCACCTATCTGGACGGCAAGGCCGGCGCGGAAAAGCTGATCGCCCAGGCCATCAACGATCCGGCGCTGCTGCAGTCGCTGGCCTCCGCGCCGAAGCCGGAAGGGGAGTAAGCAATCATGGCAACCGAGAAACTGGCCGAACAAACTGCGGTGCAGACCGTCGAAGCCGGCGACTTCGCCGCGCTGTTGACCAAGGAATTCAAGCCCAAGAGCGAACGCGCGCGCGAAGAGGTCGAATCGGCCGTGCGCACGCTGGCCGAGCAGGTGTTGAACAAGTCGGACATTGTCTCCGACGACGTTACCCAGACCATCAACGCCTATGTAGCGGAGCTCGATCGCAAGATCAGCGAGCAGCTCAACCTGGTGATGCATCACGCGGAATTCCAGAAGCTGGAAAGCGCCTGGCGCGGCCTGCATTACCTGGTCAACAACACCGAGACCGATCAGCTTCTGAAGATTCGTGTGTTCAACATCTCCAAGAAGGAACTGGGCAAGACGCTCAAGCGCTACAAAGGTACCGCGTGGGACCAGAGCCCGATCTTCAAGAAGGTCTACGAAGAAGAGTACGGCCAATTGGGCGGTGAGCCCTATGGCTGCCTGGTGGGCGACTACTACTTCGACCACAGCCCGCAGGATGTCGAACTGCTGGGCGGCATTGCGCAGGTCGCCGCGGCGGCGCATGCCCCGTTCTTCGCCGCCGCCAATTCCACCTTGATGGGCATGGATAGCTGGAACGAGCTGTCCAACCCGCGCGATCTGGCCAAGATTTTCTCCACACCCGATTACGCGTCATGGCGCTCGCTGCGCGAGTCGGATGATGCCAAATACATCGGTCTTGCCATGCCGCGCACGCTTGCGCGCCTGCCGTACGGCGCCAAGACCAATCCGGTGGAAGAGTTCGATTTCGAGGAAGACACCGCCGGCGCCGATTCGTCCAAGTACACCTGGCAGAACGCCGCCTACGCGATGGCGGTGAACATCAACCGCTCGTTCAAGGAATACGGCTGGTGTTCGCGCATCCGCGGCATCGAATCGGGCGGGGCGGTGGAAGGCCTGCCGGTGCACACATTCCCGACCGACGACGGCGGCGTGGACATGAAGTGCCCCACCGAAATCGCCATCACCGACCGCCGCTCGGCGGAGCTGGACAAGATGGGCCTGATGCCGCTGGTGCATCGCAAGAACTCCGACATGGCCGCCTTCATCAGCGCACAGTCGCTGGCCAAGCCGGAGGAATACGACGATCCGGACGCCACCGCCAATGCCGCGCTCGCCGCGCGTCTGCCGTACATGTTCGCCTGCTGCCGTTTCGCGCATTACCTGAAGTGCATCGTGCGCGACAAGATCGGCTCGTTCAGCACGCGCGAGTCGATGGAAAAATGGCTTACCAACTGGATCGGCCAGTACATCGACGGCGATCCGCAGAACTCCAGCGAAGAAACCAAGGCACGCAAGCCGCTTTCTGCAGCGGAAGTGGTGGTAGAGGAAGTCGAAGGCGCGCCCGGCTATTACACCTCCAAGTTCTATCTCAAGCCGCATTACCAGCTTGAGGGTTTAACAGTGTCGTTGCGCCTGGTCTCGCGTCTGCCGTCGGCGGCGAAGGCTTGAATCAGGAAGTAGTGCAGTAAAAGGAGCCGCCGGGTTGGCGGTAGCCCTCATTAATCAGACCATCATCAATCAGAGCAGCGAGGAGAGGAATTATGGCATTCGACATGCATATCAAGTTTGAAGGCGGCAGCGTAGCGGTCAAGGGCGCTTCCAATCACAAGAAGCACAAGGGCGAAGTGCCGATCCTGGCCTGGTCGTGGGGCGTGAGCAACAGCGGTGACCTGCACAGCGGCGCGGGTTCGGCCAGCGGCGGCAAGGCCCACGTGCAGGATATTTCCATCACCAAGTACGTCGACGGCTGCTCCAACGCGCTGCTGCAGGCTTGCGCCACCGGTGCACGCATCGAAAAGGCCACGCTGTATGTGACCAACGCCACCGGCGAGCAGACCGACTTCCTCACCATCGAGCTGAGCGAAGGCGTGCTGATCACCTCCCTGTCCACCGGCGGCAGCGGCGGCGAAGATCGCCTCACCGAAAACGTCACGCTGCACTTCGGCAAGTTCAAGTACTCGTTCCAGCCACAGGACGACAAGGGCGGCAAGGACGGCGGCACCAAGGACTTCACCTACGACATCCAGCAGGTCGCCAAGGCCTAAGCCGGATTCGACGGTTGCACTGGCCCCGGCGAGGTATCAGCCGGGGCAAGTTGCCGGTGAAGTGTCAGTGAGTGGGGTTGCGCGAGCAGCTCCCTCACATGTCGCACGACGTTTCATTTTTCCTGTACGTCATTTCCGTTCTCGCGGGAATGACGGCTCAGGCGAATGGGCATCTATCGAATGCGTGGCCATTCATGCACGCAGGGAAGAGCGCTGTTGTGTTGCAGCAGCGCTTTCTCGTCCTACTGGAACGCAGGGGCTTAGGACATGACTCCCGAAAACATGCTCAAAGAAGGCCGCCTCGAGGAGGCGTTGCAGGGCTTGACCGCGCAGGTACGCGGCAATCCGGCCGATGCCCGGGCACGCGTGTTCCTGTTTCAGCTGCTCGCACTGCAGGGGCAATGGGAGCGTGCGCAAACACAGCTGAAAGTGAGCGGCGAACTGGATGCCGGCAATACGCTGATGGTGGAGGCGTACAAGCGCGCCTTGCAGGGCGAGTTGAAGCGCAACGCCGTCCTCGACGGCGAGCAGTTGCCCACCGTGATCGGCGAGCCTGCGCAGTGGCTTGCGTTGCTGTTGCAATCGCTGCAGTTGATTGGCAAAGGACATTACGTACAAGCCTTGGCATTGCGCGAACAAGCCTTCGAGCAGGCCGAAGCGGTAAGCGGCAACATCGACGGAACGCCGTTCGAATGGCTGGCCGACGCGGACCCGCGTTTTGGCCCGTGCCTGGAGGTGATCGTGAACGGCGGCTACGCATGGGTGCCGTATGCGCGCATCCGCGAATTGAAATTCGAGGCACCCACCGATCTGCGCGATAAGGTGTGGGCGCCGGTGCAGATCACCTGGAGCAACGGCGGCGAAGCGATCGGCTTCGTGCCGTGCCGTTATCCCGGTTCGGAACGTGCGCAGGACACGGACGTGGTGCTGGCGCGCAAGACCGAGTGGATCGACCTGGGCGACGACTGCTTTGTCGGGGCCGGCCAGCGCATGCTGGTGACGGATGCGGGTGAATATCCGCTGTTGGATATCCGCACCATTACGTTCGACGTCTAGCCAGGTTTCGCACATGGCCGAGCTGACCACCCAGGAACGCCTACAGCCTTCGTTGCTCGATCGGTTGGCCGATGACGAGCCGGCGAAAAAGGAAGAGAGCCGCGAAAAGCGCGTGATTTCCGCCACGCGCCTGCGCGATTGCGTGGCGCGCGACATTTCCTGGCTGCTCAACTGCGTCAACCTGGGGCTGGACGAAGAGCTGGCCGATTATCCGGACGTGGCGCGCTCGGTGCTCAATTTCGGCATTCCCGATCTTACCGGTACAGCGGTGGCCGGTGTCGACGGGAAGGTGCTGCAGCGGAAGATCAAGGACGCCATCCTGGCGTTCGAGCCGCGGCTTACGCCCAATACCTTGCGCGTGATCGTCAAGACCGATCTGAAGCGCATGGACGGCCAATCGCTGATCTTCAACATCGAATCGGAGATGTGGGCGCAGCCGATTCCGCTGAATCTTTACCTGAAAACCGAAGTGGACCTGGAAACAGGCAAATTCAACGTGTCGGAAAGCTTCGGCTAAGAAGGCTCTCATGGACCCGCGACTGCTGCGTTACTACAACAGAGAGTTGCAGCACGTCCGCGAGATGGGCGCGGAGTTCGCGCGCGAGTATCCGAAAATCGCCGGTCGCCTCGGCATGGAAGGTTTCGAATGCGCCGATCCTTACGTGGAACGGCTGCTTGAAGGTTTCGCGTTCCTGGCAGCGCGCATCCAGCTGAAACTCGACGCGCAATATCCGGTGTTCACGCAACACCTGATGGAAATGATCTACCCGCACTACCTGGCGCCGATTCCATCGATGGCGGTGGTGCAGTTGCATCCGGATACCAAGGAAAGCGCCCTGGCGACCGGCTATACGGTCGCGCGCAACACGGCATTGCGCAGTTTGATCGCGAACGACGACCGTACTGCGTGCGAATACCGCACCGCGCACGATGTCACGCTATGGCCGCTGGAACTGGTCGAAGCCAAATACTTCGAATCGCCCGCTGCGATTGCGGCGGCCAGCGTGCCGATTCCGCCGGGCAAGACCGTGCGCGCCGGCTTGCGCCTGAAATTCATCATCACCGCCGGCGCCCAGGCCAACATGCTGGCGATGGATGAACTGCCGATCTTCATCGCCGGCGCCGACGAACTGCCCAAGCGACTGTACGAACAGTTGCTAGGCAACGCCCAGGGGTTCGTGGTGCGCATGCCGGGTGCGAGCGGCATGCTGGTCGAGCATTTCGACGCCTCGGCGATTCGCGACAAGGGCTTTGCAGACGACGAAGCTCTTCTGCCATATAGCGATCGCTCTTTCAGCGGGTATCGTCTGCTGCAGGAATATTTCGCCTGTCCGGAACGGTTCCTGTTCACGGTATTTACTGGCTTGAAGTCCATGCTTGCGCGCTCGCAGGCCACCGAGTTCGACATCACCGTATTCTTCGATCGCAGCGTCAGCCGCCTGCACAATGCGGTCGACGCCAGCAATTTCCGTTTGTTCTGCACGCCGGCCACCAATCTTTTTCCGCGCCGCGCCGATCGCATCCACTTGCAGCAAGGCCGCACCGAATACCACGTGCTGGCCGATCGCACCCGGCCGATGGATTTTGAAATCCACAGTGTCAGCCAGGTGGAAGGCTTCGGTGACAAGCAGGAACCCGAACAGCGCTTCCAGCCTTTTTACGGCTGCGACGAGCGCGTCTGGCACAACGGCAACGCGGCGTTCTATACCTTGCGCCGCGAGCCGCGCCTGTTGTCCGCGCGGCAGAAGCTGCAGGGCGCGCGCTCCAGCTATGTCGGCAGCGAAGTGTTCATTTCCCTGGTGGACGCCAATGACGCGCCGTATTCCACGCAGTTGCGGCAGGTCGGCATGCTGCTGATGTGCACCAACCGCGATCTTCCGCTGCAGATGCCAGTAGGCAAATCGCGCACGGATTTCACGCTGGAAACTGGCGCGCCGGTAACCTCCATCCGCTGCGTGGCGGGCCCCACCAAGCCGCGTGCGCCTGCCGCGCATGGCGAAACCGCATGGCGGCTGCTCAGCCACCTGCAGCTGAACTATGTTTCATTGCTGGGCGATACCGGTGAAGAGGGCGCGGCGGCGCTGCGCGAAATGCTGACCTTGTACTGCGATGAATTCGACACCGGCGCGCGTCGCCAGATCGAAGGCGTGAAGGCGGTCAGTTCCAAATCGGTGGTGCGGCGCATTCCGGTACCCGGCCCGATCGCCTTCGGGCACGGCCTGGAAATTACCTTGACCTGCGATGACGGTGCCTTCGAAGGCACGGGGGCCTTCCTGCTCGGTTCGGTGATGCAGCATTTCTTTGCGCGCTACGTTTCGGTCAACTCCTTCACTGAAACTGTGCTGCGCACCCTGGAACGCAACGAGGTGGCACGATGGCCGGCCCGACTCGGCAAACGCCAGATCCTCTAACGCTGCAGAACGTGCTGCGCGACCGGCCGGAGACCTTCGAGTTTTTCGAAGCGCTGCGCTGGCTGGAATGCGCGTATCCGGACAAGCCGCGTTTCGGCCATTCCGCCAAGCCGGCGGAAGATGCCGTGCGCTTGTGCCAGACGCCTTCGCTGGCCTTCGCGCCGCGCACGGTGGAACGTTTCGAACAGCAGGAAGACGGCAAGCCGCCGCGCATGTACGGCCTGTTCTTCGGTTTATTCGGGCCTAACGCGCCGTTGCCGCTGCATCTGACCGAATACGCGTTGGACCGCAAGCTCAACGCGCGTGACGGTACCTTCATCGCGTTCGCGGACATCTTCCATCACCGCATGCTGAGCCTGTTCTACCGCTGCTGGGCGGATGCGCAGCCCACCGTGCAGCTGGATCGGCCCGGTGAAGATCGTTTCAGTCTCTACATGGGCGCGTTGGTGGGCCTGTCCACGCCCAACCTGCAGGCGCGCGACGCCTTGCCGGATCGCTACAAACAGTTCTTCGCCGGACGCCTGCTCGCGCAGGCTCGCAACGGAGAAGGCTTGAAACACCTGCTCGAACATTTCTTCGGCATTCCCGTGCGCGTAGTGGAGTTCATGGCCGAATGGATGCGCCTGCCGGGCACCGCGCACCTGCGCCTGGGGCAATCGCGCGAAGTCGCCGGCCTAGGCACTACGGCCGTGCTGGGTGAACACGTATGGGGCGCGCAACAACGTTTCCGCCTGCGGCTGGGGCCGCTGACACGCGCCCAGTTCAGCAACTTCCTGCCGGGCGGCGAAGCGCTGCGGCAGTTGGTTGCGGCGGTAAAAACCTACGTAGGCGAAGAAAAAGCGTGGGACGTGCAGTTGGTGCTCAAGCAGGAAGAAGTGCCGACCGTGAGCCTGGGCAAGAACGGGCGCATGGGCCTGACCACCTGGCTGGGCAAGCCGCAGCGCAAAGCGGATAACGATGACGTGGTGTTGAGGCCGGTGGGGTAGGTGATGCTCTGCACTTGGCTGCTTTGCTCTCGTGGGACAAGCGATAGCCTGAAAAAAGATATAGGTCAGTAGATCTAATCGTTCTGATTGGCATTAACCCTGGAAAGGAAAAGGAGGTCATATGTCAGAGTGCCCAACCCATCTCTGGAGAGCAGCGCATACCAGTGATTTTCCACATGGCCCGATCGTTGATGACGAGCCTGCCGAGGGCATTCTTTATCCCACCTTCGAGCCTAAGCTCGTCGGCACACTCCCCGACGGGAGCCCTAAATACCGAAAACCCGATGTCAAATTCGATAAGAAGGGCAGGGTGAGAACGGGCGGTGGCACTTCATTGTTCGACAAGGAAAAAGTGTTTAAAGGGAAAGCCTGGAGGTACTTCCACATCCCCAAGGGCACGCATGTCGATCCAAATCTTGTCCTAACCGGCCCGGACTACAACGAAGATTTTGACGCCAATCACTATCAAATCGAACCAGTAAAGCCAATGTTTCCTCATGTTTTCAAAGGGGCATTGGATAACTTCGCCAGAGCTGCCTTGGCGAAAGCATATGAGAGCGCTCGAAGCTAAAGGTATCGCTGCAATGACAATCAGCATTCATACACTGACCATGGCCATCTTGGCAGTCAACGCAAAGGTCGAAGAGCTGAAGGCGAAGGTGGACGTCGCTGAAGATCCCGACCTTTCTCATCTGGAAGAGGAGCTCTTCGATTACTCGAAAGCAAAGATGGAGTTGAAGAGAATGTATATAGAGGAACAGAAGACTTCGCAGAACCTTCTGCCGTACGAAAAGCTTCTTGGTTAACTCCCGGCTGCTTTAGAGAATGCCTGGTGCTGGGATTGGCATCCCAGCCAACAGAGAAGTTGGTGAGCTGGTCAGATCTCGCGCGGTGCGAGCATCAAAAATTTCAGGGGTAGTCGTCATGGCAGAAATCAGTCGCAGCGCATTGTTCGGCAAACTCAACAAGCTCGCCTACCGCGGCATCGAAAGCGCCACGGTGTTCTGCAAGCTTCGCGGCAATCCTTACGTCGAGCTGGTGCATTGGATCCACCAAATCCTGCAACTGCAGGATTCGGACCTGCACCGCATCGTCAAGCAGTTCAACATCAATCCTTCGAACCTGGCGCGCGACGTTACCGAGGCACTGGATCGTCTGCCGCGCGGCTCCACCACCATCTCCGATCTTTCAGGCGATGTGGAAGAGGCCGTCGAGCGCGCCTGGGTTTTCGCCACGCTGATGTTCGGCGAAGCGCAAGTGCGCAGCGGTTATCTGATTTTCGGCGCATTGCGCACGCGCCATTTGCGCAACGCCTTGCTCAACATCTCCAAGGAATTCGAGAAGGTCAAGGCGGAAACGCTGGCGGAACGATTCGCCGAAGTGGTCAGCGGCTCGCCCGAAGACGGCCAAAACGCGAACGACGGCTTCCGTCTCGGCAGCGCTGGCGTACCCGGCGAAGCCAGCGGTGCGCTATCGCCCGCGCAGATGGGCAAGCAGGAAGCCTTGCGCCAGTTCACCGTGGACCTGACCGCGCAGGCGCGCGACGGCAAGATCGATCCCATCGTCGGGCGCGATGAAGAAATCCGCCAGGTGGTCGACATCCTGATGCGTCGCCGCCAGAACAACCCGATGCTGGTCGGCGAGGCGGGCGTCGGCAAAACCGCGGTGGTGGAAGGCTTCGCACTGCGCATTGCCGCGGGCGACGTGCCGCCGCAGTTGAAAGAAGTGGAACTGCGCACGCTCGATGTCGGCCTGTTGCAAGCCGGCGCCAGCATGAAAGGCGAGTTCGAAAATCGCTTGCGCCAGGTGATCGAGGAAGTGCAATCCTCGCCCAAGCCGATCATTCTCTTTATCGACGAAGCCCATACGCTGGTTGGCGCCGGTGGCGCGGCAGGTACGGGCGATGCCGCCAATCTATTGAAGCCCGCGTTGGCGCGCGGCAACTTGCGCACGGTGGGCGCCACCACCTGGGCCGAATACAAAAAACATATCGAGAAGGACCCGGCGCTCACCCGCCGCTTCCAGACCGTGCAAGTGGACGAGCCCAGCGAAGAGAAGGGCATCCTGATGATGCGTGGCGTAGCCAGCGTGATGGAAAAGCATCATCGCGTGCAGATTCTCGACGAAGCGTTGGAGGCTGCGGTCAAGCTGTCGCATCGCTATATTCCCGCGCGCCAATTGCCGGATAAAGCCGTAAGCCTGCTCGACACCGCGTGCGCGCGCGTCGCCATCAGCCAGCACGCCGTGCCGCCGGAAGTCGACGACACGCGCAAGCGCATCCAGGCGCTGGAAACCGAACTGGCCATCATCGCTCGCGAAAAGACCGTCGGCGTGAACGTGGCCGAGCGTGAAGCCCTCGCCATCGAAAAACTCACCGAGCAAAGGACACGGCTGGAAAAACTCGAAGCCAACTGGCAAGCCGAAAAAACGCTGGTCGAAGAAATCCTCACTATCCGCGCCAAGCTTCGCGGCGATCACTCGCCCGTGGAAGGCACTGGTAGCAAGCTGGAAAAGGCCGCCGCGGCGGAAGCGGAGGTCATCGAAGCGCCGGTCGAGCTTTCTGATGAGCAACGCACGGGTATGCTGCAAGAACTGCACGCCCTGCAGGCGCAGCTCGCCGAACTGCAAGGCGAACATCCGCTGATTCTGCCGACCGTCGACTACACCGCCGTCGGCTCCGTCGTGGCGGATTGGACCGGCATTCCCGTCGGCCGCATGGTCAAGAGCGAACTGGAAACGGTGATGAACCTGGCCAACATCATGAGCCAGCGCGTGATCGGCCAGAACCATGCGATGGAAATGATCGCCAAGCGCATCCAGACCTCGCGCGCCGGCCTCGACAACCCCAACAAGCCGATCGGTGTCTTCATGCTTGCCGGCACCTCCGGCGTCGGCAAGACCGAAACCGCGCTGGCATTGGCTGAAGCCCTTTACGGCGGCGAACAAAACCTTATCACCATCAATATGAGCGAATTCCAGGAAGCGCATACCGTTTCCACGCTCAAAGGCGCGCCTCCCGGCTATGTCGGCTACGGCGAAGGCGGCGTACTCACCGAAGCGGTGCGCCGCAAACCCTATAGCGTGGTGCTGCTGGACGAAGTCGAAAAAGCCCACCCCGACGTGCACGAAATCTTCTTCCAGGTGTTCGACAAAGGCGTGATGGAAGACGGCGAAGGCCGCCAGATCGATTTCAAGAACACCCTGATCCTGCTCACCACCAACGCCGGCACCGACCTGATCGCCAGCTTGTGCAAAGACCCGGACTTGATGCCCGATCCCGACGGCATGACCAAGGCCTTGCGCGATCCCCTGCTGAAAATCTTCCCCCCTGCATTGCTGGGGCGCCTGGTGACGATTCCGTATTACCCGCTGAGCGAAACCATGCTGGGCGAGATCGTCAAGTTGCAGCTTGGTCGGATCAAGAAGCGTATCGAGACGCGCTACAAGATTCCGTTCGAGTACAACGACGAGGTGGTGAAGCTGGTGGTGAGTCGCTGTACGGAAAGCGAGTCGGGTGGGCGAATGATTGATGCGATTTTGACCAACACGATGTTGCCGGATGTCAGCCGTGAGTTTCTGATGCGGATGATTGAAGGTAAGGCTGTTGCAGGCGTGAATGTAGGGGTTAAAGGTCAGGATTTCGAATACGGATTTGCCTGAAAAGGAGAGCAGCTATGCCATTACGTCGCCCTAAGCTAGCCGCGATTTACAACGTTACGAACGGTTGGTGGGTTAATGCGGGTGCCATTCAATATGTGGCTCATGGAATTACCGCGGCACATGCTGCGGTCAATTTGGGGCCGGTTTTGGCCATCGCGGCAGGTGGTGGCCCAAATCAGCATCCAGACCAGCAATATTGGCAAGGACATGCGCCTCCTGCCGGGGCAGCCGGTTTTGTACGAATCGAGATAGATTGCACGTTGACGCCTTGCACTGGTCAGTTCAACGGTTGCCTCTATCGTGTCCCCTATTTGTTGCGCCAGGCTGGCTATGCCAACGTTCCGCTTCGCATCTTTTCGCATAGAGACGAAGGCATGGGCGGCGGAGGTTCGTCAAAGCGTTATATCA
This sequence comes from Dyella sp., assembly GCF_051954575.1. Classification (GTDB taxonomy): domain Bacteria; phylum Pseudomonadota; class Gammaproteobacteria; order Xanthomonadales; family Rhodanobacteraceae; genus Dyella_B. Next base: position 46,327 of record NZ_JBQCHP010000060.1, on the reverse strand, counting down.
CTTGCAATTCAGCGGACCAGAACGCCGCGCTGACAGTTGCGATGAATAATCACGACGACTGGGGATGGGTGCCCTGGGCTGGTGTTTACGCTTGACCAGGGTCGAAAAGCCTTTCTGGGCACCAAGAAATGGAGCCGCGATGCTTTGAACCTATGAGAAATGAATCTGACCCGGTTCTTGAAAACGAAGTGAGCCGTATCGACTCGCGTGTTACGACACTGATGTCATCAGGGAGCGTTCATGGCAAGCAAATTTACCGTCGCATACCAGGAAATCGTGGATGGCCTGTCCAGCCGCGCTTTCGCTGCCGAGGGGGATTGGTCGAAGGTTGTCGCGCGGGCGCGCAAACTCGTGGATACAGATGGATTCAATGCAGGCGAGGCAAGCGTCGTTGGTGAACTGCGCAAGAAGCTGACACGGGCTGAGGCAGCAGGCACCGGTGAAGCATCCGGCTTGTTCGCGGCGGTAAGTGACGCGTCTTCTGGCATTGGCACAGGTGCGTTGATCGATGCGGATTTGGCCAGACGTCTTGGTGCTCTCAAATCGCTTCGTCATACCTATCTTCTCAAGCGCTTCGGTTCCCACAAGGTCTGGTGCGTGGATATCCCCAATTCATTCACGGATTGGCCTCACGAAGCATTGATCGGGGAGCGCGGGCAGGCCACGGCCAAGTTGAACGACAAGGATGAGCGATTTGCCGACGAACGTCGCAAGGATCTTGGCAATGCCTCACAGGAAGCGCTGGCGTGGGTACATAAGGCGATGCTGGTCGCCACCAGTCCAAAGAGCTCAAAGAATGCTGTGCGTATTGCACGCTGGTTTGCCGACGACGCCAGCAAAGACGAGGACATGCTGGCTGTGGCCAATGCCCTGAACAATGGACTCAAGAAAATCGCCTCCAAGCTGAAATCCGGCCACTTGATCTATACGGATTCGGTTTCCGAACGAGGGACGAGTGAAAACGAAGGAGTCGAGGCGTTCGTGTGGGGTGATGCGCTTGATGTTGTGTACATCGAAAAAGAGTTCTTCGGCAAGCGAAATACCCTTACTGGCCTGACCAATTGGGCGCGGATCGTAGTGCATGAACTTACGCATCGTGAAGTCAAGACAAAGGACCATGCTTATGAGCATCAAGGCATCAACCCCAAAAAGTTGACGGCAGCGAAAGCTATGGAGAATGCAGACAGTTGGGCTTGGTTCTGTGCCGATTGTGCGGGAGCACTTACTGACGGAGTCATCAAGAATGCGCTCGACCGGTAGTAATGAGGCCTTCAGGCCGTCAGGTCGGTCAGCACAACGTGTTTGGAAGGCTTTCGCTTTCTTGGCGGTACTCATGCTTGTTCATGGGTGCAAGGCGCAATCGGCACCACCATCCGCTGCACAAAAGGAAAGTTCAATGGGCAAGTCATCCAGCAGAATTCCTGCTCCAACGGTTGGCGCAGTGACCATCGGTAAGGTGCGTTACGAACAGGTGCGCAACGGCCTGCTGGCCGGTTTCGACCAAATGGGGGGCTATCTGGCGGCCTACGATGTCGAATCCGGCAAGCAGCTGTGGACACTCAAGGTATACGACAACAGGCGCCTTTCTGACAAAGAAGGGGACGTGCAAGATGTGTTTTTCAAATCAATGAAAGCGCAGCCTGATGGAAGCCTGCTGATCGAGAACGAGCAGGGCAAGCGTTTTGTGGTTGATCCAAGCGCTAGGACGTCTAGTGCTGCAGTTGAACAGTAGGCGCTCGACAACACATCTGTCCGGCACTGATGAAATTTGTAAAAAAACGGGTGAGTTTTTTTCGATTGTTGCCAAAAGGAGTCCGCCTCCTCTGGCCCCATTGCCGCACCGTAACGGAGAGACCCATGCAACCCGCCGCTCGCCTAACCGATATGCACACCTGTCCCATGTCCACGGGGCCAGTCCCCCATGTTGGCGGCCCGATTGCTGCGCCCGGCGCTCCCACCGTGTTGATCGGCGGCTTGCCTGTCGCCTGCGTGGGTGACATGGCGGTATGCGTTGGTCCACCTGATGCGGTTGCGATGGGCTCGCCAAAAGTGTTGGCTGGCGGTCGACCTGTCGCGCGCATGGGGGATAGCACCGCCCATGGCGGGGTGATCGTGCTGGGGTGTTTCAAAGTGCTGATCGGCTGAGACGACAAAAATGATGGAGTGTTTGAAACAGAGCGGCGAGTGGGGCATGGCATGCATGTAAGACCATGGTTGGTTTATCTGGTGATTGCCTTTCTTGGTGTGCTACCTGTGTTGATCGCCATGCTGGCTGGTGTCATCGCCAATTGGGCGAAGTGCGAGTTGAACGAAGGAAGTGTGAATCCATGCGTGATCGCGGGAAGGGATGTGGGAAGGCTGCTTTATATGATGTTCGTAGGTGGCTGGTTCACATTCATGACCATGCCCGCCGCCCTGTTCGCCGCGCTGGTCTATTCGATTTACTTGCTAGTGATTCGTTGAAGGGCGAACTGCGATGCAAAAACACAGAGTGATATCGCGTTCGCTTTGGAAAATTTTCCTTATCGTTTTGGTGTTTTCGTTGTCCGGTTTATCAGAGGGATGTGCGATGGGCGTGTTCGATCGTGTGGTTTTGTTTTCCGAGGTGCATGGCACGGTGTTGAAGGACGGCAAGCCCGTGGAAGGTGCTGAGCTTATTCAGAAAGTGCTGTGGTCGGAGAATGAGGAGAAAAACCCAGAACAACGTGCCGTGACTGACGCGAAAGGCGTATTTGGATTTCCGAAGATCGAACGCAGTGCAGGCTTGCTTCGAATGATTCCAGCTCAGCCCATGATGTTGCAGACCATTGTGATTCGATATCAAGGGGTCGAATACATCGCTTGGCGTTACGGCAAAGGCTCCTATGACAACAACTCTGAGCTTGACGGCCGGCCGATGAATCTGGTTTGCGAGCTGACTCGTCCACCAGAGCATGAAGGTAAGCATTTCGGAATCTGCAAGGCAGTGTGACGCGTATACAAATCAATACTCTCAGGGGATGACGTCGGATGGCTACGGAACTTTCACCGATTCAGGCAGCGGAAATTGCCACGAGTACGTACATATTGCGTTTGTCGGATGACATGGACGCAGCGGGAGATGCCGCGCCTAGCATTAGCCACACTTTCGATATTCCTGGCGGTGTTCGCTTGACGGGCGTTACCGGGGTGGGGATACAGAAGCGCATGGGCTTCGGTTTTACGGCTTGGGGCCAAGGGGCGCGCCAGGGCGAATGTCTTATTGCAGTGCGTGGCACTCATCCGACGAGTGTGTATGACTGGTTGAGCAACTTCCGGATGGGAGGCATCACCGGTCCAAGTGGCTACATTGTTCATACCGGCTTTTGGCGTGCGGCTCAATCGGTGCTGCCGCAAGTGGCACGGCAACTGCGAGGACGCACTCCATCTGCGTTGCACGTGGTGGGCCATAGTCTGGGCGGGGCGATGGCGACATTGATTGCCGATAGCCTGAGCGGCATCGGCTGCAAGGTGCGCTTGTATACATTCGGCGCCCCTCGCTGTGGTCTCGAGGCGCATGCAGAGTATTTGACCTCGCGCCTGGGTGAGGACGATATCTATCGCGTTTATCACGATACCGACCCGGTGCCCATGATACCGCTCTTTCCGTATTTTCATGTGCCCTATGGAAGCAATGCTTATCGTTTGAAGGGATCGGGTACGTTGATAAGCGTGCCCGCGCACTCGATGCCAAATGCATACGAAAAGTCCGTGGCGGGCTGCACCTGGTCTTCGCTGCCGGTGATCCTGCCCAGGCATAGCAGCTTCGAAAAGGCGAGCGAGTGGCTTGCGAATGCGGCGAAAGATAGCGGGCCTTTCATCATGCGCTCGGCCGCTGCACTGCAGTTGATCTTGTCCGCGCTGGATTGGATCCTGAAGCAAGTGGGCCATGCGGTGGGCGCGGGAATCGGCACGGCCCTGTTTGCCGGTACAACGGTGCTCGATACGCTTGCCCGCCTGCTTTACAGCGGTGCGTTGCAATCCATCCGTCTGGCAGAAGCCGTGCGCAATTTGCTGTCGGCAGCAATGCGGTTCATGGGGCGCGCCGTGGTTGCAACGGTCGAGATCACCGTGGCGTTCGTCGAATACGTGCTTGGCTTGCTGTTCCGCTTCCTTTCCTCGATGGCAAGGCGCGCGCTGGACATGTTTTCCTAATCTGTGTGATGGGTGTGAACAAACATTCTTCGCCTATGTCTAATCGCCGGTCCGTTGCTGTGACAGCGGCGACGGATTATCGCGCCGTCTTGAAGCAGGCCATGCAATCCCATCGGGCCCATGACCTGGACGCCGCCGAACGCCTCTACCGCGAAGTACTGGAATTGCGTGCAGCACAGCCCGATGCCATGCACTACCTGGGCGTGCTTTGCCATCAGCGCGGACGGAGCGACGAAGGTGTGCGCTTGATCGAGGCGTCTTTGAAGATCACGCCAAAGCATCCAGATGCGCATAACAACCTTGGCAACATCCACAAAGAATGTGGGCGTTTCGCTGATGCGGAGCGCTGCTACCGCAAAGCGCTGGCGTGTGGGCCGCAACATTACAACGCGCAGAATAATCTTGCCGTGGTGCTGGAGGCGCAGGAGCGCCTGGAAGAAGCGTTTGAGGCGTACGCGAAGCTGCTGCGGCAGGCGCCGAAGTTTGCCCTAGGGCATTATCTGATGGGGATATTCCTGCGCAACAACGCGCGGGAGGTGGAACACGTCGAACAGTCGGTGGAGTGCTTCCGCACGGCCTATGCGCTGGACCCGCACAACCTGCGTGCGCTTGAGGCGCTGGGCGTTTCGCTGTATGCACTCCAACGTCGCGAGGAGGCGGCGCAGGTGTATCGCGACTGGCTCGCGCGCGAGCCGGAGCATCCTGTTGCGCGCCACATGCTCGCTGCTTGTGGTGGAGCAGAAGCGCCGTCGCGCGCGGAAGACGCATACGTACGTGACATCTTCGACAAATTTGCCGACAGCTTCGACGAACAGTTGTTGAAGAACTTGAATTATCGTGCACCGCAGGTTCTTGCGGTGGCCTTGGGCGATGTCCTTCCCGCCGCGACTGGTGAGTTGGACGTGCTGGATGCAGGTTGCGGCACCGGCTTGTGTGCTCCATTGCTTCGTCCATACGCGAAGCACCTGGTGGGTGTCGACCTTTCAGGCGGCATGGTCGAAAAGGCACGCTTGCGCGGCGGTTACGACGAACTCGAAGTGATCGAGCTCACCTGCCATCTGCAGGCGCATCCGGATGCCTATGACGTAATAGTTTCGGCCGACACGCTGGTGTATTTCGGCGAGTTGCAGGATGCGCTCAATGCTGCACACCACGCATTGCGTCCTGGCGGCTGGTTGGCCTTTTCGCTGGAAGCGGCGGAAGGCCATGATGACCGTGTCGAGCTGGCGCCAAGCGGTCGTTACCAGCACACGCGCCGTTACGCAGAGCGGGCGTTGGTCGCGGCGGGATTCACGCTAGTGCATATCGCAACGGATAAGCTGCGCAAGGAGTGCGGGCAGCCGGTGGTTGGATGGGTAGTGCTGGCACAGCGGCAATAGCCTGTTGAGCTTTTTTTGGCATGCAAATGAAAAAATTCAAAGAGACATGAATCCATGAAGAACCCCCGTACTGTTTTTTTGATCGCCGTGCTCTCCCTTCTATCGATGGGGGGCGCCAGTTGTTCCGGTACAACGCCAGCGTGGGATGCGTCATCTCCGTCGCGGGTGCAGGAAAACAAGGATGCTGGCAAGTCCGCCAAACTGCCTGCAGGGGTCGATATTTACGCCACCACGGACGCAGGCCACGGGCAGTTGTGCAAGGCGGGCGCCAAATCCGATCAGGATGGCATGAACGAAAGGCCCGTTGTCTATCTCTCGAAGGCTACCGGTGGATTTGCATGGCATGTGCAGTTGCGCATTCCCAAAGATATGTATCAGGGCAGGGCGACGCATTGCGTCGCGTCGGGCAACCAATTGTATGTGTTGATCCAAATCGATACCCAGTCGCAGCAAACGTCGTCGCAGACGTTGCTGCAAGTGGTTGAACTGAACAGGGCAACGGGCGCAGTCATGGCGATGCGTGACATCCAAGTGTCTGGTGTTTCGGCTGCCTATTCGGCATGGGTCGATGAAGGTGGAGATCGATTCAAGCTTGACGAAAACAAGCTCGTTATCAAGGGCAGTTATGAGCTTCTGTCTGACAGGGACAACTCGCCAGGAAAGGAACCCACCAGTTTCACGGTTGAGGTTCCCGAAAATCTGCATCCATGATGGAGAGTGAGATATGGTCGCGAAAAAACATGCGCACAAGAAAAAAAATGCCAAGGATGCGCACAAGATTGGCGCGAGCGAGCAATTCATCATCAATCTCTATCCTGCGGCTCGCGATGTGGCGGCCAAAACGGGGATGTCCTGGGAGCTGATATTGGCGCAGGCGGCGCAAGAAACCGGATGGGGACAAAAGGTGCTGCCGGGTTCCAACAATATCTTCAACATCAAGGATTCGCCTGATTGGAAAGGGGCGACCCGAATGTACAAAGTGCCCGAATACATCAATGGCAAAAAGGTATATATGGATTCCCCTTTTCGCGTATACGGGTCATACCAGGAAGGCCTGGAAGATCGCATAGCGTTCTTGCGCGATAACCCACGTTATGCGGCGGCAGGCTTGTTTGATAACGGAACCAAGGGCAACTTGCGCAAGGAGGCGGATGCACTTCAAAAGGGGCATTACGCGACCGATCCGCACTATGCCGACCATATGGCCCACGTATTTGAAGGACCGACGATGACGCGGGCACTCAAGGAGGCGCAGGCGCGCGAAGCCGCCGCAGCAGCTGCGCAATCGGCGCAGTCGGCGCAGTCCCAACCTTCGACCCCGCCGGTGCCCTAGCAGAATTCGTTTCATGACCCGGATGTTTCAGGAGAAAGGATGCAAAGCCATAGATACGAAGGCCTTTACGAAAATCACACAATTTGTCCCCGCGACGTCACCTCGCCGGCCCCTTGTGGTAGTAACATGGCGATTCCCATTGTGCCCGTGGCGACAGGACGGGCGAAAGGGAAAGGGGCTGCTCGGTTTGTGTATCAGTGTTCGTCGGTGTTGCCGGTTGCGGTAGCAGCGATCGGGTGCTTTTTTCAGGGCATGGTGCTGTGGTTGTTGCCTGGTAACGAGTCTCGCAGCGGAACTTTTTCAGGAGCGTAGTCGCATGTCGGATCCCATCACGATCACTTCCTCCAAATGCGACAACCTGCTGTTTGTCAATATGGGCGCGGACGAGGAGCTGGGTGAGCTCTTTCGTTTTCACGTGCAGTTCGAAAGCGAGAACGCGAACATCGATTTGACCTCGTTGCTTGGTTCATCCATGACGGTCACGCTCACTACGGAAGACGGGTACGTACGCCATTTCAACGGCATGGTGTGCGAAGCGTCACAAACGGGCGTGGTGACGATCGAGTCGCTTACGTATGCGCAATATTCGGTCACCTTGGTGCCAAAGCCTTGGCTGCTTGGGCAGATCGTCGACTGCCGCATTTTTACCGATGCAACCGTGCCGGACATCATCAAGCAGTTGCTTTCCGAATCGGGCTATACCGATGTAAAGCTGAGCCTCTCCGGAAACTATGCCTCGCGCGACTATTGTGTACAGTATCGTGAAGATTGCCTCAGCTTTATCCATCGCCTGATGGAACAGGAAGGCATCTATTACTACTTCACCCATGATGAGAGCAAGCACACCATGGTGCTGGCCGATGGGGTGGGAGCGCATTCGGCCGCTGGCGATTTCAAAGTGGTGCCTTATGCCGCGAATGTGGACAGCGTGCTGCGAAGGGAAGCGACCATCGGCATGTTCGATGCGACGCGAGGCATGGATTCGGCCACCTTCAAGTTGACCGACTACAATCCGCTGTCGCCCAAAACAGCGTTACTCTCGTCCAACACCAGCGATGGTCATCAGCCTGAGAAGTCATACAGCGTCTTCGATTTTCCCGGTGCGCACAGCGAAGCAGGCGTCGGCCAGCACTATGCCACCGTGCGCGCCGAGGCGCATACCGCGTCGCAGTCGCAATACAGCGGGTTGACAGAAGCACCTGGTGCGCAGATCGGCAACCTCTTTACGCTTAGTCAATATCCTCGCAAGGAACTCAATCAGGAGTACCTGATCACGGGAACCAGCACTCATATACACGCTGGTGGCCATGCGTCGGGTGACGGGGGGGCCTTGGCTTTTCAATGTCGTTTTCGTGCGCTGGAAAGTCGCATTCCTTTCCGCAAAGAGGTCAAGACCGTAAAACCCACCATTGTCGGCCTGCAAACCGCCGTCGTCTGCGGCAGCAAAACGGACGAAGACATCGTGGTCGACAAGTACGGTCGTGTGCAGGTGACGTTCCACTGGAACAAGCCCGACAAACCCAAAGCGAAAAGCTCATGCCCGGTACGCGTCGCCACGCCATGGGCCGGCAAGAATTGGGGCGCCATCAGCATCCCGCGCGTGGGGCAGGAAGTGGTGGTGAGTTTTCTCGAGGGCGACCCGGATCGCCCGCTGATCATCGGCAGCGTCTACAACGGCGACAACCAGGTGCCGTACAGCCTGCCGGACAACAAGACGCAAAGCGGCATCAAGAGCCGCAGCCTGCTCGGCGGCACGGCGGATTTCAACGAGCTGCGCTTCGAAGACAAGAAGGGCAGCGAAGATTTCTTCATGCATGCGCAAAAGGACATGCACGAGGAAGTCGAGAACGATCACGTGGTGACCATCGACCACGATGAAACGGTCACCATCAAGAACGACCGCAAGGCGACGATCAGCAACAACGACACGATCGACGTCGGCAAGGTTTTCAAGCTCACCGCCGGCACGCAGATCGAGCTGACCACCGGTTCGTCGAGTATCATCATGAAGAGTTCCGGCGAGATCCAGATCACCGGCGTGAACATCACCATCACCGGCAATTCCTCGGTGAAGGTGGAGGGGCAGGTACAGGTTGGGATCAAGGCGGGGGCGACGATGGATATCGGCGCCGGCGCCAGCTTGAAAGTACATTCGGATGGCATGGTGGATGTGGAAGGCGCAGCCGCGACCAACGTGAAGGGCGCGATGGTCAGCGCCGGCGGCGATGCCATGACGAAGGTGGGCGGCGGCATCATCATGATCGGCTGAGCAGCGCCGGCCGGGTAGTGGGACAGAGGCAATCACAGGGATCGGGTAAAAGGGGAACCTGAGCATGTCGGTGGTTACGCAGGCTTCGACGCAAATGGGTTTGTCCGCTCCAGCCAGCGCTAGGCTGCGTCCGGACATGACGCCGCAGATGGCGGTGCAAACGCTGCTCGACGCCGGCGACACCCAGGACGCGCTCAAGCTTCTCGCACGCCTGTTGCCCAAGCGCTACGCGGTGGCGTGGCTGCTGCAATGCGCGCGTGATCAGCCGCTTGGCCTGGAAGACAAGGCCGGCGCATCGCTGGCCGAAAAGTGGGTGCGCGAGCCGAACGAAGACAACCGCCGCGCCGCGTACGAATTTGCGAATGCCGGTGGTTATCGCTCGTTGGGTGCATGGCTTGCGGCCGCTGCGGGCTGGTCAGGCGGCAGTCTGGCGCCGGCCACGCAGGAAACGCCGGTGCCGCCGGCCGAACATCTCACCGCGCGTGCCACCGTGGCAGCGATCAACCTGATGGCGGCGCTGGTGGAAGAGCAATTCCAGGCACGGCGCACTGCGTTTATCGAGCGCGCGATGAGCTTGCTCACCGCAAACGCAGACGCGCATCGTTAAGCAGGGCAGCAGATGGCACAGACACTCACCCTCGCAGTGCAAGGCCAGCAGGCGGCGCAGTTCGGCAGCCGCGCGCAGAAGAGCTTTCACGGCAAGGACGGCAGCATCGGGCGCTCGGAAGATTGCGACTGGGTGCTGAGCGCGGCCGGCGTTTCGCGCGTGCACGCGATGGTGCGCTTTCTCAACGGCATCTACTTCATCGAGGATCGCAGCACCAACGGCATGCTGCTCAATGGCACGCCGCTGATGCGCGGCGATCCGGCGGCGTTGAAGAACGGCGATCGCCTGCAGATCGATACCTTCGAAATCGCCGTGCGCATGGAGCAGGACAGCGAAACCATCGTGCAGCCCAGCGCGCCGATCCCGCAGTACGCGCCGGCGCCGGCGCCCGTGTCCGCGCCGGCTGCAGCGCCGCTTTCGTTCGGCAACGATCCGCTGGATTTCGGATTCCTCGATCCGTTGCCGCAAAACCCCGCGTCGTCACCGCGGCGTTCGCCAGTCGATAGCTTGATTCCGTCGCCGCATATTCCATCGCCGGGCAGCGACGATCTCGATCCGCTGAGCTTTCTCGATGCGCCGCTCAACGCGCCGGCGCCCGAGCCGATACCTGCGCCGAGCTGGAATCACACGGCGGGCGTCAACGATCACTTCCGGCCGCCCACCACCGACGTGCGCCGGCAGGCGAACGTGCTGCCGGAAAACTGGGACCTGACCACCGGCGATTTCGCGCCGCCCGCGCCGGCACCGGCACCGCCACCGGTTATGGAGCCGATCGTTGCACCCGCGCCACCGCCTCCGCCGGTTGCGGCGCCGGCACCCGTTGCAGCGCCTATCGCCAGCGCGGCCTTGGCGCCGGATGTCGAGCAGATCTTCCGCATCGTGGTCGATGGCGTGATGGACGTGCTGCGTGCACGCGCCGAGATCAAGAACACCTTCCGCCTGCCGGTCACGATCATCCAGCGTTCGGAAAACAACCCGCTGAAGTTTTCGCTCGGCACGGACGAGGCGGTACAGAAAATCCTCGGCCCCGCCAATCCCGGTTTTCTTTCCGGTACCGCTGCGTTCCAGGACGCGTTCGAAGACATTCGCTGCCATCAGATGGCCATGCTGGCCGGTGTGCGCGCGGGTTTCGAAGCGTTGCTGATGCATTTCAATCCGGATCGCTACGAGCACGAGGTGGATGGCGGCAAGCGTGCAGCGTTCGGTGCGAAAGGGCGCTACTGGGACAAATATCGCGACAATTTCGAAGGCTTGATGAAGAACCCGGACGATAGTTTTCGCAGGTTGTTCGGGGATGAGTTTGCGCGGGCGTATGAAGAGCAGTTGGCACGGTTGAAGGGGAATCGCCGCCATGATCGCTAACGTAGGTTGGGGTGCAAACCCCAACATCGCCATGCGTGCATGCGTCACGAAGTTGGGGTTTGCACCCCAACCTACAAAAGCTGCAAGACCGTAGACGGACCCGATACATGACGCAAAACAACAAAGTGGTGTGGAGCGAAGGCCTGTTCCTGCGGCCCCAGCATTTGCAGCAGCAGGAGCGCTACATGGAGCGCTTTGTCGAGCTGCGCGCCGGTGGCTTGCGGCCGTACGCATGGGGTTTCCACGAACTGGAACTGGAAGCGGACTTGCTGGCGATCGGCAAGCTCGGCATCAAGCGTGCGCGCGGCATCTTTCCGGACGGCACGCCGTTTTCCATGCCCAACGACGATCCGCTGCCGCCCGCGCTGGAAGTGGATCCGAACTGGCGCGACCAGACCGTCTATCTCACCTTGCCATTGCGTTCGCCCACGCAACCGGACAGCGGGCGTCCGGAAGCGCCGTCGGAAAAGCTGTTCCGTTTTCGCGTGCGCGAAGCGGAAGTGCGCGATGCGTCCGGCAGCGTCGACGGGCTCACCGTACTGGAAGTAGGCGGCATGAGCAGTCGCCTACTGCCGCAGTCGCAGCCGATGGAAGGCTTGGCGCATATTCCGCTGGCACGCATCGTGGAATGCCGCGCGGATCGGCGCGTGGTGCTGGATGAAACCTTCATGCCCACCGCGCAAAGCTGCCAGGCAGTGCCGCGGTTGGTGACCTTTCTTACCGAATTGCTTGGCCTGCTGCACCAGCGTGGCGAAGCGCTGGCCAGCCGCGTCGCGGTGACCGACCGCGGCGGTGCAGCGGAAATTGCGGATTTCCTGCTGCTGCAGGTGGTGAACCGCTATCAGCCGCTGATTGCGCATCTGGCCGCCACGCCGATCGCGCATCCGGAAGACCTGTATCGCATCGCCGTATCGATGGCCGGCGAGCTGGCTACATTCACCGCGCCCAGCAAGCGCGCGCAGGCGTTTCCGCCGTATCGGCACGAACTGCTGCGCGAATGTTTCGAGCCGGTGATCGTCGCGCTGCGCAACAGCCTGAGCGCGGTAATGGAACAGACCGCCACGCCGATTCCGCTGCAGCAGCGCAAGTTCGGCGTGTGGGTGGCGGTGGTGCCGGATCTCACCTTGCTCGACACCGCGGCGTTTGTGCTCGCGGCCAAGGCCGACATGAAGTCGGAAGACTTGCGCCGCCAATTGCCCGCGCAATCGAAGATCGGTCCGGTGGAAAAGATCCGCGACCTGGTCAACCTGCAATTGCCGGGCATCGCAGTGGCGCCCATGCCGGTGGCGCCCCGGCAGATTCCATACAACGCCGGCTTTCTGTATTTCGAATTCGACAAGAACTCGCAGATGTGGCGGATGCTGAAGACGTCCGGCGGCATCGCGTTCCACTTCGGCGAGGAATTCGCGGGGCTTGACCTGCAACTGTGGGCCATCAGGGGCGGAACATGAGCCATCAGCGCCCGCATCGGTATTTCGTAGGTTGGGATACAAACCCCAACGTCGGGATGTTGGCGTGCACGGCATGTTGGGGTTTGCACCTCAACCTACGAGTTCGGAGCATTGAGACATGAGCACCAACGGCCCCAACGACGATATGCGCGACGCCACCATCGTGCGTCCGCGTGGCGCGGCGCCTGCACCTGCCGCGCCACCGCCTGCGGCACCCGCACCGATGCCAGCGCGCGCACCGGTGTATGGCACCACCGCGGAAATCAACGCATTCCTGGAAGGTGGCGCCAACCCGCTGGTGCAGGCGGCCAGTCCCTTGCTGTTGTTGGCCGTGCAATTGCGCCATAGCGCGGTGCAGCCCGATGCGATGCATCTGCGCGAGCAGACGGTGGCGCAGATCCATCGCTTCGAACAACTGGCGCAGGCGGCAAACATTGCGCAACAGACGATCCTCGCCGCGCGCTACGTGCTGTGCACCATGCTCGACGAAGCGGTGCTCAATGCGCCCTGGGGCGAGCACAGCGGCTGGGCGCAGAAAACCCTGCTGGTCACGTTCCACAGCGAATCCTACGGCGGCGCAAAGTTTTTCCAGATTCTCGAGCGCCTGTGTGCGGATTTCGCCAAGCACATCGACCTGATCGAGCTGATGTACATCTGCCTGGCGCTCGGTTTCGCCGGCCGCTACCAGATCGAATCGGGCGGACGTGCCAAGCTGGCCGATATCCAGGAAGACCTGTACCGTCGCATCCAAGCGCAGCGCGCCAAGCCGGCAGATGAACTGGCACCGCATTGGCGTGGCATCGAAGACCGGCGCAATCCGTTGATCCGCTACGTGCCGCTGTGGGTGATCGCAGCAGCGGCAGCGGTGATATTGCTTGGCGCTTTTTTGTTTTTCTATACCCGGCTCAACAATGCGTCTTCGCCGATCAGTGCGCAGCTCGCACGCATCGGCCTGGAAAACGGCACGCCACCGGATAACGCCCATCAGCCGCAGCCTGCACGCAAGAGCCTCAAGCAATTGCTGTCGCCGGAAGAGCAGGCCGGTCAGCTCAGCGTGGACGAAAAGCCGGATGGTCAGGCGCTGGTGCGGCTTGCCGCTACCGGCATGTTCCCCTCCGGCGGTGTCGACGTGGGTGCCGACCAGATTCCCTTGCTGCACAAGATCACCGCGGCGCTCAACCAAGTGCAGGGGCGCGTGATCGTCGTCGGCCACACCGATGACCAACCGGTGCGCTCGCTGAAATACAAGGACAACTTCGAGCTGTCCGGCGCGCGTGCACGCAGCGTCGCGCAGATTCTGGGGCAGGGTCTGGACAACCCCGGCCGCATTGAATCCAGCGGCGCAGGTTCGTCGCAACCGATTGCGCTGCCGCCCGATACGCCCGACAACCGCACGCGTAACCGGCGCGTGGAAATCATGTTCATTCCGGAGAATTGAACTCGTGAAAATCCTGGCGTTGTTCAAATCCGGTTGGTTCATCGCGTTGGTCGGCATCCTGCTGCTGTCGGTACTGATCTGGTGGGGCGGTCCTTATTTAGGCATTGGCGATTCGCAACCGCTGGCCAGCCCGGTGGCGCGGTTGGTGCTGATCATCGTGATTCTTGCGGTGTGGGTGATCTGGCTGCAGGTTGCGCAGCTGCGTGCGCGCAACAAGACGGCGCAGATGTCCGGAGACCTGGCTTCGCAAGATGCCAAGCCGGCCGGTGGCGAGCGCGATGAGCGCAGCGCGGCCGAACGCACGCAATTGCAAAGCCGCTTCCAGGAGGCGGTCGATACACTGCGCAAGAGCAAGCGCGGCGGCAATCTCTACACCTTGCCCTGGTATGTGGTGATCGGCCCGCCGGGTTCGGGAAAAACTACGCTGCTGCAGAATTCCGGCCTCAATTTCCCGCTGTCCGATCGCTTCGGCAAACAGGCGCTGCGCGGCGTGGGCGGCACGCGCAATTGCGATTGGTGGTTTACCGACGAGGCAGTGTTCCTGGATACCGCCGGCCGCTATACCACGCAGGATTCGGACCAGGCCGCAGACTCATCAGCGTGGAGCGAATTCCTCAAGCTGCTGCGCAAATACCGCAAGCGCCGGCCGATCAACGGCGTGCTGATTGCGATGAGCATGTCCGACCTGCTTATGCTGGATCAAAATGGCATGCAGGATCACGTGCAGGCGGTGCGCCGGCGCCTGGACGAGCTGGCCACCGAATTACGCATCGGTGTGCCGGTGTACATGGTGCTGACCAAGTGCGACCTGATCGCCGGCTTCAGCGAATTCTTCGACGATCTCAGCCCGGAACTGCGCAGTCAGGTGTGGGGCATGTCGTTCCCGGTCGAGCAGACCATGAACGGCACGGCCGCGAAACAGTTCGCCAGCGAATTCGAGCTGCTGTTGAATCGCCTGCATACCCGCATTCTTGGCCGGTTGCATGCGGAGCGCGATCCGAACCGGCGCGCGGCGATTCTTTCTTTCCCGCAACAGCTCGGCGCCTTGCGCGAAACGCTGCGCCAGTTCATCGAAGGCGTGTTCACCGGCTATGCCTACGGCACGCCGCCGTTGTTGCGCGGCGTGTATCTCACCTCCGGCACGCAGGAAGGCACCCCGATCGATCGCATGATGGCGGCGGTGGCGCGCACCTTCGGTCTGGACGCCGCGCAAGTGCACGCGCCCGGCGTACAGCAGCGCACGTTCTTCGTGGAACGCCTGTTGAAAGACGTGCTGTTCCGCGAATCTGGATTCGCCGGCACCAATCCCAAGCTGGAACGGCAGAAGATCTTGCTGCAGGCCGCCTCGTACCTGGGCGTGCTGGTAGTGACGGTCTTGCTGCTGGCCGGCTTTGCCGAAAGCTATAGCCGCAACAGCACCTACCTCGGGCAGGTGAGCGATGCGCTGAAGGGGTATCCGGCCACCAGTGATGTGTCCGACGCCACCTCGCAGAAGGATTATTTCGCGCGCGTGCTGTCGCGCCTGGAAGGTCTGTCCGGCGTGCAGGACGTGGCGCAGCAATACAAGGGCGACGTGCCCTTGTCGATGCGCTTCGGTTTGTATCAGGGCCATGCGGTCGGCGATGAAGTACACGGTGCCTACCTGCGCGAACTCAATGGCCTGTTGCTGCCGGGTGTGGCTTCGCAGTTCCGCACCGGCTTGACCAGCAGCGCCAGCGATCCGCAAGCGCTGTATTACTACCTCAAGGGTTACCTGATGCTGGGCGAACCCCAGCATCAGAATGCCGATCAGCTTGTCGCGCTCACCGATATCGAATGGCGCAAGATTTTCCCGGAAGATTCGGTGCTGCAGAAGGCGCTCGACAAGCATTTCCACGCGCTGGTCGGTGAGCCGGGACAGCTGCGCGCCATCCATCTGGATGATGCGATGGTGGAGCAGGCGCGCAGCACATTGCGCACGGCGGATCTGTCCACGCTGATCTACGGCAGCATGAAGCTCGACGCGGACAGCGCCGACAATCCGCCGTTGCATCTGGATAAGGAGCTGGGCCTGCTCGGCAATGTATTCCGCCGCCGCAGCGGTGCACCTTTGTCCGAACCTATCCCTGCGCTTTACACGCAGCTGGCATTCGCGCAGCAGGTAAACAAGGGTATCGAACAGGCGGTGAAGCAGTTCACGCAGGACGACTGGGTGTTCGGCAGCGGCAAGATCGATGCCATCGGCCAGGCCAAGCTCGCGCAGCAGGTGCTGGCGCTGTACCAGACCGACTACATCAAGGTGTGGGACGACCTGCTCAACGATCTGCAACTGCAGCCGATCGCCAACATCCAGGACGCCAGCGCGATCGCGGCCAAGCTGTCCGGTCCCAGCTCGCCGCTGAAATCGCTGCTGGCGCTGGTGCGCGACAACACGCACGATCTGATGCGCGCGCCACCGGCTACCGATGCCGACAAGGCGGAAGGCGCACTGAAGAAAGTCGCCGAAAAGCGTGCCGAACAGACCGCGGTGATGCGCGCGCTGGCCAATGCCGGCGTCAAGGCTGGCGAGGGTGGCGAGAAGAGCGCCGCCAAGCCGGGCGATGCGATCAGCGCGCACTTCGATACGCTCGACAAACTGACCGAAGGCGCGCCGGGCAGCACGCCGATCGATCACACGCTGAGCGTGCTCGACCAGCTCAGCAAGACCTTGCTGACCATGAGCGATTTCAGCAATGCCGCTGGCCAGCCGAATCCGCAATTGCTGATGGCGCAGCAGGAAGCCGCGCAGTTGCCGCAGCCCGTAACCGGCTGGGTCGCCGCCTTGACCGGCAAGAGCGAAGCGCTGGTCGCCACCGGCACCTCCGGCGCCCTGGGCGATGCCTTCCAGCAGGCGGTGGCCAAGGATTGCGGCAGTTTTACGCGCGGACGTTTTCCGTTCTCGCCGAACAGCGCGTCGGATATTCCGGTGCAGAACTTCGGCGAGCTGTTCGGCTACGGCGGCCGCTTCGACAGCTTCTACAAGCAGACGCTGGATAAATTGGTCGACGCCAGCGGCGCCACCTGGAAATGGAAGAGCGGCCCCGGCGCGGTCAGCGGTTCGCCCGGCATGCTGGCGCAGATGCAACTGGCCGACGCCATCAAGCAGATGTATTTCCGCAACAATGGTGCCACGCCGGAAGTGGATTTCACCCTGGTGGCGCCATCGCTGGATGCGGGCATCGGCAAGTTCGCCATGACCGTCGATGGGCAGAAGTTCGAATACCAGCCCGGCGGCGTGAGCAGCGCCGGCATGAAGTGGCCTGGTCCGCAGCCCGGCCATGTGACGATTTCCGCGTGGGATACCAGCGGCAATCTGCTCAGCACCTTCGACTACCAGGGCGACTGGGCGTTCTTCCACGCGCTGCAGGCCGCCAACCTGCAGCGGCAATCGGACTTGCGTTATCTGGCCAGCTTCAACTTCGGCGGCCACGTCGCCAAGCTCACCGTGCAGGCCGATAACCTGAAGAACCCCTTCCTCAATAACGCCGTGCAGCGTTTCCGGTGCGGAGGTTAGTCGAGCATGGCGACAGGGGCGGCGGGTTTCTTCGGCAAACTTCCAGGCGCGGGCGATTTCGTCCAGCGGCGCTTGCCGTCGCCGTTCGTCGACGCCTGGGACCAGCATTTCGAGCGCGCGGTAAACGAAAGCAAGCTCGCGCTGGGCGATGCCTGGCAGCACGCGTATCGCAGCAGCCCGACGTGGCGTTTCGTGTTGTCGCCGGGCGTGTGCACCAGTGCGGCGTGGGTAGGCGTGATGGGGCCGGCCAACGATCGCGTCGGCCGCAGCTTTCCGATGGTGATCGCCACGCCGCTGGATGATGCCTGGGGCATGGTGCGCGACGGTGATGCCTGGTTCGGCGCGATCGAGCACGCGCATACATGCGCGCAAGCCCAGGCGCTGAGTGTGGAAGCGTTCGATGCGCAACTGCTCGCGCTGGCCGACATGCCGATGATGACGCCCAATCACACGCATGTGCACGGCGTGGAGCATGTCGCCTGGTACAACGCGATGCAGTGGCGGTTGCCGTTGCCGCGCGTGCGCACGGACGGCGAATTTCTTGCCGATCTGTGGAACCGCGTCAGCGCCAGCGGCAGCGGCTGGTGTTTGTGGTGGACGCAAGGCGCCGGCCACGTGCCGCCCAGCGTGCTGGTGACGCGCGGCCTGCCGCAGCCTTCGGCGTATGCGGGTTTTCTCGATGCGCGCCACGCCGATGAAGGCTGGCAGTCGCTGGGCGTGTTCGAAACGCCGGCGCACGCGCATCCGCATGCCGCGCATGTCTCGGTGGCGCCGCACGTCGCCGCGCCGGCGCCGCGCAACGTGCTGCCGGATGACTTGAGCGAACTGTTTGCCGATCTCACGCCATCGGTATCGATGGCAGTGGCGTCCGGCACGACGAGCGAAACCGAAACGAAGGTAAACGGCAGCAGCGCCGCCACGGTGTATCGCGGCGATGTTGCGTTGGCGCTGGTCGCCGCCGATGAAGGCAGTCCCGATCCGCGCCGCCAGGCTGCTGCCGCCGCCAGCAAGGTAGCGCACGAACTGGAGGCGGATCATCTCAATGGCGGTCTGCAGACGCTGCGCCAACGCCTGCTTGCATTGCATCCCTCGTTGCGCGAACGCAGCGAAGACCTGATCAATCCCATTCCCGAAGACGGTTCGGTAATCGCCGTGCGCATTACCCAGCGCTGGGCCAACCTGCTGCGCATCGGCACGGCGTCTGCATGGCACTGGCGCCGTGGCAGCCTGCAGCCGCTGTTCGCCACCGGCCCTGCGGCGACGGAACAAGGCAATGCCCTCGGCGGCGAATTCGACGATTTGCTGTTTACGCGCGCCGCACCGGTGGCCTCCGGCCTGGGCGGCCCGACCGAACCCTTGTGCGATGAAGTGGTGTGCGCGGTGGAAGAGGGCGATCGCCTGCTGCTGGTAGTGACGCAAAGCCTGGTGCAGCTGCCGCCCGATGTGTACGCACGAGCACTGGCGATGCCTTCCTGCGACGACGCGCGTGCGCGCATCGCCGACGCCGCCGGGCTGGGCAGCGAACCGGCGCACTGGCCGCTGGCCGTGATCGAGGTGACTGCATGACGCTACGCTACGAATCCGTCGGCCATACCGACACCGGCAAGGTTCGCGCGCACAACGAAGACGCGGTGCTGGTGCGCGAAGACGTCGGCATGTGGGTGGTGGCCGATGGCCTGGGCGGCCACTCCGCCGGCGACTATGCCAGCAACATGATCGTGGAACGCCTGCGCGCGCTGCCGCGCCCGGGCAGCGTGTTCGATTTCGTCGAATCGATCGAAGACACGCTGGTGCAGGTCAACGCCGACCTGCGCCGCACCGCGCAGGAACGCAACGTGGACGTGATCGGTTCCACCGTGGTGGTGCTGGTGCACGACAAGGATTTCATGCTGTGCGGCTGGGTCGGCGACAGCCGCGCGTATTGCTTCGAAGACGGCCGCCTGCAGCAGATCACGCGCGATCACGTGCATGGCCTGAAAAACGATGTAACCCAGATCGGCCAGGCGCAACCGGCGGGTGCAGGCGTGCTCACGCGTGCGATCGGTGCGGAAGAAACGTTGTACGTGGATTGGGTGGTGGCCGGCAGTCGCCCAGGCATGGCGTTTCTGCTTTGCACCGATGGCGTCAACAAGGAACTGTCGGATGCAGAGCTGGACGCGGAATGCCGCGCGCATGCCGATCCGCAGATATTGCTGGCGAGGTTGTTCGAGCTGTCTTTGAATCGCGCCGGTCGCGACAATATTTCTGCCGTGATCGTGCGGTTGAAGGATTAGGTGTTGATGTCTATGACTTGTTCAATTGTGCCGAAACAGCCCCCTCTCCCCTCCGGGGAGAGGGTAGGGGTGAAGGGAAAAGGCTTGCCCGAAAACACACAAATACAGGCGAGCCTTGGCTCTTTTCCTATCTGGCGGGCAACCAACTTCCGGCAAGATTGGCCCCTCACCCCAGCCCTCTCCCCGAAGGGGAGAGGAAGCCACATCGCGCAAAGCAGGGTTGATCGCAACCTATGACCCTGCTCGCCGACCTCATCGACGACTTCAACGCGCGTCACCGCAAGCTGCCGGAACTGTTCGAAGCGCTGGGCGAGCGCGGCCCGCAGACGGAAGAGGATTACCTTGCCGATGTAGCGCTGCTCGAACGTACGCTGGAAGAGGGTACGCTCTCGCCCGACATCGCACGCGCACTGATCGCCAAGCTGCATGCAGTGCAGAAGCCCGCCATCGCACCATCCAACGACGCCACCGTGGTCAAGCCGCCCACGCCGGCACAACCGGTGTTCGAATCGGAAGTCACGCAGGTAAAACCCGCGGCGATACCGGCCGCCACCGACGCCGAAGCCACCGTGGTGAAGCCGGCGTCGGGACCTTCGTCAACCGGCCCCACGCATACCGAACAAAGCACCGGCAACTCCAGTTCCAACCGCGACACCTGGCAGCGCATCGCGCAGGTGGAAAGCAGCGAATACGCCACGGTCGGCATGCTGCTCAAAGGGCGCTTCCTGCTGGAGCGGGAAGTCGGCCGCGGCGGCATGGGTGTGGTGTTCCTGGCGCGCGACGAGCGCAAGGTGGAAGCGCGCGACCGCGATCCCTACGTCGCGGTAAAAGTGCTGAACGATGAATTCCGCCGCCATCCCGATTCGCTGATCGCGTTGCAGCGCGAAGCACGCCGCTCGCAGTTGCTGGCTCACGACAACATCGTGCGCGTGTTCGACTTCGACAAGGACGGCACCATCGTTTTCATGACGATGGAATACGTCGACGGCCAGGACCTGAAGGCGCTTATCCGCGAAAAAGCCTTCAACGGCATGCCGCTGACGCAGGCGCGACCGTTGATCGAAGGCATGGCCTGGGCGCTCAAGCGCGCGCACAGCGCCGGCGTGGTCCACTCGGACTTCAAGCCCGGCAACGTGATGGTGACGCGCGATGGCATGCCGAAGGTATTCGATTTCGGTATCGCCCGCGCGGGTAAACATGCCGCCGATGCGTCCGGCGAACAGACCCTGTTCGATGCCGGCACGCTCGGCGCGCTCACACCGGCGTATGCCAGCCTGGAAATGATCCAGGGCAAGGAGCCCACGCCCAGCGACGATATCTATGCCTTGGGCTGCGTCGCGTTCGAACTGCTCACCGGCAAGCATCCGTTCGACAAGGTCAGCGCGGAAGTGGCCCAGCGCGAAGGGCGTAAGCCGCCGCCGGTGCCGGGCCTCACCAAGCGCCAATACAAGGCGTTGTGCGATGCAGTCGCGTTTCATGGCGAGCAACGCCTGAAAAACGCGGTGGAACTGGTGGAAGGCCTGCGCGAGCTGAGCCTGCGCGAGCGCGTTGGCCCGCAACTGGCTTACGGCGGCGGTGCGCTGGTGTTGCTGGTCGGCGCCGGCTGGGGACTGACGTATTACATGCATAACCAGCATGTGGCGAACATCGTCGGCCGCTTCTTGCTCAATGCACCCGATCACTACAGCAACGAAGACCAGGCCGCCCAGGCGCTGAACGGCCTGAGCGACGACGAACGCAAGCGCATCGTGCTCGACCAGGGCGATGCGATCCAGAGTTACCTGCTCAGCCGCATCGACACTTACTGGAACCCGGCGCAGAACCGCTACGACTACGCCGGCACGCAGCACGTGTTCCAGTTGCGTGATCAGTTGAAGCTCTATTCGCCCACGCTTGATGCCAAACGCAGCGCGATCGAAACGCAAAAGAACGAGCTGCTCAACACGCTCGATACGCAACTCACGCAGCGCATCGATGCCGGCGCGATCTTCGAGAACCAGCCGGAAAACGCGGTGGAAACGCTGGCCAAGATCCGCGCCATCGATCCGCACAGCGCCTTGCTGAAAAACGCCGAGCTGGAACTGAAGTACGACATCGCCATCGGCCATGCCGTCAGCGCCAACCGCATCGACGAAGCCAGGGCCGATCTGGCGCTGGCCATGCGGCTGTTTCCGGATTCGCAACGCCTGAAGCTGCGCGAATCGCAACTGGCCGGCATGAACGCGACGCAGGCGGTCGCGGCTACACCCACGCAGAATTTGCCGGAAGCGCGCAAGACACTGGCGAACCTGATCGCGGCGCCGGCCATGAGCGCGGAATGGCACCAATCCGTCAGCAACGCGCTGAGTGCGCTGCACAGCGACAATTCGCCCGATACGCGCAAGCTGGTCGACAACCTCGCCAGCGTCATCGCCGCCGAAGCCGGCAAGCAGACCGATCCGCTGCAACTGCAGCAGGCCAGCAACCTGGTCAACCTCGGTTTGCAATACGCACCGCAATCGAGCGCGTTGCGTGCGCAGCGCAGCCGCCTGGATACGTTGCAGCAACAACAGGAGGCGCAACTCAACCAGGAGAGCGCCGCGGCCGAAGTGACCGCGCGCATCGAATCGCTCAAGCGCGCTGCGGCCGCCAACGATATCGGCAAGGCAGAAGAGTCGCTGGCGCGCATCCGCACGCTGCAGCCGGGCAATGCATTCCTGAGCGAGGAGGGGCCGCAATTGCTGGCTGGCGCCTATCTGCGGCAAGCGGATGCATCGATCCAGCGTGGCCGTTACCAGTTCGCATCGGATCTGCTGGCCAAGGGCATCAAGACCCTGGGCAACCGCAGCGAGCTGCGCAACGCCAAGCAGCGCGACGACTTGCTTGTGGCGGTGATGAACGCGCGCGGCAAGCCAGTGGCCGCCGCGGATCTGGATCGGATGAAGAAACAGTTGGCCGATGCACGCAAGGCCGATCCGGATGGCTTGAAGCAACTGGAAGCCGACCTGAAACAACGCGGCCAGTTGCAAGGCACGCTGGCCGATCTTCTCAACAGTATGCAGCCGAGCGAAGTTGCGACCGCCACGCCGACGCCAGCGACGCCCACACAATCCAACGCTGTTGCGACATCGGGACAACCGACCTCCGGCGCCACCACAAAAACCGGCACAAACGGCAAGACCACGGTATCCACCAACAACGCGACGACCGCAGCCAACGCCGCTACGCCGGCAGGCCCCAGCACTGATCCCTGCAACCAACCGGACCTAATCGGCAAGGGCAAGGTCTGCTTCGATGCATTGGGCCAGCGCCGCGGCCCTTCGCTGGTGGTGGTTCCCGGCGTCAACGGCGGCAAACCGTATGCGGTGTCGCGCGCGGAAATCACGGTGGGCGAATTCAACCGCTTCTGCAGCGCTACCGGGCAATGCTCGGCCAAGCCGGTGGATGATCCGGACGGCAGCAGCCTGCCGATCAGCAACATCAGCCTGGCGCAGGCCAGGGCGTATACGGCGTGGCTGAGCTCGGCCAGCGGCGGTTACGTCTATCGACTGCCCAGCGATGCGGAATGGACGCACGCTGCCAAGGCCGGTGGAAGCTGGTCGCAGGCGTCCGACAGCAATTGCATTCCACCCACGGCCGGCAGCGGCGACAGCACCGCCACGCCCATCTCGGCACGCGGGCGCGAAGCCAATCCATGGGGCTTGGTGAACATGACGGGTAACGTATGGGAATGGGTCACCGCCGGCGGCGGCGTGGCGGTACGCGGCGGCAGCTTCAACAGCTACTGGTCCGATTGCAACGTGAACGCTCGTCGCGACGATAGCGGCGCTGCGCAAAAAGACGTGGGCTTCCGCGTGCTGAGGGAGCTCAAATGAACGAGCGCGAACGCCATATCAACCAAAGCCTGCACGCACTCGACGACGCGCACCGCCTGGGCCGCATCAGCCGCGAGGAATACCGGTCGCGCCGCCGTCATCTGCTGGGCGCATTATTGGAAAGCCACGTGGTCACCGCACGCAATGCGATCGTGCGGCCGGCGCCGGGTTCGCATGAACGTGCGACGGTGCCGGAAGGCGACGTGTTGCCCGGCTTGTTTCCGCCGCGGCATGCCGCGCGGAAATGGATGGTAGCGGCGGTGGTTGGCGTATTGCTGTGCGCAGTGGTTCTGTACGTGGTGTTGCGACATGGCGCGTAGGTTGGGGTGCAAAACCCAACGTCTCGAACTCGCAATCATGGCGGTGTTGGGGTTTGCACCCCAACCTACAAAAACCGTCGCGCAAAGCAAAAGTAATGCCGCAAAAACGCTGAATTTTTGTATCGCTCCTGTTCAAAACATGCCTATCGACAAGTACAAAGGGCTGCTCGAGGAGCTTGCTCTCAAGGCGGCTCGCGTATTCAAGAAAGAAGGAAAGATAGCGTGAGACAGATCGAACTATCGCTGGTTGCCGGCGAGGCACAACTCATCCTCGAGGCCCTCGCAGAACTGGACTCCAAGTGGGCCCATATCTGTGAAACGTCGAAGGACGAAGATGAAGTCGCCGACTACGGCAACGACCTTATTGCACTACGACTGTTGGCCAATAAGGTCAAAGAGGCCGCTGTTCCTGTATTTGGAGCGGGTGTCACCAACTTCTCACGTACGCCCCTCTAATGCGTAGGTTGGGGTGCAAACCCCAACATCGTGAGCTCGCAGGCATGGCGGCGTTGGGGTTTGCACCCCAACCTACAAAAACCGTCGCGCAAAGCAAAAGTAATGCCGCCAAAACGCTGAGAAAACGAAAAATGCAACTTGGAACGCACTATCGAATGGAGGCATCATAGGCAGGTTCACGCCGCGCCAGGCTGGCCGGCGGACAGGGGACAAACGGACGCACCGAAGTACGGCGTGCGTACCGCAGCAGGGGTTCCGTTTTTAAAACCACAAAGTTGATCGAAGGGAGCGCGTCAGCGTTCTCGCGATCCATATACACCACCGCGTTTCGATTCAGAGGATACGTATCGTGCGGATTGCATGCATGGCAGCAGCATTGGCTTTGGCATTGAGTGGCGGCAGGGCATGGGCGCAAGGTGGCGCTCCAGCGGCGCCGCAAAACATCCTGGTAAGCGGGGTACCGGCATCGTCGCCGGATATCCAGAAAATCGTCGACGGTGAATATCAAAAGGCGATGGCCGCGGCCGGCCACGCGACCGCGCTCGATCATGCGCAGTTGCAGGCATTGGCCGAGCGCATCACGGCGGCGTTGAACAAGGCGGGCTACCCGCAGGCGCATGCCTATCTGGCGGACCAGTTCGCCACCTACAGTTTTGGTGCAGGCGCGAACGCGGCAAGCAGCAATGCCGAAGCCGCCGCCAGCGCGGTGCCCGCGGCTTCTGCATCGGGCAGCGCCGCACTGGCATCCGCGCCCAGCGAAAGCGGCGTGGTGCCGCCGGTGAAAGAACGCGAAGGCAGTGCTGCCGCGCAGCGCATCGCCGTGCGCGGTTTCCGCGTGGACGGGGTGGGCGATCATCCCGATTCCGGCATCACCTTCGACAGCATCCAAGGTATGGCCGATGCGGAGTACAAGAAGCTCGGCGGCAGCGCCGATCAGCCGGCGCAACTCACCTTTGCGCAAATGCAGGGCGTGGCCGACAAGATCACGGAGCGCTACCGCCAGGCCGGCTTCATCGTGGCCAATGCGTTCCTGCCGGCACAGACGATCGGCACCGACCAGAAAATCCAGATCCAGATTCTGGAAGGCCGCGTCGGTCGTATCATCGTCAAGGGCAATAAGCGCTATTACGCCAGCGTGATCGCTGCGCCCGCGCAGCAATTGAAAGGCGAGCCGCTGCAGAAGAGCACAGTGGATTCGGCCTTGCTGTATGTGCGCGACCTGCCGGGCGTAACGGTGGCGTCCACCTTCCAGCCTGGCCGGCAAACCGGCGATACCGACCTGATCATGGTGGCGCGCGAGGCGCGTATTCCGTTCACCTTCACCACCGGCGCGGACAACTACGGCACGCCGCTTACCGGACGCTATCGCGCACAAGCCGGCATGACCTGGAACAGCCCCCTGGGCATCGGCGATTCGCTATCGGCCAATGCCAACTACGCGCTCGATCCGAACCAGAACGCCTACGGTTCGCTCAACTACACCGCGCCGCTGGTGGTGGTACCGGGCATGAACGTCACGGTGGGCGGCTCGCGCAGCGAATTGCAGATCAATTCCGATGGCTTTGCGGCACTGAAGGTGCGTGGACCGACCACGCAGTACTACGCCGGCAGCGATTGGAAATTCCTCAACACCGACGACATGAAGATGCAGGCATCGCTGCATGGCATTCGGGAACAATCCAAGCTGAGCACGCAAGGGCTGCAGCTGTCTAACGAGAAGTTCAACCTGCTCGAACTCGCCTATGCGATGAACCACACCGACCGCCGCTTCCACGGCGTGGACCTGTTGCAGGTGAGCGTGCGCAAGTCGCTCTCCGACCAATCGCACGAACCGGATCTGGTCAGCCCCAATCACGCACACGATTTCACCGTGGCGAAGATCGGCTACACGCGCCTGCAGTTCCTGACGCAGGCGCAGCGCTTGTACTTCAAGTTCAACGGCCAATGGACGCCGGATGCGCTGGTGCCGATGGAGCAGTTCGTGATCGGCGGCCCGGACAGCGTGCGCGCCTATCCGATTGCCGACGGCTTGATGGATCGCGGCTATTACACCTCGGTGGAATACCACGTGGACGCGCCGGGCTTCGGCAACGTCACCTCGCCGTTCTTCGCCAGGCCATGGCGCGAACTGCTGGAAGTGGAAACCTTCTTCGACTATGCGCGCGGTTTTGCCGCCGGCGCGGACCTGCACAACAACACGCCGCCGATCAGCTTCAGCGGTTGGGGCGCCGGTTTCATTTTCCGCATACCGCAGTTCCACCATTTCGAATTCCATCTGGACGGTGCGATTCCGCTGGGTAGCCAGCAGGCATCGGATCGGCACGGATACCACGTATACGGACGTATGGGCTTGACGTTTTGAGGGAGACAATCATGAACACGAATACTGGCAAACCGCAGCACGTGTCACGTCACTCCAATGGATTGAACGACTTGCGGTGCAAACTGCTGCCGGCGAGCCTGTTCTCCCTGCTCGGCCTGTTCGCCTGCGGCGGCGAAGCATGGGCAGGCGGAGCGGTGGCGGCAAATGCCACGCCCACCGGCGGCACGATCGTCGGCGGCAGCGGCGCCATTTCGCAGAGCGGCGCCAACACCACCATCGTGCAGAAATCGCAGATGCTGGCGTTGAACTGGCAGAGCTTCAACGTCGGCGCGAACGCATCGGTGCTGTTCAAGCAGCCATCGTTCACCTCGGTGGCGCTTAACCGCATTCTCGACCAGAACCCGAGCCAGATCTTCGGCCACGTCAACGCCAACGGCCAGATCTTCCTGATCAACACGCACGGCTTCATCTTTGGCGCCGGTTCGCAAATGAACGTGGGCGGCCTGGTGGCCAGTACGCTGGACCTGACGCCCAGCGACTTCCTCGCCAACCATTTCAACCTGGATGCCCACGGCGGCAGCGCCGGCATCGTCAACCACGGCACCATCGAAGCGGCCAGCGGCGGCTCGGTCAGCCTGGTCGGCGGACACGTTGAAAACGACGGCGTGATCCTCGCCAACTACGGCCACATCAACCTCGACGGCGCCGATCGCGCAGTGCTCGATTTCGATGGCGATGGGCTGATCAATGTGCAGGTGACCGGCGCACTGCAGAAGCGCCTCAACGCCGACGAAGCGGCCGTCACCAACAAAGGCAAACTGCAGGCGGACAGCGGCACCGTGGTGCTGCAGGCGTCGGCGGCGAAAGATCTGTTCACCAACCTCGTCAACAACACCGGCGTGGTCGAAGCCGGCGGTATCACCACCCGCGGCGGCAAGGTGCAGTTGATCGCCAGCGGTGGCAATACGGTTACCAGCGGCACGATCGATGTATCCGGCACCGAAGGCGGCAGTGTGCAGGTGCTGTCGGACCAGAACGTCGGCGTCACCGGCAATATCAATGCGTCCGGCACGCAGGGTGGCGGCAGTATTCGCGTGGGTGGCGGTTATCAGGGGGGGGAGGGGCTGCAGACTGCAGCTGTAACCTATGTTGGATCTTCCGCCGCGCTCGATGCCGATGCCACCAAAACCGGCAATGGCGGCTCGGTCGTGGTATGGGGCAACCAGGGCAACAATTTCTACGGCAGCATCAGCGCGCGTGGCGGTGTGCTGGGAGGCGATGGCGGCAAGGTCGAAACGTCCGCGCACCAAGGATTGAACGTATTGGGGCAAGTGGATGCCTCTGCTCCGAAGGGGGCGGCCGGTACGTGGCTGCTCGATCCCTATGACGTCACCATCCAGAGCGGTGGTACGGCCTTCAGCAATCCGTTCACGGCCAGCAGTACCTCCACCATCAGCCCCGGCAATATCAGCTCTGCATTGACCGGTGGCACCAACGTATTCGTATTCACCAATACCGCTGCCAACGGCACGGATACCGGCAACATCACCGTCAACAACTCGATTACCGCCAGCGGTGCCGGCTCGCTATACCTGCAGGCGGTTGGCAGCATCTTCCTCAATGCCAGCATTCATAGCGATGGCCTCGATGCGCTGAATGTCAATTTGTGGGCGAACTACGGCGGCGCGGCGCAGGGAACGAGTTACATCAGCAATGCGGCCTGTTCCACCTGCCAGGTGATCATCGGCAATGCTTCCAGCGCCACCGTCAGCACCACCGGCGGCAACCTGGATATCGAAACCGGCGATGCCACCCATGCCGGCGGCTCGCTGTTGGTGGGCCATAACACGCATAACGGAACGATCAATCTCGGCGCGGGTACGCTGACGGTCGATGCAACGGGCGTCACGCAAACCACCGGCGGCGGCAGCATCACTGCCGGGAACGCTAGCTTCAATGCAGGCAATGGCGTCATCAGCCTGGCCAATACCAGCAACAATTTTTCCGGCACCGTCAATCTGAACAACAGTGGGGCGAACAACGTCACCATCGACAACGGCACCAACGGCTTGACGCTCGGCACCGTATCGATGGGAAGCGGCGCATTGAGCGTTTCTGGGGGTGGCTTTCTTGGTGGCATCACCCTCGACAACAACGTTACGACCTCAGGGACGCAAACCTACAACAACACCGTGACGCTGGGTGCAAGCACCATTACCCTGACCGGTACGAACGTAGACTTCACTGGCGGCGTGACAGGTAGCGGCGACACTCTGGCGATTGTCGGCAACGCGACGTTTGAAGGTAGCTCCAGCAGTCTCGGGGCATTGTCGGTTAGCGGTACTACCGCACTCGACGCCGACGTGACAACCAGTGGCACGCAAACCTACACCGGCGGCGCAACGCTGGGGGCCAGTAGCGTCACGTTGACGGGAAGCAGCATCAGCCTGCCGGTTGGCGTAACCGATGGAGGCAGCGGCGACAGCCTCACCATTACCGGTAACGCGTCGCTGGCGGGAACGAGCAGCGTTCAGTCGCTATCGGTGAGTGGTACCAGTGCGCTAAGCGGAAGCATCACTACTACTGCCGGTACGCAGACTTATTCGGGCGCCGTGACATTGAACGGCGATACGACGTTGGCCAGCCCCGGCGGCGGCATCACCTTTGGCAGCACCGTGGACAGCGCCGGTTCGTCGCACGCATTGACCGTGAACGCAGGCGCCAATACGACTACCTTCAATCAACTGGTGGGCAATACGCTCCAGTTGAGTTCGTTGAGCAGCACCGGAACGGGCAAGGTGGTGCTCGATGGCGATGTCACCACCACCGGAACGCAGAGCTATGCCGGCATCGTGCAGCTCGGCAGCGGCGTCGCGCAATTGACCGGTGCGACGGTGACCGCATCGAAAGGTATTACTGGGAGCTCGGGTACACCCAACAGCCTGACCATTACCGGCAATGCAAACCTGGCCGGAACCAGCAGCAGCCTGGCGTCGCTGGCTGTGAGTGGCACCAGCGCGCTCAGTGGAAGCATCACCACCAACGGCACGCAAACCTATGCAGGTGCGGTGACGTTGGGCGGCAACACCACGCTCAAAGGCAGCACCGTAACCTTGCAAAACGCGCTCGCGGGCGGCAGCCACAACCTGACGGTTACCGGCAATGCGGCGCTCGATGGGGCTGCCACGGGTCTGGGTACGCTTTCGGTCAGCGGAAGCAGCGCGCTGGCCGCGAATGTCACGACCAGCGGTACGCAGACCTATACCGGCGCGGTCACCCTGGGCAACAACATCACGCTCGACAGTACTGGCGCAAATGTCGCGTTCGGCAGCACGGTCGACAACGCCACAACGCAGCAAAGCCTGACGGTCGACGCACTGAGCGGCCTGGTGAGCTTCGGCGGTGCGGTGGGCGCAGGGTCCAACGGCGCCTTGGCAGCGCTGACCACGCAGAGCAAAACGTTCAGCGCGGGTGCGCTCACCGTTGGTTCGGGCGGCTTATCGGTAACGACCACCGGCGGCACCATTGCGCAGGCTGGCGCCTTCACCGTAACCGGCGGCGGCATCAGCAATTTCAACGCCGGCGGCAATGCCATTACCCTGAATGACCCGGGCAACAATTTCGCAGGCAACGTATTCCTCAGCAACAGCGGTGCGAACAATGTCACGCTCAGCAACAACGGCAATCCGTTGCTGCTTGGCAATATCAGCGTGGGAAGCGGCGCGCTCAATCTTTCTGGTATAGGCATCACCCAGGCAAGCGGCAGCATCACGCAAGCGCCAGGCGCCGGCACGGCAACTTTCAACGCAGGTACCGGTGCGTTGACGCTCGGTAGCACCAGCAATAGCTTCACCGGTGCGGTGGATCTCATCGGCGGCAACACGCAGATCGCCAGCGGCAGCGCGTTGAACCTGGGCACCGGCTCCATCAACGGCACGCTTACGGTCAGCAACAACGGCGCGATCAGCCAAAGCGGCGCACTGGCCGTAATGGGTGCGGCCAGCTTCACCCAAACCAGCGCCACGGCTGGCAGCACGCAGGACATTGTTCTCGACAACGCAGGCAACGATTTCAAGAGCACCGTCACCTTCGCAGCGGGCGGCCCGAGTGCTCGGGTACACGCCCTGTCGCTGACCAATACGGACGCCACGCCAGGCGCGCTGACCTTGCCGGCCGGCATCACCGGCGACCTCACGCTCGATTACACCGCGGCGGCACTGACGTTGCCGGCGATCCAGGTTGGCGGCAACCTGAGCGCAACCAGCCTGAGCGGCATTTCACAAAGCGGCGCGCTGGCCGTGACCGGTACCAGCACGTTCGACGCGGGCAGCAATGCCATCACGCTGACCGATACCGGCAATGCGTTCGGCCAGGCGGTGGCGTTGACCGGCGGCGTAACCCAGATCGTTAACGGTGCATCGCCGTTGATGCTGGGCGTACTCAATACCGGCGCTCTCACGGCAAGCAGCGGTGGCGCGCTCGATCTCGGTAGTGGCACTGTCACCGGCACGCTGACGGCGACCAGCAATGGCGCAATGACGCAAGATGGCGCCTTGACCGTAACGGGCGCGGCCAGCTTCACGCAGAACGGCAACGCGGACATCCTGCTCGGCAACAGCGCCAATCAATTCCAAAGCACGGTTGGCTTTGCCGGCGCGCAGATCAACAACCTAACCTTCGCCAATGCCTATACCTCGCCCGGCGCCCTGAGCTTGCCGGCCAGCGTGGCGGGCAACCTTACTTTGAGCGAGTACGCCGCGACGCTGACGCTGCCAGCCACGTCGGTGGGCGGTACGCTCGATGTCACCGATACCGACACGAGCGGATACATCGCCATCGGCGGCACCGAAACCACCGGTGGCGGCCAGACGTATCACAGTGCCGTGCAACTGGGCGCCGACGCTACGCTGGTCAGCACCAACAACGGCGCGATCGATTTCGCCTCGACCGTAAACGGCGGCTATACGCTCACGCTCCATACCGGGGGTGCCGTTACGTTCGGCGGCGACGCCACGCTTACCGGCCTCAACAGCACCAGCAGCACGTTCAGTGGCAATGCCTTGTCCATCGGCAGCGGCAATCTGTCGGTAACCACCACGGGCGGCGCGATCACGCAGACCGGCGGCTTTACCGTCACCGGTACCAGCAGCTTCAATGCTGGCAGCCAGGCGATCACCCTGACCGATCCCGGTAACAACTTTACCGGCGCCGTGTCGCTGACCGGCGGTACTACGGCGATCAGCCAGGGCTCGGCGCTGAGCTTGGGTACCCTCAACACTGGAGCGCTGACCGTCGTCAGCCACGGTGCGCTGAATCTGGGCGCCGGTACCGTCAACGGCGTGCTGAGCGCAAACAGCAATGGCGGCGCCATCGTCCAGTCGGGCCCGCTGGCGGTCACCGGCACCAGCAACATCAACGCCGGAAGCAACACCATCGCGCTGACCAGCGCCAACAATTTCGCCAACGCGGTAACGCTGACCGGTGGCACGACGCAGATCACCAACGGCGCAGCGCAGCTCACGCTCGGTACGCTCAGCACCGGCGCCTTGACCGCCATCAGCAGTGCAGGCCTGAACCTCGGTACCGGTACGGTCAACGGCACGCTTACGGCAGCCGGTGCCGGCCCGATCAGCCAGAGTGGCGCGCTCACGGTCAATGGCGCGGCCAGCATCACGCAGAACGGCAGCGGAAAGGATGTGGCGCTCGACAACACCGGCAACCAATTCAAGAGCACGGTGAATTTTGCGGGTGCAGCCATCAACAATCTTTCGTTCGCGAACGCCTACGCCACCTCGAGCAGCGGCTTGACGTTGCCGGCGAGCATCAGCGGTAACCTCACGCTGATCTACCCCAATGCGGGCTTGAGCTTGCCGGCCACCACAGTGGGAGGCACGCTGACCATCACGGCCGGCAATGGCATCACCATCAACGGCAACGAAACCACCGGCGGCGGACAGATCTATAACAACGCCGTGACGCTGGGCGCGGATGCAACGCTGCGCAGCACGGGCAATGGCAACATCGACTTTGCATCCACCGTCGATGGCGCACATGTGCTTGCGCTCGACACCGGCGGCAACGTCACGTTCGGCGGTGAGGCAACGCTAAACGGCCTGACCAGCACCAGCAATACCTTCGCTGGCAATGCGCTGACGATCAACAATGGCGGCAACCTCGCGATCAGTACGACCGGTGGCGCCATTGCACAGGCTGGCGCCTTCACGGTCACCGGCAGCAGCGTCTTCAACGCCGGCGGCAATGCGATCACGCTGACCAACGGCGGCAACCACTTCGCTGGCACTGTCGCATTGACCGGCGGCACCACGCAAATCAGCCAGGGCTCGGCGTTGACACTGGGTGCAGTGCATACCGGTTCGCTGACCGTAAGCAGCCAGGGCGATCTGAACCTCGGCAGCGGCTCGGTCAGCGGGGACCTGTCGGCCACCAGCGGCGGCGGTGCGATCGGCCAGGGCGGTGCGTTATCCGTTAGCGGCAATAGCACGCTCAACGCAGGCACCGGCGCGATCACGCTCACCAACGCGGGCAATGCGTTCGGCGGCGCAGTCAACTTGACCGGTAGCGCCACGCAGATCTCCGATGCTTCGGCACTAAACCTTGGCGCATTGAACACCGGCGACTTGACGGCCACCAGCAACGGCAATTTGAATCTCGGCAGCGGTACGGTTGGCGGCAATCTGGTGGCGACCAGCAATGGTGGCGCGATCAACCAGACCGGTGCGTTGTCGGTGGCAGGCACGACTGCGCTCAACGCTGGCAACGGGGCGATCTCGCTGACCGATAGCGGCAATACGTTCACCGGTGCGGTCACGGCGACTGGCGGTGGCGTGGCGTTGAACGATGCGGGCGATCTCACCGTCGCGTCGCTGACCGACAACGCCAACGGCAGCGTTACGCTGACCGCAGGCGGCACGTTGACGGCTTATGGCATCAGCGCGGGCAGCGGCGATATTGCGCTGGCGTCCAACGGCGGCACGCTGTCGACCGGCGGCGCCATCAGCGGCGGCAACATCTCGCTGACCGGCCATAACGGCATCACGTCCATCAATAGCATCACCGCCAGCGGCTCGCTGACCATGACCAGCGCCAACGGTGCGATCACCAGCGCCGGCGGCCTGAGCGCCGGCACGCTGACCGGTTCGTCGGCGGGTGCTACGGCGCTCAACGGCACCAACACCATCGGCACGCTGGGCACGTTCAGCGCGAACGGCTTCAGCCTGAGCAACGGGCAAAGCCTCACCGTAAGCGGCCCGATCACCGGCAATGGCAGCGCGACGCTCACCGTGACCAGCGGCGATCTCACCCTCAACGGCTTGGTGAGCGGCACCAGCACCGCGTTGAACGCGGCCGGCAATATCAACCAGGGCCGCGGCGGCGGCATCATCGCCAGCACGCTTTCCGGTGGCGCCGGCGGCGCGGCCAACTTGAGCGGCTCGGCCAACCAGATCGGTGCGCTGGGTAATTTCGGTGCATCGCATTTCGCCTTGCTGGATGGCCCGGCGTTGACGATCAACGGCACGGTGAACGGCGGCACCAGCACGGCGATCACCGTGAGCAATGGCGGCCTCACCATCAAGGGTGAGCTGCTTGGTACCACCACCACGTTGAACGCGGCCGGCGCCATCACCGAAAACGGCGGCAGCATCACCGCGAGCACACTCAGCGGCGGTGCGGCCGGCGCTGCCACGCTCAACGGCGGCAACCAGTTGGGCGCACTCGGCAACTTCAGCGCCAACGGCTTCAGCTTGAACGATGGGCAAGCGTTGACGGTGAACGGATCGGTGAACGGCAACAGCAGCACTGCGCTGACCACCACCAGCGGCGGCATCACCATCAACGGTACGGTGATCGGCACTACGGTGGCGCTCAACTCGGCCGGATCGATCAGCGAAGGCAGCAACGGTATCCAGGCCGGCACGCTCACAGGCAGTTCCATTGGCGCCACCACGCTCAATGGCGCCAATCAAATCGGATCATTGGGACCGTTCACCGCGAACGGCTTCAGCCTGACCGATGCACAGGCGCTGGCAGTGAATGGCGCAGTCAGTGGCGGCAGCACTCTCGCATTGATCACCACCACTGGCGGCATCGACATCAACAGCGCCGTCAGCGGCACCGCGACCAGCTTGAATGCCGCGGGCGCCCTCGGCGAAGGTAAAGGCGGCTCGATCACCGCGGCCACGCTGAGCGGCAACGCCGGCGGCGTCACCACGCTCACCGGTGCGAACAAAGTCGGCACGCTGGGCGATTTCCGTTCGCTGTCCGGTTTCAGTTTCGTGGACGATCAATCGCTGACCTTGAGTTCGTTGAACGGCAGCAGCTACGTGGTCAATGCCGGTACATCGCCACTGTCGATCGCGGTGACGCATGGCAACCTGTATCAGGCCGACCACACCTGGAGCTACGACGGCACCGGTTCGTGGTCGGCGAGCGGGGCGATCGGCACGCAGGCCAATCCGATCTACGTGACCGGCGTGGGCACGCAATACGTGACGCTGGTCGGCGACCCGCCGGCGTATTTCTACGCGGTGGATCGCAACGGCAATATCCTGTCGATCATCGGCGACAGCGTGAACGTGCCGACCTCGCTGTTCTCCAGCCGCGCGCAGAACGTCAACAATCACCTGGATTCGTACATCGACGCCAGCGTGATCACGGCAAACTATCGCTCGTTCGGCATCGTGCCTTCCGGCATCCTGTTGCCGCCGGATCAGCAGAGTTGCCAGACGGGCGGCGGCGTGGATTGTTCGGACGAATAAACGGGGGAGGGCGGATGCGCAGCGCAGGTTGGCTGGTTTTGCTGGGATGTTGTGGCGCGCTTGCGGCCGGTCACGTGCAGGCGCAGATCGCACCGCGCCTGACCGGCGAGGCAGTGATCGGCCGGCTCGATACCGTACGGCAGGAGCTGGCCGAACGCGCGAACAACCTGCACGACGATCGTCTCACCGCGGCCAGCACACGCCTGGGCACGATGGCCGATGCGTTGCGCAAATCGCTCGGCAACAAGATCAGCCAGCCGGTCGACATCATCGATGAAGGCTCGCGTGTCGCGGTATGGCGCGCGGATGCCGCCGTGCAGCGCACGCGCGCCTATCTCGATGCGCAACCCGGCTGCCCGGGCAGCGATGCGAAAGCGATGGCTGATGGCCTGGT
This sequence comes from Dyella sp., assembly GCF_051954575.1. Classification (GTDB taxonomy): domain Bacteria; phylum Pseudomonadota; class Gammaproteobacteria; order Xanthomonadales; family Rhodanobacteraceae; genus Dyella_B. The sequence goes on along the minus strand of NZ_JBQCHP010000060.1, from coordinate 10,386 downwards.
CATCACCATCGACCGCCTCGCCACCGCATCGGGCTCGTCAAAGGCTACGCCGGTGGTCAGCAGCGTGGAAACCATCGATCACCGTCCGCTGTTCGCGCTTCATCCCGGCAGCATGCCGATTGCGCTGGCGCTGGCCGGCACCAATCTTGCCGATCCGCAATGCGCCGATCCGCAAGTCACCCTCACCGACGAGCATGGCAAGCTGGTCGATGCCCAGCCGGTGATCACCGGCAGCTTGCCGACGCGGATCGAGCTGAAACTGCCCAACGGGATAGGCAATACATCCGGCACTTACGTGTTGCACGTGGTGACCAAGCACAAGTCGTTCCTGATGGGCTGCTCCGCGCAGCCGGAAGCCTTGGCGGTGCTGCAGGTGACGCAGCCCATGCGCGTCTCGGTGAACTACGAACTGACCGCCACCTGCAGCAACGGCCAACGCATGCCCATCTCCGGCAGCCTGCCGGACATCACCGCGTATGGCGGCACGGCATCGCGCCAGGTGGACGCCGCGATGTGCCCGGATCCATCGCGCTACGCCATCAGCGCCAAGGTCGCCTTCGGCGACGGCAATAGCGCATCGGTAGGCCCGGTCGAGCAAAGCGCCACCGCCGATATCACGATGGGCCTTCCCGCTGGGTTTACCTTGAGTTGGAGTCCGTCGACGCGCACGGTGTTCGTGCGTTCGGCCAGCAACGTCTGCAAAGGCGTGTATTGAATCCCGATGCGTGCGTGCACCGCAACGGTTTTGTAGGTTGGGGTGCAAGCCCTGAAATATCCCCACGTTTTTCACCTGATATGTTGAGCGAAATCAGCGGACTAACCATTTCTGTGCGCAATCGCTCATATCGCCTCACCGTCATTCCGGCCTTCGCCGGAATGACTTTTGGACTTTTTTGGCGGCCCTCCAGCATGAACGTTTTCGTTTTTGCAGAGAAAGAAGCGCTAAGCAAAAGCGTGGGGATATATCAGGGTGCAAAACTCCAACACCTGCGACCTGTGCATGCATGGCAATGTTGGGGTTGTCACCCCAACCTACATGGGCTTTCGGCGAAGCCATGTGCATCCTGTTTTTGATTTGTGAAACGGCTGCGTCTTGCCGAAGGAATAGGCAAGACGACCGTCCAATTGCCAAATAAGTACGATAATTGCCGAAAACGGGTAGTGGTCTTGCCGATTTTGTGCATCGATTTCCGTTCCCATCCGCTTCAATGAGTGCGCAGGTTTCGACATGGCCGCAGGGTGCGGCCATGCATGCGCAATCTCGGGGGCGGTCATGCATTACGGTTACAGCTTCGCAAACAGTTACGGGTTTCACGCCACACGCGTGCTTGCAGCAGGCGCGGCGTATCGGAACGGCCATGGCGTCAGCGGTTCGTTCCGCGCTTTGAAGAACGCCTTGCCAGGCGCTCCGCCCAATCGCCTGGGCGCGTTCGGCTTCATCCGTTACTGAATCTTTTTCCCGTTTTCCCGCGTGCCAGGAAGGCATGTGTCCGCGAATTGACGCGGGCGGCAGACGATCGACTCCACCCCCCGAGATGACGCCTCAGGATCCTTTGCCTGCCGGGGATCCCTTTTTTCGATGCGCGGCGCGACGCGCCGCAGCGATGTATTTGATTTTCCCAATGTCCGTGGAAGACGGATTTCGGAGACCGCTATGAACAGGATCTATAGCAAGGTATGGAATGCTTCGTTGAAGCAGTTGGTGGTGGCGTCGGAGTTGGCTTCGTGCCATCACGGCGGGGCAACGGGGCAAGGCGTGAGTGCGCAGCCTGCGCAGCGCCGGCTCTGGGCAAGCATTCTGGTTGTGCTTATGGCCACCGGTTGGAGCGGATGGGCCGATGCGCAAACAATCGACTGTACCAACGCGCCCTACAACTTATACAGCGGCAGCGCTACCTGCGTGGGTTACACGTCCAAAGTCTTTGCCGCCGGTGGCACTGCTCTGGGTTATAACGCCGACAGTAATGGAATAAACGCCACGGCACTCGGCTATGGAGCCATTGCCTCGGGTACCAACGCCCTTTACGTAGGTGCGCGCGCCGCTCCAGGTACCGGTGCGTTGGCGGAATCGGCAATTGCCGTCGGTACGGATGTCACTTCCAGTGGCTCCGGGTCCATCGCGATGGGCGTGGATTCCGTCTCCAACGCCAACTTTGCGGTTACTGTCGGTGCCTTGGCGCAAGCAACGGTAGGCGACGCGGTTGCAATTGGTCATTCGGCAGCCGCATCAACACAGTACGGGATAGCCATTGGTTTGAACGCGGCTGCCTCAGGCACCGGCGGTGCGATCGCGATTGGTCAAGGTACGATTTCCAATAACATCAATTCGATCGCGCTGGGCGTCACCTCCATTGCAAACGCGGCCGGCGCCACCGCCTTGGGTACCTACGCGGTTGCTGCGGGAGGGAACTCGACGGCAGTCGGTGTCAGCTCGAACTCCAGCGGTAACTATGCATTCGCCGGAGGCTGGGGTTCCGTTGCCAACGCCGCTAGTGCCATCGCTGTTGGCAAATCCAGCATTGCATCGGCGACGAATGCCGTTGCAGTAGGCCCCACGGCCAATGCAACAGCTAATTTTGCGCTTGCTCTGGGCAACCAGGTTACGGCCAATGGCGTGGGATCGGTCGCTGCTGGATCGGGTGCCAATGCCCAAGGTGTTTCAGCTGTGGCGGTGGGCAACAACGCTAATGCCGCAGCGAATAACACGGTGGCAGTTGGGCTCGGTGCCTACGCCAGCCAAGCGAACACAACAGCCATGGGCGTGGTGGCCAACGCAACAGGCGCCTACTCCATTGCGCTCGGCAACCAGACCACGGCGAGCGGCACCAGCTCGGTCGCGCTCGGATCAGGTGCATTGAGTGCGGGCACTTCGGCCACGGCATTGGGCAACAGCTCCAATGCGGCAGGCGCCAATGCGGTGGCGGTGGGCAATCAGGCCAACGGCACCCAGGCAAACACGGTCGCCGTCGGCGTGCTTGCCATCGCGAATGCTGCGCAAGCCATCGCCATCGGCCGCAGCGCCAGCGCGCAAGCGGCTTCCACGGTGGTGATCGGCGACAGCAGCTCGGTAGCGAGCACGGCGGGCACTGGTTCGTTTGCCGGCGGCTATCAATCCAAAGTGCTCGGCGGCACCGGCGCGGTGGCGATCGGCCAGCAGCAGACGGCGAACGGCAACGGTGCGGTGGCGATCGGTGATCCCAATAGCGCCACCGGCAACGGTGCGGTAGCGACCGGTGCGAATGACACCGCCAACGGTAATGGCGCTGTCGCCATCGGCAACAACAACAACGCCACGGGGCAGGGCGCGGTGGCGCTGGGTAATGCGTCCAATGCAACAGCAGCAGGTGCGCTGGCCTTCGGCGATACGGCGACCGCGTCGCAAGTCAATGCCGTTGCGCTCGGTTCGCAGTCCAATGCCACGGCGACCAACACCACGGCCATAGGCGGTTCCGCTTCCGCCACCGTGAATGGCGATACCGCCATCGGCCAAGGCGCGACGGCTGCCGGCGTCAATGGACAAGCCACGGCCGTCGGCTACAACGCCAATGCGGCGGGCGAATTGTCGGTGGCCTTGGGCCATGCGGCGCAAACGGGCGATCACGCGGCGGTGGCGATCGGTACCAGCGCAAACGCATCCGCCATCCGTTCCATCGCCATCGGCGATACGGTGCAGTCGACCGGTGCCGGTTCGATTGCGATCGGTGGCAATGCAACGGCAGCTTCCAAGGCGACCGCTGCCGATGCGATTGCCTTGGGTGGTGCTTCCACCGCGAGCCAATCGGGCGCGATCGCGATCGGCGCATCGGGCAACGCGACGACGACGAACGCATTGGCCTTGGGCAACGGCGCTGCCGCGACCATCCAGGCGGGCGACGTGGCGCTGGGTTCCGGCTCCGCTACGTCGACGGTGGTGAAGACCACAGGCATCACGCTCGGCGGCACGGCATACACCTTCGCCGGTACCAATCCCACCAGCACGGTGAGCGTGGGTAGCGCGACCAACCAGCGCACCATCACCAACGTGGCGGCGGGACAGATCAGCGCGAACAGCACGGATGCGATCAATGGTTCGGAGCTGTATGCCACGAACCAGGCATTGTCGTCGGCGATTTCCAGCGGCGCGATCCACTACTTCAGCAACAACGACGGTGGTGTGCAGCAGGCCAACTACAACAACACTGGCGCAACGGGTTCGGCGTCGCTGGCCGCAGGTGTCGCGGCATCGGCGAGCGGTCCGCAGAGCGTGGCGGTGGGCAATAACGCCAGCGTCACGGGCGGCAAGTCGATCGCGATCGGTCTTTCGGCCGTGGCTTCGGGTCCGAGCGGCGCTACGGCTGTTGGCACTCAGTCCAATTCGGCGGGCCAGAATTCGTTGGCGGTAGGTGTGTTTTCCACCGCCACCGGCACAGGTTCCGCCGCGGTAGGCCCAAGCGCGAGGGCCGTGGCCGATACCGCGACCGCCTTGGGGCCATCCACCAATGCAGCGGGCGTATCGTCCACGGCGATCGGTTTCCAGTCGCATGCCTTGGCCGATTCCACCGTGGCATTCGGCAATGCCAATACGATTGCTGCGGGTACGGGTACGGGCTCCATCGCCGGCGGCCATAACTCGCAAGTGCTCAGCGGCACCGGTGCCGTGGCGTTGGGCGAAAGCCAGACGGTTAGCGGCAACGGCGCGGTGGCGATCGGTGATCCGAATACAGCCACCGGCAATGGCGCCGTGGCCACGGGCATGAACGACATCGCCAACGGCAATGGTGCCGTCGCCATCGGCAATACCAACAACGCCACTGGGCAGGGCGCCGTTGCGCTGGGTATCAACTCCAATGCAACCGCTGCCAGCGCGCTTGCGTTTGGCGATACCGCCACGGCAAGCCAGAGCAATGCGATTGCCTTGGGCGCGGGCGCTACGGCCAGTGCGCAAGCGGGCGATGTGGCGCTGGGTTCCGGTTCCACGACGTCGACGGTGGTCAAGACCAGCAGCGCGACGATCAACGGCGTGACGTATTCCGGATTTGCCGGTACGTCGCCGCTGTCCACGGTCAGCGTGGGCAGCGCGACCAGCCCGCGCACCATCACCAATGTGGCGGCGGGTCAGGTCAGTTCGGCCAGCACGGATGCGATCAACGGTTCGCAGCTGTATGCGGTGGCGTTGGCGGATCAAGTGCATGATTTCAGCGTCAACAACCCCAATCCAGCCACCGACACCAATTACAACAATGCCGGCGCGACAGGTACCAGCGCCATGGCCATTGGTTATTCAACGGCTGCGAAGGGCAATCAATCCGTAGCGGTTGGCAACTTGGCGAATGCATCAGGCAACCTGAGCACCGCCTTGGGCTACGGCGCACTCGCGCAGGGGGGCATCAACGGCCGGGCCGTAGCGGTGGGGGCGGGCGCTAACGCGGCCGGGAACGCCAGCATCGCCATGGGCTACAACACGGTGGCGAGCGGAAGCGCGAGCATGGTGGTGGGTTACCTCGCGCAAGCGACCGGCACCAACAGCGTAGCGCTAGGCAATCATGCGAATGCCACGGCTACGACATCGACGGCGGTCGGCGGCTTTTCGCAGGCGCTTGCCGCATCCACCGTGGCGATCGGCGACACCAATACGGTGGCTGCTGCGGCGGGTACCGGTTCGTTCGCTGGCGGCCACAACTCGCAGGTGCTTGGCGGGACCGGCGCGGTGGCGATCGGTGAAAGCCAGACGGCGAACGGCAACGGCGCGGTGGCGATTGGCGATCCCAATACCGCCACCGGCAACGGCGCCGTGGCCACGGGCATGAACGACACGGCCAACGGCGATGGCGCCGTGGCGATCGGCAATACCAACAACGCGACTGGGCAAGGCGCCGTGGCGCTGGGTATCAACTCCACTGCCACAGCTGCCAGCGCGCTTGCGTTTGGCGATACGGCCACGGCAAACCAGACCAATGCGATTGCGCTGGGTGCGGGCGCCACGGCGAGCGCGCAAGCAGGCGACGTGGCGTTGGGTTCGGGTTCCTCGACATCGACGGTGGTGAAGACCAGCAGCGCGACCGTGGGCAGCGTGACGTACGGCGGCTTCGCCGGCGCCAACCCCAACAGCACGGTAAGCGTGGGTGCTGGCGGCGCGGAGCGCACCATTACCAACGTGGCGGCGGGTCGCATCGCGCAGAACAGTACGGATGCGATCAACGGTTCGGAGCTTTACAGCGTGGCGAACACGCTGCAATCGAACATCACGGCGGCGCAAACGCACGACTACAGCGTCAACAGCACATCCACCGGCACGGACACCAACTACAACAACGGCGGCGCCACCGGTGGCAATGCACTTGCCGCAGGCGTGAGTGCTTCCGCGGCGGGCATAAGTGCCACGGCTGTCGGCAACAACGCCAACGCCAGCAGCGCGAACAGCGTGGCGCTGGGCAATGGCAGCAAGTCCAGCATCAGTTCCGCCGTGGCCATCGGTAATGGCGCGACGGCGGGTACGAACGTAGGCGACGTGGCGCTCGGTTCCGGTTCCGCCACATCCGCCGTGGTGAATACGCCAAGCACCACCATCAATAACACCACCTACAACTTCGCCGGCACCAATGCGAACAGCACGGTGAGCGTGGGTGCTTCGGGCAGTCCGCGCACGATTACGAACGTGGCAGCGGGCCAGATCAGCGGAAGCAGTACGGACGCGGTCAACGGTTCGCAGTTGTTCGCCGCCAACAGCGCCATCACCACGCTGGGCGGGCAGGTGACGAACCTGGGCAACAGCGTGGCTTCGTCGCTGGGTGGTGGCAGTACGTACAACAGCAGCACTGGTGCGGTGACCACCAACCTGAGTTACGGCGGCAACACGTACAACTCCGTGCAGAACGTGCTGAACCAGATCGGCAGTGCGGTGGATGGCGGCGGCATCAAGTACTTCCATGCCAATTCCACGCTGGCCGATTCGCAGGCGACGGGTACGGATAGCGTGGCGATCGGGCCGGTATCCAATGCGACGACGGCCAACGCGGTATCGATCGGCAATGGCGCCACCGCAGGCAGCAATGCCGGTGACGTGGCGTTGGGTTCCGGTTCGGTGACATCGGCTGTGGTGCAGACGCCGAGCACGAGCATTGCCGGCACCACCTACACCTTTGCCGGTGGCGCGCCCACCAGCACGGTGAGCGTGGGCAGTTCCACCAATCAGCGCACCATCACCAACGTGGCGGCCGGTCAGATCAGCGGCAGCAGCACGGATGCGATCAACGGTTCGCAGCTGTACGCGACGAACCAGGCGATCGATACGCTCAACACGACAGTGAACGCCGGATTGACGCATTACTACAGCGTCAACGATGGCGGCACGCAGCAGACCAACTACACCAACAACGGTGCGACGGGTACGGATTCGCTCGCCGCTGGCGTCAAGGCTTCGGCCACGGCGACGAATGCAACGGCCATTGGTTACAACTCGCAGGCGTTGGCCGCATCGACGGTGGCGATCGGCGACAGCAACATGGTGGCGGCGGCGTCCGGTACGGGTTCCATCGCCGGCGGTTATCAATCGCAGGTGCTGGGCGGTACCGGTGCGGTGGCGCTGGGCAATCAGCAGACCGTCAACGGTAACGGTGCAGTTGCTATCGGCGATCCGAATTCGGTCAGCGGCAATGGCGCTGTCGGTGTGGGTGCGAACGAAACCGTGAATGGCCAAGGTGCGGTTGCGCTGGGTAACGGCAATACCGCGACGGGTCAGGGCTCGGTGGCGCTCGGCAATGCATCAAGCGCTACGGCCGCCAGCACGCTTGCATTCGGTGATACGGCAACGGCCAATCAAACCAATGCAATCGCGTTGGGTGCAGGGGCCACGGCGGGCACACAAGCAGGCGACGTGGCGCTGGGTGCCGGTTCTGTCACCGCGGCCGTGGTGCAGACGCCGAGCACCGTCATCGCCGGCACCACCTACAACTTTGCCGGCGGCGCGCCCACCAGCACGGTGAGCGTGGGCAGCGCGACCAACCAGCGCACCATCACCAACGTGGCGGCGGGCCAGATCAACGGCAACAGCACGGATGCGATCAATGGTTCGCAGTTGTACGCGACGAACCAGGCGATCGATACGCTCAACACGACAGTGAACGCCGGATTGACGCATTACTACGGCGTCAACGACGGCGGCACGCAGCAGGCCAACTACAACAACAACGGTGCGACGGGTGTGAACTCGATGGCGGCGGGCGTGGCGGCTTCGGCCACTGCGGCCAATGCCAGCGCACTCGGTTACAACACGCAGGCGACGATTACCGATAGCGTGGCGTTGGGGTCGGGTTCTGTTTCCGATCGTGCGCTTGCACCGGCCAGCGGCACCATCGGCGGCACGATCATTCCGTACAACACCACGGACCACACCTTGGTCGGTGCGGTGTCGGTCGGCAGTGCCACCACCTATCGCCAGATCACCAACGTGGCCGACGGTACCGCAACGAACGATGCGGTGACGGTGCGGCAGTTGACCGGTGCATTGAGTTCGTTCGCGACCACGACCACCCGCTACTTCCACGCCAACTCCACCGATCCGGACTCGCTGGCCGTGGGCAACAACGCCATTGCCGTTGGCCCGAACACGGTGACCAACGGCGACAACGGCGTGGCGATGGGCAACGGCGCCCTGGTGCAGCAGAACGCGCCGGGCGGCGTGGCGATCGGCGAGAACGCGACCACCAATCTGCAGGACTCGATTGCGCTGGGCACCAACTCGGTGGCGAGTGGCATTCAAGCGATCTCGATCGGCGCAGGCAGTTCCACCGTCAATCCCACCGACGTGGCGCTCGGCTCAGGCTCGAATGCCAATGCGCAGGCAGGCGACGTAGCGCTGGGCGCAAACTCGACGACCGCCACGGTGGTGAAAACGGCCAACACCACCATCAATGGCGTGACCTACGCCTTCGCCGGCACCAACCCGCTGAGCACGGTCAGCGTGGGTGGTGTGGGTACGGAGCGCACCATCACCAATGTGGCGGCGGGACGCATCAGTTCCACCAGCACGGATGCCATCAACGGTTCGCAGTTGGACGCCACCAACCAGGCAGTGACCGCACTCGGTACCGCCACCACCACGCTAGGCAACACCGTCACCAACCTCGGCAACACGGTGGCTTCGTCGCTGGGTGGCAACACCACGTATGACCCGACCACGGGCGCCATCACCACCAACCTCAACTACGGCGGCAACACCTATAACTCGGTGCAAAGCGTGCTGAACCAGATTGGTGGCGCGGTGGATGGCGCGGGCATCAAGTATTTCCACGCCAATTCGAGCCTGGCCGATTCGCAGCCCATCGGCACGAACAGCGTGGCGATCGGTCCGGTATCCACGGCAAGCACCACCAACGCGGTATCCATCGGCAACGGTGCAACGGCGGGCGCCAATGCAGGTGACGTTGCCTTGGGCGCCGGTTCCACCACCTCGACCGTGCAGGGCACCAGCAGCGTCACGGTGGGCGGCAACACGTATGCCGTGGCTGGAACGAATCCCACCAGCACGGTGAGCGTGGGCAGTGCGGGCAACGAACGCACCATCACCAATGTGGCGGCAGGGCAGGTGAGCAGCACCAGCACCGATGCGATCAATGGTTCGGAGCTGTATGCGACCAATCAGCAGGTGAACGCCAACACCAATGCCATCGCCAACCTCAACACTACTGTCAGCAATATCAACAATGGTGGCAGCAAGTATTTCTCGGCCAATTCCAGCGGCACCGCGGCTTCCGCCACCGGTACCAATTCCGTAGCGGAAGGTCCTTCGGCGACCGCGTCGGGTACGGACAGCACGGCGATCGGCGATGGCGCCTCATCGAGCGGCAACAACTCGGTGGCGTTGGGTGCGGGTTCCACTGACGGTGGCCGCTCGAACGTGGTGTCGGTGGGCTCGTCCACCGATCAGCGGCAGATCACCAATGTGGCCGCAGGTACGGCGTCGACCGATGCGGTGAACGTCGCGCAATTGCAGCAGTCGCAGGCCGGCTCCGTGCAGTACGACAAGAATGCGGACGGCACGGTGAATTACACCAGCGTCACCGTGGGCCAGGCCGGCACGCCGGCGCAGATCCACAACGTGCAGGCCGGCACCGCCACCACCGATGCGGCGACCGTGGGCCAGGTGAACCAAGGCGTGCAAACGGCGGAGAACTGGGCGCAGAACTACACCGACCAGAAACTGGCAGGCGTCAATCACCAGCTCAACGCGATATCCAACCGTGCCAATGCCGGTGTTGCCGCAGGCATTGCGATGTCCAGCCTGGGCCAGGCGTATCAGCCTAACCTGAGCAGTTTCGGTGTGGGCTTCGGTTCCTTCCATGGCGAAGCCGGCGTGGCGGTGGGCTTGTCCACCATCACCGAAAGCGGGCGCTACATCTTCAAGCTGGC